>NZ_CP062975.1:0-897839 GCF_017355605.1 Pontibacillus sp. ALD_SL1
CAAAAACGCAGAGGGGAGAATGAAACCCCCTCTGCGTTTTATAGTGGTGTGGTTGACCGAATTATGTAGGTCCTAGTTGAAAAGTGTTACAGGTACGTTTTGAGTTTCCACATCGTTCGAAGGCGCTGTTTCTTCGCCATCAGCCAAAGCTGCGTTTGCAGAGAAACCAAGCGTCAGCATTAAAACCGTTAAAAGGGATACGATTAGTTTTTTCATCATTTTCCAACTCCTCTCTTAGTTTATTTTACAGATTTCGGGAAATAATGCAATAAAATCTTTTACTACGTCAGGATGAAACATGGTCCCCTTGTGCTTTTGGATTTCCTGGAGCGCTGCCTCTGGACTCATCGCCTTTCGGTAAGGACGGTCCGTAGTCATGGCATCATACGCATCGGCCACACTGACAATAGAAGAGAGCGGGGAGAGACGCGACCCGTCCAAACCGTTAGGGTAGCCTTTCCCGTCAAAGCGTTCGTGATGCTGTTCCACAATAGAAGCCGCCCGTTTCAGGTGAGGACTTGGTACCGTTTCGAGCATCTCACGGCCGAACGTTGGGTGTTTCTTCATGAGTGCCCATTCCTCCTCGGTCAGTTTGCCTGGTTTTTGGAGAACTTCTTCTGGAATGTGGATTTTGCCGATGTCATGAAGAAAACTCGCAAAATTAAGAGTACACATATCGTCAGGGGAAAGCTCCTGATGTTCGCCCATCATCATGCAGATTTTCATAATCCGCTTGCAATGATCGGCCGTATACCCGTCTTTCTCGGCTACTTCAATCGCCAGTTTCACCTTTTTTTGTACCTCATCAGAATAATACTGAAAAACAGGCTGTGAGGTAATGTATAAAAATTCGCTGTCCTCATGCGCCAAAAACACACACGCTTCCTCAACAGGGTGAGCAGCAAACGATTGGTGCGGAGTGAGCGTCCTTGATTCTGTTGAGGTGGAAAGCCCAAGTTCGCCTTCCAATACATAGACACTTTCAAGTGCGGTTACGCCTTCTGCTGGTTGCATCGCCCATCTTGCGCCTTTTTCAATACGATGGTGGATGACTTCTGTTCCGTCTCCTGAATTGATCAGACGGATTTCAACTCCGTCCATGGTCACATATTCAATTGGATGTGTTACGGATGTAATGCTATTCATGTTTTCGTCCCCTTTGCCCTTCGTTCCCGTCTATTATAACAAAAAATATCTAATACATGGTTGCGTAACCATTATTTACGAAAAATTTATAGAACAATGGACCTAGATGGAGATGGGAACGTAAAAAAAGCGAACAAATGTCCGCTCTTTTCGTCGTTATATGATGTTTTTTATCGATTGTTGGTTTTCTTTTTCCGCGCTCCGATGTTCAATCCTGTGACATGTCCGACAACGTGGCTCATACGCGTCACTCGCGCCAACGAGGATAATCGGATCTTCATAATAAGCAGGTTTTCCGTCTAAGAGGCGCTGGGTCATGGTGGAAGGAGAACCGCAAACGGCACAAATTCCCTTTAAATGATGCACTTCATCTGCAACCGCCATCAGATCTCCCATGGGCCCAAAGGCTTCCCCGCGGAAGTCTTTGCTTAATCCGCCCAGGATCACGTATCGGTTTTCACTTAAAAACTTCGTTACGGCTTCAATGATCTTCCATTTTCCATTCTTATCCTTATCGCTGAAAAACTGAGCTTCGTCAATCACGATCACACGGTAATCGTGTCTTGCTACTTCGTGTTGTATTCGGATGACAGAGTCTGTTGGAGTGGCGGGATAGGAACGTCCGCTATGACTCGTGATCGCTTCTTTATCATATCGGTCGTCAATGCCGTGTTTAAACACACCGATCGTGCGCTCGATAGCAGGTTCACCTCTTTTTTCTAACGTGGCCACCCGATTCTTTTCCTCGATCGAGATGGAATCGATATGTTTTAAGATGCCTTCTGTTTTCCCAGCAAACATGGATCCGCTTGAAATAACGGTTAATTCTCCGTAGTGGATACCTTTTAGTGGTCTTTGAAACATGGGGACGCCTCCTCTTTTTTTCTTGCACCTATTGTAGCAGAAGAAAGGGGGAAAGGAATGAAAAGAATCGTTTTCCCGAAAGAGGCAAACCCGTTGATTTCTTCCCATTTCTTGCGATATACTCTAGAAGAAGGAACTGTTAGGGGTTGCTTCAAGGTTCGTTATTGTTATTGTTGGGATTGGTATGTGGTGCCGACACACCAACAGAACCCCCACGCTCTCTAAGAGCGGGGGGTTTTTCGTTTATAGGAAAAGAAAAAAGCGAATCCCTTAGGGGTTCGCTTTTGGTTGCTTTATTTTCCCAGTGGTACGGTTACGATATACGTTTCTCCTGGTAATCGTTCAACAGAAGCGTAAACACTACCAAAAATTTTTTCTAACAGGATGTCCCGATTCACGAATTCTTCCTCAGGATGAAGCCCTAAACCTCTGATGGCTTCATACACATCATCATCTAATTCGTCTTCATCTAGTATTGCCACATGCACATCATAATCCTCTTCGTAGCACCCGACTGTAAGACTCACGTTGTGGCCCGTTTTCTCGTTCACAAATTTCTGTAATAAATCGGCAAACTCCCGTCCCGTGAATTCAAATACCTGAACCTCTCTCGGGGTATACCCATAATCCGTAGCGTACGACATACGTGATCATCCTTTCTCCTCGTTAATACCCCTAGTGTAGCATTGAATCCTGATCGCAGGGGAAAACTGTTAGGAAAAAGGGGGGATCTCATGAAAATCGTGTTGAATAAGGAGCAGACACAAAAATTCTTTGACGCGCTGCATCCGTCTGCGGTTCGAATCGTAAAAGAGAGGAAGAAAAAGAAGCGAGAGAAGAAAGAAGGGGAAGAAAAAGAATGATTTTTTATCCCGTCTCTCAAAAAGCGGTGACATAATAGGTTGGGGGAGGTGATCACCGTGAATGGGGGAGGGGTCATAGAGAGGGAAGCAAACGTTTCGCCTGTTGAACAGGCGGTTCTGGTCGGGTTTTTCGCAAACTCTGAAAGCATCAGGGGGCTCGTATGCGAATCCTTTCGTTTAAAACTTGAAGGCGAAGGGTTTCAAATTATGTTCGGGGATGAGTATTACATGATTTGTGACAGAGAAGCAGGGGACCAGAAAAAGATTGTAAGAAAAGAGTTTTTAATAGGATTAATGCGAAGTGCTTAGTCTGACTTGTATGATTAAACCGCATTTTGCGGTTTTTTTTACGTTCGGAGTTGCTACTTACTAGGAGGCAAGTATGCGCGTTCCCTTTCTCCCAATGAAAAACCCCTCTTCTGTAAAGGGGTTATTCGCCGCCAAGATCAAACGTCGTCTTCAGCTTAGCTTCCAGTTTTTTCTCTAATCGGTTTCGTAAATTCTCTTTCATTTTTTCGGTTTCCTCTTCTGTGATTGCTGTAATCTCGCGCTTAATGTCATCTTTATAATACGTAATGCCGTTTAAAACCTCACTTTCTAACGCGGCTGCATACTGGTCTACTTCCTCTCCTGCGTTCAAAATCGTCTGTTCTTTGAACTGAAGCAGATCATCAACAGCCCCATCCACATTCTCATCCACCATCATTTCCATACTGTTTATGGTTTCTGTCTCTTTTTTGGCCATATCGTTTGTGGTTTCTTCTTTGAACAGATCGGTTATTCGTTCCATTAACGATGAGAGCCCTACACCCCATTGGGTTTTCGCATACACCGAACCTCCTCCGATCAAAAGCATGGCGGCAAGGGTTAATGAAACCCATTTTTTCTTCATCTTCACGTTCATCCCTCCTTTCAGATTAAAGATTCGACTCTTCCCGCTTTCTTCCTCAATCTTTCTGGAACTTTTTGCCCCGAATCCTCCGTTTCGCTCTATAATGAGGAGGGAAGAAATCAGAAAGGGTGATCATATGAACGAAAACCTAACGATTCCGTTCTGGTCAGCACTCGAGCATTACAACCGATGGCAGGAGGAAAAGCAGCAAATCCTGCGTTTGATTGTGGACGGTGAAGAGGATTCTGAAACGCTGTTGGAACTCCAAAAGCGATTAAAAAAGATTGAAGGCTGGATACGAAATTTGAACAAAATGAACGTGGATGGGTCTTTCCTGACGGAGAAAGTGGAATCATGAAACGCATCTGTCAGATGCAGACGTTCCCAAAACCAATTATGGAAATCATCCACACGAAAGTACGCGTGTTGCCTCATCATAACCGTTTTGCCATTCACGGTACACCAGGATGGAAGGTCAATACACACGAATCCGCTCTAAAGGCGTACGATAAACTCAAAACCCACGCCAAAAGATGGGGAGGAGATGTGACTCTCGTTCATGACTATTTCAAGGAAAGCGAAAAACCAAGTACCTGTTTTCTTGTGGTCGAAATCACTGGAGAAGTCGCCTATGAAACCGAACGGGCCATTCTCTGGATGAGAGGCAGCAAGGAATCATGGCTGAGAAACAGTGTCGTATTCCAATATTGGTGGAAACGGAACAAAAGAGGCATACCAACCTACTAAAGGAGAGATGGATGATGAAAACACTTGAAAACTGGCGAGGCGGACTGATGGAGTATTTGGAAGTTGGGGACACGGTAGATCAGGCGATGGCGGATTATTTTGTAGATTGTTTGCCACCTGCCAGGGATACAGGGAAATTGATTCAGCTTGGTGAACCGTATTCCTTTTCAGACGAAGGGAAATCAACCTACGCAACACTCGCTAAAGAAGACGGGGAATGGGTCTTTAAAGGAGCCTGTCACGTTGGTGAGACCATCGCGAGATAAAAGAAAACAATGAATCGATTAGAAAAAGAGCCTCCCACAAGGCTCTTTTTTTATGAAAGAAATTAAAATCGAGCAAACAATCCTCACGGATCGCACTTTATCACGCGTTCTAATTCTTTCAGGCGATCTAGTAACGCTTGTTCAAACGCTTCTTCCGACATATTCAGTATCGGAGGAGGATCCGTTCTTTCTTGCAGGGATCGCAATTCCTTCAAAAACCCTTCTTCATCCCGTTCCTTCAGACGCTCCATATTCACTTCATCTAGTGGGGTTTCTTCTCCTGTTAACACGTCCACATGGCGTAAAGAGATTGGAAAAACCCGTTCATGATAAGATACGGAAAGCTCCGCTTCTCCATAAGGACCAGGAAGAACGTCGATTCTAACTTTTTTCGGATCTCCATCGAACGAGAGGAGGTGCGCTTTTTTCGCGTAGGCATCATTCCGCCCCCAACCGTGAACCGCTTCTTCGACCGAAAGATGAATGTGCGGGTAGGAGGAATACGTCTTATGATTGAGTCCGTGTTCCCTGTGTAAATCAAGCAGATGGTACCGTTCCCCATCACTGAATGTATAGGGAGCATACGTATCGGTCTTGATGTATAGCGGGAGAGGACCAGGCTGCTTATCTAACTGTTCTTTCAACTCCTCCCGAGTTTCCGATAAAACAAGGAAGCGTGCAAGAGCTTCACGATCAATCAACCCCTCTCTTGTCACCGAGAGTGTGATCACGTCATCATCACTCCAGATGTCGTAGTGACCTGTGAAAAACGCGTGGCACTTCTTACAGTAAAAGGATTGTCCCCCTTCACTTACCCCGTTCCCATCCGTCTCATAACACACGAGAAAAGGGTGATGAATATGAAAAAGATCCATAAACCAATCAAGGGAAACGTCAGAAAACCGTTCCTCTCCGATCGTTCTTTGAATCGGAAGGCAATGTTCGCAAAATCGTTTCATCAGAGGTCTCCTCTCTTCCTATTTTTATTTGAAATGGTGCCATCCCATGTTTGATTCACCTTTTTTCCTTGTTTTTTAAACAGAGGAAGGGATCTTTTCTGGTTCTGCCATCTTCTTTGGGTTTCTTTCTTCCTTATTCCTTCTCTTTCTTCTTCATACTCCCATTTTTCAATCGATTGAGCGATCAGGGCAACATAGTCAGGATTCTCGGGTAATTCGGAGCGTTTGTACTCATAGTGTCGGAAACGTGTGGGTTCACGAAAAATCCCTGTGTAAAGATGAAGTCTGACCAAAAAGGCATCGTCGCTTCTTTGAAACGTGACCTTCGCTGTATACGTCTGGTCCCCTTTGAGGACCTTTCGTTTTTTCAACAGGGTGGGTTCATATCGGATGTCGGTTACAATTTCCATTACAAGGATTACAGTCAAGATTGCAACAGATAAAACCCCAAAAAACACCATACTATTCCCCCCTTTTTTATTCCAATGGACTTCAGTATAGCGGAAAAATGCGAGGAAACGAATAGGTGATATCTTTCGTTTCGAATGAGTAGGATAGTTAGGGACAATTGAGCCAGTAGTACAGGGGATCCCGAGCTAAGAAGCATTACAAGGATTAAAGGTTTTTTTTGAACGACGCGGGAATCAGGGTGATACAATAAAATGACAAGAACACGTCATAGCGAGAGGAAAATGATAAGAGACCTGACTCCTATCGAAAAAACAGGCATCTGAAAGGAGAAAAGTTATGGAAAACGGTTATCGCGTTGTGGTAAAAAAACTGGATGACGAAAACTACCGAGAACCATTTGAACTCACAGAGAGCTTACGAAGAGCAGAACGGGTTGAACGTGGGGTTCACATTAATCTGAATCATGGCTGTTACTACACAGTTATTGAACATGTTGAGGGTGGCCAGACGGTTGAAACGATCGAAAACTATTAAAGAGAGGGATGATCTTATGTTTTGGTATGCGATTATCGATGAACGCACAATGGAATTAAAAGCGATTACGCAAGGAGCGTATGAAGCGGCGGTTAGCTTTCAGGATGGATTAGACAGCCAGCAAACGCGACTCCTTACCCTGAGCGAACATAAGGGATGGAGAGAGCGCGTGTTTCCTGAGTCAACTGAAGAAACGGGTCCTCAATCACACTTTCATGCCGTTTTGTACGGTGAAGACAAACGGCTTATTGCCATTACTGAAGCGGATAGCAGTGAAAACGCGATGAGGAAGATCCGAAACTCAATGGGGCTTTCTCAATTGGAGGTACTGGAGTTAAACGAATATGTAGACTGGGCAGAAGAACGAATCCCGCTTGGGAAACGGTCCAGAATCGAAACAGAAAGAGGAATGGTAACAGCGATGCTTCGGGAAGATCCCCACCATACGTGGTATGAAAATGGTGCAGGTGTTATCGAGTATACGCTGAGTGGTGCCATTGAAGGGGTAGCTGAGGTATTATTCGATGTAGGGGAGTTTAATGGATGCCTCTCTTTTGTTCCAACAGATGAGAAGGATCATATTCCTGATTCGTTCCTGCTGCCTGAGAGTGAATATATGAAACAGTACCCAGAGACATTCCGCTACAAGATGCAACGATTCCTTGAAGAGGAAGCCGAACAAGATTTCAAACGATTGTTTGCCAAATACGCCTGATCTAACGTATCGGAGCCACTCCTTATCAGGATTGGTTCTTTTTTTCGTGAATGGGAGGAGAATCCCTGTACAATAGAAAAAACGTGAAAGGTGTGGAGAGTCTTTTGAACAAAACACAAATCGTGACGAATCAACCTATCCAAGGAGACATGACGGAACTGTTAAGCGGCCTTTTTGTACGAGAGATGACCTTATCCCCTGAGGAAAAGAAAGAGAGAAACAGGCGAAAGGACGAGCATGGAGAAATCAAACGGCGCCGCTACGCGGTTCTCCAGAACGTGTGCCCGAGCTGTAAGGGACGCCTGAAACGAGGCAAGAAAGTGAAAGCTTACGGATATAAAAGACTATGGCACTGTCTTTCCTGCCAGGAACGATTCACAGAGGACGGGAACCCAGCCGAATAATAAGGGATCGACTTATTCAATATGGATGCTTACAAAGACACAATCAGAAACCCCGAGCGAAAAAGAATGATCAGGCTGCTCAAACAGGGGCTGGGGCTTGAAAGACCCTTCCAGGAAAATAAATGAATGATTGCAAAAAGGCGACTGATCAGTCGCCTTTTTCCTTTCCCCCGTCCGTTAACGCGAATACGAGCCCGATGCCAAAGACCAACATCCCCCCAAGCATCACACCAAACCCGATGCCTGCATATAGGCTAAAAGATAGTCCTTCTTTTATAAACCCGATAATCAAAAGGATGAAAGCGATAAAAAGCAGGGTGTAGCTCAGACGGGTGCATATCTCTAAACTTGTATGTTTTTTCATAATGATCTCTCCCCTGACAGAAGTCTACTGTTATGAATTGAAGGAAACCCTCGTATATCCTTCAAATCCATAAAGAGGTGAGGATTCTGTGAAACTATCAAAAGAAATCAAAATGCTGCTTGTGAATACAGTGGCTCATCGGTTTATCGCAATCTATGCTTCGATCTTTGTGAACCTGTATGTTTGGATGAAGGACGGGGCCCTATTTGATATAGCCCTGCTAAACGCGATCACGTTAGGTTTGTGGGGGTTGTCATACCTATGGGGGACAAGGCTTCTTTACCTCTGGAACAACAGGGGTGTCATGTTGTTGGGCGCATGTTGTTCAGCCGTAGCCTTTTTGCTATTGCCTTTCGGGGAGGGGTTGCCTCAAATCACTCACATCTTGCTGGTTGGCGGGGCATTGGGGTTGTTTCAAGGGTTTTATTACAGCGCGAAAAATATAACGCTCGTTCAGTTCGGGGAAGAAGAAACGTTTCATGCTTTTTTCTCAGCAGCAGCGGTTATTGCCCAGTCAGTTAATCTTCTTGCACCGATTCTTTCGGGTCTCTTCATTTACGTGTGGGGATTTCATTCTTCCTTCTTCTTTATGGTGCTATGCAGTTCCATTTTGGCGATCACAATCCTGTTTATCCCCTACTTTTCCATGAGTCAAAAACCTTATCAACCTATGAAAATAGGAGAAGCCTTCCGTTCTCCTTCTTTGACATGGCTAGGGGTTTCGTATGTAGCGGGAGGGTTTTTTCGCCAGTTTCAATCCCTTTTCCTGATTGTGTTTACCTTTACGGTGACCCAGCACGAAGTATGGGTTGCGCTTTTAAATACGCTATACGTCATTCTCACGATTCTTTCCATCAAAGTCTACAAGAAAATGAAGCGTGTAAGCGACATTGCCTGGCTCTATTTTGGAATTACCGTCATCACCCTGGGATACAGTTTTGTTTTTCTGGGGAGCACGTTCTTCCTGATCCTCGCAAACATCCTGACGACAATCGGCATGTATTACTTCAACACGATTTATGTCTCGCAGCAATTCCAAATTCTGCACAGGGCAACCTTTGAAGAAAGAGTACATTTGTTCTCCTGGAGAGAGGTTGTGACGGTTACATCGCGTGTCCTTCTGCTCCTTATTGCGATGACGATGGGGGCGATGGAGGGGGTTGGTTTCGCTGTGATCATGGCACTGGCGATCCTTTGCGGGTTCCTGGTTCCTTATTTGCAAAAGAAAGCGCTAGAAACGAAAGGTTCATGAGAGCCGTATTCAGTGTTTGATACAAAAACTCACGCAAATGGCGTGAGTTTTTTTGTTATATTACTGGAACAATATCTTCATTTTCTGTAATTCGGAATCCGTTGCAGAATTGTTTAGCTCCGTTTCCGTAGCGTTTATAAAACGAACGGTAGGCTTCGGGATCTTTGACGTTTTTGTAGTTGTCAGGGTAAGGGGATCCTATAAGAAACGTCAGGTTGTCGTATTCTTTCATTTCGAAAGAAAAGGCATCAATGATCCTCTCAAACGTTTCAGGAGACCGCCCCATGGTCTTGTAATCATCCTCCAAAAGGTCTAGGTTTTCGATCAAAACGTAAGAGGGGAACCCTCCAAATTTCTCATAATGACCAAAGATACGACCCTCGAATTCTGCTGGAGTAAGCACGTCTCGCTCAACAATGGAGAAGGCGTCGAGGTTCAGAGTGCCCTGAAGTTCTAAAAGATAATCGGATACAGATTGCTCCCCAGCAATATAGAGAACATGTTGACCTTCATCTGACAAGGATTGCGCCTGTCGAATCATCCATGTTTCGTGAGGATAAAGCGCAGAATCTTCTTCCCCGACACTTGAGAAAAGGTTCCAGGTTCCTTTTGGCAGGGGTGCACCAGCATGGTGTTCAAGTTCCTCTAACGTTCGCATCGGTTTCTGTTCTGAAATACGGTTTTTCATAGACGATCATCCTTTCCATCTTCCTTATATTTGTCCTAGATTAGCACGAAATGAGGGAGTGGGGAGAGGAAAGCCAACCTTTTTCACTCAATGAAACCCCAATTACATACTATAAAAGAGGTGCGCATATAGTGTAGAGAAAGGGGAAGATAGATTTGATGACTCAACATAGCATGGAAATGGTTCGACGCTCTCTTTTGGAAGAAGCCTCTAAGAACGTGATCGTATGGGATTGGGTACACCAGGGTATTCCCGCGAAAACCTCAACAGCCCGCGAACGTCTTATGTCAGGCGAGAAAGAAATCCGTTCTTACACGTACAACCCTAAACCGTCACAACCTGAACATATTGGAATTTTTGGCAAAACGGGCATGGGGCAAACCATGATCACGAAGCGAACCGTAAAGGTGAGTCCATAAGGACTCACCTTTTTTGGATCTCATCTTCATATCACTCCTACGCCCTTCATAAGGTATAGCACGGAATAGGAGTGGTCACATGTATCTGTTAAGCATCGGAGAGGATAGTCCAAAAGGATACAAGGGAGAAAAGCTCGGTTTTTTGACCATATCTTTGAGGCGACGCAAGCTCCCTCTAAATCTTTGGTTTAGGTAGACAAGCGGGAATCCTCGGTATTTCAATGCCGAGATGAAAGCGACCATGTGTTGGGGTTGGTTTCTTTTTTCGACGTTATAAAAATGGCTTTTTCCACATATACTATATGTATGAAAGAAAGGAGGGTAAGCATGGCCACCAAAACGAAGTCGGTTTTTTTATATGGAAACCCAACGAAGGTTAAAGGGGAGTGTTTTCGGGAAACCCAAAAAGCTTTTACCGCGCTTGTCAACTTCTTTATAAACGAGATGGTTCAGGATGAAACCTACACGCTTGATCTCCTGAATAACAATAAGAAGTCCTCACGGATCAAAGGGTTTGAAAAAGCGAAACGACATACTCACCCCCTCGGTTCAGCGTACGGACAAAACGCCATAGATTACGCTGTTAAAGAACTTCATAACCATCTTATACGCATCAAAAACAAACTTTATGGGTATGTCGTTCACAAAGAAGAACGCCTTAAACCCTACCTTCAGTCCATCGGACTGTTCCATGCGTGCATACGGGATGAGGATGAAATGGAAACCCTTCAAAAGCTCATTCAAAACGAACAGGATAAGAAAAACCTTCAAGAGGAAACCCTTCAATTCTATCAAGATCTGTACAAAACCTTACTAAGTTTCTCGGCGGAGGAACGACGTCAGCACCGAGAAGACGTTCGTATGCTGTATCGGGAAAAACTCGAAAACTGGAAACTTCCTTTTGTTAAAAAGGCCACCGTACAACTGGACACGCGAGTATGCTCGCTCGAAAAATCAGAGGATACTTGTAGTGATTATGTCCTCCGCGTCAAGTTGCTAGGGAGCTCGAAGTGGATTAAGATGCCCGTAACGGGCAGCCGACGTGGTTTAAGGCGATTAGACCAGTATAAAATGTGCTCTCCCTCGTTTTTCCTTCGGAACGGAAAACTAAAGGTAACCGTACCGTTTAAAAAGAAAACGAGAACCTATAAAACGAAAAACGTGATCGGTCTGGATGCAGGAATAACCGATTTATTGTATTCCTCAGAAGGAGAACAATACGGTAGTTTCAAAGGGATGGACCATTTTTATAATGAAAAAGTGCAGCCGAAGCTCCATATGCGTTCTAACCTCCGAAACAAAATGCGATCCTATCAAAAAGAGCTGCACAGGGACGGGGTTACAGAAGAACGTAAAGCTGTCTTACGTGAGAAAATCCATCACATGGCTTCCATGTTACACGGACAGAAAAAGGTATCGAAATGCCGACGCGTCTATGCTCATGAGGTGAACCGAAGGCTAAACGAAGCTGTAAACGGAGTGATGGGGACGATTCAAAACCGCAAGGTGCTGGTGGCGATGGAATCGCTTGACCTGACAGAATTTGACCGAGGGAAAACAAGCAACAGACGAGACTCCTCCTGGATCAGAGGAAAACTAATTGGGAAGCTGCAAGAAAAGCTCGATTGGAAGGGAATCGCTTTTAAAGAAGTCGATCCTGCTTATACGTCTAAAGCATGTCCTGTTTGTCATCATATTGACGATTGTAACCGAAACGGGAAGACGTTTGAATGTACCGTGTGCTTTCATACGTCTGATGCGGATTACAATGCCAGCGTCAATATCGCCCTTCGGGCTCTAGATGAAGAATTGGAAACCATCTCGAAAGACTATGCCTATCAAAAGAAAAAACGCCATGATCGAATCAAGGCGTTGTACCGAAAACGGCATAAGGCTTATATACAGAAGTTATCAGCTTAAAGCTGGTAACCATATGAACCTCTTATCCTGATTGATCAGGAGACAATCTTCGAGACACCCGTAAGGGTCAATCCGAAGGTGCATACACCTTGTTCCTCGGTTGGGACGCGTCGCTTCTGTACGGACGGTTCCATTGAAAAAACAGGGGATGCTCGGTATTTCGAATGCCGAGAGGTTCACACCGTATTTAAGGATAATCGAAGCTCCCTCTAAGTGCGTAGCATTTAGGGGGAGAGGTTCACAGGAGTATTATATCTCGCTCCGTCTGATATGAGCGGGGTTATGAATGTATGTCCCATGGCGAAACGGGCAGGATGCGAGAAAGCATGTCTCAATACAGCAGGATTCGGCTCATTCGATCGGGTTCAACGAGCTCGTGTGAAGCGCACACTATGGTTATATGAGGACGAACAGGGCTTTTTGAACGAGCTCGTGAAAAATATAGCATTCCTCGTCCGAATAGCTAAAAAAAAGACCTGATTCCAGCCGTTCGCCTGAACGGAACGAGCGATCTGTTATGGGAAAACAAACCTATAACGGTGACAGAAGAAACGGCGAAAAAAGCAGGGGTCAGAAGCGGGGAATATCCTCACTTGTTCGACGTATTCCCGCAAATCCAATTCTACGATTATACGAAAATGGCGGGGCGAAGGGTGCCCAAGAATTATGATTTGACCTTTTCGTACAGCGGCATCGAAACGTATCAGCATCAGGTGAAACGAGCGGTGAAGGAAGGGATGAGAATGGCTGTCGTATTCAGACATCGGGACAAAATTCCCGACACGTTTATGGGGATGAAGGTCGTGTCAGGTGATGACAGTGATGTTCGTTTTATCGAGCCAGAAGGAACGATTGTCTCCTTGTACGCAAAAGGAAAAGCCAAAGAAGATACGACAGGGTTTGTCGTCGGATAAGAAAAAGCCTCGCTAATAAGCGGGGCTTTTGTTGTTTTTACTGCATATGTTTCGTCTAGTCCACTACCCGAAAGCCGTAAAATCCAGAGTGATCACACTTCGGACATCCGCCACCACGGCATATCGAACATTCGTCGTGATCGTCGTAAGAGTCCCATTCATCTTCAGATTTCGTTTCTTCTGGAATCAAGAAAGAAAAGAGGGAATGGTTTTCGTCTTTTGAGAGGAAGGACAGTTCCATTTCATACCTCACATTATGAACATCGAATCGTTCTCCCGTCTCTTCTATAAGATACAACCCTTCTCCCATATGAGAAGCGGGGAGTTCGAACCTTTCCTTCGCGCCAAAGGTACGAACAGACCCCCATATATGATTCTGCCAGTCTCCGTTTTCATTCGTTTCAAGGGCTATTCGTTTTACGGACAGACCCTCCGAAAGGATGCAGGCGAAGGGGCTTCCGTTTTTCCAATCTTCGGTTTCTTTCGCATCCAAGCCTTCTGTAAACCGTTCCAACGAAAACGGTTCTCCACTCCCGTGTTGGCGATGTTCTGGAGGAATGTTTTCCTCTACCACGTTTGCAATAAGGTGAAGCGCTTTACGGGTCAGGGGATCATAGGCTTCATTGTTGGGGTGTCGCGGCATCAATCCGTTCATATAGACGTCCCATAGTTCATCGCGCGTTTTTCCTTGCTGGGGTGTCAGAAAATCATCCAGCGCTTTCGTTTGGAAATCAAAATAATTCATGGTCCTTAAGAGATGGAACAACCCGCTTGCCACCCGTCTGAACTTTTCTTTTTTGGTCACAACGATTTCCATACACTCAGCTCCTGTCCTTTTTTCTTATTGTATCAGTAAAAAAAAGGGGGGCTCTGAAAAAGAGGAAGAAGGAAAAGATAGTTGGAATGTGCCCGCTCCTTCTCCTGGTTGTGCACTCAGGATATGGTCATCGATCTTTTTCATCGGCACGTTGGTCGCTTATTTTCTCGTATTCTGGTCTGCACTGGTATAAGGAAGACTTACTAAAAGAAAAAACCACATGATCATGTGGTTTTATAGTGGCGTTATAATATCTTTGTCAACAAAAGTGGTAACACCGAAATCAGGACCGACTTGTTCAAGATTGACGAGGGCCTGTGTTCCTGTCCCCCAATCTACAATTTTTCCCTCAGATGCCACGCGGTACTCATCATCTCCCCAAACAACAGGACCTGAAACTTTGACTTGTAAACCTTCTTTTCGTAATGGTTTCATACTACTCATCCTCTCGTATTCTTGTCATATCCTTGTCATTATAAAAGGAAATTATTGAAAGTGGGGGTTTTTCATCATAAAAAGCGAAAGCATCTGTCAGCATGTCGTTTTTACAAATCCCAGCTCCCGTAAGACCAGGTGTTTACCCGTTTCTCACAAGCGTTGCACCATTTTTCCTTGCTCACGATTCCTAGGTTTTCATAGCCATGGTTTCGATCTTCAAGATCCGAACTCTCGCACCATTGGCACTTGATGGGTTCCAAGTCTCCCGCTCTCATATACCCTTCATCGATCTGCTCCTGAATCCATTCTTCCATCGTTTCCATATGTGTTCCTCCCGATTATTTGTACTGGGATTCTTCGTCTTTCTTGGTGGTCCAGCCTTTATCGTAAGCGCCCTCGTTGTAATTATCCCAGCATTGAAGGCGAATGCTTTCAAGCAAATCATCGTATTCTTCCAACGTGTGTTCTTTTCGTTCGCTTTTATGTGGTTTCCCTTCCCACACGAAGTGTTGAATCATACGGGCCAAGCTTTCATATCCCTCGATCATATCACGGCTTACACTACTCATGTGTTTCATCTCCTTTTTTGTATTGAAACGCAATGACCCCCGATTCGCCTTCTCCCTGGTACCAATTCAAATTGCTCTCGAATACACGGGCGTATCCCTGTTCTGTGAGATCATTCAAGCGATCTTCCAGCGCCTCTGGTGTGAGGCCGAAAACATCGACGACTCTATACGGTTTCATTATGCGCCCTCCTTAGGGGTGTTTTCTTCCATGATGTGTTGGAGTTCTTCAAAAAGGGTGTTTCCAACGTCATCTTTGTGGAAGGAAACTCGTCTCTTCACCTCACCTACCATAGATTTTAGTTCCCTGTTCTCTTTTAATAAACGAGTCATTTCCGTTTCATATATCCCGCCCTGGTGCAGACTTTCTTCTCCCGCTAATTGATGGCAGAAATCACGTAAGCGCTCGATCTCCTGGATCAAGCAAAGCGTGAACTTATCGGCTTCGTAGCCCCAATCCTCGCCGTATCGCTTCACTGAAACGATGCCGTTGTCGTTTGTCACTTCGTATTTGCCATCTTCAATCATAAACGTGCTCATGATCTCATCCCTTTCTTCTAACTAGTATCTTCCTAGCTTTTCTCTTACTACCAGTATAGTCGATGGGGGTGCCCCTTTATGAAAAAACTTCTCTAGCAACAGCAGGGGGTGTGTACGAGAAGGAAAAATCTGCGTATAATGGGCGACATGACAATAGAAAGGAGAATGATGTGTTGCTATCAGAGAAATGGAAAAACCGAAAAGGCGTGAAGCCTGCTATTTTAACGGCAGGACTTATCGCGGCTTTATTGCTGGGAGGATACATAGGAAGGTCCACTCTCCAAGTATAAGCGGATGGAGACGTTCTTACATATGAAACCTTGCGTTCCCGTTTGAGTGATTTAGAGGATAAAAAAGAAGAGCTCACAACAATCGAAAAGGACCTTAAAGAAAAGGAAGAGGCATGGGATGACGCGGAAGCGAAATTTGAAGCGCTGCGTGAGTTAGAAACCAATAAAAACAACATGGTCAGCCAAAAAAAAGACGCCAAGGAAGAACTTCGTTCGCTTGAGGAGCGTCTCGAAACGAAGACAAGTGAGTTGGAAAAGATCAAAACACGAATTGTTGAAGCAAAAGGCAAGCCGATTGTCCTGGGAGCTGGTCATTATGATATGGGGAAGGATTTGCCCCCTGGACGATATAAAGCAGAACCCGTAAGCGGTTCGGGAAATATGTTTATTGGCTCTGACGTGTATGAACGAGAAGCAGGAATTACGCTTGGCATCGATCACGGCGAATCCTCCTTTGTGTTTAAAGCGGTAAGCGGAGATTCCATGCGATTAGGGACGAGTGTGAGGTTTACCCCGATTCAATAGGAATAAAGAACAAAATAAACACGAGAACGAAAAATAAAAGAACGTTCAAAACGCACAGAACAAATGTCTGTGCGTTTTTTTGAGAGTTAAGGTTCTCTTTTTGTTTCTTTTTCATACCATTCTTTTGACAAAATGCCTTTTTCGATTCGCTCTGCATCATAAAGAACGAGCGGGAGAGGGCTCCCATGTTCATTCACGCCAATATCAATCGCTTCCTGCAAGGTGTCGGCTGAGACAGTGAGATAAAGATAAATATCGTGCGTCTCATCCTTCAAAATCACTCGATACGCCATGGATTACCTCTCCACAACAATCTCTTGATTGCTTCGGATAAGGTTCGTTCGTTGCATCTCATCATAACGGATTTCGGCGTATTGAACGGGGCTGGACCCGTTATTTGAGGCGAATGATTCCAGGTACGATATAAATTCATCCCGCTTCTCGTCGAATCGGTTCGACATCTCTCGTCCGTCATAGCTGCCATCTGGCGCTATAAAAAACGAATCCACATGATTCATGTTGGAATGAACCACTTCGGATACTAGCGTGTCGAATAAGGATTGAGCCTTCTTGTGAACTTTCCATAATACATCGCCGTTTGGGAGATCATCAACGCTCACCAGGATCGCATGGTGAACAACTTCTGACATTAGAATCTTCCTTTCTGTTGGAATGTTAGGGTTCTACCACTTTGACTTCTTCATTGCTTAAGGCCAGCGTACGCCCTTCCACTTCGATTTCGTAACACCCAAATGGATCTTTCCATGTTTCGAAGGTGTGATCTTCATATTTTTCTACCAGCTCCAAAAAATCTGAAGGATACATAGCAGAGCTATTTAGAATGTTTTGCTTACGGAATTGAACGAGCACTTTTACCACATCCCTGTCTTCTTTTTTTGTTTTTCCTTATGATATACGATATGTAGGGAGAACGGGAAAAAGAAGAGAAGGAGCAATTCCATTGAGATCGACGGCATCGAACCCTTTACGTATATCATTGAAGTGCGCCTCTAGGGTAATCAAGAAACCGCAGAAAAGGTGGGTGTAAAAGCACAAGAGCTTACAGAGGCCTTTCAGGAGTATTTGGTTTTGAGGTTTCAAGTATCAGGTTATATAAGCAAATAAATGAAAAAAACCACTCACCTGAGTGGTTTTTTACATGCAGAAAGGACACCTTCCTTTTATAAAAGGAACAGTACAAATAAGCAGGAATCCTCTAGAGAGGGAGGGGATCGAATTGAAATACGTACTGGCATTCATAAGCGGAGTATTCATCACTTTGGGAGGGATCGGGACGGTTTACGCAGAACCCTCTACGGTGATCACGACGCTTCAGGAACTTCAGGACATTAAAATGAATCCAGATGGTCATTACGTGTTAGGGAATGACATCGAGGCAGCAGAAACAAGGCTTTGGAATTATAACGGTGACGGGACGTATGCAGGTTTTGAACCGATAGCCGATTTTACGGGAACGCTTGACGGAAACGGGTACAGCATTCGGAACCTGTATATAAACAGAGGTGATGAAGCTCATGTTGGGCTTTTCCGTTCTGTAAGGAGTGGTGGGAAAATACAAAATCTGGCGCTCGAGAATGCCTATGTAAAAGGATACGGAGCTGTCGGAGCCTTGTGGGGGTATGCCTCATTTATAGGAGGTGTTTCGAACGTTTTCGTAACAGGAACGGTCATCGGCGATCCCACACAATCAAGTGTGGGAGGCGTAGCGGGGTACACCAGCTGGGGGGAAGGGAGTAATGCAATCAGGGATGTGTACGCCAATGTTTCCGTCCAAGCTGGAAGCAACGTGGGAGGAGCTTTTGGGAAAATTCAGAGAACAGAGCTTATCCATGTATACAGCATGGGACGTGTTACCGCAACAGGCAAAGTAGGCGGAGCTGTCGGTCACATGAACACAGGCCCTGGACTGTCCACATTAACGGGCGTTTATTGGAATAAGGATACATCAGGGGTTGAAAGTTCTCCATATGGGGTTCCGCTATCCGACGAGGATTCGAAAAATGCGTCTTCGTTTGCTGGATTTGATTTTTCTGACGTCTGGACCATGGACGAAGAGGAAGGATACCCTATCCTGAAAACCCAGCAGTCCAAACCCCCTCAAGCTGAAAATGTCCCTCCTGTTACGGGTGTTGAAATTACCCAGAAAGAGGGGGGTGTCCTGGTTCAGTGGTCAGATGATGGGGAAGATTATGAAACGCTTGTGTACCGAGACGGAAATCGGGTGGCGACGGTGGATGGGTTTTCCTATTATGATCGGGATATAAAGGAAGAAGGAAATTACATTTATCAGGTGTTTCGTCAAAATGCCCTTCGGTACCAATCGGTTCCAGAACAGGCGATGATTGCCGTAGAGGACATCACCCCACCCTCTTACCCTGAAAACATTCATTTCACCGAAAAAGAAGGGAAGCTCCGTATCACATGGTCCAATCCGACTGAAGAAGATTTCGATCGTGTAGAGCTTTACCGCGGAGAGTCGCTTTTGTTATCAGGGCAGGCAACAACGTACGAAGAGACCTCTCCTGGCCATGGAGTTACGGTAGACTATGCGATCAAAACGGTGGATAAGAAGGACAATCACTCTGAGCCCCTGTTGTTTTCCTACACTACCAAAATCAGAGAAGAGGTGCCCTTTTCAGTCGTCAAAACGCATGACAGCCTTTCATTTGGTGTAGATGTTACCCGCTACCCAGGGGCGCATATGATGGAGGTCGTAAGAGAGGGAAACGTTGTTCACAAAGGGGATTCGTTCACCTATGAGGATAGGGAGGTGAAACCAGATCACGTCTACGCGTACGCCTTTACCCTTTATGACAGAGAGGGGAGCGTGTTAACGCGTTTCGGACACGAGGACAGAACACTAAAAGCGCCTGCGTCATCCCATGATGGGTCTGTTGTTCCAGAGGGCAACCCCATCGAAACAAGAAATGAAACAGGAATGGTGAAGAGAGAACAGGGTATCGTTCAGGACGCGGAAGCGGAAAGATCGGAAGAAAAGAGGGTGGACAACAGGGATGAGGGATCTGATGCGGAACAGGCAACAGAGGATGAGGGACTAACAGATCAAAAGAAATCAGACAAGGGACAAGAAGCGAAAGTGCATGAAGAGGAAGGTTCATTCCCTGTTGCCATGGTGGTGACAGGAGGGCTGCTTCTTCTGTTCGGGGGAGGGGCTCTCTTCATCTGGACAAGAAAGCCGTGGAAATAGAAAAAAGCCGCTCGAGCGGCTTTTTTTGTTTCCTTACGCTAACGTTAAGCGTTTTTTCTTCATTTCCGTTTTATTCAGACTTCGGTAAAACCGATCATCCGTTGGATGGGTGACGACCAATTCTTCTTCCAATAGTTCCTCTAACACCAGATGGATGAAACGTTTGAAGGCTCCCCCTCCATTTTTTCCATCAAGGGTCGGATACGGTGTGGAGTAGGGACGGAGTGCTTTGAACAAGCCTCGACGCGTGGTTTGAAGGTCCTGAAACAAGATTTCTCGGTATTCGTTTTTTCGTTCCAGCAGTTTGTGGAATAGTTCTTCTTCAGAAAGATCATAGATCGTTTCGTACGTGTCTGTACCGCGGAATGTGATCAGGGAGGAGGAGAGAAGAGCTGCTTCGATATCTCGGACGCTCTTTTCTATAACTGGGCCCGAAAGGTTCATCGGATGGCAGTATAAGCTCTCTTTACCTCGGCACGCCGTGTAGGCGGAACCATTGAACTCAGGCTCCCTCATCGTCATCGTCCTCTCTTCTTTTATTTCCACTCCTCGTCAAAGTAGCCTGGATCCTTATGCGTATCCCAGTCGTTGATCCGAATCGCTTCTATCAAACATAACCCAGAGTACCCCTTCAAAATCTTTGATTTAGTGGGGGGTGAATGGGTCTTTTTTATTCCCCGCCTTAATGTTTTGCTTCATTTGAACATATACTAGATGTATAGGGAGGTGGAAAATATGACTTACGAAACTCAACAGATTTGGATTAAGAAAGGCCATAAGATGTACGGCTATTGCCAGTCTTCCTGCCAAAACGCAAAAAACATGTACAATACAACCAACTTCTATATACGGCAGGTATTTACCGCTCTTCAAAGCGAAAAACCGTTACAGCCCCTTCAAGAAGAAGTCTTAAACGAGATCAGAACCAATCTTGACGGGATGAATGAGAATCAGCTCCTTGCGTACAAACGAAAGCTAGAAAAAGAGAATAAGAAACCAAAAGAGGAACGCAAAGAGATTAAAGCGAATCTGTTCCAATTGCCAACAAAAGAGAAGCCGTTTCTTTCGTACGGCTTTTTAGATGCTCTGTTTAAATACAGGGTTCAGGCTGATTATCGTTCCCTTCCCACCCAATCCAGTCAGTGGATCATGAAGAGTGCCTTCGAGGACTGGAAAAATTTCTTCAAGTCCCTTCGGGACTATAAAAAACTTCCTCATAAATATAAAGGCAGGCCCAATATTCCAAGCTACTCCAAAGCCAGTCAAAAAGAGCTCCTCCTAACCAATCAGGACTGTACAATCAAACAGGATAGGTATTTAAAATTCCCAAAAACCAAAACCAAGCTCAATATTGGGAAACTCGGTCATAGCGGGAAGAAACTGAAACAAGTTCGCATTATTCCGAAATACAATCACTACGTAATCGAGGTTGTATTTCAGGGAGAGGAAACAGATCTTTTAGAGGACAATGGGCGGTATATGGGGATTGATTTAGGCGTAAACAACCTTGCAACCATCATTACAAACACAGGGATGACCCCTGTTTTGTATAAGGGCAAGTGTGCAAAAAGCGATAATCACTACTACAATAAAAAACGTGCTCACTACGTGGGGATTCTTCGGCATGGACAAAACGAAAAAACAGGTTTGTTTTCATCCGCGCGTTTAGAACGACTTCACCGTAAGCGCTTTTTAAAACTAAAGGATCAGTTTCATAAGGTGAGCCATGGAATTATCAGGATCGCCTTAGAAGAAGACGTAAACACGATTGTCATCGGGAAAAACCTTGGATGGAAGCAAAGCGTCAAAACTGGCAAAAGAAACAACCAAGCGTTTTGTCATATCCCCCATACCCTGCTTATTAACATGATCCGTTACAAGGCGGAACGCCTTGGAATTACCGTTAAACTCGCAGAGGAAAGCTATACGTCCAAAGCAAGTTTTTTAGACGGGGATGATCTTCCTCTATATAAAGAAGGAGAAACCCATGTGTTTAGCGGGAAACGAGTCAAACGAGGGTTGTACCGTACGAAAAACGGCATTCTGTTGAATGCCGATGTAAACGGAGCCTGTAATATCCTAAGAAAAGTAGTTCCAGATGCCTTTAACGGGCTGGACGGAATAGAGGGGTTGTTTGTGTCAACTCCACGGGTGTTAAGCGTCCGTTAGGACGATACATCTGAAACCCCTTCAAAATGCATAGCATTTAGTGGGGGAGTATTCATGTCTTGGCCAATGTGCTCCAAAAATGATTCCACTTCAGCGTCAACTTGGAAATAAAGGTCGGCATCTCGTTCCACAGTCGTCGGATTAACTTCCCCTTCCCAAATCTCAATATGACCCAGTCGGTTGTAGTTCCATGTGATCATCATCCAGCCTCCTCAATCATTTTTGTGGTAAAGAAAGAACGAAGCAGGGGCTTCGTTCTAGGAATAATCGTTCTCTTATGATTCAATTCCAAGGTAATCGCATACTCGGAAATCAATGTCCTGGTCGATAGTTTCATGGTTTTCATAGAGATCTTTAATGAGCTCGATTTCAAGCTCAGGGGTAACCTTCTCAATCTTTCCGTCTTCTTTTAAATGCTGAAGCGTGTCGCGAACCTGTTTCAGGATCCAGACGACTTCAACAGGATGATAGTCTTCTAATTCACTCGGAATGGAGTAGTAGTCTCCCAACTCGATGCCGCTATCTTTTGCCCATTCCATTTCATTTTCAAATTGCTGACTGGCATCTGCCTGGAACTCTTCTGCAATGCCACCCAGTTTTTCATCATCCACGTGAATAATCGCTAATTTGATTCCCATCTTGTTTCCTCCTTTAATGTTCCTGTCTTTTTATTCCTCTTTATTATAGTAGGGTATCACAGGCAGGGGTAAAAAAGCGGCCACTTTTTTTCGCCGAGTTCAAATCGAATCACGACAAAAGACCTCACGAATTGACAAAATAATTGAAAAATTATACAAAATAACCATATAATAGAGTTGGAAAAAGGAACGATGGAGGAGTGAGGAGAAGATGCCGTTATTTGTTGTGATCGAGGGAGCAGAAAAAATAGCCACGGTTCGAGCGAAACATGAAAAAAATGCGCTTGATGTGTATGCCCGTAACAACATCGATGATCCCCTGTTTCGGGAAGAGGTGGAGTCCATGGCCGTAAACATGAGTCTGATGGAACATTTCTTCAAAGATGAGCACGGCCATTTCCTGGATGATATCGGAGAGGCTTCTGAGCGGATTTCAGGGATGAGAGAAGAGGAGCGGAAAACCTATATCAATAACTGGGTGGAACGAAACGCCCGCGCTTTTTGGGGAGATGAAATCCAGTATGCACATGAATACATGAATGAATGGCACAAATCTTTAAGAGATGAAACGTATCAGCCTTCCTACTCCGATGCGTTTCTCATTGATACGTTTAAACGGCTCGTCGAAAAGGGGCTTTTTTTCGGTGAGGTGAAGGTGGTTCCGATTGACGAATCCCTTTCCTATCAACTTTTACAAGAAAACTGAAAAGATACCGAAGGAAAGACAGGAGGAATAAGAATGAAAACATTGTACGCTGTGATTGTGCCTGACCATAACATCACGATCGTTCGAGCACAATCCGAAGAGGAAGCATTTGATTTGTATGCCCGCGAGAATATCAATGATCCTTTTTTTCTCGAAGAAGTGGAATCGATGGCGGTGAATGCCAGTTTGATGGAAAAGTTCTTCCATGATGAGAAAGGAAGCATGTTTGATGATTATAAAGTGGTGCCAGACAGACTCTCCCAATTTAGTGAAGAGGAACGCCAACGTTATGAAGACAGCTGGATTCGTAAAAACATCCGTGCATTCTGGAGTGACCGACCTCGTTTTGCGGAGGAGTACATCGAAGAATGGGAGAAGAGCAAAAGGGATGAAAATTATACCCCTCTGTACACAACCGAATTTCTCGTCGACACCTATAAAAGACTGGCCAAGATGGATAATTTTTATGAGGATTTCAAGATTGTCCCTATTGATGAAACGAAAACGATTCAGGAATTACACGGGTTCGATTAATAGGAATCAGCATGATCCAAAAGACGCCCTTTCCAGGGGCGTCTTTTTTATCGAATCCGACCTCAGATCTAATTTGTTGTTTGAATTTTCTGATCTTTATTCGTACAATAGGAGCGGGGGTAGGGTTAATATGGTAAAACTGTATGCCGTTGTAACTAATGGTGACAATTGGGAGGTTGTACAAGCAGATTCACAAGAAGAAGCGTTTGATTCCTACGTTCGTGAACATATCGATGATCCTGATTTCAAAAATGATATACAGTCGATGGGGTTGAACGCCACACTGATGAAACGGTTCTATTGGGAAGTCCCCGATGGATGGAGGGGGATGGAAGGGGAAGAAGATCGAAACATCTATGAAAACAAGTGGATGATCCATAATATCAACCAATTTTGGCATGATGCTCCGCGTTACGCCGAGGAATACATAGGAGAGTGGCAGAAGACTCTTCGCGATCCGCATTATGCTCCCTCCTTTTCAACCGAGTTCTTGACGGATACGTTGAAACGACTCATCCGAAGCGGAGAGTGCCTGGAACACTTCAAAATCCTAAAAGTGGATGAGGGAGATTGAGACAGAAATGTACATAAGAAAAAAACAACCAGTCCATAGGGTCTGGTTGTTTTTCAGTTTTACGATATGGAACGAAAGAATCCGAGATCGGCATCTGCTGATTCCCGTTTGCATTTCGGGCAGTTTCCTTTGCAATCACTGTCCCAGCATCCTCTTGATTCGTGGAGGAGCAAGGCTTTCCCGCTGTCTGCTTCCATTGTCACATAACTCATTTCCTCGTCATAAAAATCCGCTCTCATGCTGAGACCGAAGGTTTCGGTCATGCGCACAAGCTGAGAAAAATCATGATCTTGAAGATGCCCTCTTCCCTCTACGTTCACATGCAACACACGGCTTCCTTTTTTATAAATAAGAGCAGGCCGATCGTGGCGTGGCTGGTAGTTCTCAAGTTTCGTTTCTCCGTGAGACCCTTCCTTCGTCCACATGAACTTCATGCAGGCTAAGTCTGCCTGCTTCAGTAACTCGTACGTGTCTTCTTCCTTGTGGTACACATAATCTTCACGTGTAATGTTCGTAAAACCCTCTCTCAAAAAATGCAGGATATTCTGGGGTGGTCCGATTAATTGCAGTGTACCTCCATTGCTGATGCCCATTATGTTCTTCCTTCCTCTTTTGTGATATCTCTACTATATGCAGGGGAGGGTCGTTTATGAAGAAATGAATCAAGGCTTTATTGGTCAATCTATCAAACATAACCCAGAGTACTCCTTCAAATTGCCCAGCGATTAGCGGGGGCTCATCCGAGCGGATGATGGAGATCGCATCATACATAAGAAAGAAACAAAAAAAACAGACCATTATGGTCTGGTTTTTTTACGAAATAGAACGAAAACCGATTTTTGCAGGTACTCGTTTGCATTTCGAACAGCTCCCTTTGCAATCATCATCCCAACATCCAATCCAATCATGACGGAACAAAGTTTTCCCGTTATCGGCCTCCATCGTCATAAATTGTCCATCTTCATCATGAAAATCGAGGTGTATACTGAGTCCAAATGTTTCGCTCATGTCTACAAGGGGAGAGAAATCATTGTGGTCAAGATGTCCTCTTCCTTCTAACTCTACCCGCAAAAGGTGGCTTCCTCTTTTGTAAACGAGAGCTGGTATGTTGTGCCGTGGCTGGTAGTTTTCGAGGTTAACCTCACCAGGAGACCCGTTTTCTGTCCACATGAGGCTCATGCCTGCTAAATCTCCTTGTTTTACTAATTCATATGCGTCTTGTTCCTTATGATACACATAGTCTTCAGCTGAAATATTACTGAATCCCTCTCTCAAAAAATGCAGAATGTTCTGGGGTGGTCCGATTACGTGCAGGGTTCCTCTGTTGCAGATGCCCATTATCATCTTCCTTCCTATACGGTTGTTCGTCTACTATATGCAGGAATGGGTCGTTTATGAACGAGTCACAGGTGCGGATAGGTAAATTTATACAACATAAAGGGCTATATCCATGGTACGATGGAACCAGACAATGAGGATAACGAAAGGACGTGTGCTCTTTTTATGGAGACGAGGATGAACACGAGACATAAGCGTCGAAAATCATTTTTTCAAAGGTTTCGGAACAGAAAAAAAGGATGGTGGTTATCCCCCCTCCTGATCGCAATTCCTATCTTGTTCGTCATCCTGTTTATCAAACATGAAATACACCTTCGAACAGCGGCTGAGGATTTGACGATCGCCATGGCAGCAACAACGTTAATTGAATCTCCAGAAGATATCACGGTAGATGTATCGGACTTGAGGAAAATAGAAAGTTCTCTCGGTTTTCGAGACGCAGGAGATTCCTACAAATTTCAAGCAAAGATACAATGGGACGGAGTTAATAAAGGTCAAATCACAGAAGAAGTTGATCTTGCAGAATGGAACGATGGCGTTATAAGAGTGGGGTGCGATGGGTGCATTCCAACAAACGAAACGACGACAGATGAAAAACTCGATCGATATTATCACATTAATGAAATCACATGGGCCACTCAACAATACTATACGAACGATATATCGAAGAAAGAAATGAAAAGAGTTCACGAAAAAGCTTACAAAGAGCTGTACGATTTGCCCGCCTACAAGGATAAAGGAGGGGCTCATGACCTTAGAATGGTGGCAGAGCATCGCTTAAAGGATTCACCCGCTCCGATGTTTATCCCCTCACGAAACAGCGTGGAGGAAGAAGACGTAGCCTCAACCACAGAATCCTCTCAATCCCAAACGGAAAATGAAACCGCATCGGAGAACGAAGCGGTTCAAAAAGAAGAAGAAACAGCAGGAAACGGGTTCTCCCTGTCTGACAAAACCGTGCGTTATCAAACGGATATCCAGGGGACAGACGGAACGTATACGCTTCATATCTACTCGACGAACGAAAATACCCGAACCGCTGAGACTTCGTGGGCGGGAGCTCAGGCAGGGGACACCCTTCATGAAGGGGAATACCAAACAGCGGTTGGGCGGTACGGGGAAGGGCCGATCACTCCATCTATATCACTTGGGAACCTCATGTTAAACGAGAGCCAAAAAAACGTTTACGTGATCCGAGGAAATCCTGATTTACTTGTGACCTCACAAGTTGAGAGTTCCAATTTTGCAAGTATCGGGCTATACGTGGTCCAGAACGGAGAAGTCGTTGAAATCAGGGGAGAAGACGGGGGTGATCTATACGCCATGCCAGGCGCGATCAAACGTATGCCGTCTGGAGAGATCCAAATCTTCACCTACAACAACGCAGAGGGTTCATGGCATACACGAGACTTTTCGGTTAGCCTGACTACGAAACGATTAGAACTGAACAGCTGGTCGACACTCAGTTTTGAATCAGGGCAGAAGATTTACCAGCGGTTTATGAATGAGCCGAATTTTGTGTATCAGGAAGATGAGTATGTAGCGCAATAAGAAAGTAAACAACCAAAAAGCCTATCAGGGATAGGCTTTTTTCATTATTTATCGCACGTTTCTTTTTGGCAACGCTCGATTTCTTCAACGAGACACAAAACAAGTTTGTCCGTTTCATAGGAACAAATAACTCCGTTTCGCCATACCGTTACCACATCCTTTTCTTTCATGATCTGATAGGCCCCGTGATCAATGGAAATGGGTTTCAACTGCATCCCCCCTTACTCACAATAATGGAATTATATTGTAATTTTAACAGACAGGCTGGCGGTACTCCCAGTCTTTTTACAACATCTATTATTTAGGACCAAGAATCATCCCTGAAGAGACTCGACCTGTCTTGTCAGCGTTTCGAAATCTGAGGTTATGTGTTGAATTTTAAAGCGGACCCGCTGGAGTTTCTCGTTCATGACTTCGATATCTTCTCCGTTGTTCTCGGAAGATAATGTTAAGGCCCCGATGTCTTCTGTCATGTTTTGAACAGAAGAAGCAAGAGAGAGGATGAGGGTGTAGACGTGTTCAACCTCCCTCACAGACTTTCGGCTTGTCTCCTCGACTCTTTGAAACGCGCCCTGCACCTCGTGACGATGCGTTTCACTGTCGGCTATGGTTTCGCGGTAGGCTTTTATGCTTTCGGATGTTTCAAGCGTTCGTTTGTTAATCAGTGACAGAACCTCTTCAATCTGACGGGTAGAGAGATTACTCAGTTCCGATAAGCGTCTGATTTCTTCTGCGATAACAGAAAATCCCCGCCCGTGTTCACCCGCTTTCGCGGCCTCAATCGATGCGTTTAACGCAAGGAGGTTTGTCTGACGCGATAAGGTCTCAATCATGCTTGTCGCTTCTTTGATGGAATCCGTATCACTGAGGAGTAATTCTGAAAAATCAAGACTGTCTGAGAAGTGAGAAGTGAGAGTTTCCATTTGTTCACTTAACTCTGCTGAGAATCTTCTGCCTTCCCTGACAGACTCAGAGGATGCTTCACTTACCTCTTTCATGGTGGAAGAGGACCCTCTCAGCTGATCGATTTGTTCCGTCATCGACTCCACAGCGCCTTCCAGGGATTGAATATGATGTTGCTGGGTTCGGAAACGACCTGCCATTTCGTCATAAAAGAGCAGGAGATCTCTGTTTTCCTCATCCGTTTCAGCTACATGCTGATGGAGGTTGGAGCTGAATCGGTTCAGAGCTTCTCCGTTTGAGTGAACCGCTTGAAGGGCTGTTTCCGCTTTTAGGTGATTGGATGTTGCTTCTTGTTTCCCTCTCTCGAGTTTCGTTTTAGACTCCTGAACCTGCCATACTTTGAACCAAAGAGCTGCGCCAACGAGGCTGTAAATCCACGACCAAATGACCACAATGCGAATGTCATAACCAAAGAAACCCTGTTCGGGATAGAGGAGGAAAAAAAGCACCATTTCCATGATTCCAACGAGAATCCCAAATCCGATGACTTTCCAATCCTCATAGATGCTCGTGTAACTGAGGACAATGAACAGGCAGAAGGTCGATAAAAAGCTGATCACTTGAAAATTGTAGTCCTGGCCTTCCATCAAATACTGGAATCGTTCAGGATGCCCCTGTGCCCAGTTGATGGAGAAGTAAGCCGCGAGAAATAAAAGGGAAGAACTCATGTACGGGGTAACGCGAAGAAACGTTTTGGTTCGATAAGAGATGAAACTGATGAGGGCAGCCAGGAGGATGGGAAGGATCAGACCAAGGGTAAACCACAAAAATGTCCTCAGTACCAGACAAACCACAAGGTCACAAACCGCTATGATCACGCACACCCAGAAGGCTGTTTTTTGCTTCTGGACCAGAGCATCTTCCATAATGAGCCCTCCTTTTTTTCAGGAAGACTACACACAACGACGCAATGAAGCAATTATTTGACGTTAAAAAAGCCTCGTCAAGAGGCTTCATTTCTTAAAAACTCCATCATCTTTTGGTTGAATTCCTTTGGCCTTTCCATGTTGCACATATGTCCGCATCCTCTGATGTATTCAAGCTTTATGTTTTCTCGTTCCAGGTCTTCTTTTAAGGCGGGCACAATGGTATGGTCTTCATCTCCAGACAGAAAAAGCCTCGGTACCGTTGGTTCACCTAGTGGATACGCGATGAAAACGTGTTCCATTCGATTGATCGCCTTCATCCAGCTCAGAAAATTAACGCGTCCCATAGAACTCCCGTATTTCTCAATGATGTGATTACTGGGAGCATGGTTCTCGTTTGGCATCATATAAACCATCAATCGCCGAAACATAAACCGATAGGGGGCAACAGGCAGAAATGAGAAGGCCATCCGCTTCACCCGTTTCGCCCGTTTTGTAAATCGAGTGACTGCGCCACCTAATACAACCCGACGGAAACGATGGGCATGGTTTTTCATAAGTTGATGAATGACGACGGTCCCAAGCGATATCCCTACAAAGTGAGCCTGACGAATCTCCAAATGATCCAAAACACCAATGACTTCATCCGCCGCATGTTCATATGGGCGAGTTGGGTCTGCGGGAATATGAGAGGATTGAAAATGTCCAGGGAGGTCAATCAGAAGCACATTGAAATCTTGCAGCAAGGCGTCCACCTGATCCTGAAAGATAAAGTGGCCCGTGCAAACCGCATGGAGACAGACAACCCATTCCTTATGGCCTTGATCGATTTTCTTGAAGTAAAGCATACGGTTCACCTCATTTTCCATTTTTAAAAGACGTTTTTCTCTATTGTACTGACGTTTTTGGTGAAAAAGCCATTATTTGCCTTCTTTTTTGCGATCTGTTTTAAAAGTTTTAAAAAAAGAGGGGTTTCTGTTCTTTTTTTCGGAAAACTAGGATATACTATAATTAACAATATGACAATTAATAATTAAAAGGAGGGGTCAATATGAAATGCCACCAAACAGAACAGGAAACACTCGCCCATTACAACAGCGGGGATTACGTGACACCAGACGGGTATACAAGCGATATCGCTCTATTCACCATCCTTTCTGATAAAAAGGAGCGTTACAAACCACCCGAGCATACGCTGATGTTGATGCTTATCCGTCGGGCCGAGGTGGATGCGGAAGGAAATGCCAACGTGGAAGGCGGGAAATGGGCACTGCCAGGCGGATTTGTCAGGCCTGACGAGAATGCCCTTCAGGCGGCTGTTCGTGAGTTGTCAGAAGAAACAGGGATTCAGGAAGGGTCCCTTAAACACTTTGATACGTATGATGAGCCAGGAAGGGACAAAAGGGGCTGGGTCCTTTCGAACGCCCATTACGCGATTGTTCCAGAAACCTCTTTAAAAGAACGCAAGGCGTCCGATGATGCTGACGATGTGCGTTTATTCACTGTTAAGGAAGCGTTAAAACTGGATCTTGCCTTTGATCACCATACCATTATCAAGGATGCCCTCTGGTACATTAAGAAAGATTTGATGCTGACAACAAGAGCGAAAGTCTTTTTGCCAGAGGAATTTGTACTATCGGAATTACAAGGCGTGCTGAAAGCTGTCACAGATAATGCGTTTGTTCATCTGGATTCGAATTTCTTCCGTAAGATGCCGAACTTGCCTTTTATCGAACCTATTTTAGAAGATGGGGAACCAAAAAAAAGTAACCGTCACTCGAAAGTGCCAGCCAGACTGTATCGGTTCACCGATTATGAACCATTTGTTTCGATTTATTCTGCCAACTATTAAAAGGAGGGGTTGTTATGAAAAAAGCGTTAATTGTGATTGATTATAGTAATGATTTTATCCACGAGGATGGAGCTTTATCTTGCGGGGTGGCGGGTCGGGATATTGAAACGGCTATCACCAAGCTCGTTACGACATTCACGAAAAACGGGGATCTTGTGGTTCAGGCGGTGGACGGACACAAGAAGAATGACTCCTATCACCCAGAAACAAGCCTTTTCCCGCCACACAATATATATAACACATGGGGCAGGGAGTTATACGGAGAAGTTGGCCGAACGTTTCAGGAAGGTGTCCACGTATACCTCGACAAAACCCGATACAGCGCCTTCGCTGGGACACCATTAGAACTCCTGTTACGGGAGCGCGGGATTGAAGAGCTTCATCTTGTTGGAGTGTGCACAGATATCTGTATCATGCATACGGCTGTTGATGCCTACAACAAAGGGTTCCGTATTGCGATACACGAGGATGCCGTAGCGAGTTTTGATGAAAATACGCATCATGTTGCCTTAAACCATTTTAAAACGTGTCTCGGGTCAGAGGTTGTCCGAGGAAAAAAGGAGGGGTCTCAATGAGAAAAGAAATCGACCGAAAACTAAACGGCGAAATTAAGCGGCTCAGTAATGAAACCTTTAAGTTTGATACACGGGTCGGAGACGGATGGTACTCCGCTGTTTATTTCTTAAAAACGCGAGAAATCGCAGAAAAGTACAAAAAAGATCAGATTGTAACCATGCAATTCTTCCAAAAGAAACATGCCATCCTTTGCGGAATTGATGAAGCGATCGCTATCCTCCATACGTTTGCTAAAAATCCTGAAAACTTAGAGATTACCGCGTTAGAAGACGGGGATCCGATCGAGCCATTTGAAACCGTCTTAACGATCACAGGGCCTCATCACACATTCGGATCCCTTGAAGGGATTATCGACGGGATATTAGGGAGACGTACGAGTGTGGCGACCCATGTGCATGACGTAGTAAAGGCAGCAGGAGAAAAGCGCGTCATTTTCATGGGCGATCGGGATGATCACTTCTCCAATCAGGCTGGCGACGGGTATGCCGCTTATATCGGGGGCATGAAAGCACAAGCCACGCATGCGATGAATGAATGGTGGGGAGAAGAAGGGCTAGGTACGATGCCGCATGCGCTTATTCAGCTGTTCGGAGGCGACCTTGTTGAAGCATCGCTTGCGTATAGAGAAACGTTTCCAGATGATGATCTTATTGCACTTGTCGACTACAACAACGATGTCATTGGCGACTCTCTTAAGGTAGCAAGGGCTCTAGGAGGCGACTTGAAAGGGGTGCGCGTTGATACGTCCAAGACGATGGTCGATCAGTATTTCTTCAAACATCAGGATGTATTAGGTCGATTTGACCCAAGAGGTGTGAATGTAACGCTGATTAAAGCATTGCGTGAGGCCCTTGATGCGGAAGGGTTTCAGGAGGTTCAGATTGTTGTATCAGGCGGATTCACGAAAGATAAGATCAAAATGTTTGAGGAAGAAGACGCGCCAGTTGATGTGTATGGTGTCGGAAGCAGTCTTTTAAAAGTCGATATCGGATTTACGGGGGACAATGTGTTGTTGAACGGGAAAGATGAAGCAAAAGAGGGGCGTGTGTACCGACCGAATCCGAGGCTTCAGCCTGTTTCGTATCAAAAGGAGGGAGAGTGATGGTGAAAATCGGCATCTACGGCAGCAGCTTTGATCCGATTACAAACGCTCATTTATTCACAGCCAGCTCTGTTGCGCATCGGGCGAAGTTAGACCGCGTCATCTTTTTGCCCTGTTCAGGCAAGCGAAGGGATAAACAACTTCAGACGGAAGACTATCACCGTTTAGGTAGACAAGCGGGAATCCTCGGTTTTTTATAGCCGAGATGAAAGCGACCATGTGTTGTGATTTTTTTGTTTATATCGGTATAAGTAGTAACTCTTCTGCATAGACTATGTGTATGAAAACATTAACCCACGCAAGAACATGTGTTTATAACGTCAATTATCATCTGGTTTGGTCGGTTAAATACAGGAGAAAGGTACTGGACAATCGCATAGAAACACGCCTGAAAGAGATTTTCCAGGCTGTGGCGAACGAAAAAGATTTTATCGTCCAAAAGGTAGAAGTCGGTGAACAGGACCATGTTCACCTTTTTGTGAGCGCCCATCCTAAGGTTGCCCCTTCCTATATGGTTAAAATGCTGAAGGGGATATCGGGAAGAAAATTGTTTATGGAGTACCCCGAACTAAAAGAAAAGCTATGGAAAGGACAACTGTGGAACCGTAGTTTTTACCTGGAAACCGTTGGTTCCATCTCTGAAGAAACCATTAAACAGTATATTGATAAACAAAAGAAAGGAGGGTAAGCATGGCCACCAAGACGAAGTCGGTCTTTTTATACGGAAATCCCACGAAGGTTAAACAGGGGTATTTCGGGGAGACCCAAAAAGCTTTTACCGCGCTTGTGAATTTCTTTATAAACGAGATGGTTCAGGATGAAACCTGCACGCTTGATCTCCTGAATAACAACCCTAAGTCTCCTCGAGTCAGAGCGCTTGAAAAAGCGAAACGACATACCCACCCCCTCGGTTCGGGATATGGGCAAAACGCCATAGATTACGCCGTTAAAGAACTTCATAACCATCTTATTCGCATCAAAAACAAACTGTACGGGTACGTCGTTCACAAAGAAGAACACCTTAAACCCTACCTTCAGTCCATCGGACTGTTCCATGCGTGCATACGGGATGAGGATGGAATCGAAACCCTTCGAACCCTTATGGGATACGAACAGGATAAGAAAAAGCCTAAAGAGGAAACCCTTCAATTCTATAAAGATCTGCTTAAAACCTTACTAAGTTTCTCGGAGGAGGAACGACGCCAGCACCGAGAAGACGTTCGTATGCTGTATCGGGAAAAACTCGAAAACTGGAAGATTCCTTTTATTAAAAAGGCAACCGTACAGATGGACACACGAGTATGCTCTCTTGAAAAATCAGAACAAACTTGTAGCGATTATGTCCTCCAAGTGAAGTTGCTGGGGAGTTCAAAATGGATCGAAATGCCCGTAACGGGCAGCCGTAGAGGGGTAAGACGATTGGACCAGTATAAAACGGGCTCTCCCTCGTTTTCCCTTCGGAATGGAAAACTAAAGGTAACCGTACCGTTTAAAAAGAAAACGAGAACCTATAAACCAAAAACCGTGATCGGTCTGGATGCAGGAATAACCGATTTATTGTATTCCTCAGAAGGAGAACAATACGGTAGTTTCAAAGGGATGGACCATTTTTATAATGAAAAGGTGCAGCCGAAGCTTCACATGCGTTCTAACCTTCGAAATAAAATGCGATCCTACCAAAAAGAGCTGCACAGGGATGGGGTTACAGAAGAACGTGAAACTGTCTTACGTGAGAAAATCCATCACATGGCTTCCATGCTAAACGGGCAGAAAAAGGTGTCCAAATGCCGACGCGTCTATGCCCATGAGGTGAATCGCAGGCTAAACAAGGCTGTAAACGGAGTGATGAAAACCGTTCAAAACCGAAAGGTTTTGGTGGCGATGGAATCGCTTGACCTGACAGAATTCGATCGAGGGAAAACAAGCAACAGACGAGACTCCTCCTGGATCAGAGGAAAACTAATCGGGAAACTGCAAGAAAAACTCGATTGGAAGGGAATCGCTTTTAAAGAAGTCGACCCTGCTTATACGTCTAAAGCGTGTCCTGTTTGTCATCATATTGACGATCGTAATCGAAACGGAAAGATGTTTGAATGTACCGTGTGCTTTCATACGTCTGATGCGGATTACAATGCCAGCGTCAATATCGCCCTTCGGGCTCTAGACGTGGAACTAGAAAAGATTACACAGGACTATGCCTATCAAAAGAAAAAACGCCATGATCGAATCAAGGCGTTGTATCGAAAACGGCATAAGATTTATTTACAGAAGTTATCGGCTTAATTGCTGGTAACCATATGAACCTCTTATCCTGATAGATCAGGAGACAATCTTCGAGATACCCGTAAGGGTCAATCCGAAGGTGCTACCCTTTGTTTCTCGGTTGAATGCGTTGCTTCTATACGGACGGTTCGATTGAAAAAACAGGGGATGCTCGGTATTTCAAATGCCGAGAGGTTCACAACCGACCCTTCAGGCACTTGGCTTATCCTCGAAAAATGTGAAAGAAAACGAGAAGCTATCCCGCGGATTGCAAAAAGCCATACAAAAACAAAGATCATAAACATCAAAAAGCAGATGACACCTTCATCTGCTTTTTTTTGTCACCTCTCCCCCTCTCATGGCATACGCTACTCGTGAAGGAGCGAAACCTGTGGAAGATGTTTTGAAAGGGATCCTGATTCTTATGACGATTCTGCTTTTCTTTTCCATGTGGTCCAAAATGGTCGTCACATGGTTCTGGTTCAAATGGACCTTTTATCTGTGAAAAACCCTTTCTCAAAGAAGAGAAGGGGTTTTTGTTTCGTTACGCACTCACGTCGGTTTTTTGGAAATAGCCAGGATTCTTGCAAACTCCAGACTCGCCCAGCACCAATACATCCTGATCCTTCCCAATATCTTTGAAGAAGAACTCTTTTTCACGAGCCGTGTCCAAAATCCTGTCGGCAACCTTTCGTTTGGACTGAACATCCATCATCCCTTTCCACAGCAGGACTTGTCCGTAACGGTTGTAATACCAGGTGATCATCATGTTCATCTTCCTTTCTGATATCTGTTTTCCTTATCATAGCACCATTTTTTCTGTGAGAAAGACGATTCCCTCCCTTTTTTGAGACTGTTGATCCCGTTTTATGAAACAAATTCCCTCTTTTCATCACCCTTTCCTTTCTCGTTTTATAATAAAAGCGAACTACACCACCATAAAGGGAGAGGATCACATGGACCATCCAATTGAAAAACTCTTTGATTATGAAATGAGAAAGACTTTTATTCAGGTGTGTTGCAACAATGAGGGGCGGTATCTTGTTGTTGTTTCGGAATCGGCATCTGCGTTGTATACAAAAGGGTACGAAAAAGAAGAAGCCCTCCGTGTGATCGATTTGGAGGACTACACTCCTGAAGACGATGCTTTCGTGAGTGAGCTTCTGCCTCATGTAGAATATTACGGGGGTGGTTACTTGAGAAGGGGTGAGGAAAAAGAAGTAGCAATGGACATTGTCGTAAGTGAATCTTATGCGGGAAAAGTTACTGGTTCATCTGTACCCCTAACCAAAAAGGCGTTGTCCGAAGAAGCCTTGATCAGCAGACTGGGAGAAAAAGGACACCTGTTGGAGAAAGAAACATTAGAGGTGCTTTCCTTCATGCGGAAAGAAAAACTAGTGGACATTTTCCCTGAAGCCGAAGAGAGTTTGATCCTGGCTGGAACCTGCGTGTACGAGGATGACGCGGGAACAAGGATCATCGTAGTCGACGGCAGTTATTCTTGTTGTGAAGTATTAGGTGAAGCAACAAAAGAAACGGTTCATGACTATCTCGGGCGCCTCCGCTCTGACTCAACGCATTGGGACATGTTCGATGATCCTTCTGCCTGGGATGAAGCTGACATTTTTTAAAATCATGAGCCTGTCCAATGCGGACGGGCTTTTACAATGCTGTCTCTCTGGCCCTTTAACAGAAATTTTTTGTCTTTTTTTTGGCCAAACTCTATTTTTTGGTTATAACTTTCTTAAAGGAGGCGATTTCCATGAAGAAAATGAAAAAAACTGTGGCCTTTTTATCATCTTTATTGCTTATGTGCAGCATTCAAACGGTTCAGGCGGCAACCGACACGAGTTCTGCTTCTGGTTCGGTTTCTGAAGGAGAATTTAGTGTCGTTATCCCTTCAGATACGACCATCTCAGACATCACTTTAACTCCAGGTGCATGGTCAGATGGTTTCGGAAACATTCCGACAATACGTGTTAACGATGCACGCGGAACAGGTGATGGATGGTCATTATTTGTAGAAGCAAGTCAGTTAACTGAAGTGGGCGGTGCTGGGTATACCATCCCGACAGGCAATCTGACCATTGCTGATCCTCAGGCTGTTTCCCCAGTAGGGCCTGCGTCAACTGCGGACACACCTTGGCTTCAAACAGGCGGACCTTATGCGGTTGATCAGGGACCCATCTTTGTTGCTGAAGCCGAAGTGGATCATGGTCTTGGGTCATGGGACATCAGTTACCCTGTAAATGCCCTTCAGCTGAGCGTGAATCCGAGCTTTAAGATTGTTGACAGCGTTAACTACCCTGGCGTACCCACACCTTATCAGTCGACTTTAACATGGACGTTAAACAACGTTCCATTTTGGTAAAAAATAAAACCCTCATTTATGAGGGTTTTCCCATGTCAGGCCGTATAGTTGAAGAAAGGAGGCGGTAGTGATGAAAACTGTTCATGTATTGCTCGCATTACTGGTTTGGTTCTTTCCTGCTTTGGCTTTTGCCTCTGATACCCAGCCCGCTCAGGTGGAATTGACATTTCCAGAGCAGCAGGATGCCCATGTTTACTCCTACTTTGATTTCAAAACAAAAAAAGGAGAACAGTTCAAGGCAGAACTCATTCTGAGAAACCCCAACAAGGAAGAGATCACCTTGCAATTGCTGAAAGGAAAAGCGTTCACCCTTCCTTCTGGTAAAATGTTTATATCTGATGAACCAGGTTATGAGGACAGTTCGCTTCTTGGCAACAGAACCTCTGCATTTGAGTGGTTTACGTTACCCGAGAAAATAACCTTAAAACCGTTTGAAAGGAAAAAAGCCTCTGTATCCTTTCATATTCCTTCAGATGTGGAGGATGGAACATACATGGACGGGATTATTATAAACACAAACAGTGATGCGGAGTCACAAATTGATGAACAGGACGGAGAAATGGCGGTTGTTTTCAACAATCGTTACAGGGAAAACATTGCTGTTGTGTTTCGAATCGGCGAAGAAACAGCCTCATCCTTTTCTCCCCCTTCTGTTCAGGCGGTTGCGTTTGACTTTGAAACGCGGACAGCCCCTTATGTCCGATTTCTTCTTGCAAATGAACATTCCGTTATCCAAAAATATAAAACGTTGTCGATTGGTTTTGAAGGAAAAACCCATCATCTCGAAAAATTCATGATGGCTCCCCACACAGCTGTCTGGGTTCAGTTTCCCTGGGAAGAATCGCATCCGCCAAACGATACATACCAAGTAGCATTAGAAACTTTAACAAAAGACGATATCATGTTCAGCCAAGCAACTGATATTTCCTATGAAGGCAATCCTGTGGGGTTGGAGGAAGTTTTGGAAACGGTTCAAAAAGAAGCGGTAACAGCTGTAAAGGAAACGCCGCTCTGGGTATACGCACTGGCAACGTTTCTTTTTCTGAGTGGTTTCGTTCATCTGTATCTTTTCCGAAAACAAAAAAACAAAAAAAGGGAATAACCATTTCTTTGGGGTGTTCGCGCTTCCTGTATTTGCTACAATAAGCAAACAGATCGAAAGGAGCACGATATGCATTTTTATCATCGGGATGTGCTGAAGATGTTGCTGGATTACGTGGTGGCCTCTGGGGGGACGCGCATATTCCCCCGCTCGTTGACGGAAGCTGTGAACGCAGAAACTAAACGAAACCCGTATCAATGGACAGACTCTCTGCTGGAAGAAGGGGACACCGTTCGATATCTGCGCAGCTTATGTGAAGATGGTTCTTTTGTCTGTGCAGTCTCCTACACGTGTCCTGATTGCAGCGCATTGTTTGAGAGATCTGTACCGATTTCAGAAGAAACACCTCTCCCTTTCCCTTGCGATTCGTGGCGTTGTCCTAATTGTCCACTATTTCGTTCCTTTTGCGAATCGGACCTGTCCCATTTCTTCCGACCGACAGAGGCCTATATCGAATATGTGAAAAAACGGACCTAGCGTCCGTTTTTTCCTTTTCTTCTGCTCGCTCGTTTATAATAAGAGAAACAAAAGAGAGGGAAATGATATCGATGAGTCTCAGAAGCAGATGGAGCGAAAGCTGGAGCCAATACGACCGAAACGATGTCTCAGCAGATGAGGTGGTCGTGCCGAACGTCCGCCTTCAATCGGCAGCGGGCTGGTATATCGGAGCCGTGGAATTTTATTCAGAGGAAGAGATGGATTTTTATAGCCGAAATACTGAATATTATCCAAACGAAGGGATTCTGCGAAACGAATACTCCAAATCCATTTCGGTAGAAGAAGCGTTCGAAAAAGTGAAACATCACCCGCTGTACCAAAAGAAACTGGATCAAAAAAAGTGAAACGATGAAGGGTATAACCCTTCATCGTTTTTTTAATAGCAAGCCCATCGTTTGATCTCAAGGTGGCTTTTTCGCCCCCTGTTCTCTTTTCTTGCTATACTAAGGGAAACAACACCAGAGAGGAGAATCACGGTGGATAAACAGGTCATATTGAATGCTTACGAAACCTTGCGGGATACCCTTGAAACAGTGGATGTGAACGAGTTGAAAAAAATGTACTCAAGGAAAGAACTTGAGGCTTTGCAACAAGAGATTTACAATGTGGAGATCAGGAGTCTCGCTTACGAGATCGGGGAAGCAGCGAAAGAAATGAAACTCGAAGAATTCCCAGAACTTCTCGGGGTGCATCGCTACCCTGAATTAAAAGAAGCGTCGTTTCTGACGGAAGAACAACAGGTTGAAATGGATCGATTCCTTGGTGACCTCAGACCGAATCGCCACTATATTCATGGGATCCACCTGAAATTGAAAGAATCACATAATCCTGAAAAACAGGCAGCACTCGAAACCTTCCTGTTGGAAAAAGGGATTGCGGAACGACGCCACCACGTGGAATGCCCCCATTGCGGAGATTCTTATTTGTCGGGCGCGATAAATGATGAAGAAAAAGGGAAAGTTGAAGAATTCCTCCGCACAAAAGAGGAAGCCCTCGAGTCGTTCTTTATGGACACTGTTGATTCAGGGTGCGATGAATGTTTCTATGAAGCGGATGATCCGTACCGTTTGGAAAAACTCCCGTTTAAGACCCGTTTGCTTCTGGTGAAACAGGCGGACCGAACGTTGCAAAATTTATAAAAAGAGAGGAAGAATTTGGATGAAAGAAACATTAAGCGGTATTGTGAAAAATGCGTTATTTGCGATGGTTGATATGACCTTTGATCGTGCAAATGGAGAATGGCAAGATAAACAGGAAGAAAACCTTTCTGAATTTCTGCTCGATTTGTACAGCGTGAAAACAGAGACTCCAGAATATGAAATCTTAAAAATGAAATTTAAAGAAGAATTTGAGAACGACAGCCAATTCGCTGACATTGACGGACCACAGGCGGAACGAAAGATGGGTGATGTGATGAAAGAATTATGCCATGATGATCAGTTACCGAAAGTCATCGCAGAAGCCATATACGAACAGTATGACCGATCTTAAGCAGCCCCTGCGGCTGCTTTTTTCTTGTGGTTGACCTTTGGGGTATACTAGAAAAGCAAGGAGGTAAGCGTTATGTTTTCCGATTACATCAGAGGACTCCTGTATGGAGACGGACATCTATCCTATAAAGAAGGAACCCCTATTCTATATTTCAGTTCCACTCACCTGATTCTCGCAGGTTTTGTGGAGGACGCGCTTCAAAAACACAGTATTCCTTATATAGCTTATGAACGGGAGACGGGAGACTGGTCCCCGCTCGCCATTATTGAATCAAGAGACAAAGAGGTTATTCGATACGTGGATGAAACATCTCTCTTTCAGGGAGCGGATCTGAACCCCGACTTCCTGCGAGGCTATCTTGAAACAAAAGGAACGTTTTTCTCTTACGATGAGCAAGGGAAAACAAGACACCGCATTGCATATAGCGGCAGTTGCGATGATATGGAAAGAATCCATCAGCACCTGAGCGATGATCTCGGTGTGTCGTGTTCCTCGATCATTCATCGAAAAGAACGGGAAGAACAGGGGATCATCAGCGTTTCCTATCGGTTTGCGATCCAAAACCGAGACGGCATATATAAAATGGTAGACTACCTCTACGATAAAGAAGAGATCAGTCCGATGCTTTTAGATACGATGGATGAATTCCTGGCCTTTAACGAGAATACCCCTTCTTTCAGGATGAAAGATGTGTTTAAAAACTACCGTAATGCGACGAAATTTATGACCCGTCACCTTGGTCTTGATATACAAGGAAAAAAAGGCGGCGGGGCAGCAAAACCAAAGCCTGTTTTCTTGTGGGAGAATGGGGAAGTCGTTCGTGAATTTACGGGCGGTTGGAAAGAAGCGTACGTCTATACAAGTGAACTTTTCGCAAAAACTTACCCGTTTGATCCGCCACGGGTGGAACGGGGGACACTCATGATTCATCTTGAAAGCATCCATCTTCACCACAAGCGATTCAATAAAGTTCACATGAGCTTTATGGGCAGACGTGAGGGATTTTTGGTTACAGGGATCACAGAGATTGTATTTTCTGGCGCTCACATCCAAATGCATAAATTGTGTTGGTGCAGATTCCACTCTGCAAAAGGGGAACAGCTGGAAGCACACGGAATCAAACCTGATTCATCGGTTCCTCTCTCAGAAGAAGAACTGGATCAACTGAAACGTGACATCGAACAAGAAGTCACGAAGAACCCGAAATTCCAACCAAAGAAAAAGTGAAGCGAATGAACTCGCTTCACTTTTTCTTATAGGTACTCGTCTACATCAGGTTTTGCTCTAAACGTTTCTGTAAACGATACGATGCAATCCTCGCACAACACAAATGACCACTTCTCCCCGTCATAATCGCTCGGATACCCGTGGGTAACCCTGATGCTGTGAAACTGATTGTAGTCCCCATCCTGGACTCGGTAACTCATTTTTCCGCATTTATTGCATTCTTTCATCGAATCTCTCCTTCCTCTTTCCGTATTCGTAATATAGCAAAACGATAAGGGGAGGACTATACACGGTAAGAAGAAAAGGAATGAAGATCATTATGGAATCCATTAGTGAAACGTGACTGATGCTTTCATAGCATCCATCATTGCATCAATGGGGAACCCCTCTGTTGTGCCATCTCCAGGCGTTGATTAGAATGGGGAGAACAGAAAAAAGTTCCGCCCGCTGGGACAGAACTTTTATCATTCCTTTTCTTCTTTAAGATGCCATCGCTGTTGTTTGCTCTTCAAGATTTACTCCAACCTGTTCGATCAGATTCTCGATGACAGCATCGTTATGAAATTCATCTAACTTCAATTCATATTCCGCGTGGAAAGATGGTTCTTCGATCCCGTCGATTTCATTGTTTCGAAAGTGAACCTTTCCCACCACGTGAACAACCCCGTCCCTATAATCGAATGCACTCTCGCTGATCGGGGCTTCGGCGTAGTCGCTGGCAACAATGCCTTTCCACTCCACAAACGCGTTAATCAGAATCTCAGCGACGTTACAAAGCGCCCATTTGAACTCCTCATAGACGTTTTCATCCTCTAAGTTGTTCACAATGTCCTCGTACGTTTCGATTTTTCTGCCGCCTTTTATGTCGCGGAGCCCCTCTTTTGTAACCTTAACCACATCATTTCTGAATTCTCCTACTCTGTAATGATCCGTGAATTTCATATCGCAAACCCCTCTCTGTTTTCTTCCCTTCTAGTATAGGCCATATCTTAACAGAAAGGAAAAAAAGGCCGTTTTTTCTAAGGCCCCAGCTTATTTCAGGAAGGCATAATGTGGATTCCTCTCGTACTCTTCTTTGACACCCACTTTTTCACAAGTGTACCGATTGCGGATTTTCTTATTGAAAAACGCTCCATGACTGCCTTCCCGCAAAAAAGACTCCACGACATCTTTTGGGATATCATGGTAACGGTAGACATGATACCCAGAATGGAATTCGATCTGGAGCTCCTTTGTTTCTTCGTCGTATCGGTATCTAGCAAAAAGGTCACTCTTCTTTTCGTTCATGTGCATCCTCCGATTCTCTCGTTTGCGAAGATTTTAGATAAGCAGATACATAGTGTTCAAGATACGCATAAACGGTCCCGACACCCATAAAAACGATGATTGACGTCCCTTCTTCGAGTCCGTACGATTTCACGAAAGGATCGTAGTACCAGAAGTGGAAAAACCATTTCCCGATGAGGAACCCGATCCCTGTATAAATAAGGAGTTTGCTGAGAAGGGTTCGCAGTATAAGGGATAGCGGAAGCAATAGTGCGGCAAAAATAACAAAACTGATCATTGAGCCAACCATCAGATGGCCGATGCCAAACTCGAGATGCTCGCTTGTTTTGATTTTACTTCCTTCTAATTTCTCAACGACCCCTATCCCGCATAAAAACAGCAACGTAAACAGTAGCGAAAGAACCCAATAACGCCTGCTTTCACCCATGTGGTATCCCCCTATTTTAGCCTTATATAAACCTCTTTTTCTCTTCTTTCCTGATCTTCCTACCTCTCATTCTGATGAAAAAACTCACGAGAGTTCTCGTGAGTTTTGGGGTTAATAGATAGCTTCGGCCTGAGAAAATTCCAGCATAGCAACTTGTTCGCATAATGCAGAGGACAGTTCTCGAGGAACGGCATTTCCGAGGCAACGATACATGGCCCCAACAGGTCCCTTTATGACATAATCATCAGGAAGGGTACTCTAGGTTATGTTTGATAGACGAACATTCGGGAGGAAGTATAAAAAATTAGAAGTTTTTCAGCAACGAAAGAGATGCGTTTCCATATATAATAAAGAATAAGGGGAACGGCAGGGAAAGAACGAATCATCTGCCAAGAGGAGGGAATCTGATGACGTGCATATTTTGTGAGAAAGATACCGAAAAAGTGATTTTCCAAAACGAGTACGCAAAAGCCTTTTACGATGAATTTCCTGTAAATCAAGGCCACGTGTTGATTGTGCCAAAAGCACACCGAGAGCATTATTTTGAGCTGTCGCAGGATGAGGTCCTCGCCATTCTCGAATTGCTGCATGAATGCCGAGCCTATATTGCAGAACGGTTCCAGGCAGACGGGTTCAACATCGGATGGAATTGCGGGGAGGAGGCTGGACAATCTGTATTCCACGCCCATTGTCACCTGATCCCGCGATACAAGGGAGACGTGGACAAACCAAAAGGCGGGATACGGAATTTCAAAGAAGCGCTTGTGAAATACGATTGATCCTGTTCTATTTCGATTGTTTCTTGTTCATACTAAACGGACAAAATGATGCCAAAAAGACCGATCATTTTCAAAGGAAGACGATTTTTTCGAATAAACTATTTAAAAAAGAGGGAGTGATGGGATGCGATCTGGAAACCCAGCTTTAAAAAATGAAGTATTTATGAAAAAGTATGGAAAAGAAGGCGGCATGACGCTTCAGGGAACCGTGAATAAAACGATGGTTCTGGCCCTGCTTGTATTTCTTACGAGCATGATTTCCTGGAATCTGTTTTCCGTGAATCCGACAAGTGCTTACCCTGTCATGCTGATAGGAGCGATAGGAGGATTGATCGTGGCTCTCGTTACGATCTTTAAACCATCGGCTTCTCCACTATCAGCACCTCTATACGCTTTGCTGGAAGGGCTGTTTATAGGAGGGGTATCCGCAAGCTACAACAGCCAATACGGAGGAATTGTCATACAGGCTGTGTTGATCACCTTTGCCGTTTTATTTAGTCTATTAATTGTGTACAAGTCAGGATGGATTCGAGTTACCCAAAACTTCAGGTTAGGGGTTATGGCAGCCACAGGTGGCATTTTCATCGTTTACCTCCTCTCGTTTGTTGGTTCGTTGATTGGATTCCAAATTCCGTTCTTACACGATGCGTCCCCAATCGGGATTCTGATCAGTCTCGCTATCGTGATCGTGGCTTCGTTGAACCTCGTGTTGGATTTTGATTTTATAGAAAGAGGTGCGGAAGCGGATGCACCTAAATACATGGAATGGTACGGGGCATTTGGCCTGATGGTCACCCTGATCTGGTTGTATTTAGAAATCCTGAGACTATTGGCTAAATTAAATAAACGTTAAAAAAGAGATGACTTCTGGCATCTCTTTTTTTCAATCTCCTCCTATGTTGTTCGGAAAAAAACAGACGTCTATTTCCTCTATTTCTATCAGAGAGATGTATCATAAGAGTATCTAGTCCACTATAAACGAAGAATGGGAGAGGATGGGGTGGAATTCATCATTACGCAACACAATGCGGCGGAAACAATGAAGAAATTATTGATGGCAGAGTGGTATTTAGAAGGAAATCTGAACGGCTGGAGTCACAAAATCAGACACCTTCAAAACGTTTCCCATATGGTTGATACACTGCTTGATCGTACGGTGGAGGCGGGGTTTTGTACCTCGGTTTACCAGGACACGTTTGATACCGTTTGTGTCGAATTAAAGACCTCGTACCCTGAACTGAAACAAGCTTTTGATGAAGATTATAAAGTCGATCTTTCCTCTTTCCAGGAAGGAGAAGGTGTGATTGAACACTATGCCACGCTTGGAGAAGAGGAATGGGAAAAACCACCTAAGAGAGAATTAACACCTCAAGAAAAAGAAGAAAACATGAGATTGATGCGAGAGGAAATCGATCAAGCCCACATCGACATGGAAGAAGCAGAAGCGTATTATGCTGAAGGAATCACAGAAGACGAGCTTCCCTTTTAACCAGAAAAACCCGCTGATCAGCGGGTTTTTTATCATTTTTGGCCAGAAGACTCCCTCTTTTCTGCTACGAGTTCATCCCCGTATTTCCACTCCCCTTTCCCGATATCCCCGAGAAGATCCGCCCCCATCATGAAGCGAATCTCATCATGAGGGTACTTTTCCTTAAAGTGTTTCATCGTGTAGTACGTATAGATCGACCACGCTTCTTGCTTCATTTCATAATCGTCGACTTCAAAAAGAGGGTTATCTTCTATGGCCATTTCGATCATAGGTGAACCTCTCGGCATTTGAAATACCGAGCATCCCCTGTTTTTTCAATCGAACCGTCCGTACAGAAGCAACGCATTCAACCGAGAAACAAAGGGTAGCACCTTCGGATTGACCCTTACGGGTATCTCGAAGATTGTCTCCTGATCTATCAGGATAAGAGGTTCATATGGTTACCAGCAATTAAGCCGATAACTTCTGTAAATAAATCTTATGCCGTTTTCGATACAACGCCTTGATTCGATCATGGCGTTTTTTCTTTTGATAGGCATAGTCCTGTGTAATCTTTTCTAGTTCCACGTCTAGAGCCCGAAGGGCGATATTGACGCTGGCATTGTAATCCGCATCAGACGTATGAAAGCACACGGTACATTCAAACATCTTTCCGTTTCGATTACGATCGTCAATATGATGACAAACAGGACACGCTTTAGACGTATAAGCAGGGTCGACTTCTTTAAAAGCGATTCCCTTCCAATCGAGTTTTTCTTGCAGTTTCCCGATTAGTTTTCCTCTGATCCAGGAGGAGTCTCGTCTGTTGCTTGTTTTCCCTCGATCGAATTCTGTCAGGTCAAGCGATTCCATCGCCACCAAAACCTTTCGGTTTTGAACGGTTTTCATCACTCCGTTTACAGCCTTGTTTAGCCTGCGATTCACCTCATGGGCATAGACGCGTCGGCATTTGGACACCTTTTTCTGCCCGTTTAGCATGGAAGCCATGTGATGGATTTTCTCACGTAAGACAGTTTCACGTTCTTCTGTAACCCCATCCCTGTGCAGCTCTTTTTGGTAGGATCGCATTTTATTTCGAAGGTTAGAACGCATGTGAAGCTTCGGCTGCACCTTTTCATTATAAAAATGGTCCATCCCTTTGAAACTACCGTATTGTTCTCCTTCTGAGGAATACAATAAATCGGTTATTCCTGCATCCAGACCGATCACGGTTTTTGGTTTATAGGTTCTCGTTTTCTTTTTAAACGGTACGGTTACCTTTAGTTTTCCATTCCGAAGGGAAAACGAGGGAGAGCCCGTTTTATACTGGTCCAATCGTCTTACCCCTCTACGGCTGCCCGTTACGGGCATTTCGATCCATTTTGAACTCCCCAGCAACTTCACTTGGAGGACATAATCACTAGTAGTATCCTCTGATTTTTCGAGCGAACAGACTCGCGTGTCCAGTTGTACGGTTGCCTTTTTAACAAAAGGAAGTTTCCAGTTTTCGAGTTTTTCCCGATACAGCATCCGAACGTCTTCTCGGTGCTGGCGTCGTTCCTCCTCCGAGAAACTTAGTAAGGTTTTAAGCAGATCTTGATAGAATTGAAGGGTTTCCTCTTTAGGTTTTTTCTTATCCCGTTCGTTTTGAATGAGCTTTTGAAGGGTTTCCAATTCATCCTCATCCCGTATGCACGCATGGAACAGTCCGATGGACTGAAGGTAGGGTTTAAGGTGTTCTTCGTGACGAACGACGTACCCGTATAGTTTGTTTTTGATGTGAATTAGATGATTATGAAGTTCTTTAACAGCGTAATCTATGGCGTTTTGTCCGTACGCAGAACCAAGGGGATGGGTATGCCGTTTCGCTTTCTCAAGCCCTCTGACTCGAGGAGACTTAGGGTTGTTATTCAGGAGATCAAGTGTGTAGGTTTCATCCTGAATCATCTCGTTTATAAAGAAGTTTACAAGCGCGGTAAAAGCTTTTTGGGTCTCTTGGAAACGCTCCCCTTTAACCTTCGTTGGATTTCCGTATAAAAAAACCGACTTCGTCTTGGTGGCCATGCTTACCCTCCTTATTTCATACATATAGTATATGTGGAAAAAGCTGTTTTTATCACGTCGAAAAAAGAAATCAACCCCAACATATGGTCGCTTTCATCTCGGCATTGAAATACCGAGGATTCCCGCTTGTCTACCTAACTCGCCCGTGTAACCGTACTCATGGTTCCATAGTTCATAATCAAACATTTCGAAGATAAACCCTTCACCTGTCGAGTCTTCATCCATCGCTTCTTTCATTTCCATGTCGTGCCGACGGAGAAGTTCAGAGAACGATTCCTTATCTGATTTTCGCATAAACCCGTTATATCCAAAAGATGCGACCTGGTCCGCGTCCTCTGGAGACAACCCCAGTTTTTTCATTCCCTCTTCAAACTGTTGTTTGCTGAAAGCGAACACCATGGGGAAATCATTCATTTCCTTTTCTTGTTTTCGTTTCAACCCTTCATAAGTGATAGTCATTCGATCCATCTCCCTCTCTTAAGATATATGTGCAATCGCGATCCTTTCTGGTTTTATCCTCTCCATCATACCTAATGTAGGAAAAAGGAGGTGAAAAAACATAAAAAACCCCTTCGTCGAAATGAAGGGGTCAGGAAATGCAGCGACTCCACAACCGTTTGCTCGCTTCTTTCGAAAACGTATCATCGAGAGGTTCAAGGCTTGTGACGCCGTACTTTCGTTCCATCGCTTTCAGGATGAGATGATCGCATATACGCGGGTTCTTACTAAACAGAGGGCCATGCATATAGGTTCCGATCAGATTTTTATAGTGAAGGCCCTCTTTTTTGTCTCGTTTGTTGTTTCCGTATCCCTTTACCACATCGCCGAGCACGTCATAATCATGAAACGTCTCGCCTCCGTGATTCTCATATCCGATCATACGGCCGAAGAGAGGGTTGACGACATGAAGGTCCCCGATCAGTCGTTTTTTCACATTCGTCGCATCAGGCACACGGGAAACCGTATGAAAATCAAGAAGATTTAATCCTTCGAGTTTCTCTCCGTTGTAAAGCTGGTAGTAAGAACCGAGGAACTGATACCCACCGCACACTGTCAGTCCGCCCACCCCGTCTTCAATCGCCGCCTTAAAATCACTACGGATTTTTTGGAGCTCATCTGTGACGAGTGCCTGTTCACGGTCACTCGCACCTCCGATGAAGAAGAGGTCCGCATTCGATAAATCCGCATCACTCGCCCGTTCTACCTGGTGGAGGCGAAACTGTATCCCGCGCCATTCGCAACGCTTCTTGGCGATCGTGATATTCCCGCCGTCTCCGTATAGGTTTAATTGGTCAGGAAAAAAATGCAGCAAATCAAGACTATACCTCATCAGACCCACTCCCTGTTATCTGTGTTAATGTCTTCATGGTTAAGCAACAACTTCCTCACCTCTTCAAGAGGGGTGTAATTGCTGAGAATATACGTCTCCAAGGAAACCCGAGCCATTTCATCGATCGCCTCCTGGTAGGAAGGGAGGACGAGGATTCGTTCTTTCGGCACACCCGCATAGAGAATCCGAATGGCCATGTCATAAGCTCTGATGCCAGAACAAATGACCCGCTTCACATCACTTCGGTTGACATGTTCGTAATCCGCGTCCCAAATCCAGGAAGGATCTTTCCCATCCGCATCAAGATCATTCAAAAAGAAGACCATTTGTTTATCCTCTTTTGACTGAAGGAAATCCGACAGCGTGCTGTTTACGCCTTGCGGGTTTTTGGCAAGGTTTAACGTTAACGGGCTGTTGTAAAGGAAAAATTGCTGCATCCGTCCATTTTCAGCCGTATAGCTTTTTAATCCCTTTTTCATGCTCGTTCTAGAAAGAGAGATCGTTTCTCCAACCGCGATCGCAGCCAGAATGTTGTAAGCATTGTAAGCACCCTTTAAGGAGGAATGATAGGTTTTCCCGTTCACCGTTACAGAGGCCGTTGGCGTATCGGTCACGCGCGTGGCTTCCCATTGTGGAGTCGGGCGCTTGAACCCGCAGTTCTCGCAGTGGTAATATCCAAGCTGACCATAGTGAACATAATCATAGGAAAATGGGTGACCACAAAGGCAAAACTTTGAATCCGTCATCGTCTGAGAGGGAAACGTGTAACTGTTTTTCTGTAATCCAAAGTAGGAAATGTCGCAATCGAGGGTAGACAACCGCATAGCAAACGGGTCGTCTGCATTCAGGATGAGTTTTGTTTTGTGAGGAGCAATGGAGGTTTTCACTTTATCAACAATGTTCTCAATCTGACCATACCGATCAAGCTGGTCTCTGAAGAAATTGGTCACCACGATGACGCTCGGGGTGACGTAGGCTAAAACGCGCTCCATTGTGGCTTCGTCTACTTCAAGGATTGCAATATCCTTATCTTTAATGCGTCCCCGCAGATCCGATTCATGAATAAAAGAAGATGTGATCCCTGTGATTAAATTGGATCCAGCCCCGTTGTTAAGGTAACGGCGTTGCCCATAGGAAACCATATGAGATAACAGGTTCGCTGTGGTGGTTTTGCCGTTCGTACCTGTCACGATCACAATGTCATCCACCTGCCGTGCCAGCTTTTGAAGCATCGCTCCGTCAAACAAACGCCCCACTTTGCCTGGAAGGCTTGTTCCGTTCATTCCGATTATTTGAGAGGCCGTTCCAGCAAGCTTCCCTGCCATCACGCCAAAAAAATACAACATGCATCTTCCTCCTTCAGGTGATCTCCTACTCTTATAAACAAAAAAAGATGGGATTCCTTCCTAGGAATCCCATCAGAATCATTGTATAAAGAAGAAAACGAAGGAGGAGGAACAGGAGACATGGACGAAATCAACCAACAGATCAAAACCCTGCTCTCAAAAGGAGCAGGCGGGTGGGCCAACCTCCAAACGTTATGGAAAGATCATCAGCACGTTCAAAAAAATGAGGGATTCAGCCGATTTCTCGGCGATCCTTTTGGCGCTTTTTTAAAGAAACGCACTTCCGCCATCGGGGTATGCGTGTATGATTTAGGACGTAATAAAATGTACGCTTATAACGGGGATCATGTTTTTGGGATGAACGAAACGGTTATGGTTCCAATCGCTTATTATCTGTTAACATCAGGAACAAAAGTGGAAGAGGAACACGTGAAACACATGATGCGGGACAGTGACCACGAAGCCGCCTCTTCTGTATGGAAAACCATCGGGGGGAAAGAAACCATGAACGGTTTTTTTAATTCCCTCAACCTCTATCGCATGGATGCAGGAGATGGGGGGAGATGGGAACAATCTGTCACAACACCAGGAGAAATGACAGAATGTTTGCGGTCTCTTTATTATGAAAAAGAAAACATCGACCTTCTTCGTCATATGAAACAGGGAAGAAAGGAGCAAAGATGGGGCATAACAGCAGGGAATGAATGGGATCAGGTCTATCTGAAAAACGGGTGGAAAAGGAAAGATTGGAACGACTGGTGCGTGAGCACAACAGGCATTGTGAAAGGGGAGAATCCTTATGTTTTGTCGTTTTATACAGAAAACAACCCGAGTCTTGAGTACGGCATCCTGACCATCGAGACCATTAATCGGATGATTGTGGAGAGGATGCGGGAGGCATGAACAATCTATTAAAAGGAACCGCCATCTTAACGGCCTCCCAGTACCTGTCAAAGCTTCTCGGGTTTCTTTATATCATTCCGTTTATCGCTCTTATCGGTACAAAAGGGTACATTCTGTTTGAATACGCCTACAAACCGTACACCATCATGTTAAGTATGGCGACTCTTGGTGTCCCGCTTGCCATATCGAAGTTCGTATCAAAGTACAACGAATTAAAGGAATACAAAACGGCCAAACGTCTGTTTAAAATGGCGGTTGTATTCGCCCTTCTATCAGGAGGGGTTTCGTGCCTCGCTCTTTATTCCCTTGCCCCCTCTGTTGCGCCGTTATTGATTGATGAGGGGAGTGTGACAGGAAACACAAAGGGGGATATCATTTACGTCATCCGTATGATTTCATTCGCCCTTATCCTTGTTCCCCTGATGGCCGTCATCAGAGGGTACTTCCAGGGACACGGAGCTATGATTCCAACAGCTGTATCGCAAACACTTGAACAACTTGTTCGCGTTACATTTATTTTGGCTGCTACCTTTTTCATTCTTGAGACGGATGGAGGAGAGTTAACGAAAGCCGTCGGAATGGCCACATTTGCAGCGACCGTCGGGGCTCTCGCTGGATTACTTGTATTGTTGTGGTATTTAAAGGCGTGGAAAAAACGTCTCGATCCGTATCCTGAACCCCATGAGATGGTTCATACCGCTCGTTCGAAAAGAGAACTGATGGGGGAGATGATCACCACAGCCCTCCCATTTGTCATCATCGGACTTGCCCTTCCGCTCTATCAGCTCATCGAAACGTTCACGGTTAATAAACCATTAATGGAAGCAGGTTACTCTCAACTCGAAGCGGAAACCGTAAACTCCCTTATTGCACTCGCGCAAAAGCTGATCCTGATCCCTGTCGGACTCTCCACGGCGTTCGGACTTGCCCTTCTCCCTGCCATCACGAAAGCACACACGGCTGGAGAGAAAGGGATCGTTCATCACCATATGACAAAAACGTTCCAGGTTCTCCTCTTTGTGCTGGTACCCACCACGTTCCTGTTTATGACGGGGGCAGACGATCTTTTCGGAATTATGTTTGGACTTGAGAACCAGGAGGCGGGCGGGCGAATCATGATGTGGTATGCTCCAAGTATGATCCTGTACAGTTTTTATATTGTGACCGCAAGCATGCTTCAAGGATTGAATCGTGAAAAATTCGCCATTCTCGCTCTTTTGATCGGGGTCTTCTTAAAACTCCTCTTGAACCCGTATTTCGTTATGACGTTTGAGGCGGTAGGGACGATTCTGACCACAAATATCGGCTTCCTCGTTTCGATCGGGCTTCATCTGTGGTGGTTGCGGAAACAGGCTCAGTACCCCTTCCGTAAAATCGTGTTCCAGAGCGGAACCATTATGGTAGTCGGATTCCTGTCAACGGTGGTTGGATTTTTGCTCATGGCTTTGTTTACTTTTATCACAGGGGATCAGGAAACGATCGTAATGAACCTGATCCGCATTCTTATCCTTGGCGGAAGCGTGATGACTGTTTATGTCGTCGCAAGTATGAAAACGGGCATACTGTTCCAACTGATGGGAAGCCGTTACCGATGGTTAAGACACGTCGAAAAGAAGTTAAAGAAAAAAACGGGTACTAAATCAAACCACCCCGCATAGAATAAGAGTAGAACATAACCTATGAGGAGGAAACAACATATGAAGAGTATTCACATCGAGGTTTCAGCGGAGAAGTTTACGAAAAAAGAACGCTTTGAACAAATGGTGGGTGTGGACGGATTTTCAGATGCCTTTAAAAACGGAACGCTATATCTGACGGATGAAGGCAAAAAACTATTAGGAATGGAACGATACGAGCAAAAACGAAGACGCCGTCGCAGACGAAAACAAGCGGTATAACGTAAAAAAGCAGCCTCATAAGAGGTTGCTTTTTGTGTGTGTAAAAGGGTTATGGTTTATTTGCTGGTTCCTCGAAACTTTCCATGACATTTAAAACGACTCTGATGACGCTGTCGTAAAACGCCTCCGTGAACGTTTCTAAATCGGTGAGGTGTTCATCATCCCACATGAGTGCAATCTCATCAGGTTCGTATCCTTTTAACAATTGAAACTCATTCAGCAGATCTCGAATCACATCTCTTTTGGAGTAGCCTTTCTCATTCAATAAGAACGTTCCAATCTCTTTTCGTTTTTGTTCATCGGTTTTCATTCGTATCATCCTTTCTCCTTCACTCATGAGCTTCAAACACAATAAGGATTACCAGGAGCGGATGCTTGTTGTTTTGTAAGGTGTTCCGTTTTTAAAGGCTTCGCGGCGCAGACTAATTTCTAATCGAGTGGCATCCCTGTGAGACGGAACTTTCTCTGATTTTCGAATTCCGTTTTGGTATTCAATGGTTACTGTGTACATCGAAAAACCCCTTTCGTTTTTTTCTATGATAGCACTATATCGAATGGGGGCTGTGATTATTCTTCTTTTTTTGACTGGGAGAATGAGATCCACACTTCTTTGCAGCGACCGAAGCAAAACGCGTGGTCATCGTATGTAGGGTGGGTTACGTTGGGGTAGAGGTATTGGTGGCAAAGGGAGCACGTTTTCGTAATCCCTCTTCGGGCTAACTCGTCTCGTATTTTATGCTGAAGGGTTTCCGATGCTTCAAAAGATGGGTTATACGACCCAAATCCCTGAACGGATGCATTGTGATAGGTCTGGAGGATGTCGATTAGTTCTTCTGTGGTCAGGTTCATGCTTCCACCTCCTTTACCATGAGTGTAAAAGGAGGGGAGGCTTCAGGCAATTATTTGCCTCGTTTTTGTTAAAAACTGGTAAACAAAAAAGCTCACCCTTATATAGGTAAGCTTTCTCCTTGCGATCTGAGCAAGGTTTCCAGACGACACGCGTCGCACATATCCTCGATATCAAGCATGCCATCCTGTTCATTTAAGGTTTTTTGACAATCGTTACACAACACGTAAGCATCACCTCAGCAAGGGAGTCTTGTCCGAATGGTCGAACAGAATGATTGTTTTATCAGATAAAAGAGCAGTTCCGAGCGAGGGAAGTGCACCTTGCAGCCCATTTCGCCGAAATCTGCTCAGTATTTGATTATCAATAGAATGGTTGATTCCCATTCTATTCTATCATATCGGAATGAACTGTTTGTTGCAAGCGTTCACAACTTATTGAACGCGCGAGTGAAATAGAACGAGGGAAGCTTAAACAACGTTCACATTCTTTTCGCTTTTTTTGTGTATGTTTTGCAAGTACATACGAACTTTTTCCTCAAATTCTGAACAAGCCTCCTGAAATTCGATGTCATGCCACTGCGAGCCGACTGTTCCGTTAGCTATAAACGATTCAAATAAGGGCTCGTTGTTCCTTGTTACAATCACGGCCGTCAGACCTTTTTCGTCATGCATTGTGAATCCGAAGGGGGTGGCTGTTGTAACATTTGGAAACGCTTGGGCGAACCGTCTGAACTTTTCGAGTATTTCCTTTTTTTCTGTTTGTTGCTCTACTTTTTTCCGCTCCTCTTCCAAACGTTCTTTCTCCCCCAGGACCTCTTCGATGTGGTTGAAAATCGCCAAGAGAAAAGCGTGCGGGAGAGGGGACAAATCCAACCGATCCGCTTTTACCACCGCTTCGGAACCCTCTTTTCTGCAACTGATGGTAACTATTGATTCTCCCTCTTCGAATAAACACAACTTCTTATACCATGGCATATACACCCATTCCACTCCCCGTAGTGATGCATGAAACCCGTTGTCTCGTTTCTCCCATGATGAACCATCACTATCAAGGATCGGCAGCAACAGCGGGGTGAGAGAAGACCCGTTCATTTTGCTTTTCAAGGATTCCCGTATCTTTTTGTTCTTTTTCCCGTTAGAGAACGCCCAGTAAAACGAGGGCCCAAATAACAGGAGCAAGGTAACCGCAAACATTAATTCAACGATCATAAAGGATCACTCCATTTCACATATTGTATGCGTAATGTAGCTGAAGAAAGGAACAGAAAGAAGGGGGAAAAAAGATCTTTTAAAAAGAGAAAAACGACCCTTATACGGGATCGTTTCACCTGCCGTTCCTTTTTCCAATTCCCTCTAACCATTCTCCAAAGAACCCTACCGACACCATACAAAGAATAAGCCCTACAAAAATCAAAACCGTCAAAATGCTAGGATAGTGGTAGCCAAATCTGAGGATCGTTTCGCTCAACCGCTTTTTTCTTTCGTTGTACCTGTCAAGAAGCTTCACAGTCATGCCTCTCTTCCTTTTTTCTTATAGTATATACAGAAGGTCATGAGGTTTGGGCTTTTTTTCGTCTCCGCTTCATCGATTTTAACCAGAAACCGCCTTTAAAGGCTTTTGGTTCATACACCACGATAAAGGCAGATGGTTCGTAGGATTCGATTTTTTGAAACAAATCCTTTTCCTGGTTTCGTTTTGTGAGGATATCAAGCTTGTAGCGCTTGCTGTCGATTCCTTCTCCTTCATATAAGGTTACGCCGTATCCTTCTTTTCGCAAACCCTCGACAAGGTCCATATTTTTCGTTTTTGTAATCACCTGAAACGTGGTGTAGCCGATCGCAAGCTTTCGTTCGATCAGGGTCCCAAGGAAAAGACCTGCCGCAAAACCGACGGCGTAGACAAGCATCGTGACAGCGTTTTGTTCGCCGCTGAAAACAATGGATAACCCGAATACATAAATCAGTGCTTCTAAAAAACCTAAGGAAGCGGCCGCCAAAGACTTCCCTTTTACCAACATGACCGTCCGAAGAGTGAACGTGGGTACGTGAAGCAGTTGCAGCACCAGAATCAAAAGAATATCTTTCATACGCATCTCCTTATCATTTGATACGTTATTGTACAGGATGAGGGAAAGAGAGGGAAACAGTGTGGCAAGTTTTTTGGTAAACTAGACATAAAAGATTAAGGAGGCGGTAAACATGGTTCTTTTGCTGATGTATCTGTGTTCCATTCCACTTTCTGTTGTGATGAAGCGGTATGCGATCCGAAACAGCGGCCATACAGAAACGTTCAACGTTCGTTCCTGGAGGAAACGAGATACCGTCGAAGCTTTTGTTCCAGCCATCAACGTCTTTTGGGCGTGGGTTGATTTTTCAGAAGTGTTTTTCACCAAAAGGAATTGGAAATAGCGATGCTCTTGCATTGCTTCATTATACTGAAAAACCCATCTGGAATCAGATGGGTTTTTATATGAGATGCAAGCTATTCCTTCTTTGTTGCCACCACCGTAGCGCCTGTAACAACCGACTTCAACCGACTTCCTCCCGTTCCAGACGACACCTCGCGAAACTCGGTATCAAAGTGCACATCATGCAGAACAAGGCCTCTTTTTTCAGCAAATTCACGCATGGCTTGTTCCATTTCCTCTCGACTCATCTCGTACTCATTCATTCTGTTTTCTCCTCCATTTCAGCCAACATCTTTCGGAAACTAGAGGGGGAGAACATCTCTCCTTTATAATGCTTTTCCAAGTGAGAAACAGCTGAACGAACGGCCTCCACTTCAAAAGCGCGGGGGAAATCTTCATCTTTATTCTGATAAGCGAACAAAAGTTTCGCCATCAAGAGCGATGCTTCTTCCGTAAGTTTCGTAACCGTTTCCTGAAGCAGAAGGATGTCACGCTCGAACACACTTTTTGGTAAGTTGCCCCAACGGCTCGGTTCTCGGTTCAACAGTTCCTTAATCGTTTCATCCATTTCTCGTACCTCCGTTTCTTTTTCTCATTATACATCAGATAAAAAGAGGGAGAACCCCCCTCTCTTATGGTTGTTGCAGGGATTGGAGATTTTCCCGCAATTCCCGAAACAAACGGGCGATGGTTTCCATGTTACGGTTTTGATTTTCCACATTCCCGAGGCTCTGTTCTATCGAGGACGTCGTTTCCTCAACGATATTAGAGATGGAGTTAATTTCTTCTGAGATTTGCTCCGAGAGGATTTTAAGAGAAGCGTTTTTTCCTTTAACGTCGGAAGAAACGTTTAAAACCTCTTCGATATGGGACTGAAGGGTATGGAAGGTCGTCTCCATTTCACGGAAAGCAGCCTGACTTTTTTCAATTGCCCCCTGATTGGATTCCATTTGCGTGGTGAGGTCAATCGATTTTTCTTTGATCTGATACAGAATGCCTGCTATTTTTTGAGCGGAAAGGGTTGAGCTGTCAGCCAACTTCCTGACCTCTTCTGCCACAACCGCAAACCCTCTCCCGTGTTCCCCTGCCCGCGCTGCTTCAATCGAAGCATTTAGAGCAAGAAGGTTCGTTTGCCCCGATATGTCATCTATCTCCCGTACCAAAGCCTCAATGTCTTTCATATTCAGCTGAAGTTCCTCCGTTAGCGATTGAGAGGATCGAAACATCCCCGTCACATTTTCCATTTCTCCTTTGAGGGAAAGTAGCCGCTCGAGTCCATTTTCTGTGAGCTGCATGGATTCTTTCGTTTGTCCCTCCATGGAGGCCGAATGTTCCGCAACCTCGTTGATGTTATGATCCATAGCATACGTGGAACTCAAAATTTCCTCCATCCGCTCAGCCTGGTACCGTGCTCCTTGTGAGATATCCTCCAAGGAAAGCGTGATGGATTCCGAGTGATCAGAGGCTACCCTAATGACCTTGTCCAGTTCTCGGTCGGTTTCTCCTGTGAGTGTTACCGCCTCTTTCATATCCCCTAGTCGTTTTCTTGAAATGTCTCGCTCTTTTCGGCTCTCTTGTTCCTGAAGAGTGAGGGAGGTTTGAACCTTTTTATTAAAGTGGGCCTGAACCGCTAACACAACGGACGTTAAAATAAGCAAGGCACTATAAATTGTGATGTGTTTCACACCAGAGCCAGGAAATACCTCTGTTTTCAATTGGAGAAACGCATAAACGTTCAGCAAAAGACCGATTACCATCGTGTAAAGAATCAGCTTATAGTCGGCATAAATTGTATTCACCGCCTGAACGAAATAAACGATCAACACAGCTATAAGGGAAGGGCTGAACAGAAGAAGCATGACACAAACAAGCATTCCGCCTGTTGCGAGAATGTACTTGGTCTCCTCTACGAGGATGTTTTTGTAGGACAAGAACAGAACCAACAAAGAAATCGCAACCCCCCCACCCCCAAAGGCAGCGATCGCTTCTGGAGGTCGTCCCGAAATGACCTGAGCCATTGTTGACAATAGAACGGCTCCAAAGAACCATTTGACAATCATTTTGTTCCGAACTGCCGTTATACTCCCTTCCATGTGCACCACCTCATTTTGTGAACACTACCACAGAACGGGAGACTTTCAACTAATTCTTTTTCATAATTTCTCCCAGGGTCATACGCCAATCTCGTCTTTCATAAGGTGTAGGAAGGAGGTGGGTTTTCTTGAAAGTATTATCCTACCGCTTTCACAAAGCACTGAAAGGACTCGCTCAAGAGGCATTCCCGAATGAAACCATCAAACCTTTTTACATTACCCTTCATAAGGAAGAGCGCAAAAGTTTTCACGGAGACTACGATCCAAGTAATCGAGAAATTCGTATCTTTAATCTCTCACTCGGGAAAACATTCACGCTTGGCACAGCCATACATGAACTCGCTCACCATTGTCACTATTCCATGGATGGAAAAACGGATCACTCAAAGCGGTTTTATGAAGTGTTTTTCGTACTTCTGCAAAAGGCGATCCATAAAGGTTGGATTGATTATGAGGAATTGAGAGAAATGGGTGGGGCAAGTGATATCAAAATGCTGGAACGGCACGTCGGGAAACCTGATTTGACCGTTGCAGACCATGATACGTATGTCATTCGCGTGACTAATGGATACCCCATTCGCGATCTTCTCAAAAAACGCGGGTACACCTATATGGAGAAAACGTGGGAAAAGAACTTTCACGGAGAAGCCGTCTTGAAGGAGCAAGAATGGCTTTCCGACCACATTGATTTAAGCTTTGTCAAAATGAAGGAATCAACGGGTTTCGATTGGGACATTTTTTGGAACCTTGTCGCAGAGGACAGAAGCGAGCACAGAGTATGGCTAAAGGAGAACGGGTATCAGCGCAGGAAACGCGTGTGGATCAAACGCATTCCGTCCCAGCAATTAGAGATGGAGAAAAAACGCAGCCTTTCAAAAGAGCTGCATGTAAAAGTTGAATTGGCAGAAGGGTAGTATGTCTTGCAACATTCCTTTCAATCCAATGAGAGAAAAGGAAAGCGTCTTTTGAAACGCCTCTACCTTTATACCCATTTCCTGCTATACTTAGAAAAAAGGGGAAAATCGGGATATGAAAATTCTTTATCAGTATAAAGTGACAGGGGTTGGACCACAGGAAGAAAAAGTTCGATCCCTCGTCGGGGAAAATAGCTATCGGATGTTCACCAAAAAAGGGTTGCTCGATTTATTAGAAGAACACCTCCAACACAAAAATCTAGGAGATCACAAGCGCTACGGGGTGTATTATGCCTATCACCCTGATTCTAGTTTCATGACCATGATTCAGGAAAAAGACGGGGAACCCGTTTTTATAAAGGAACGAGGGGAAGGGGGCGCCTTTTGTGCCTTTACCTCCGAAGTGATCGTATTCACCTTATAAGGAGGATTTTGATGACGAGAGTAAAGTTTGCAGGATACACATGTTATGTGGAACACGGGACCTATCAAAACGGACGCAAAGCGATCCGATTGATCGATGCGGAGGATTCGATCCCAGTCGCAACCGCTACGGTCAATGTGCCCGAAGTTGATTTTAGCTGCTATCTTGACGGAGATGTGAGTGACGTGACCGCCATTAAAAATTACGGAGGAAACGAAGGTATGCTTAAAGTATTAATGGAAGCAGGAGTGGTTCAGCCACTTCAGGCTCATGTGCCGACGGGGTATGTAAAAGTGCCGCTCGTAAGGGTGATTGAAAGCTTCGGGGAGTAACCCTCGAGGCTTTTTTATGAAAAACATGCCTTTTTCGCAAATATGACTAAGATGGAGGAGTGGAGGTGTTTTCATGAGTTCAAAAAAAGTTTATTTGATTTACACGCTCGTCAATCTGTGTGCCATTCCCCTGTATATAGCCGAATTGTTCGGGATGTTTATGGGAGTCATTAACGAAGACAGCGGGTCTTTAGGGTATGTTTTTGATGTCCTCCTTTACATGGGGTTTGTCAATCTTCCAAATTTCGCATTATTCTTTGTCCTACCAAGGTTATCGTCTTCAGACATCCGTTATCACAATCGGATTGCTCTCATCTGTTTCAGTGCTTTAGTTCTTACACCGTACTTCTATCTCTCCTTTATCGTTATCCTATAAAAACCAGTCGCAGCGTTTCTTTGCTCGGCTTTTTTCAACTTTATAGGAACATTCTTGCGCGCGCACAGAAGAAAGAGAAAAGAGGGCAAGGGGATAGACAGAGAGGTGGACGGAAGTTTATTCCTCATGTTACAATGACTGGAATTTACATAAGGAAGGTGAACCCTATGCATCTCATTCAATCGATCGAACAACTTAAAGAAAACATGATTGCCTTCCAGATGAGCGCCGAAGATCCAGAACAGGCAGAGGAATATGCAGATTATCTGAAAAGAGCTCGCACCATTCTGATCTGGAAAAACGGAGAAGACCTCCTTTTCGGGCCAAGTCGCATCATTGGATATAAGGAAAATACGCTGGATCGTCATAAAAACCACCAACACGCAGACGGCCGCGACACCAATCGCCGTATTTCCAAGGTGCTGGGGGGATATTATGAAGAAAACGAACAGGGGGAACAATGGTATCGAGATCATTTAAAGAGCTTGGGCGTTTCTCCTCAAAAACATAAGCGTCACTTTTGGATACTGGAAACAGAAGCACACAAAGAAGAGGACAAAGAAACAGAAAAGGAACGGATTACCGCCAGCCGACTGGGGCAAGGGCTGTTCCGAAAAAAACTTATTGATTACTGGAACGGGTGCGCGATCAGTGCTTTCCCTAAGCCGTTTCTCCTTCGCGCTTCTCATATTAAGCCATGGAAACACGCGAACAACAGGGAGAGGCTCGATGTGTACAACGGCCTCCTCCTTCTTCCTCATTATGATGTGTTGTTTGATCAGGGGATGATTTCATTTTCGGATGATGGCACCATCCTTCTGTCCGACGCTTTAACAGAAGACGAATACCGAATGCTTGATGTTCGGGAAACCGATATGGTCCCGATTGAAGAAGAACACATGCCGTATCTACAATTCCATCGCGAGTTGCACGGTTTCCAATAAAAAGATGAGAGCTTGAGCTCTCATCTTTTTTGTTGTATTTATTCTTCTTTGGCATATGAAATAGCATCAGAAATGGATTCAGGAATCGTTGTCGTTAACCAGTAGTCCACGCCGTTTGTCGCATTTTCAATTTGCTCATCGGACAGATTGATCCCCTGTTCCTCCGCGTACGCTTGAATTTGCTGGAATACAAAATCTCGTTGATTTACATACATGTTCATCATCCTTTCCGTTTTTTTGGACTCGCTTCTACTCTTTATCTAACACGTCTGCTTCAAAACTATTTAACACATAGTCCCCTTCAGGAGCATCTTTCAGACTCTCGTTCCATTGATGCGCCAATTCACGAGCTTCCTTAGCCGTATCAGCTTCTATGTCGATGTCTCTCGTCATGGTCCAAGTCGCTCGGACTCGGTACGTCTTTTGATCTCTTGTCATCAGGGCATCTTCCTCTCTGGCTTTCTATGTCTCCTTTTATTATAGGATACTTTTCTTCTCTGTTGATTAAATTATCCCTGTTTTTGCGATTGGCGAACCCCGAGAACATGGGATACGCGTTCCCATGCAGCATCAACCGTTGCTAGTCTCTTTAAGATTGCATCACAGGTTTGGATCCCCGACGCGTTAAGGGATTCCGCCAGCGCATCAAGAAACGTCTCCACGCTCCTCCTGGCAAAAGGAACGAGGCATTCTGTGTCAAACGCTTCCCGCTCCTTTTGTATAAGCTGAGTCGCCCATCCATACAGGAGTTTCCTTCTGTCTGAAGCAGTAAGAGATGCCAGGTTTTCTTTTCCGCCTTTTTGGAGCAAATGTTGAACGAGCGCGTATTCCTGTTCATCACTCATCGTCAAGGCCGTTCGGGTAATGCCGTAAAGGGTTTTGCAATGAACCGCCACCTCTTTATTCAAAGAATCATCCTCTCTTTTTTGAAGTCGTAGATAAAGTGTAGCATGCCCTCATTCTCATTTGGAAAACAGTGAAGAGGGAAACGCCCGCTTTTTTTTCAGATGGAGAAGCGTTTCAAGCTATAATAGGTAAAAACAAGAGAGGAATGATGTTATGATTCTAGTCACAAAAGAAAAATGGGACCGTATTCCAAACGATTACAAAGGCGTATGGAAACGTTCCATTAAAGAGAACGGCTGGCAAAAAGATCTTCCCGAGTCCTATATTGGGAAGCGCACCGTGTTATCAGGATGCATTACAGACGAAGCGGGATGCACTCTCCTTACAGAAGGAGCGCATTTTGAAATCGTGGAATAGGAATAGGGAGGGAAAAGATATGAAACATTACGAGGATTACGAAATTTCAATCACATTCAAGGCGCACCAGCGCGTAACCCTGCATGAGATCAATGGGGATGGTCAACTACCCCACGCTTAAAAGCGGGGGGTAGTATAATTCTTTATAAGCTCTGAGTTGACCAGCATTAGTTCCTTTATGCAGAAATGCTAAAGCGAACTCCGTTAAGAAGGTGCATACCCTGGAATGCTTCTCCAGTTCCAGGCTCTATGGAATATAGATTAAACAGCCAGCTAGGGGTGTAGCGAGCAGTGTCTATATTGTTTTCAACCCTTCTTAACATGTGCGAGGAGAGATGAGCATACGCTCACGTTACCGTCTTATGACGAGTTAGATTTAAAATCTCCCCCTTGTGGCAATTCCTCCCCACACATAAATGTGGGGGCTTCCTTGCCTCATTGTTGGTGATTTGATGTTTGAAATGAATGCACAACCCGAAGAACCAGAAAATGAGGATGTGCTAGAAGTTCACGTTTATGATACTGACGAGACTGGCAAAAGAATACTCATTGGTTCAAAACCTGTCCCGAAAGATAGCCCAGGACACCAGGAAGCAAAAAGAATTATCGACACGTATCACCAAAAACAAAACGCTCTTAGCTAAGAGCGTTTTTCTTATTCTCCTATAATACGAACTTCTCGTTCGAGTCGAACCCTGAATTGCTGATAAACTGTTTCTTGAACATGCTGAATGAGAGCGATGTAGTCACTCGCTGTTCCTCCGCCTACGTTCACCATGAACCCAGCGTGTTTCTCTGATACCCGAACACCGCCAATCTGATAGCCGCTCAACCCGCTATCCTGTATCAGTTTCCCTGCATAGTAGCCTGGGGGCCGTTTGAACACACTTCCGCATGATGGGTATTCAAGAGGCTGTTTCGTCTCCCGTTTCAGAGTTAAATCCTCCATTCTGGATTGAATCCTTTCAGGATCACCATCTCTGAGGCGAAATCTCGCTTCTAGCACTGTGTATCCTTCTTTCTCAATAATACTGCTCCGATAGGAAAGCCCGAGACCTAAACCGCTCAGGGTTTTTATTTCACCGCCTCTTGTTATTACAGTCACAGAGTCTAGTACGTCTTTCACCTCGCCCCCGTAAGCTCCCGCATTCATATAGACAGCTCCTCCTATTGTTCCAGGGATTCCACAGGCAAACTCAAGTCCTGTCAGGTGATTCTCGAGAGCAAAACGGGAAACATCAATCAGCCTGGTTCCAGACCCCGCTGTGATGAAACTCCCGTCTCGCTCTAGTTTATTCAGATTTCCCGCATAGAGGACCATCCCCCGAATCCCGCTGTCCCGAACAATCAGGTTGGATCCGTTTCCAAGAACAAAAAAGGGCATCCCCATGGAGCAAGCAACCCTGATCGCTTCTCTGGCTTCTTCGTATGACCTTGGTGAAACAAAAACATCAGCGTGTCCCCCTGTTCTTGTGAATGTATAGGGGGAAAGGGGTTCGTTATAGGCGACAGGAGCCTTAATGGATAAAGGAATATGGGTCGACACGACAACACCTTCTTTTCTACTACCTTTATATGGAAAAGAGTAAAGTCCTAAGGGGTGAAAGGACATTTTTCCTATTATTGTAATGATTGATGGCATGGAACTAGTGGGAAAAGGAGAGATAAGCATGAAGTGTCCTCGATGTGGTTCGTTTGTCAGAGAAGAAGCAGGGTATTATATTTGTAAAAATTGCTTTATTATGAAAAAAGAGGTATATGGAACCACTTTAACAGAAAGAGAACGCAGGGAATTGATCCTATACGGGGAAACGCCGCTAATTACGCGTTTTATCGGCCGTAACGGGGAGCGGTTCCATGGGTATTTGTGCAAGGTTGGTGAGCACATTGTCCTTCGGTTCCCATCTATGAAACGATAAAGGAGAGAGAATGTTGTTTGAAGCGTATTGTGATGCATCACGAAAAAAAGAAACCGTCATCGGGTATGCCATCTATTGGGGAGAAACGGTTCTTCACGGATGGAGAAAAAGTGATCAGGAGGATGTCAATCAGGCGGAGGTTGAAAGTTTCCTCTGGCTCCTTGGGGTTCTTGAGCGATGGGGGCTTACGGGAGGGAAAGTCTTTTATGATAACCGTTCCGTTACAACGTACATAGAGCAACAACCACTAGTATCTGAATGGCTCAGCTGTAACAACCTGGAGTCCCTTCAGATAAAGGGAGGCCATAATGTGGCTCATTGGGTCTGTCACGAGGGTAACCCTGGGCACATTAAACGAATAGCGGAAGATTGGTGGCCCAAAATCAAACCCTTCTTATCCGTCACAGCAAGTGAATCCGTAACCGCCCTGTACAGAGAAAGGGTAAGAGGAAAGCGATATGAAACACATGAAGAAAGTTTGATAAACTTAAAAACGAAACTTGTCCTGATCGGAAAACCGATGCACAGGGAAGGGGATCGATCCATTTATCCGTTTGGACATTTGAGAATTGTTCTTCAGGGGGATACTATTGTCGATGTGTATCAGACGAAAATGTATCAATCGAGAACGATGAAAGGAATCGACAACCGTAAACGAATTGTGAAAACCCTGTTAGAGGAATATGAGCGTGAGGGCGTTTTGCAATAGGTTTAAAAGAGGAGGAGAACGCATATGAAATTTCAATACCTGAATGACACAGGGCGGGTGGTATCGATTCACCCTGCCACGTTTTCACACGGAACCACATGTGATCATGAAACCATCCGACACAATGACCTGGCGACATTCACCTTACCAGAAGGGACGTACCCTTGGGTGAAAATGTGGGACTACGGAGAAAAGCACGGGCTTCAAATCTTCGTCTCCCCGCAGAAAGATAACGAATGAGACGGGTGGTTCGGGCTCAACATGAAAAAGAGAGGGAACGAGCGTTTCGGGAACGCGTGAGGGATCAACTGGCGGAAACCGATCGGTTTATCGAAAAGCTGCGTCTGTCTTTGAACAAGGATTACAAAAAAGAATGGGAAACATATAAACGAAAGAAACGAGAGGAAAAAGCATAGCATGGTGAACCCGTCATATACCGCTTCTTCCCTTCATAGGATAGGAGGAGATATTAAGGCAGGAACATTTTAACAGACGGGAGCCTGATAAAATGAGACTTTATGAAGTAGAGTGCCATGGTGGCTATGGTGGTTATAATGGAAATTTCGTAATTGTTGCACCTGATCTCGAAACTGCATGGGCATTAGTGCAAAAAGAAGAGGAAACGCTCGAACAAATTGGTTTGTACCCGTTTGATTGGAAGGTAAAGGTAGAAGACCGTGTCTTAAAGGTCACTGGTAAGCACGGCGAGAGTCTCTATATAGAGGAAAAGAAAATCGAAGGGTATCGCATTACCGTAGAAAAGGCCGTGTAACACGGCCTTTTCTTTTTGAAGGAAAAAAAAGTTTGTTCAGCATGCTGAAAACAAATAAAGGGGAGAAATTTCGCTCCTCTGTTTCGTGTTCGTATATACTGGTAGTGATGAATACAGAGAGGAAGATGAGCATGAACGTCATCCTGGTCCAAGATGATATGGATCGCATCGCTGGAGAAAAGAGATACGGAGTTGGCATTTATCCTTGTAATGAACAATTGGCAGCTCTGGAACATGAAGATGATCTGATGGATCGACTGTTGGAAACAGAGGTGCTCGAGCGGGTGTATGGACCATCAGAAGATGCGGCTTTCCATAACGCGGAAATGGTATGCAAGGAAGAAGGCTATACGATTGTCACCATATGAATAAAAAATTACGATAAATCAGGAGGAGATCATAATGGGGCTTAAAGAATACAATGAGGCAAAAGAAAGCATGGAGGTTTACCAGGCTTATATCAAAAATATTGACCAGGATACCTGGTTGAAAGAAGAGGAGAACGGCGAGGTCAAACACACGAAAAATGAAGAAGAAATGCTTGTCTTTTATGATGACGAGGATGCCGAAAGTACGCTTGAATACCTGAACGATTCGTTTTCGGATTCGTATGTCCTGCTTATAGAGGATGATCGTGAAAAATTGCATTACCAAGATGAAGACGAATAACATAGTGCAAAACAAAAGGACTGCCTCTAAGCAGTCTTTTTTTCTGGGCTTTATAGGGTGATCGCGTTGCCCCTTCATTTCAACACAAGAAAAAGCATAGCCTGAGCTATGCTTTTAAATACGTCAAAATGTGTTCTGCTCGTCTTTTATAGGATTCGTCCTGAAACAACTCGCTGAGCCTCATCAAATCGTTATAGGTGTCTAAGAGTTCATCCAGATCTTTATCCCAAATATCCTCATACCCCTGAACCGTTTCCTGAAGCAATTTGACATCCCCAAAGTTACGTGGTTTGAAAAAATTGAGTTGTGTATACATCGTACCACCCTTTCTTTTAATGGAATTCTAAACAATCACACGGCTGTGACCAAGTTCGCGGTCGTGATTTCCGAGTATACCTTCTTCTCTCATTCGGTCCACCGCATAAGCAGCCCCGTGATACCCTAATGGAAACTGCTTTTTGATCCAGACGATGGAAGCAGAACCATTACCGCGAGTGAGATCGACAATCCTTTCATAATACTTATCCGCTAACGCTTTTTGATAGGAAAGATAAGCGTGGAATGTGGATGGTTTCTTCTTTCCTTTTTCTTTCGTGTAAGTGTAAACCTGACCCTTATTCACTTCTGCAAAGACTGGGATCAACATCATCAACCTTTCGTTTTGTTTATTTATTATAAACGTTTTGGGAAAAAGGGGCGAAAAACATCCTTTTTTTACATTTGAACTCTACGTTTTCCGATCCCTTATACGCATTAACTTTTTCTTTAATTCCATTTCAGAAACTGTCATGAGCTCTTCTCCGTGTTCATAGTTAACAACGCGCAACCAATCGAGCACGATTTCAGCTTCCTTTTTCGTAATCCGAATCTCATCCTCTTTCATAAGCCCACCTCTTTTTCCCTTATTTTAACTGATTCCCCAAAAAGTTGAGCCCTCAAATCTCAAAAATCTAAAATATTTCAATTTAACTCAGGGGATAATTTTGATATATTGGTTTACGACATGATTTGTAGACGGAGGTGGAAACATGTCGGAATATCTCAAAATCGGTCAGGTCGCTGCTCTGTTTGGAGTTGAATCCCAAACGATCCGCTATTGGGTGGATGAAGGGAAAATGGACTGCGTCCGAACCCCAAAAGGGCACAGGCGGTTTGAAAAAGACTACATATACGGTCTGTTGCGAGGCGAACGAGACCGAGAGAGAGGAACTCGCTATGCTGTGCTCTATCTCAGGACCTCACCTTCCTACACGAAGCAGGAGTACGACGAGTTTGAACGACAGCTCACCAGCCTTTCTTCCTGGGCGTATCAAAATGGATACATCATACAAAGCGTCGTACGGGATATCGCAGATCCTCTCACTCTTGATCGGGAGGGGATCAACGAACTCGGTGACACACTCCAGTCCATGAACGGGGTGACCGTTATCGTCGAGAGCAGAAGTTCTGTATCGTATTTCGCCTATCCTCTTTTCAAAAAGTGGGTGGAGGCGACGGGCAATCGTGTGGTTGAGGCCTTCCCTGTTTATGAGCCTCAGCCTTCCGATATGGATGAAGTTAAAAAGTGGCTAGGAGGTAAACCATGAAAACAATCATACTCTCATTTTTACAAGATCATAAACGAAAAAAAGTCAACATCAGTCAACTTGAAGAATACATGATCCGACACCACAAAGAAGCATACATGGACTACGATGCCTTTGCAGAGACCATCAACGAACTAACGGAAGAAGAGATTTTAATCGGAGTAGGAGGAAAGAAAACAACGGATTTCAACGGACTCTACCCCCCTCTATACAACCAGTATTGGAATCGGGCTCAAAAGGAAGAGGCAAAACCATTCATGAATCCTGGCGACGTCACAGTCCATGATTCCATCGATTTATCCTATTACAGGGGAAGAGAAGAGGAACTGCACAAAGATTGGCCATTCATCGAAAAAATTAGTCTATTCCTTTCAGATGAATATCCAGCCGAAGATTACGAGTGGTTACAGGTGAATGAGCGTTCGGCCATGCTGTTCGGAGATGAAAAGTGGCTCAAGAAACACTCCGCCTTTTTAAACCGCATCGGGCTAGAGAAAGAGGACTTACGCATGATTCATACACCAGAACCCTTCTCCTATAAACTTGGCATTCCAAAAGCCGTTCCCTCTCCATTGAAGGGAATCATCATCGAAAACAGTGATACGTATGCAAGCATCAAGCGCCTTTGGGACGAGGGGGCCCTTCCGTTCCAGTTGATTATTTATGGCGGAGGAAAGCGAATAGAATCCACCATTAACTATCTTCAGCATATAGAAGAACTCTCTTATTACGATCTGGATTTGTACTATTTTGGAGACATTGATCGAGAAGGTGTAGCCATATGGGAACGAACAGCGAGAGGGCACAAAGGCACCTTAAAACCCTATCTCCCCTTTTACAATACGCTGGTCGATCGGTTTTCCGATCAGGCAACAGAACCTGAAACGGACGATCGTCCATCTCTTGCTCCGTTCCTTGTGTATTTCACAAAAGAGAGAGCAACAGTCATCAGAAATGTGCTTGACGAGGGAAATCTCCTCCCGCAGGAATACGTGCATTACGGCATCATGAAAAGGCTGGTGAAGCGCGATGGATAAACAGGCATCCCGCATTGGAAACCTGACAGAGCGGGAGAAAAACATGGTATTAGACACCCCTCTTCATACGCTTCAAAAGACAGAAAAGTACGATTTACCGATGCGCCACTTAGGTATAGCAGTCTTATTGTTCATACTTGAACACATGTATCAGAACACGAAAGAATGTACAGAAGAAGCGATACGGGAATTCCTCCGTGATTATATTGAAGAACAATTCGAGGTCGTGTATTCGGAAGACGTTCTGAGTGAGTTAACGAAACACATCCTGTTTGCTCACCTCATGAATAACGGGGCACCGCACAAAGAAAAAATCTGGAACAACGAAAAGAAACGAGGTGAGGTTTTTGAGTTCCACCTCGTTCTCATAGATGAGTTCAAAGTAAAGGGCAGCGTTTATTTTAAGCTCTCCGATGAGTGCATTGACATGCTGTATAAAACCAAAGAACTGTACGGGGAACTCCGCACAAGTATCCGCGCCCTGTTTTTCCGTCAGCAGGTGGAAAAAGGCGTGTTTGAAGGGGCTCTTCAAGAACTAAAAGAGATGCTTGTTGATGTATACAATGAACGTCAGGAAATTATCCGCTTGAAAAAAACGATTCAAAAAAACACGTTAAAAACCTTTCAAAGTGGCGAGATTGAAAAACGGATCGAACGCATTAACGAGCGGTTCGAACGCAAGCAGGAAGTGTTTTCAGATATGCTTGACTTCATCGAGGACACAAGGAAACACAAAGAGGAAGAAGAACTCGGGGAGAAGGCTGAGACTGTTCAGCTGATGATTGGAAAAATGAAGCGGGGTCTTGAAGGGATTATACGGGATCATGAAGCCTTGTTCGGAGATAAGCTCGACCTCCAGACGTATATGTCAAACGCGCTGGAAAGCCTCGTCATGGAATCCTTCGGTGTTCGGTTCAATTTGGAAAAAGAATTGTTCCACCCTTCAACAAGTGAAGAAATCGATACCGACACGTTGATCTCGATTCTCGATCCCTTGTTTGATTTCAAACACCCGAAACGCTTTCACCCTGGTGAGATCTTCGAGCCTCAAGCCGTCCGCAAGAAACGTAAACAAGATGAAGACGGGAACCAATTTGGCGAACTTGATACGGAATGGGCGGACTACCTTGACAGAATCGATGAGGAAAGGAGCGTCATTCGAATTGATCGGTATGCAGCGTATCTTGAAACCTTGCTCATGCCCCTTACCCAAAAAGAAGAGGTCACGATGGAAGAGATCATCCATACAGGGGAGCTCGATGAAGAAGATATCGTAGGAGCAGATTCTTTCCTGCCGCTTGTGATTTATTTCCACCAGCTCGGAGAAACGGAACTCGTCCGTTCACACGAAGCCATTTCGACCATGGTCGATGAGATCCCAAAAGCAATTATGAAGACAGCAGACAAAGACGTGTTCGGGCAACTGGGCGGATTCGTCGTGGAAGAAGGGGAAGGAACCATCACCCTTCAAAACGGATTTACCCTTTCCAATTTTAAAATCAAAAGGAGAGATCGAAATGGAAGAATTTAATGCGTACGAGCGGGCGTTCAAAATTTATGACACACTTTATAAATTTCGGTCCACCGATGATACCGAGATGCTGTCTGACTTTGACACAAAAGAAGTGCGGGACGCGCTGAACAGCATGGAGAAACAGGCAGAGGTTCTCATTCATCGGACGGACTCACGGCTTTATATGTCAAGAACCTTGAACAACCCGTTCCTTGCTTATACAAAAGACGAGTTAAAGGAAGTGTTCGGGCTTGATAAAACAACACCGAACCGCTACGTTCACCTGGCGCAGCTGATCATGCAGGCCATACTCGCTGAATTCTATAACAGTGAGGACAACAGTTTGAGCGGACTGGATCGTCAGTTTTTAACGCTTGAGGGTATTGAGGAAAAAATGACGTCACGCCTTCAATATGTCTTAGAGGAAAATAAGGAATTCATTGAGGAAGTCGGGGATGAACATGAGTTAGATCTCCTTGGTGCCGCACAGGCCTGGGATCGTCTTCAGGCTTATAAAGAAACAGAAGCTTACAAACGAACGAAAACCCGTATTGCGTTTATTCACAGGGTCACAGATTTCCTTAAGGATGAGGGGCTTTTGATGTATGTGAACGAGACGCAGTTTATCATCACAGAAAAAATGCGAGACATTATTGACAACTATTATTTCAACTCCGAACGAAAGGGGAAAATTATGCGACTCATGCGCTATTCCCTCGATGAAGCCAGGAGTGACTTTCAACAAGACGAGGAGGACCAGTAATGCCAAAATTAAACCGAGCCAGACTCGCTGGGATTGTGTATGGGTCTCAGTCGAATCCTTATAAAATCGATGACCTGACCTATGAATACATGGGCTATAACACGATAAAAATTCTAGAAAACGGTGGCGGAAAAACGGCCACCATTCAACTGTTAACGCAGCCCATCCTGCCAAACCAGCGCATTGGTGAGCGCTATTTCAAAGATACCATCAAATACAGCGACAGGGGTCATATCGTGTTGGAGTGGAGGGATGAACAGCGGTATATCTATACGGGGTTCTTCTTTTCCGTGAACCGATCCTCCCAACAAGTCATCGATACCTATCATATGTATGTGTTTGAATCCCAAACCTCCATACTGCATGACCTTCCGCTTGTGAAAGAGGGGCGTTCGGCTAGCTGGAGTGCCATTCGAAAACATATCGGGAATCTTGATCCTGCCATCTATCGGACAGAATGGTTTGATCGGTCAACGGAATCAAAGGAAAAACATCGTAAAAAGCTGCGCCAATACAATATTTTGCAAGAAGAATGGGAGCGCATCGTCAGCATCAACGGAGATGAAGGAGACGCGGAGGCCTATTTCAAAAAGGCCGATACAGACCAAAAACTGATTGAAAAAATCCTTGTTCCGCAAGTGGAACAAGCTATGTATAAAACAGAGGAGAAACGAGATCAGCTGACGACGAATTTTATGCGGTACCGTGAGCGCATAGCCAATATCCCCCGCATTCGAAAATCGATTGAGAATCTGGAGTTATTCAAAGACAAATCAGAACGAATCCTCAAGCAGGCCGAAGAAGCGGAAGAGAAGCGGTCTAAAGCCAAAAGGGATGTGCGTTCATATGAACAGGGAAGAGTCTCTCTCGGTGTGATTTACAGGGAAAAAGAAGATCTTGTAAGGGATTACGAGGAACGAATCACAGAAGAACGAGGGAAAGCCACAGAACTTGATTGGAAATTTAAAAGTCATGATCTTTTTCTTTCAAAGGGAACCATGGATCGCCTGCGAGAAGATATCGCTTCAGCACAAGAGCGCATTCTAGAGAAAGAAAAGGAGAAAGAGGACACCCTTTCTCGTCGTAATAGGGCAACCGCTTTTTATTACGATGCAGGGGTGCAAGAAACAGAGCAAACCATTAGAGAATACCAGGAAAAAATCGAACTCCTCGACCAACAAGAGCCAGAGCTTCAAAAGGAATATGCTGAGTCCAAAAGAGTCTTAAAAACAGCCTGGGAAGAACAAGACAGAACGAACCGACATCAGGAAAAAGAAATCCACGACAAAATCCAACAGTTTGATGAGGCAGAGAAAGAAGCGGAAGAAGCAAAAGAAAACGCACAGGATGAGCTTCGTTCTATGAAGGAACGCCAAAAAAACGTGAACATCTTCTTCGAGGAACGGATGAAGCTGTATCAGGAAGCACTGCGCGTTACAGAAGAAATGATTATCGACCAGCCCGCCGTTCTTCTTGAAAAGATCAGGGAACAGATTGTAAAGACAGAACAGGACTTAGAGGAAACGAAAAAACGTTTTAACAACCAGAAGGATTCTTATTACAACAATCGTGAAAAAGTAAACCAAGCGCACAATAAAGAAGAAAATGAGGCGCGAGAAGCCTTTAACGCCGAACAAAAGAGGATTGAGGAAGAAGCGGATCAACAACTCAGCGAAGCGTTCCTCGGCTATCAGGAGGAACTCGATCGCCTGAAAAAGGAAACGAATCGCCTCATTGGGGAAGCTGCCACGGAACGTGATACGGCATTAGAGGAAATGGAACGAAAAAGCCAAGAGATCGTGGAAGAGCGAAAAGAAATTCGAGACAAAGAGATGGAACGCGCCCAAACTCAGCTGAACGATGGTTTAAAACGTCTCGAAGAAGATGTTCAGTTCCGCACGGATCAGCACACCACGAATATAAGGGACGCAAAAGAAAGGCACCGAAACGATACGGATGCTTTGGCAGAAAGCCAAAAAGAACACCAACGTCACTCCATTTTCCTCGGGGAACAAAAAGAAGAAAAGAAGAAGTTTGAAGAAACGTATGCTTGTGAGGATCTTTACGAAGGTGGCCACACTCTTATTGAGGAAGCGGAATGGATGGCTGAAAAGGCGAGCAAAGAGCAACAACGCCTATCCCGCGAACTCTATCCAAAAGAGAAAACGGTTCGAACGATCGAACAGGAGGGACACCTGCCTGCTCATGAAGAACTGGTTATGGTTCAGGAGCACCTGAAGCAAAAAGGGTTTCAAGTAACACTCGGGATGGAAAGGCTTCGCACAATGGATCACCCTGAGGAAGCAAACCGATACCTTGTTCATGCCTTGTTAATACAAGAAGAAGAGTACGATTCGATTCAAACCGCCCTGTCTGATCTCGGGGAGTGGGTCGAAACGACCCCTATATTGTTCTTGTCTGAAGAATCACCCGAAACAGAGGGGCTTATGATTTATCACCCGTCTTCAATGGATGTGTTCACGTCTGAGGAAGCACTCCAAGCCTTTAAAGAAGAAACGAAAGAACAAGTGAAGGTTTTACGGGAAGCCTTTAACGATAGGAAACAAGAGGAAGACAAAAAGCGGTCGTTGATTCACGATCTCGGGTCCTTTTTCGAGCGTTACCCTCATTCTGTCGTCAAGGAATCAGAACGTTTGCATGAGAAGGCAGACAAAAAAATTCAATCTTTAGAAGCTTCTCTCAAGGAAACAACGTCCTATATTCTCAATTTGGAAGATTCGTTGAAGAAGCTTACGCGCGAATGGCAAGAAGAGAAAGAAAAGGCCCATCGAGAGAAAGAAGAGCGCATCAACCGTGCACGTGATCGGTATGACCAGGAACACGAGGAAGAGCTTGAGCGCTTAAACGAACAAAAAACGCGCCGCCATGATCAATATAAGCGTCAGGAAGAGCGATTCGAAACGTCCCTTCATACTAAGAACGAAGAGTTTAAAACCCTTTATGAAGAGGAGAAAAACCGTTTGGAACAAGAACGGGATCACCACATCCATGAGCTGAAGAAGCGTGAAGAGGAGAAAAAGAAAGAACGAGATAACCGCTTCGAAAAACGGTTACATGATATTGAGGTATTGTGGACATCGGAGCAACAGCATTACAACGAGACCATAGCACGCCTTGAGCCTCTGTTAGAACAGGAGAGAAACAAAGAAAGTGCCGTGTTGGCTTACATCCCTTACGAGGAAGTGGTTTCCGCCAAGCGAGAGGAGCGGAATGAAACAGAAGAGCGTATTCCTGTTTTGGAGCGTACAATCCAGCAACAAGAAGAAAAGAAAACGAATGTGAGACAAAACCGTGAAAACGCCTATCAGAACAAGGCAACCCTCGCCCACGCTATACGCATGCATGAAGAAGACTTCAAGACGTTCCAACTGGAAGAAGTGAAAGGGTCAGAAGAAAAGCGGGATTACACGGAACAGAAAAGGCGCGTCGGGGCGCTTGAGAGTCGCCTCAATCAAAAGCAAGGGGACCGCGATTCGTATTTACGTGTCATTCGGTCGGAGCAAAGTCGTCAGGAACCCTTGATTGCCTCCATTGAGGAAACAGGTTTATCAAGAGAATGGGTGCGGGAGAACCGCGTGCCTGTAACAGAAAAAGAGATGAAGGATTCCCGTGTCATGTACAACGTGAAACGAAAAGAGTTTGAACAGGAGCAAGAGACGAAAACAAAACTCCAGCATGAACTCCAACTGGAGGAAAAAACGTATGACAGCACCCTTCGACACACCATCAAAACGATCGGGTACGAGGAACCGTTCCTTCATTACGATCCTGATTTTCATGAACAAGAAAAGGAAACGTATAAAAACGAACGGGATTATGCGTGGGATCGAATCACCGCGCTCCAAAAGCGGATCGAGGAAGAAAAGAAAGGAATGGACACGGTTGAACACATCCTCGCGCAACCTGTAAGGTTGAATGAAGAATGGCTGAGCGGAGTAGAGGAGGCTCTCCCAGATGATTCCCACAGGGCTCTCTCTGCCTCCATTACAAAAGGCATGCGAGCGAGAGAGGAAAATGCCAGAAACGCGATCAAAGAGTTCTCCGCTCACTTAAAAGAAACAGCAGGTGCGCTCCGCACGTTCCAAAAGCAGCTTCAGCAGGAGAATTTTCAATATCATGCGGTGGTTAACCAGATTAGCGGCATGATCTCAACCGATTATATGGCTTCTTACACCTATATTGACGGAGAATTTCAGCGGATTTTTGAAACGCTTCAAGCGAAGAAAGAACATCTGGAGCTTGAGCTTCATGAGCTTCAGCGAAACAAAGAAACGCTTGCGGATTCCTGTTTAAGTCGTGCAAAAGTTGTCTATTCAAACATCATGTCCATTCCGAAGCAATCTTCCATCACGTCACGAGGAAGACAGGCCCGTATGATTGATATCAAATGGCGGGAGTGGGAACATGATGAAGTCATGGGACGAATGAATGACTACATCGAGCGAAAAATACACGAAATGGATGTACTCCAGGAGGAGAAAGGATACACAGAAGATGAAATTCGAGAGCAAATCAGCAATCATTTCCGAACCGTCAATCTTCTCAACGTACTGAGTCCGATTTCTGAGGTTCAAGTAAAAGTCATTAAGCCGAAAAAAGACGAAAACACAAGCGACCGCGTCTTAACGGAACGATGGGGAGATGTTTCAAGCTGGTCAGGAGGAGAAAAATACTCCGTATACATGGTCATGTTTATCATTCTCATTAACCACATCCGCCAGAGTTATCAGGAAAACAGCGAAGCGTGGAAAACAATCCTCGCCGACAATCCGTTTGGTAAAGCGTCATCAGGTCATATTTTAAAACCGATTTTTGAGATTGCCGAGCGAAACGATGTCCAGTTCATCTGTCTGACGGCTCACAAGGAAGAAGGTATTTATAAACACTTCCCTGTGGTGTACAGTTTGCGCCTGCGTCATCAGTTCGGGACCGCCTTTTTAACGGAAACAAAGGAAAAAGGAGAAGAACTTCAGCTTCAAACCGCCTTTTACCGTAAAGATAATGGCACCATCCCTCCTAAAGAAGAAGATGTCGAGGCGATGGACTATGAGACATTTAAGAAACAAGGGCAAGCAAGTTTATTTGATGAAGAATAAGAAGAGAAAGGCCACTCACTTGAGTGGCCTTTCTTATGTTTTCCAGCCTGGCCAAAGTCTTTGTAGAAGCGGTGACGGGAATATGCTACATTATGGAAAAGGCGAAAGAATGGGAGCAGATAACGGGTGAAAACAATCGATAAGGCTAGAGCATTGGCGAAGAAAAACGGGGCCGTGTGTTTGAGCGAAGGGCGTGTCACGTCGACTCAAAAACTGGAGTGGAGATGCCCATACGGACATATATGGGAGGATACGTATTCTTACATGGCAGCTTCGTTCCGTTGCAAGGAATGCTCCAAAAAAAATAAAGGAGCGAAGGTTCTTAAAGAAGCTGAGGATCTCGCTCGACAGAATGGCGGAGAGTGCCTGTCGAACGATTATCACGGATCAACCGAAAAGCTTTATTTCCGATGCCGTCAGGGTCATGAATGGGCGACTTTTTTTTACAGCGTCAAAAGAGGTTCCTGGTGCCCGACGTGCCGAACAGGGGGAAGGCGGAGAAAAACCATAGAGGACGCGAACGCTTTGGCAAAGGAACATGGCGGGGAATGCTTATCCAGAATCTACGTTTCTTCTCAAACGAAACTGGAATGGAAATGCCAACGCGGACATATCTGGAAGGCGACGTATAACGACATCCAGAAAGGGCATTGGTGTCCTGGGTGCCAACGTTGTTCCGAAAGGGATAGGCATGAATGGGCGGCAAAACGGGGCGGGAAGTGTTTATCCCATACCTACCGTAATGGGTACTCCCAAAAACTCTTGTGGGAATGCGAAAAGGGCCATCGCTGGCAAACGACCCTGAATGCCATAAAAAATGGTACCTGGTGCCCCCCCACTGCTCCAGAGGGGAACGGTATACAACCGAGAACATGAAACGGGTCGTGGAAGAACGGGGCGGGACCTTGTTATCCACATCTGTCCGAGGATGCGCCTATCCGATTAAAGTACGTTGCCGTGAAGGGCATGAGTGGGAACCACGAGCATCAAGTATAGCGAACGGCCATTGGTGTCCGTTCTGCCGAAGTCAAAAAATGGCTCAATACTGGACGGACAGAAGAAGCAAGAAAACGAAATAAACGGCTATCAGTTTAATAGCTGAAAAGGATGGCGGGTTTGAAATCATTTAGAACCATTTCACCATGAAAGTGTAGTAAACTAAAGGAAGCATGATTGAAACTATGGCGGGGGAGATTTGACATGAAAAAGAAAATGAATCATCTAATTTTACTCTTAACAGCGGTCTTTGTTGTTGGCTGTACCGATGTGGACGATACGAGTAGCGATAAACCCGAAGCATCTGAAGAACAAGAAACAGCGACCGAAAGCTCAGAAGAAACCACGGAAAATGAGGAAACGGTCACAGCGGTTGAGGATGAAACTGAAAAAGAAGAAACGGAAACCGAAAAGGAAGAAGAGGAAAACGAACAAGGGAATGAGGAGAGGTTTTCAGGATACAAAAAGATTACCGTTGATGGCGGCGATTTGTCTGGTCATCGCGAGGCAAATGTGGTCGTGGACGTCGGATTCGGAGACCGTGAATATTGGGCGTTTACAAACGAACACGGGCAGCTCGTGCGTGTCGTAGCCGATCAGATCGTTCTGCAAGATGACCAAAATGAACCCGTATTATCGTCTGGGCGATATTTCTCTGATGAGGCAAAGGTTCCTGGAGTGGAAAGTGATGTATTGGATGAGGGGCATGTGATCGCTGATTCTCTCGGCGGGGTGTCCAATGCTTATAATATTACGCCTCAGGAGAGTACGCTCAACCGACACGGCGACCAAGCCTATATGGAAGACAGCATTCGAAAAGCAGGCGGAGCCACGGATTTTGAAGCGATTATCACCTATCCCGATACCAAGACCCAAATTCCTTCGAAATACCAATATACGTACACGATTAAAGGGAACGAAATCACGGATACGTTCGAAAATGTGAACCCTGATGAAGTCAACGAATCACTCGGTTTAACAGAGGATAAGTCTTCGGAATCGACGGGTTCAAACGAAGAAGGAGACGTTACAAGTGTGGATACAAACGGAAATGGTCAGGTGACAATTAAGGAAGCGAAAGAGGCAGGATTCACGATGCCTATAACGAAGGATCATTGGCTTTATAAATATATGGACGATCGAGATGGGGATGGGATGGTCGGCGAATAAGAACACACGAAAAGCTTGGGATCATCCTGAGCTTTTCTCATGTGGTATGTTGAGGAAAAATTTTAAGGAGGATGGATACCTATGCCACGAACCCGATACCCGAAAGTCATTGCGCTTCCTGCTTACATGTATGAAGATATGAAACCGTATTTGATGAGCGTGACAGAGGAATTTGTCGCAAAGCATAAAGAAGCGTTGGGTGGATTACATAACGTTACCATTAAAGTTGAAGGGTACAACAGAGAGGCAAGCGGAATATACGAAGGGACACAGTATTCGATTCGAGTGGATCTCGTCTTCGGAGATGATGTTCACAAGACGAAAGGAAGGGATGAGCCTTTAAAAGCGGCTGTCTTTTTGGATGGGATCGAAGAATTTTCCATTGATTATTCATCAATGACACCGTTTGAGTTTTTCGAATTGGAACGAATCTATTATGGGGAAGGAAGGAAGCGGGATTATCATTGGATTCTTCTTCGGTTAATCGATTATATTGGTTCACGGAAGCCAGATATGTTTGATGAATGATTCCCCCTGTCTCATAAATAAGAAAACACCACTCAACTGAGTGGTGTTTTTCTAATAATCGCTCGGGAACAGCATGGTGGTCACCGATCGGTCGTGCTCAGTGATGATCCAAATCGTTTCCCCTTCAAAATCATAGGAAGACAGGAGACGATCCCCGTGCCGAAGCGCTTCTTCATTTTGTTCTCTGTCGTCTGGAGTTAGATCTCCCCAATCTCCGCTGTGATGCCGTTTCAGGAAAGGGAGGAGGGCTTCTTCACCGCGTTCCTTTTCCTCTAAATGATGAGCAAGAGCCGCTGTCATGACGACCTGCCCCAAAGAAAATTTACCCATAATCAAACTCCTCTCGAAATGTGTGGTGACTCCTATTATAAGCGAGAATGACCGTGTTCCGTCAAAAACATAAAAAAAGACCTTCGAATAAACGAAGGTCACTCGGGTACGGTCGGGAAGGGGATCTCCAACGGATAGATCATGGTATCTTTTCATCCCAGAAAGAAGGGAGGTCCCCCATGCGGGATGCGCAATGTACCCCGATTGCGCATTAAAATTTGTTCTACATCAAGAATAAAGGATAGGACTTGCTTCCGTCAATGAGTGATCTCCTGGCTGAGGGAGAAGACGTCGAACAAAAGTTTTTTCTGTCACACGAAAAGGGGTATTGGAACGATCATTTTTTTTGATCAGAACACCTTTCAAAAAACTCTAGTTAACATAACCTATATTATCGGTACTCATGGGTTATTTCATAAAATATCTCAATAAGATAAGTATTCTTGGTTTTTGAGACGTGAGAAAAATTTAGACACAAACAGCTCAATCAAACTAGCTATCAACCATAAAAAAACCCGAGACATTTGTCTCAGGTTTACGTTTATTGGAATCGATCTGCAAACGCATATTCAGCTGCTTCAGGTGGCAAAAATCCTTCCTTAACAGCCCGTTGCAGCGACGTCATCAGTGTTTTTCCTTCCTTAACAGGTTTTAACATACAAACCAATCGTTCCTGGTGTCTTACGATGTGTGCGGTGTAACTTATTCCGTTATACGTGACTTCGTTCATGCATTTCCTCCTCCTTCTGTTATAACGTTCCCATTCCATTCCAACGCTTCTGCAATCGGTATCACTTGCTCTTCCATGCTTCCATTTTTATGCAGGATGGTGATCCGAACGTCTTCCTCGCAAACATTATTCAGGAATATCGGCTGTTCGCCATGTTCTCCTTCAACCAGCAAAAGGGAACCTTTCGGAAGTGAAAAGTAAGGTTCATGGATCACTAGATCGTGAACAGGTGACAATGTCAAATCATCTGCGACAAGATGCCACTCCCACTCTTCACCAGAAGCAGGCTCTATGTCCCATTCATCACGATTACTGTCTCTCCCGTAATCCTCTTTTCTTTCACGGAGAAACAGGATAGATAGAAGTGTTCGGGACAGAAAAGAAAGCGTTCCTTTTCTCAATTCGCCTGTCTTTTTATTCTTGAGGAGCAAGAGGTCACCAATCCTTAATCGTTCGATATCAAACAGGATTGTCATTTCTTTGTATGACTCTAGTGGGTTCAATAGCATGATGCTCCTCTCTTCTTTTTCTCCTATTATACGCAAAAAACGTTCTTCTTACGAAAACAAAATCCTTAACATTTCTCACAGGGAGTCCTTCGACCTATGGTGAGCTAACATATATTGGCACTATTCTGAATAATATGAGATAATATAAATAAATATTGGAAGCATTATAAGGAGGAAGGCATATGATATGGGAAAAAGCAAAAAATGACATGAAACGTATTGTCGAAAGGATGGATAAAGATAATTTCGAAGCGTGCGAGGATCAAGTCAGAAGATATTTCGATTTCTTAAAAGCGCTTACAAATCTACCTGAAGATTCTTTCGTAAATGAGGGTGTGCCACAGGTTTCCGAGGAGAAGGAAACCGAGCAGGAAGAAACGCCTGTTGAACCGATTGAAGAGGAAAAAGAAAACGTTTCAGGCGAGATCGGAACACGGTATCGATTTGATAGAAAGTTGAATGGCGGTATTCTTGAAGATTTAGACGGAGGGTACATGATCCCTGAACGGATGGTGCGCCACATGGATGTACAGCACGGTGACACGGTTGAGATCGTTGACCGTTACCCGTATAAGGATCAGATCAGTTACAAATTTAAAATCGCCGAACGAGGAAACGAATTCCATCAGGGTCGTGTCCAGTACAATCAGTGTCCCGTTAAAGAAGAGGCTGGGCGGCTTGTCATTGATGAGAGCAAACAAACAGGTTTGCTGAGAATGAACGAGGTGTTTCATACGTTTGTTCTCAGAGAGCACGATGTTTCGAGGTTGCAGCTCCAAAAAGGAGATATTGTGGATGTGGCTTATTATGATAACGCACCTGACCAGACCATCCGCGTGATTTACAAATATGATATAGACACGGAAGAGATGGAACCAACGATTGAAAACAGAAGGCTCGAAGCAGATAAGAAAAAGGAAACGAAAGAAAAAACACCGATATTCGAAAAGTATCCAACGATTAACTTTTCCCTGTTTAAAAACAAAAACGTTCTTATTGTGGGAGCAGCAAGCAGACGAACAGATTTTTGTGAACTGTTCAAAGAAACCGAAGCTTCTGTCCAGGTTGCTTCAGGGGATGAACCAAAGCAGACGCTTCGTTCCTGGATTAGTCAGGCGGATGTGGTCTTGCTCGCGAATCTCGAAAGCAGTCATGATGCATCGAAGTACACCGTTTCAAGGTGCAAAAAAGAAGGGATCCCTTTTTATGAAACCTTTAATGGGGGACTTCAGAGCATACTGATCTCTACGGAGAACGCGTTAAAACGATGTGCAAAATTAGCCTAATATTGTTTTATTTCCTCAAAAATGGTAATATGAGTTCGCAATCGAATAGCCCCTTTTGCACGAAAAAGACATGGGATCATTCCCATGTCTTTTTTATTTCCATTAGAGTACAGCGAGGATGAATCACTGAACCCCTTTCGATTGCAACTTCTCTTTGTACTCATCTAAATCGTTGATCTGATCCAACAGTTTCCCTTTAACCCGATCAATCAGCTCCTGTTGCGGTACCGTCATTTCGCTTTTAATGTGCTCTTCTGTCGACGTTTTGATCAACTCTTCTGTCAGCAAGCCTTTTTTAGGATCCTCGTTCTGGTTTCGCACGGTTTCAATAACAATTTCTGATTTATACCCAGGATAAAGTTCAACAGAAAACTGATTGGATGCTACCCCTTCTGTCACAGTTGACAACGGAGTGGTGCCACGATTTTGGGATTCTGTTTCCTGATGCGATTTCGCCTCTTTTGTTTCATATATGTTATTCGCTTCTCTCGTTTCCTCTCGAGTTAGATCCTCATTTTTTCTTTCAGGTTCATCGGATGGGCTCCTTTTTTGTTCACGTTGAAACGAGACAACGTTCCAGTCCGCTTGAGGTTTTGGCTCTGTTTTATTATCCGTTGGATCGACTGTTAAAAACGTTTCTTCTGTCTTGTTTTCATGACCCTGTTCCTCTTGGTCTCTTTCAATGTTTGTCGGTGTTTGTTGAGTTTCTTCTGTTGATGGGGTTTCCGCTGTGTTTTTGTGTTTCACTGGCGGACGAATGGTTGTTTGACGAAGCTCAAGCCACTCTTCCTCTTCCTCATCTGTCAGATTTAAAAACTTAGCCATTTCCAGGACGTACTTTATTTTAGGAGGCCTTGCGTGGTTCTCAATTTGAAGGAGAACGCTTTTAGGGGCTCCGATGGCTTTGGCCACTTCTAATACGGTTTTCCCCTGTTCTTCGCGTTTATTCTGTATCAATTCTCCAATCGTGATGTTCTGTTTCATCCTATCCCTCATTTCCTGAATGCTCCTTCTAGAATACCAAGAAATAGGAATAGATGAAACCTTATTTTGGCTTTCTACTTCTCTTTTTCAAGTAATCGATACCGCTCCCACAGTTCTTCTTCGTACCATGCTTGTAAGGCATCGCTTCCCTCTTCGGTTTCTGTGGTGATGATCGGTTTTGTCCTGTTTATCCCTAGGGCTTTTTCCATGTCTTCAGCAGGTGGTCGTTCCAAGAAAACCCCTCCCTTGTGTTTCTGTATACCTCCTTAATTCCTCATAAATCCCCCGTTTCCTCAAACAAAAAAAGCTCGGCACAAAGCCGAACTTTTTGGTGGGTTACCATGTCTTGATTTCTTCTTTTTCTGTATCTAAGAGGAAGGATCGCGCACTTGACGGGAGGCTCTCTCTGATTCTCAGTGCGTCTTGTTTTGTTTTCACAGGAAAAGCATCTGTCGTACCATCTTCATATAACACGGTCATGACCTGTTGAGGGGGGACTGTTTTAAGGATCGGTGTCCCGAGTTTTTCAGAAACATAGTTTTGGATATCCCGTAACAGTTGCTCCCGTTCTTCGCTGCCGTATACATGATTGATTGGGAACGAACGGTTGAACACGAATCCCTTCTGAACACTATAATTGTCCACGGAGATGACGCCAATGGAGAATCCGCTGTCGTGACTTGTGAATTCGACGGCGAGGTATTCTTGATGCAACTCCAGTTCTTTCCGCGTCTCGCTGATGTTGTGTGAAACGAAGGCTTTATCGATTATGTCAGCTACGCGACGTATCACGTCTTCCATTTGCGGGAACGTTTTATCCCAACCGCGTGTATACGCACAGCCAAGTGACCCGTAACCATCACGGTCTCGCCCATTTTCCAAGTGGTATTGCCAAAGGTAGCGCGCGTTGTTTTGTGTGAATACCACATCTTTTACTTTGTTTAACTGCACTTCAAACAGGGGCCTTGTTCCAAATGCCTTATCATAATAATGCGTAGTTTCCACATACACGTCCTGACCAATATGGACAGAAGCTTCTTCCATTTCTTTTTGAACGGTGCTCGTTAGTTCTTTGTTCATCTTATGATCATCCTCTCAGGAATCCTTTTTTTCATCATACCATGAGGTCTTATTAGAGTTATGAAAAAAAAGGAAACGATTTCTAGTTTCCTTTGTGAATGTTTTCGCTCTGTTCTTGCAGTTCATCAAATTCACTTGCTACAACGTGGAACAGATCTAATACTTCCTTCAGAATTTCATAAAGAGCAGATATACTTTCCTCGTTTTCGTTTGAAAGCGTATCGATTTCCTGGAAGGATGTTGAAATCTCTTCGCTTGAATACGTAACGTTCACGATTCTGTCATCCACATCCGAGGTCTTCTTTTTGATATTCTCGTTGTTTTCCCAAATGGATCGGAAAGCCTGCTGAACTTGTTCTAATGTATTTTCTGAGGATTCAAGCTGGATGCGGGTATGGTTCATGCCTTTATTGGTCGCGCCTGCTTTTTGTTTCAAATTATGCAAAATAGCAGCTATCTGACCCGTTGAGTGAGCGGTTTCTTCTGCCAGTTTGCGGATTTCATTCGCTACGACTGCAAACCCTTTACCGTGTTCTCCTGCGCGTGCTGCTTCAATCGAAGCATTTAACGCAAGCAGGTTCGTTTGTTCTGATACCCGATCGATCGTTTCAATGATGGTCCCAATTTGTTCCGAATCCCGTTCCAGTTCCTGGGTCATGGACGTATTTTCTTTCATAAATTGGTGCATTTTTTTCATAATCGTTAAGTGATGTTCGATTTTTTCGCGAGCATCCTGAATCTCACCAGCCGACCCTTCCGTTGATCCTTTCATCTCATAAGAGGCCTCTTTTAGGGTGATCATGTCTCTTGTGATCCCCTCGACATTTTTCGTATTTTCATTCAGGGCCTGGTTTTGAATTTTCAAAGCAGAACGGATCTGTTCCAGCTGAGAGGAAAGTTCTTGTGAATTCTCGTTGGTCTGAAACACCTTGTGTTTTAAATTCTCACTAAATTCATGCAATATATCTGCATTCGCTTTAATGTTCTTGTAGGCAAACTCCGCTTTTTCTTTTTCTAGTTTGGCATTTTGTTCGTTTTCTTTTGACGCGTTTATTAACTTATGGTTGTAATCCGCTTGAACAATGAAGGCGATCCCCATAAGGATGAAGGGAGTAGCGTAAGCAGGGATCATGAAAAGGGAAGCTTGTGGAAATGCAGAAGATGTATTGGTATATATAAGGTAAATAAATGAAAGCATAGAGGTGATTGTCGCTAAATAGATGTTTTTGATGTCAGAGTACAATGTGGATAAAGCAGGAATCATCATTAAAAGAAGACAGTTAAACAGTGCCATCTGCCCTGATTGATCATACGTGAGGTTGATGACAGAAAGGATGATGACTAGCGCAATCGTCCCAAGATACATCGTCAGCCGAACATAAATTTCCCTGTACACCATGATAGAAAGTGGTATAAGTGTCAATAACCCAAAACATACAATCATATAAATGCGACTGGCATCATTTTTAAAGAGAAGGTTGAACAATAAATCTAAAAGAAATCCGCCCCACCCGATCCAAAATACTAATAGGCGGTTTCTCCGATGAATGATGTTATCGACTTGCATAAAACACCACCCTCCTTTTAAGCGCACATTACACAAGACGCGATCACCAAGCAACCTTTTAACGCATAAAAAAAGAAAGCATAAATCGTTATGCCTTCTTAGCGGTTTCAATTGTCCTTTTGTTTAGTCTGTATAGCACAAATCTTATAAATGGATTCTTGCGCAATTTTCTTACGTTCAGAATGACTGGATACAAGGTAAAATGATCCGTTTCGATTAATTCATCAAAAACATCCATTTTAATTCCAACGCGTTCAACCATGCGGACTAGTTTCGAATCTACCACAGCGACAAAATAATCGACCTTTTGAGTCGTAGCCAGGTGATTCATAAGTACCATCATGTGTTTGAAATAGCCTTTATTTCGCATGCCTTTTTGAATGCCAAGCTTTGCGATTTCAAAGACATTTCCTTTCAGAGAACGAAGCTTTGGATGTTCATCATATGATTTGTATCCGCGTAGTAAACTGTGTCCATATGGGGTGTAACGAGCAAATTCAGCCGTACCCAATTCTCTTCCAGATTCATCAAGTAACAGAAAACGTTGTTCGTTGCCTGTTGCTTCTGTCGTTTTGAATCGGCTCTCTCTTGCAACGGAGTCCCAAATCGCATTAAATAATTGATGGTCTTTCTTCGTCATCACAGGTCTGAACATAATAACACTCCTAGTTTCTTATTTTTCTAGGATTATAACGATGATCCCGTTTTTGTCCATCAATTAGAGAGATAAATTGAACTATCCTCAGCCATTCATCCCCCCCCTCTTAATTTCTTAGGAATTTGAAGAGGGGGTCTTCTGGCCAAAGATGACAAAAAAAGCAGCCCCTGAGGCTACTCGATTTCAAAGTTCATGCCGTTTTCATACTTCGGACCATCTGACGTCGTCATCCAAACACGCAGATGATACACACCAGATTCAAGATCCGCTTCCCGAATATCAAATGTATAGGAAAGGGGTTCCGTTCCCATCAATCTTTCCTCTCCCTCTTCCCTCACATAAGTGGAGACGCTGCCTAGTGTGAACAAAGTCTCTCCGTCTTTCTCGATCGCATAATCATACCGCTGTGAAGAAGAGAATGGTAACGTGATGTCTTTATCCGTATGATTGCTGAGCGTGTAGGTGACAGTGGACCCGTTCTTTTGAAGTGAAGCCGCTACTGCTTCCGTAACATTTTCTTCCTTTGTTTCGTTTGGCTCTTTATGTTCGTTATCGCTTGTTCCTGAACAAGCAGCTAACACCAATACCCCGAAACCAAGAAGCAGTCGATATACCCATTTCATAAATACTCCCCCCCTTTTTTTGTCGCGCTTAGTGCACCGTATGAAGACGGTGGTTCTTCCGTTCCAAACTTCTAATTAAGCCGTGTATGATCGTCCATTTGTACACATACAGAATGGCTTCTGATTGGTCCTTGCCCATGAATGACTGAATTCGTCGTTCGCAAAACGATTCCAATTCGTTCGTGGTTTTGATTCGCCTCTCATCAACCATTCGTATGACCTCTTCCCTCAACTTTACAGAGAAGGAAGCCCATCGAAAATCATCAGACTCTTTAAATTCTTTCGCTTCCACGATCCCCCTCCTCCGCTTTTGAAAGATTTACAAATTCTTAACATTACTCTATTAGTATTTTCTGATTTTCTTGGAAATGTCCTTTTCCGCACAAAAAAACCATGTATCCGCAACATGGTTTTGTCTCCTTTATTTTCGTTTCCATTCTGACAGGACGCTTTGAGCCCATTGTGAAAATTCTTTTTCAGTAAGATAACGTCTTTTCCGATTGGGATCCACCACAATGATTCCAGAATGAGAACGAAATACACTGTATCCTCTCTCTTTGACCTTCTGAATAACTGCGCGCACGACCCTCTCCTCCTTCTGGTGCGCTCAGAGACTATGGAAAACCGTCAAAAAAGGCAAGGAAAGAGCGCTCTTTGCTGGTCTAGAGGTTTTCAGGGTCACTCATTAACCTGTTGGCCACTTCGAGTGCCGTGAACGAGAGCCAGCCAACTGATACAACCAAGCCGATATACCAGAAGGGATTCGGAAATACCCAGTTCATAATTCCAAAAGCAAGCGTCATCACGCCACATTTCCATAACGTGAGATTAATCTTTTTCCACACTTCGTTCACATTCAAAGAAAGTGCATCCACCAAAAAATAAGGGACCCCCATGATCATGTACGTCATCCCAACAGCTATCATATTCCCACCTCTGTCCTCTGTATTCCATTTATTGTATCACACTCTCTCTTCTTCCCTGAATATAATCTGGCAGAAGGAAAGCGTTCAAGAGAAAGTCATGATACACTATACAAAAAAAGAGGTGGGAATATGATTAAAAAAGGGGATTGCCTTCTGCTTGGAGGAAGTCGGTTTGTCGTCCTCAGGACAGAAGCAGATAAAGCGTTTGTGGCCCACATCAGCGATCCATTCGGAAAAAGAGCAAAATGGATCCTGATTTCACTATTGCCCGTTCCGTTTGGTAACATCTCTGTTCCAGAAGAGAAGAAAAGACATGATAGCGAAAGTCGAGGTTAGCTTATCCCAATCAACGGAGAGAAAAATGGTTCTTGGTTATACAAAAGGCAATAAATCATATAAATAGCTCCTACCCATGATAAAGCCAGGAATCCAGCACATGCCCCCAATACTAGTCAATTAATGCTTTTGTTTTCTCCCAACATTTCCAAGAAAAACTTCACTCTATAAAAAACGTTTTTCAATGCATATAACAATGGTTTTCACTCCCTTTCATGAGCACTTTTTTTGTTGTCGCTGCAAAGCGAAACAGTTTGCGAGAAACGGGTTGCGTTTTGCAGCGCCTCCCGCCTTCTATTCTCAAAAAACTTTAATAATACTTGAAAGAAATCTTATTCTGAGACCCCAATAAGGATGAGGGGGTGGAAACATAGAAGAATGAGGAACGGATCACGAAAAGTATCGAGCGATTAGAAAAATTGATGGAACTGGGCGCTTCCGAGAAACTGCTTCAGGGAGAGCTCAGGAACCTGAAACGATTATGGGAAGAGCATAAGAACGAAGCGTAACGAGCAATAAGAGCCCTCATATGAGGGCTCTTATGATTTAAAAAGTTGGTGAAGTTTCGTTTCAAACCGCTTAAATAAGGCTTGTCGTGAATGGTTGGTATCGATGTTATTCAAATCCTCAGATGTTAACTCCTCCCGTATTTCATCGAACAGACGAAACGCTTTCTCCTCGTTCAATTCTTTCTTTTCAGGAAAAGCCATCCACACATGTATGCTTCCTTTTCCAGCAAACACGCTCATGTTGCCAGGAACATCTTCTCTCATGCGTTCCCTCGTCTCAAGCGTTACAATTGGCATTTTCCCGTATTTATAATCGGCCACATGAATGTAGTGCTGAACGACCACATCAGGATCCTTATCCCCGTAAGAAATAAGCGGACGGGAATCCATCCACAAGTGCTTCCCTTCCAGCTTTAAAATAGATTCCATATAGGTTTTTCCATCTTCTTCGCTCGTGAATACCTGTCTGACGAAATTACGGGTGTCATAAGGGTCCCCTTCATAAACAATCCATACTTCCATGATTATGCCCCTCCTTTTTCCGCTTCTTTTCTGTATGCCGTGACCCGTTCAACCACAAAACCTGTCCCGTATACCGTTACAAGAGCCAGTAGAGGTCCAATGATGTAAGGCATCGGCATGAATTCGTCCATCATCATGACCATGGAGGTTATGAGGAAGTAAGGAATCAGGGAAGCAAGACCCATGGTTATTCTTTTCATATGCTTTTGCATGTCACATCACTCCTTTTCCTCTTCTTTGCCGAAAAACGAAACGAATCCTTATCAAGGAACCAAGACCCCCTCATGCCGACTTCACTGATGCCATAACAGAATCAATGATCGCATCCATAAGAAAAGCCTCCCGTGTTTGGGAAGCTTTTTGCTAGGAACTCCTGGCGTATTTTCGATACATGTTGTCGATTTGTTGATCGAAGAGGGCTTCGGCGTGTCGCCCCCCCGCCATTCCCGTCCCTTCGCAATCAGGGCAATCGTAGCCCGTGTCACTGATATGGGCGCGCTCCGTTCCGCTTCCGCTGCACCACGCACAGGGTTGGAACAGACTCTCATCTATTTTCGGATGATGGGTAAACGCTTTTTCCAGTGAAACGGTCGTCACATCCTTAAAGGTTCCTGTACCCTTGCAATCAGGACATCTTCCAACGTCATACCACGTGTTCACATGAGGATAAGAACCCTCTGCCAGGAACCCGCTCACATTTCCTTTTCCTCTGCAAGTGAAACAAGGGATTGATTTTACGTATTCCTCTCCCCGCTTATGATACCCTGCTGCTTGTAATATGGCTCGGTGTCTGGTCGTCTTCATGCTCATGCCCCTCTCTTGATTATCGTATCTCTAGTTTATGTATAATCTCCGCGAAAGATGATGGCTCTTGTTATGACGATTCTTCACTAAATAAGAAAGACCCTGCTATGAGGGTCTTTCGTACTGCCATGTTTACGATGTTCTAGCGTAGGTTCTCATGTACTGACGAACATAATCCCCGACAGTCAACGCTGCGACATTTCCCCCGCGAAAACCCGAAGAATCGCACTTAGCACAATCATCTGGATCTCCAGAATGATCAAGCGTAAAGCCCATTCCTCCGCACATCCTGCATGTGGCATACAGAGTTTCATCAAGCTCTTCCATGTCGGCAATCAATTTTTCAAAGAGGATCGTCGTCACATGTTGTATCGTTCCTGTTCCTTCGCACTTTTGGCAGTATTCGCGATTTATTACCCTTTGTTTGTATCCTGTACCCCAGCAAGTTGCACAGGATACAGCTTTCACATATTCCTCTCCCCGCTTCTGATAACCTGCTGCTTGCAATATGGCGCGATGTCTTTTTGTTCTCATAACTATCCCTCTCTTTGAGTCTGTCGTAACTCTAGTATATGAGGTTTCCCAGTGAACATGAGAAAAGAAAACGCTCGTGTTCCTTGCATTTTCACCTCTTTTTCACAAAGGTAAAGAGAAAAGGAGGGAGATGTATGGGGAAATTTCTCGTTTTCATCCTGCTGAATGTGGGTGTGTCCTTCTGGCTCGGATTCTCGTATGAACAGGAGGGGCTCATGATGGTGTATGAGTCAGGTGTATGGTACAGGGAATGCTGCATGATGAAGCAGGTTGCACACGTCCCGTTCCTGGTTGCACAGTGGACCCTTGCGTTTTCAGCATTACTGGCATTTCACATCACACGCAGGAATAAAGATAAGGAATAAAGGGCTTTTGAAAGAAGAAAAGAGGAAAAGGAGGCGAAGGACATGTTCGAAAAGTGGTTATCCTCCATCGGAATAGGCGGAGCAACAGTGGATGCAGTCCTGAATCAGGAAACGATCCAACCAGGAAAAGAGGCAAAAGGTGTGATTAAACTCACAGGCGGAAAAGCAGACCAGCCTGTTACGACAATCGAACTCAAGCTCATTGTGGAATATTACCGAGATGACCCTGATTCCGAGACCCATTATCTCTGCGAAACCATCGAAAGTCATAAAATTGATGTCATCGATATCGTGCATGAGGGAGAACATCGAACGATTCCGTTTTCGTTTCCCGTCCCTCTCCACGCTCCTATGACAACGGAAGAACAAAAAATGGCGATTGAGACCATCGTCCATATCCCAAACGGAAAGAACTGTTCCGATCGGGATGAAGTCGACGTGTTTCATCCTTTGTATATGAAAACGCTGGAAGTGGTAAAGGCGTTGCGATTCTCCCCTTCCACTGGCTACGGGCGGTGCACAAAGGAAAAAGGGGGGCATCTGAAACAGCGATTCACGTTCTCTTGTCCGAAAGACGTCTATAAGATCGAAACGCTCACCCTTTGTTTTGAAGCACGTCCTCATGATCCTCTCCTTATCATCGGGATCAATGAGACAGAATATATCTATAAAGGGCTCCAGCCCCCTGATGGGTTTACTGAGGATGCTTTCAGAGAAGTGTTTCGGCCGTACAAAAGCAACCCTTAATCAGGGGGTTGCTTTATGTTTTGTTTCTTTTGTCCAATCATTGTAGAAATAGGTTTCTCCGCTTAGCTCGTAGCTAATTTCATCATTACGATGAACCACAAAATTAGTGGCTCCTTTTGGAAACGTGATGGTCTCATACGGGTTTCCGAACATGAGACGTTTTTCGTTCGGGTGGGTGTAATACCAAAACCCGCCTTCTGTTGTTGAGTAAATCTGAACCGCTTCTTTTGCTACCCAACGATCCAAAAACATCGTGTCATTGTAATACAGCGTAGTGTATTTCCCGCAGCGTTCAATGGAAAGAGCATGGATTTCATGAGGCACCTCTTTTTTCTCACAAGGTTCTATAAACCCGTCCCCCGCTTTAGGAAGCAGCAACATCCCGACCATGATCATAAAGGTTCTTTTTTTCATAAGGATTCCTCCCTTTTTGAACTATTCGGTGCATTGGCAATGTGTCCTGTCACCCGAAAAAAAACAAAGAAAAAACATTGTAAAACCCTCCCTCAACAAGGTATACAGAGGGAAGAGGTGATCCTATGAACGAAAACCAATCTCTTATCTCCTTACAAAAGTATCTGTTCCGATCTGGTCTTCTCGTCTCCCCTGCTGGGTTTACAGCTGGAGCGCTTTTGTCTTTTTCTTTCTACGATCAACCCCGCCCCTCCGAATGGATCGGGGTCGGAATCACTGGTTTGATTCTGGCGGTTAGTATCACGCTCGTATTCGCTTATCTCGTTGGGTACTCAAGATTCATCAGACCTTCCAACACGGTCATTGAACATATCAGGAAAGTTGCAAGAAAAGATCTGTCTGATGAAATCTCCATCGAGAAATTAGGATACATGGAACCTCTTGCTCATCACGTAAACCATATGATTCATGAAAACAACGTGCATCTCCGAAACCTTATAGCTCTGACAGATGAATTGGACGGGATTCTATTAAGCCACAAAGAACGGTTTTTTGTTATCGAGACGAGTGGGACGACCATCGAATCTCTTATGTCTCAAAACGAACAACGTCTCCATATCACCATCGAAACCCTCCAAGCCTTTACCCGTTCCCTTAAAGGATTATCAGAACAGTCTTCTGTCCTCGGGAAATTCGCCGAGGAAACCATACGAGATACAGAAGGGCTCGAAAGCAAAATGGGGGATAACCAACAAGCAGCAGCAAAAGTGGAGCAGTACATGAAAGAAATGGAAACCCAGTTTGATGCGTTACAAGAAAAGTTTTCTCGATTTCAATCCAGGGTCTCCCTTATCACAGGGGCACTCGAAGAGATCCAATCGATTTCGTCAAAAACCAATTTGTTGTCCTTAAATGCAAGAATTGAAGCCGAACGAGCAGGAGAGCAGGGGAAAGGGTTCGCCGTCGTGGCAGATGAAGTCAGGCAATTGGCGGAGCAGTCCACTCAAGCCGCGTCATCCATTCACGAGATGGCAGAAGAAATTGAGAAAGAAGCGAATGCTGTGCAACAGTCTCTTTCCTTGGAAAAACAAAAAACAAAGGAAGGAGCCCATGTTTATCAAATGTTAAACAAGGAAATGAACGAACTTTCCAGTTATTTTGATGCCGTTACCACACGTAACAAACACGTATTGCGCGACATCGGAAGGATGGATCAGCAACTATCGGAAACAAAAGAAGAAGCCGACAGGCATCTGGAGGAAATGGACGAAACAGCAGACGTGTACAAGATGCTTCATCATCATATTGAAGACATTTTATCAAGTATCGATGCGTATAAGCATGAGAATCAAGGAGTAAGGGAAATGTTCGAATCACTCAGGGAACACACAATGTCGTATACCGTTAAACAAGAATAGCCACGGACTACATTTGTCCGTGGCGTTTTAGTATTTCTGATACATGCTGTTGCAACAGGGATACACATTTTTTCACTTCATCCGCATCCCGATGGAGGGACAGATCTTGCTGTGCCTGAACAAAAGCGGAATCAAGTTTTCCAAGCAGTTCTTCTCGTGTCATTATTACCCCTCCTCACATTCCCTCTCCCTCATACATGGAGCAGAAAACACCTTTATTGTAGAAAAAACAAGAAGGGAAGCAAGGTTTACTCCCCTTTTTTTATGAGCATGTTTTGGAATCCTTTTCCTTTTTCGAACGAACGAGAACCAAAAATCCTTTCACCACAACCCATGCCATTATTCCTAAAAGAACCCCAAACGCAAGCCCAAGTAAGGAACGAAGGAGGGAGATTTCATACGGCGTATGAAAATGGGTCATGGTATTGACCATCGAAACCTGGCCAATAATCGCAATCGGGAGGAGCCATTTCATCAACCGTGATTGTCGCCAGAAGCACAAAACCAGGATCAACAAAGGGTGGCCAATCAGGAACTCTTTTGTCCGTGGACGTGCAGGAAGGGTTTCTTCCAAGTACGCTCTGATGTCTCGTTCAATATCTAAAACAAAGCCGTTATTACCTGTCCGCATTAAGTAATAAGCTCCCGCTGTCATAACAAGAAGAACAAGGAAACCGTGGTACCACTTAAACGAAGCCCACGTCAGGGTTTTTAATCCTTCTCTTTGTCGCCATGCCACATACATAAAAGAAGCCAGTACAGGGATGGCATGCATGGCCAGCACACCTCGGAACTGCTTCAAATAAAGGGCATAAACCATATCACTGTGCATGCTGTACAACACCGTGGCAGAGAGAATCGTGAACAGGCTCACAGAAAGAAACAAAAGGAATGGATGTTGGCGAGAGGCTCGCTCATAAACCACATGAACTACCATCACAGGAATGAGAACAGCGAACAAAAGAGGGAATAAGGCCTCACCTAATGACCATCCCGTGCTGTGAACCATAAACAAAAACAAAGCTCCAGCTCCCAAAAACACAGGGGACAGAACAGGGCGAATAAAAAATCCGATTATCCCCAGGATCGAAAGAGCGAACACATAGGCGCTCCCAATACTCAGGGATCGCCAAAGGGAATGTGATGAACGGAGCGGTTCAGGTTCTCCTATCTCAAACCCTTCTTTTTTCACAGCCTCCTGAAATAACGTGAGAGCCCCCCAGTATTCTTCGCTTGTTGGCGTTGTGTTTTTGGGCACTTCAAGCGTCACCAGACGGAGCGTTCGGTCTGAGGTGGCTAAAGCGATGCGCCCTGCCAAAATATCAGGAGAGTCCCAGTATTTACCTAGAATCCTGTTCGCAATATGATAGGCTCTTGTAACCATTGCGGGGTTTTCTAAGCCGTACGTTTTAACCCCTCGTTGGGGATCGGTCCCAAACATGTCCTCCCGCAAGGAAACAGGCAGGCCTGCTTTTTCTAAAAAAACAAGGGAAGGAACCCCTGGCACGTCCCCGTCAAACGAAAGGAAAGCAACAGGAAGCCCTTTTTCCTTTGCCTCTCCAAGCATCTCTAAAGCTTCCTTTTCGTGAGGCCATGCCTCGTGAATTCTTATCATAAGAGGAAGGTTATACTGTTTGAAGGCTTCAATTTGATGATCTGTATAATGGAGCGGTTCATCTTTTGCTTCTGGCCACGGTACTGATATTTCCAAGCTATCCCCCACTTCACGGGATTGATCTCCAAAACGAATTCGAATAATACGATCCAGTTCATCTTTTTCAGCAGGGAGCGTCGGGGTAATCCGAAATGCTCCTCCCGCTTCTGTCACCTCCACCTCCCCCGTGTCCTTCATCAAACGGAGGGTATTAGGAGGGATGCCGACATACGTGACACCTCTTTCTTTGGCTTCTTTTAAAAGAAAGGATGCATTTTCCTTCCAGGCGCTTCGTGCATCTATGGAAAACCCAACCGTATCTGATTCCTTCAAAGCCCTCTCTTTGATTACAACAGCAGGCAGGCTACCGAAAAATGAAAGGACCAAAACGACAATCAACAGGCGAATCCAGCGTTGTTTCATCATTGATCCCCCTTTCTCCATTTAAAAAGTCGGTTCATCAGCGCAGAAAGCGGTCGGTGCCGTTCATCTAGCATGCCATTGACTTCAGCGAAGATTTCAAAAAACAACAGATAAAACCCTACAAGAAGGAGCCCCGTCAAGAAGGAAACATGAAGAATCAGGACGGATAAAGAAGCAAACAAAGCGCTAATGGCATAAATGATGAGAACCGTTCGCCGATGAGAATGTCCCTTTTCCAGCAAGCGGTGGTGCAGGTGGTTCTTATCAGGAGAAGCAAGCGGCTGCTTGTTTATTTTTCGGCGCACAATCGCATAAAGTGTATCTGTAACAGGAACAGACAACATAAAAATCGGAATAACAAATGCCAGGAGCGTCGCTTGTTTCAATTCGAGCAAAGTGATAACAGCAAGCGCATAACCAAGAAACAAGGAACCCGAATCCCCCATAAAAATACTGGCTGGGTGAAAATTAAAAACGAGGAACCCGAAAATCGCTCCTATAAACAGCAGCATCATAGAAGCAACAAGGCTGTTTCCAACAGACAGGGAAAAGAAAAATAACGCAACCCCCGCTATACCACACACACCAGACGATAACCCGTCCAGCCCATCAATCAGATTAACAGCATTCGTGAGGCCTATGATCCAAAATAACGTAATCGGCACCCCGATCCATCCTAAATAAATCGGTTCTTCCCATAGGAATGGAATGGATAGATGCTGAATCCGAAGCCCGAAATACATTGCAACGAGAGAAGCCGCGGCCTGAACAATCAACTTGGTTCGCGGTTTCAAGCCGAACCGATCATCGATGATGCCGATAAACACAAGAAGGCCCCCTCCCATAATCACGGCATACCCTACGTTTGTCGCCACAATGTCCGTAAACCATACCACAATCCCGTAAGACAGAACAAAAGACATGTAAATGGCCACTCCCCCCATTAGAGGAATAGGTGAACCGTGTACTTTCCGCTCGTTCGGCTGGTCGATCACATTAAATCGAAGGGCCATGGTTTTAACGATTGGCGTAAATAAAACCGTTAAGAGAAAACTTAAAAGAAGACTGAGAATATAGGTCGTCATCATGATGAATGCCTCCTTGTAACAACCAGGAACAGGAACCGAAACAGATCAAGCTGCCTTCTCCACCTCGATGGGTTTTGTCCTAACCGAAATAACCACTCGCACCCCATACGCTGTACCCATAAAGGGGCCCGCTTCACTTCTCCAGCAAGCACATCAAGGGTACCGCCGCACCCAATCGCCACAAGCGGTTGCCATTCTTTTTTGTATGCAGAAATAAACGCTTCCTGCTTCGGGGAACCAAGTGCCACAAGAAGTAAATGAGGCGAAGCGGTTGCAATATCCTCCACAATCCCTCGTTCCTCGTTAGCACCAAAAAATCCATGGTGGCTGCCAACTAACCTGACATATGAGTAGCGTTCTTTAAGAGCTGCCGCCGCTTTTTCCGTGACAGGTTCTTTTGCTCCAAGTAAATAGACGCGTGTTTCCATTTTTCTCGTTTCCCGAAGTGTTAAAAGGGTTTCAATAAGGTCAATGCCCGCCACTCGTTCGCGGAGTGGTTCCTTTCTGATTCTGGAAGCAATGACAACCCCTATCCCGTCAGGAGTGACAAGGTCTGCTTCAGCGACAATCGACTTAAACTCCGCCTCTCTTCTCGCCCTCATCACCATTTCAGGATTAGCTGTGATAATGTGCTTTGTTTTTTGGTTTTCCTCCATCCATTCACAAATCATCGATGCGCATTCCTCTGTTGTTTTTTTCGTAAACTTCATTCCCAACAATTTAACCATGCGTCACCTTCCTCTCCACAGCCTGTATTAATTTCTCGGCTTGTGGGTGGGCAGCAGAACAGGCCGCATGTTCGTTATGTCTCTCGAGAAAGGCATCAATTTTAGGGTCATAGGATACCCCGACATACGGGGTCGATTGGTTGGCAGCAAAAATTAACGAGTGAAGCCTCATCCCCACCAATACATCCACATCTCCCACCAGCGTCAAAATCGACAAAACAGGAAGCTCTCCCTCAATGACATGCACGCAACCAGCAGGAAGCTCTGAAGCAATCCCATTCGATATATGTACGTCATGTGGATGATGAAAGGGAATAAACACGATATTAAACCCTCTGTCAATCCAATGGAGGCACGCTTCTTTCATTTCTTTTATCAACATCGCATCATTCACCCACGAACGAACGGATATACCAATCAGAGGACGAGGATGATCAAAATGTAGTTTTGGGTAAGGATGTGGTTCTGTCAGCTTCAGATGAAGAACGGGGTCTTCCGTTAACCTGATGGGTCGCGTCACGCCAAGGGAACGGTAAAGCTTGAGCGATGTTTCGTCCCGAACAGAGATTTCCTCACATCGGTTCAGCGTATCTCGGATCATGCGGTCATAACGATGATTCATAAAGGGCCCCCCTCCTTGGGCGATAAACGAAACAGGTTTTCTGTATAAGAAAGAGAGCCTCATAATGGACAGATAATAGAGCAAACTTCGGGAACTTGTCACACTCTGGAGCAGGGTCCCGCCCCCCATAATCAGGCGGTCGCAGCGCTTAAAAGCCTGATGAACGGCGAGTGGCGAGAACCGATGATAACAATCTACCCCGTACAGTTGTTTACTTATGGCGGGCTTTGCGCTCAGGACAATAGGGGTATACCCCTCTTCTTGCAATTGTTGGATCAGACTAAGGAGAATGGCATCGTCGCCTGCATTACCAAATCCGTAGTACCCACATAACAAAACGGTTTTCATCGCACTCTTCCTCCTCTTCTTTTTTGCTTTTTCAAAAAAAGAAGAAAAGCCCTCTTAGAGGGAACAGAAAAAAGCAAGCGAATTACTTCGCTTGCTCGACCGTTTCTTGTAACATCGTTTTCATGCCTGATACATCAATGGTGTGGGTTTCCCCTTTATACGTAACCTCAGCTACGTCTTCCCCTTTGTTCCAGACGAGTTTAAGGCTTTTGGTCTTGATGGTGTATTGTTCTCCGTCATGTTGGACGTCTGCTCCCTTCAGTTCTTCTTCTGCCACAGGCATAATGTGTTCTTCTACCCACGCCTTTGCTTGTGTAACGCCCTGTTCGCCCATTTGCCGAACATCCGATGGTGAAAAATCAAAGACCAGAACTAAAACAGAACCAATAATAACGGCGATAAACGCCAGTTTTAACATGCTTTTCAGAATCCCCACCACAAAGATAATAAAAATAACAGCAAGAATGACCGAAACAAGCGTGTTTTCTTGGACAAAACCCCACAGTTCCATACACCGCACCTCCTTTTTTTGGCATTATACGTCAGTTTCTTTTCTTCTGTCGGAAAAACGTTCTTTTATCAACGAAACAACGCGCTTTGAAGCTTTTTCATACCGATCAAACGTCTCGATCTCATCTCCTGGATGGACGAGATGAACGATTTCATTATAGTTTTCCTGATACGCGTAATGGTCAAGAGCTATGACAAAATCTGTGTTGTTTTTAGCCAGGGACCGCTTCGCTTTTTTCAACACATCTTGAGGATTTTTTGAAACATTCATTTTTGAACTGATAATCATAGGAGATGAAGGGTGTTCTCGGAAGAGATCCATAAGTTTAGGGGTTGGCGTCTGTTCAATAAATAAATGGTTGAATCCACTTTCCATTTCCTTGTAGATTGGACGGTGTGCAGGGAGAATATTGATATCAATGCCATAGATTCCAGAAATGTAATGGATGAAATCCTCTGCATCCTGGGCATTATCGATAAAATGAAGGTTTGATTTCCCGTAATTGTGTATCGACATGAGGTGAACAACGACATCGACCACATGGTTTTCTAAAATGGAGGTAATTTGATGCTCGAGGTCTTCGATGGTGTCAGCAGGATAGAGGGTCACCTTTTCCTTCCAGTGGTCCATCGAAAAGGGGGAGTCGTCCATAGAGGTGCTTTCAAAAGGGTAGCGCGCGTCTCTGCTGTGAACAAAAAAGATTTGTTCCACTTCCGATTTCATGCTACATTCTTCTCCAAGTAATGCGCCTATCGATCCTCCAAAAAGGCCGCTCATGTAATGCGAAGGATCGATCATTTCTCTCGTACTGCCGCTCGTAATCAATATATTCATACTTGCCCTCCTAACTAATCTGTAATAAAAAGGCCGTTTCATCGAAGCTCAAGTCCTCTAAAGAGCTTTTCACGCCGCATGAGTCATCTTTATTTTTGATAAGAACGTAAGCCAGGTGACGTTTAAACGCTTCGATGTTTTTCGTGTGAATCAGCGCAAAAATATTCCCCTGATTGACCACATAAGCAGCATCCTCCTCCGATAAAAGGTCCCGAACGGCATGAAGCCACCATTTATTCATGTCTCTTACCTGGGAGGTTGTGATGCGTCCTGGGTCTCCGAATAATTCGCTTGAAATCAATACGCGAGCCCATTGTTTTTTTGAGGAACTTAACTCAAACATTTCTAACATAGAGTCTTTGTCGCAAAACATAAAGTCCCCTCCTTTTCTTTCGCCTCTCCTATACATACAACAAACGTTTCTGGAATCTTTCCAAAAAACGAAAACACTTAAAGGAATGGCCTTTAAGTGTCGGGTGAAATGTGCCGTTTAGCCAGTTCGGAAAACGCATGAAGATCCATTGCTGTAACGATCTCCTTTACTCCTAACTTCATCAGTTCAACGGGTAACTGTTCTGTATACATTTCAGCAGGAACATAGAGGAGCATCGGAATGCCCCAGGAATGAAACAACCGAATGAGCGACCATTCCCCTTCACGCAGTGTTCGGCATTCCATGAACAGGAGTCGGGGAGGGCTTTCTGTAAACCGCTCATTCATGCGCCCGACCATTCTTTCATTGAATGAAAAATCATAAGGAGCAACAGCCATCCCACGCATCATGTACTGATCCATAAAATACTCCTGGATTTGCTGAACGAAAAACATCCCTTCAGACATATGTTCATTCTCATACCGAAGACTAAGCGGGAGGATGGGGGTCAGGGGTTGAAAAGCTTTCAGGGATAAAACAGAAAAAAGGTTTGTATTCGATAACAGCCAAACCGTTTGTGACATGTCTCTTCCTCCTTTTTTTGTAGGAAACAACAAGTTCAGGATGAACAATCGTTAAGGGAGGGATTGCTGTGAATCCAATTACAGGTTTATTATCGTTTCTTGCCCCTTTAACAGGAATAGTTGGAGGGATTTTGGTGGTGTATGGATTGTATCTCGGGGCCAAACAACTCCTTTCCATTGTCTCAAGGAAAGAACGAATCAAGCGCAAACGAATCATGGAGAGAGTGGATCGTTTAAAAGAGTCCCTCCATATAGAAAGCTCACTGCCTATAAAGATTCGGTTGCTTCAGGCATTCGAACTTCAGGAAAAGGCCGAACCCGCCCTATTGCAAAAGGTTCGGGAAGATTCAGAGCGTGTCGTTCAGGAAGAAAAAGGACGCCCTTACATTCTGATCGGGGCTCTTGTTGCTCCTACGGTTCTATTTATCATGATACTGGCGTCTTTGAATGAGGTCACGGTCGTTCACATGCCAGACTACATGCCTCTTGTGCTTGGTATCCTATCATTCGTGTCCATTGTATCCAAGAAAAGGATCCTGCTTTTTTTCCTCATCGCCGTCATTGGATTTTTCATCTATCAGCACGTAAGCGGTGCCATGCAGTTGTTTTTGCTGTTTCATTTTTCCTATGCTCTTTCCAAGAAACGACTCTTTCCTCTGTTCCATCAAAAAAAACGAGATTAACTCGTTTTTTTGGACCCGTGATGGGTAACGGTTGTCATGAGAACGCTAAATAAAGGAACCATGATAAACAGGGCCTGGTAAAGGTTTTCAGCAGGTTCTGGAAACTTATGAACAAGGGCGATTAAACATGGAATCATCACACCCGCATACAAAAGCGTCCCAAGTATCGCCCCGCCGATGTTCGGCTCTTTGGATAAAACGTAATAAAGAAATGGAAGGGCAGATAACCCGCCGATCACCGCATACCGAGTGTCTGAGAGCCCTCCTTCAAACAGATACGTCTCAAACAGAAGATGTCCTACAAATGCACAACCATACACAACCCCCATGTGAAGCACCAAAATGCCAATCAGGACATGGATTTTTAAACGCATAACATCATCCCCCCTTCTCTTAAAGGTACTCCTACGGGAAAGAGATTCCTCTAAAGAAAGGGCTTGAACGCAATAAAAAAACAGCCACGGGGGCTGTGTTTATTCCGTAGACAGGTTAGCGTTACGTAGAATATCGTCGAAAAGTCTCCGACCTTTTTTGCCTGTGTATATTTCTTTCGTATCCATGAGGGCTTCTGGATCTAACTGTCTTTTCTCCAAAACACGCACCTCATAGAAATCCGCTACGCCATGAGGAAATGTGTTGGCTTCCACTTGTTGAACGGGTTGAAAATCTCGCAAAACATCTTCATTTCGGATCGGAGAATCCATTTCTGCATCACTGAACGTAAGGTCTATAAAAAGCCCTTTCCCGTCTTTTTCTCCGTAGATCCAGGAATGATCAAATTTCGCTTTCCGTGTTTCATCCAGATGCGATAGCCGACAGGTCCATGTCGCCTCCCATGCTTCCCACTTATAGTCTGGAAGCCATTCTCTTAACAGGTGAACCCCAAAAACCGAAACGTGTCTGCACATGTTAAATCCGTACTGTGCCGTTACCGCACGGTATCTTTTCCCGATCTTCAATTCTCGTCTTAGAGAAGGCAAGAAGTTTTCGCGAAGAATGGATAGGGTGTGCGTTTCTTTTATGGTTAATGTCATTGAAACGCCTTGTCTTCATTTGTGTCATAATGAGATTCCAGAATGGATTGAAGGATTTCGCTTACCGTTTTCCCTGCATCGTCCGCTTCCTGCTCCAGCAATCGGTTTAACCCTTGCGGGATCTCCGTTCGTAGCGTAACAGGTTGCTTGTTGATATAATATTTACCATCCAAGCGTAGTTCAGGATTTTTGACGATATCACTGAACCAAACGGTTGCGTGTGAGCTTCCTTTTTTGTCTTTTGGCTGCATCTCGAGGTCAAAAAGATCTGCTAATAACGAGATGGTATGATCATCTAACGCCCTGTATCCTCTTTCGTAACTGCTTAACGTCTTCGGCGAAACATGTATTCTCCTAGCGAGTTCCTCTTGAGTCCATCCTTTTTCGATTCGTAGTGACTTGATTTTTTCATAAAAACACACTGTTTTTCATCCTCTCTTTCAATTTTCTTTTATTATAACGCGCTGAATGCTGGACCACACCCTCCGTATCGGAGAATCAAAAGAAGAAAAAACAGCCCTAAAGGGGCTGTTAGATCGTAAGGTAGCTCATTTTTTCTCCGATTTTTTTGACCGATGTTTCAGGATACGAATGAAGCGGTTCATAATAAGCATCCATCAACTCCTGAAGTTTTTCCTGAATTTGTTCTTCTGTTGCATCGGCTGTCACGCCTGCTGTACAATAGCTCGCATCCGAAACTGGTTCCCAGTCTCCGTCTTGGAGTACTTCCACATCAAACCGAAGCAGATTCACGTCATTCGGATTTTTCGGGTCATAATCTCCGCTGATGCCTTCCCCGATATTCACAAAACTTACCTTTACATTTCCTTTGATCAGTTCCATCCTCATCATCCTATCTGTTCGTTTTCCCCAGTATAACAAGAAAACAGAGTCCCGATGAAAATAGAAGTGCTGTTTTTTCAAAGGAGAGGTATTGACAGCATACTATTCATCGTGGAGATCACGGAACAAAGATTCCGTTGAATGGAATGTTTCTGTATTCCCCTGGTCGATATCCCTTTGTGCTTCCTGTTCTCCCAGCTGCCAAAGCTCTTCATTCAGAAAGTTTCGGAGAATGTCTTTCGCTTCAACAATGGTGCTCATGTCTTTCTCAACAAGCGCTCTGAATGCCAGGTTGTAGTTGTTCTCGTTGATCGTTTCCAGTTCCTGTTCGAGTTCTGATTGGATGACGGATTCGCTTTTGGTTGTTCTGACGGCTAGCAACGTTACAATATTGGCTTTCGTGCTTTCGATCTTCCCTATGATCAGACCTCTTCTTTTGCCTTCACGATGATGTTTTGTTTCGAATGGTTGGAATCTGTTCATGACACGTCTCCTCACGCTGAATTTATTTTCTTTTATCCTATCGTATTTCAACAAAAAGAGAAATCGGACCCCTTTTATCATTTCTGGCCAGAAGACTCCCTCTTCAAAATCCAGAGGATGTAAAGGGGAGATGAATGGCTGGGGTTTGGTATATTTTGATGTTTTCTTCCTATAATAAGAATAAGGAGGTCATGACATGAAACCATCGCTAAACCATAAAGCGTATAAATTCCGTCTATACCCAAATCAAACCCAACAGGCGTTGTTCCACAAAACGTTCGGTTGTGTTCGCTTTGTGTATAATCATGTGTTAGACCTCCAAATCGAGAACCGTAAAACCGCGGGGAAGTTTCGATCGAAAACAGACACAATTAAAACCCTTCCCCTCTTAAAGAAACAGTATTCATGGCTTAAAGAGGTGGATTCGATCGCCCTTCAGGCGACGCTTGAAGACCAATTCGAAGGGTTTGAACGATTTAAGGATAGGAAGAAATCTGAAATGCGTAAGTCTGCCCTTAGAAAGCAGCGCAAGTACGGCTACACACCAGAAGAGAAAGACTTGAAAACGCATCCTGTTTTTAAATCAAAAAAGAATCCTGCTGCCAGTTACACCACCAAAATGGTAAACAACAACATCAAAATCGAACACAATCGTATTCATCTGCCGAAGGCAGGGTGGATGCGTTTTTCAAAGTCCCGCGAGATCGAAGGGCGTATTTTAAACGCAACGGTCAGACGAAGTGCAACAGGGAAATACTATGTGTCGATCTGCTGCGAACTAAATCAATCCCCTCTGACTCGCCCTGTTTCAAACGACATGATCGGATTAGATTTAGGGTTAAACCATTTTGCCATTCTGTCGAATGGAGAGAAAGTGGGGAATCCAAGGTTTTTACGCCAACATGAGAAGCGTTTAGCGTTTCTCCAGCGTGCCCTGGCACGAAAAGAAAAAGGAAGCAGAAACTATCTTAAAAACAAGCGAGCCATCGCTCGCCTGCATGAGAAAATAACGAACAGAAGACTCGATTTTGAAAACAAGCTAAGCACTCGTCTGATCCTCGAAAACCAAGGGATCGCTGTCGAGAGCTTAAAAGTCCAAAATATGACTCAAAACAAGAAACTAGCCAAAAGCATTAGTGATGCAAGCTGGAGTTCATTCGTGGCTAAATTAAAATACAAAGCAGAGTGGCACGGACGTGCCTTTGTTCCAGTGCCAGCACATTTCCCGTCAAGCCAGCTTTGCTCTTCCTGTGGCGTCCAAAACCCTGAAATGAAAGAACTACACGTACGGGAGTGGACATGTAAGCATTGCGGAGCGACCCATGATCGGGATATCAATGCCAGCAAGAACGTACAAAAAGAAGGCCTGCGCCTTCTTACGGAATCAACCGTCAGGACGACGGGGGTAGCTTAGTAACTAAGCACCAGGGGGTGCTTTTGCCTAAGAATCCCTCTCCTCAAAACGCGAAGCGTTTAGGTGGGGGTAGTTCAAAAAGAGCCCGTTTAGTCATATTTATTCTTCGTGATTAACCGTGTGTGGATAGTCCTCGTTGACAAGAATCCACTCTCGATCCAGAGTCATTCGGAATCCATTCATCCCTATTCCGCTTTGCCGATACAGCATCAGGAACGCGGGGTATTTTTCCCCTTTGATGCGCACGCGAATTTCTTCGTCATCTACGTGTTTCAAAGAGGGCAATATCTTTTTGATCACACCTGCATCACAGTCCATATTCGTTTCACAATACACCTGATACACATTATAGGTTTCGTCTTCGTTCCTCATGATATAGTAGTCGTTGCCGTGTTTTCTCCCTTTTACCACAAAATCGGATTCTATCGTTTTCACTCTTCTCACGCTCCCTTATGGTAAACATATGTTACATGCGTTTTATTATACGAATACCGAATGGATTCTCCTCATCCGTCCCACTTGTACTATAATGATAAAAACAAGAAAGGATGAACGTGTAATGGAGAAAGGAAGGCGAGAAGAATTAGAAGACGCGATCCACACGTTTGTGAAAAAATATCCAGATCATCACTGTTCCTCCATCGATACGAGCCGTATTGATGACGAGACCATGATGGTTATTGAAGATGTGTATACCATTTATCTGATCTCTTTTTCAGCAGAAGGGACACGAAGATCCGCCTACACGCTCAGAAGAATACTAGATGGCATCACGATCAGGCAAAGAGAGCGGATGAACACAGAAGGGCAGCGTGACTCCGAATACACGAAAGAGAGGTGAAAACATGAAACGGGTATGTTTTACTGGGCACAGGCCAAAAGAGTTGTTTGGTGAACACTCCATCGATAATGAACGGGCCCGATTTTTGTATAAACGGGTGTATAACGTGTGCTTCAAACTAACAGAAGAAAAAGGAATTGCAGACTTTCGTTCTGGAGGCGCTCAAGGATTAGACACCATCGCCTTTATGGCGGTGCATAAACTAAAAGAAAAACACCCTCATATCCAAAATCATCTAAGCATTCCTTACGAGGAATTTTCGAGTTCCTGGGAAACAACGTTAGAGCGAGCCAAACGGGAAAAGTGGAGTCAGAAACTGATTGATGACCTGGAGGCGACCATCAAACGCTATGAATGGATGAAAGAAGCGGCCGATACGCTGGTGTATGTAGATACGCTACCTGCCTATCAACCAAAAGGCATGGCCCCTGAATCCATCGGAAAGCATGATAATCGGAAAATGATGATGCGAAATGTGCATATGCTCGACGAATCCGACATGCTGGTATCCTGTTACAACGGAAGCGATCGGGGCGGCACCTACAACACGGTCACAGAAGCGAAGAAAAAAGGCATGCTGATCCTGAATCTGAATCCGAATCAGGACTTTAAATTAGAGCTGTTGCATACGTAAAAGAGTGGTCATAGGACCACCCTTTTTTTGTTAAGCTGTTTCTTGCTGAGTGTTGATCGTAATGCCAAGGGTCTTCATCACCTCTTCATAAATGATGCTCCCGCCCATTGTGCTGATCACATAATCCCGATCAATCGGACTCGAAAGACGATCCGCAGCCCTTTCTTCCACGAAACCAAATTCGATGGCCTGATACGCGATGAGTTTTGACGTAAGGTCCATACCACCACCTCGGAAGAACAGGTACTCTTCGTCCTCCCTTGTCAGGAGAACACCAAGGCCAAGGCGATGAGCTAACGCTCGGTTCACATATCCATGGTACTGGAAGCAATTGGTGTTCGCGATTTCGTGATAGCGCTTATTGAGGAATTGCGCTTCTGTTTCCAGTTCCTTTTCCGCTTCTTCTAACAGAGTGGGTACGGCCTTTTCCGCTTCCTCTCTTGTAGAGAAGTCGGTCATGTACAAGTCCCCATGTTGATCGAGAATATCAAAGCCATCTCCCCTATCCCTTCCTTTCACTGTGTAGGAAACTTCTTTCAACTTTTCTTTTATATACTCCGTTCTTGAGTCCCATACATCCCCTTCCTCATCCACGAGATCGTAACTTACGACATCGTACTGATTGGGATCAAAGGCAGAATACGTTTTTCTCCTGATATTCCCAATCGGGATCGTAGCCCTCGGATTGTTTCGGTTGTGTTCCCTGATTTTTATAGCCAGTTTTTCAAATTCGTCCCGTAAGGCTTTTTCCTCCGTCGGAATGAACATTCCGACCTCATCTAGCTTTTGTTCTAATCGGCCTCGCATGTGATCAAGCCCCTCTCTTCTTGCTTTTTAATATCGTACCATGAGGGGAAAAAGCATTCGGAAAAAAGTTCCAATATTCTCTTTACGGGTAGTCCCTCCCCCTTTTCCCTTCTACAATGAGGAAAACAAGAAAAGAGGTACACGTATGAAAGGAATACAATGGTTCTTCTCCGTGCTCGCCACAGGTTTAATACTCACAGGGTGTGAAGAAAAGAAGGAAACAGAGGAAAAACCGAAAGAGGTCACTCAGGAAGAAATCGAAAAAGATCTGTGGGAAGAGGTTGGAGACATTTATCTGTCAGAAAAAACCAGCGAAACGGATCTTGGTGAGGAAGAAGTGTTGCACGTTTTCCTGGAAGGATTACAAAACAACCAACCCGAGGAGGCCTACACTCGCATTACCTCATCTTTCTTCCACGAGTGGGGCGGACTTGAGGACGGACAACTCCTATGGAAGGGTCGGGTCGTAGAAGATTATGAGATCATCCCAACGGATGAGGAAGGGCGCTATCTAGTGAGGTTTCGTGATAAACAAAACCCGTATCGGTTCGAAGCTCGCCTTGTGACGGAAGAGGGAACGTTCAAGGTGGACACGTGGAAAGAAGTTTCCCGTGATGAATTTGTCGCGAGAACGGTTGAACCTGTTGATGTGAAAGGACTCTACTTATCGGGACATTCGGTTGAACTGGAGAGCCGTTTCCAACAGGTTTTAGAACTTCTCGATGAAACGGAACTGAACGCGCTTGTTATTGACGTAAAAGAGGATGACGGATTTCTCACCTATGATTCGGACGTAGAACTTGTGAATGAATACGGATCTGACGAACGAACCTTTATTCGGGACATAAAAAGCAAAATGAACGAATTGAAGGAACGAAACATTTACACCATCGCCCGTATTGTGACCTTCAAAGACCCTTACATTGCACTTAAAAACCCTGACTGGGCGATGAAGCGCGCTTCAGATGGCGGCGTATGGAAAGACAAAAGCGGGGTGGCGTGGGTCGATCCGTATAAAGAAGACTATTGGCGTTATCCGATCGAAATCGCGAAAGAAGCGGCCAAACTCGGGTTCGATGAAATTCAATTTGATTATGTCCGCTTCCCTGCCCTCAGCGAAACCCAGCGAAATGCAATCCGTTTCGATAATCCGAATGAGGTTAAAAGAGACGATGCCATTAAAAACTTCCTGATGGAGGCGAAAGAAGAGCTTGCTCCATACGGGGTTCTGCTGTCCGCTGATGTGTTTGGGCTTGTGACGAGCGTCGAGGATGATATGGGCATTGGACAGACGTGGGAAAAAATTTCAAACGTCGTGGATGTCATTTCCCCAATGACGTATCCGAGTCATTACGGCGTTGGGTCTTATGGGATTCAATACCCTGACAGTCAGCCGTATAACGTCATTCAGCAGGCTATGAAAGATGCGTTAGAAAAACAAGCAGGGATGGAGAATAACGGATATGAAACCGCCGTGATCAGGCCGTGGTATCAGGATTTCACGGCTACATGGGTTCCTGGTTCCATCCATTACGGACCACAACAAATCAAAGCACAGATTCAAGCTGCAAAAGAACAGGGCGTCACGCAATACTTAATGTGGGATGCAGCCAATACGTACACCGAGGGGGCATGGCGATGAAGAAAACGGTTGGCGTGATGCGCATCAGCGGAGAAGAAGCCTTGTCGAAACGAGAGGAAAAACTGCTTCAATCCCTCCTCCTTCACGTGTTTACACTATCCTGTGCACCGATGGTCGGGATGGACATGATGTTTGTGCCCGTCAAACGCAACGTGGGAGAATATTTTCACTATGAAGTGACGTGGAACGAGATTGTCGATCAAGAAGCCCTGCCAAGACTAAAAAACGAAACAGAAGCAAGATTCCATCATATCCTTCAACTGGCGGAATTAAAAGACTGCACCGTGGGGATGACGTTTCGGGATTCCTACCAACACTGACAGGTGACCAGAAGAGCGTAAGCTTCTTCTGGTTTTTTCAACAAATTCCCTCTTTTGTAACCATCGCAACCTTTCCGCGGTATAATCAAAGAAATCAAGGACAGGAGATGGTTGATATGACGTACCGAACAAAAGAAAAGATTCAGGCAATTTGGACAAACGTATGTAAAGCGTACGGAGAAACCGACTCAGACATCCATTTTGAAGAGATCGAATGGACCGATCGGGATGACAACTGCTATGACGGAGAATGGGAACTCTATTTCACGTATCAGGGGGAACACGGGTGTTTACGTTACGACAAACATGCTCACGGCCTCTATGAAGTAGAGGGACTGGATTGGGACTTCGTTGAAACGGACGCCTTGGTTGAACTTCTGAAAGTGTATCAGGAAGAAACAGAAAATGGACTTTATTACGATCTCTACCACTATAACCGAACGGTTAAGCCGCAGGAAATCATCACAGGGATTCAGGAACTTCTCCAGAAAGGGGAAGCCCTAAAGGGTATCGAATACAAAGACTCAGGCTACACCCTCCATTTCGAAAGTGGGACGGTTGCACTGAAATAACGTCTTAAAACGCACTCCTTATGGAGCGCGTTTTTCTTTTCATCGACGTTAGCGAAGGAGACCCCTTTAAAATGCGAAGCATTTAGTTGGGGAGGAATTCGCTTTTTTAATCTCTTCAAGAAATTAGTTAAATAAATGTATACCCTCTTTTTCACTAGCATATACTAAAAGTATCCAATAGTGAAAAAGGAGGCCAGATGATGAGTGAGTTGACATTAACCTCCAAAATTAAAATCAATCCAACAGATGAAGAGAAAGGAAAGCTAATCTCAACCGTACGTGCCATCAAAAAAGGATTAAATTATACGTCTGGGGTGGTTTATCAAACAGGCGAACTCGTTCAGGCTAAGCTGCATGAGAAAACCTATCTTCCTCTAAGAAAAGACTACGGATTAAAATCTCAAATGGCACAAAGCGTGATGAAAACCGTCATATCAAAGTATAAATCGATGCAATCGAATGGGATTAAAGACACGAAGGCCGTTTTTAAAAAGCCTGAATACGATCTCGTTTGGAATCGGGACTACTCGCTTGTAAAAGGATTGTTCTCTTTGAACACCCTCTATGGAAGGATTAAAGTTTCTGCCAAAACCGACGGGATGGAACGTTTTTTCGACGGATCGTGGTCGTTTGGAACGGCTAAACTCGTCTTTAAAAAGAACAAATTTTATCTGCACATTCCCATGACAACAGAAATTCCAGACGTGGATGAAACCGCCATTCGTAATGTGGTGGGGGTTGACCTTGGTTTAAATTTCCTAGCAGTTACCTTTGACTCCAAGGACAAAACTCTGTTCTTTAGCGGGAAAACCATCAAAAATAAACGCGGTCACTACAAGAAACTACGTCAAAACCTCCAGAAGAGGCAAACCCCTTCCTCTAGACGAAGATTAAAACGAATTGGCTCACGAGAAAACCGTTGGATCACAGATATGAACCACTGTGTATCAAAGGCACTCGTAGCTCACGCTGGAGAAGGCAGTTTAATCGTTTTGGAGGATTTAGACGGCGTTCGTAACGCCACGGAAAACGTACGTAAAAAAGATCGCTATGTCAGCGTATCCTGGGCATATGCGCAGCTTCGTGCCATGATTGACTACAAAGCAAAACAGCAGAACGCTAAAATGATCCTGGTGGATCCGAAATACACAAGTCAGCAATGCCCAAAATGCGGTCATACCGAAAAAGGGAATCGAGATAAAAAGCGACACCTTTTCCAGTGCAAAACCTGTGAATACCGATCAAATGACGACCGTATTGGAGCCATGAATCTTCGGGCTAAGGGAATACAGTACCTTTCTGAAGTATCGGTTTAGCATGTCTAAACTGATAGGGGTGTTGTCAGCCACCCTATTGTAACGCTACGTTTGAATTTGGAACGATAAAAGGTGGGAGCGTCAGCGTCCGTACCACTGAGCAGTTACAAGCCCCTTCCAAATCTCTGATTTGGTGGGGGTAGTTGACATAGGGTTTGTTCATTTCCTGATACTATGGAAAACTAGCTTTTAGAGTCTCAGCAGGATTGCTTTCATTAAAAAAATCTTGATCAGAGGAAATCCCTCATGATTCAAACCATCGTTTATATCCTGGCTTTTTAAGCCCAAACAAAGAAAAGGGGACCGTTTATCGGTTCCCTTTTTGTATTGATGAGTCGATTAATCCGCAAATAACCGTTCGAGAAATTTCACCTGCATGCGGGCATTCTGAAGCATTTCATCGTTCAGTTTATGAGTGGACGGAAGCAAAATAAGATTGCCGATTCGCTTTTCGCTGTCATGAATCGGGATGGACAAATGGGCGTTTTCGCCTGATTGTTCAACCGATTCCTCGTCCCAGTTTTCGATCCAGGATAAGAGTTCATCGGCTTTTTTTGAGGTCCACGCTTTCTTCGAATCTCCTGAAACCGCCACCACGTCACGCTCATCCGTTACAAGAACCGTATTATGAAACACATCGTACAGGGAATCGGTCACCCCTTGCGCGTACGCTTCGATTTCGACGATCGGCGCATATTTTTTCAGCACCACTTCCCCTTTATTCGTGAAAATTTCAAGGGAATCTCCTTCTTTAATCCGATAGGAGCGTCGGATTTCTTTCGGGATCACGACCCGTCCTAAATCATCAATTCTTCGAACCACACCTGTTGCTTTCATCAAGACACACCTCCATCCTTATATTCTCCTCTCCTTCGTGTATCTATACAAAAAAACCCCTTGCCTGAAGGCACGAGGTTTTTGTGAATTGCATATTATCCACGTCTGTATCGTAAATGACTCTTGCATTCCTTTTAATGGTTCTTTCAATCTAAATATGAGGGTTTTAAAGAAAATACCGTTTTAATCTCTTTTTCTGACCAAGATTGTATCATTCTTGGCAACTGGTGAGGATGCTGACACCATTTATTGATTAATTTTGATGCCGTATGTTCTAGGATTAATTTCTTTCTTTCCTTCTTTGACAAAACAAGCCAAAAGGCATCAACACAAATTTCAGTTGCCAAACCTTTACTTTGCAATTGGTTTACGATGTTTCTTAATTCGTAAATATCGATGTTTAATTTATTCTGTATCAAGTGAAAAGGACAGGCTCCTGAATAGTGATAACCGTTATCGATATAATATTCCCTGGCTAAGTTCATGATCTCTTTTTCCATCAACACCAACCTCCATTTCCCCTCGCTCATTTTTCGGACTGTGGTTTCGGGATTGATCAAGCCAACCTCTCAGTCCCGAGGATTCCCGTTTGTCTGCCTAAAGGATTGAATTACACTGACCACCTTCTCTCTATTTCGCCTTTCGGATCGCTTCTTCTTCCCCTTCCTTGTACCACAGGTCATACGAGATCAGTTTCCCTTCGTGTATGGACAATTCAGGGTGGTAGTCTTTCAAGTGGGAGGCGAGCCCGCCACACACTTTTGTCTCATCTCCGTGGCATGACCAGTTATGCCCTGTTCGTTTCTTCAACTGAACGATGTCATGTCCTGTGGGCAGGCATCCGTAATTTTGCACGATTTCTGCCTCCTCATTCAGAGAAAACGGGCATGTGATGCATCCTCCTGAACCGCATGGTGAACGTTCTTCCATTATCATCATCCTTTCAGTCTCTTTCCTTCATCTATATGAAGAAAGAGAACAAAAATACAAAAACCCTTTTCCGTTCTACTGTATTCAGTATAGAACAAAATGTGGGATTAAGGGCATATTGAGGAAAGAACTACATAAGATGATAACGTATAACACATTTACCAAAAGACTTAGGAGGAATATAATCATGACGAACAAATCATCAGGATTCGGATCAGTGCTTAAAAAATTAGAACAAGGAAGTAAGGGAGGCGGACCAAACGTAACCAAGTATCTGGATGACGGAGAATCAATCGTCGTTCGCGTATTGGACGCCAGCAACACGGCTTTCCCTTACAGAGCTCACAGTGACCACACAACCAAAATACCACCACACACATGCCACCAGGAGAAAGGGGAAAAAGAGGATCTGTATGACAAGGCTGCAAAAGTCTTAATTGATGAAGCGGTCAGTCACCTTGACCCCAAAATCAAAAACTTCGATGACCAGTCAGAAGAAGCCAAGGAGAATTATAAACGCGTTAGAAAGGAATCCAACCGTTTTGAAGCGAAAAACCGCGTAAAATTCGGTTTTATTAACCTGAAAGATGGTCAGCCAGTCATTATTGATCTTGCTGAAAAATTCGCAAAACAGTTGATTCTAGGGTTTGAGAAACACGAAGACAAGATTGACCGTAACGCGTTCGAAATCACGAAAACAGGAGTCGAAGCGAACACAACGTACGGCCTTGAACGTGTTCTGTTGGATGAACTCAGTGAAGAACAGAAAAAACATTGGGATGCATCTGAAGGAAAGACGTTTGACAAGAGTCTGATTGACAACACGCATTTCTACCGCGATGAGGAGCAGCAATTAAAAGACCTCGTTACGATGGGATTTGACGTGTCACGCATCAATCTTGAGGCTCCAGAAGGTGTTACAGCAGCTCCGCAAGAAGACGTTCAGCAGGAAGTTACCCAAGAAGCTGAAACGGTTTCGGTTGAAGAGAGTGACGTAGCTGCCGAGGAAGCGATGAGAGCTGTTGAAGAATTCCAAATGGAAAACGACGCAGAATCTGAGCCCGCTTAATCACAAGCCCCCTGCTGGGGGCAAAAACGAAAGCTCCCCCTGACATGGGGGGGCTTTTTTTGTGGGCATTTTTCATAAAGCTTCTCCAATAAAACGGATAAAAGGGCACACATTCTCAGGAAGCCTTTTATAATAAGAAAAAGAACATTCGCTCATCACGAAAGTACTCGCTACCGACATAATCCTTGCTTTTTTCGGATCAATGGAATCGAAACTTTTTTCAGGAGGGTTCATGTATGAAAAACAATGTAATTCCGAGAACATTTAATCGTCTAGTCGGCAAAATGGTAAGAGATACGAACGTGGATAAAAAAGATGATGTGATCTACATTCATAAAGAAGAAGGAAAGTATCTGGCATTCAATACGAGGACACAAAAACATGCATGGTGCTCTGTGAGTATGTTAAGAGATCGTCATGTTTTTGAATTAATGAGCGTTGAATAACCTTCATTCACGCAAGAGTGTATCGTCACCAGCGATTCTGCATTCGCGTGAAAGGATGAAAGGAGAAAAATCATGAAACGTGCTGATCAGGAATTTTTAAAACGTATGAACACCTTGCACCAGACAACCTATAAAGCTACTTTGAAATTTGATATGGATGATGTTCTTGCCCTATTCGGAAAGGATTGGATCGCTGTTTACAACGAAATCTACGAGGATACGTTGACCACAGATAATATGACGGAATGGAATACATCTCTTGTTGTCAAACCCGAATGCGGAAGCAAAGTGTATGACCACTTAAAAACGCCAGGGTTATTCCGTTATGTCAAGCCGAATCCGCATGCACAGGACGTGATCAAGAGACTCATCGAAAAAGAATTTGATATTGTCATTGTCAGCGATTCCCCAAGAGGGCATTCCCATTGCGAGAGAGAAAGAGATCCGTCATTTACGTTCACAACCGAGAAAGCTTGGTTTTTTAAAGCCGAGATGAATCGGGAATTTTGCCTGTTATTTTTGTTGGTTTCTGCATAAAATAGGAACAGGAGGTGAAATTCATGTCTACTGTAACCTATACCGTCCAGTTAAAAAAGCTAACAAGACGAAAGCATATAGCCTTTTTAAAGGATCAAAAGGAATACTCCAAAGCCATAAACTGGTCCGTTGGGGAACTTCAAAAAGGGAACAAATTGTCCTCTAAAGACGTGCCTGGTCCACTTAAAAGTGCGATTAAAAACGAAAGCATCCGACGGGCTAAAAAAGCCCTGTCAGACGTTAAGCAGGGGCTGGCTAAACGAGTGCCTCGGTTTAAATCTTCTCTTCCAATCTCTATAAACAATCAAAACTGGAATACCGTCGAGAAAAAAGGCAGATGGTATCTTGGTTTCACCTCAGGCCTTGGTAAACTCCAGCTTCCTGTGATCGAGAATGAAACCGTACGGACCTATTTCCCTTTTTTAACAAAAGAATATAAAGACATCCGAAAGACCTTGCAGCTATTCCGAAAGGGAAAGAAATGGTATGTAGCGATCCCGATTGAAATGGCCTCTCCAATTGATGGAATGAGCAGGGATCAACAGACACCGATTGGTGTCGATGTAGGTCTTCGTCATTTGGCTGTTGTTTCCGAACCAACCAGTGGAAAACGACAGTTTTTCAGCGGGAAAGAAGTTGGGTTTAAACGACGTCATTTTCGTTCCCTACGCCGTTCGTTAAGCAAAAAGAAGGCACTGCGTGCCGTTAAACGCGTAGGTCAAAAAGAAAAACGTTGGATGACGAACTATAACCGTCAATTAGCCCGTGATATTGTGCTGTTTTCCCTTCAGTTTGAAAACCCCATTATCAAACTTGAGAAATTAGATGACATACGAAAAACGTGCAAGTCGACCAAACGAAGTGATCGCACCATCCACTCCTGGGCATTTTATCAACTTAAACAGTTTATTAGGGAATGCGCCTCGAAGTACGGCATAACCGTAACGGATATCGACCCGTACAAAACGAGTCAGACGTGTTCGGTTTGTGGTCACGCCGAAAAGAAAAACCGATCGAGAGATCGGTTTTGTTGTCGTTCTTGTGGGTACACCTCACATGCCGATTTAAACGCAAGTCATAATATCGCACGAGCCTAGCGGTGTAGCCAGTTTACTGGTGATAGACTAGGTGCCCAGACGGTATAATCCGAGCTGGGAGGGCCGCGTGACACGGCCTGTGGTCTCTACGTTGAATTCGGGTTGGAAACAGACAACGGTAAAGCAGAAAAATACTGCTTTATTCCGAAGGAGTAAGAGACTTCCTTAGATCCTTGCAGGATGCATGGGGTTTTAACCCCGTGAGGATGTCACGTCGAACCCAGCTGATGATAAACGGGCCTGGCTTGAGGAGTATTTCCCGATGATCGATCAGAAAAAAATCATCTTCTGTTCTGAGAAGCATCGCATCCGCGGAGATGTCCTCATTGATGATAAGCCCCAAACGTTTCTGGCCCACAGGGCGCTTGGTATGGAATGTTTGCTTGTTGACCAGCCCTACAACCGTCATATCGATACCTCATACCGCTATCATTCGCTTTTGGAAGCCGAAGACAGAATCTGCAAATCGTTTCTTTAAACAATAAAAAACCCCCATATTTTGTAACGGGTTCGGTTTTGGAGTACAAACAATAGAATAACACCCCAAATAGAGGTCCAATTCGCATATGAATTGGACCTCTTGTTTTTCCTGATATTAAAGGGATTTCACTACATTCACATACGGATTCTCACACTATTTCGCAATGCAATTCGCAGGAGTCTGTTGGCTAGCAGACTCCTGCGAATTCGTGTGTTGAAACGTATACGAATTAGTTAACGTATTTTGGCTTAATAAGAAGATCAATAACGTTAAAAACCAAATCCAACGAGCAACAAAGCCTATATGCAGTAAGAACAAAAAAGGACCGATTACTTATTCGGTCCTTTTGATTCAGGTATTTTCTTATTAAACTAAAGCACCCGTTAGTTGAATAACAATATTATCTCCAAAACTAGAGCGTTACCAAGGTTTCCACAAAAAGAGACCTCTTAATAGAAGTCCAGATTAATTTTCTCTTAGTGCATGCTGTTTCTTACTTTTTGAGGGATCATAACTACTTCTGTCTTCAAGTCAATTGGCTTAAAAGTTTCGTCTATACATTCATCCCAGAACTCTAAATGCTTTTTATCTATCCAATGATCCGATTGCTCTACTTCTTGTCCGCCTTCACCTTGTACTGAATGCCAGTATAAAAACTCTTCTCCGTTCAAATGCTCTCTAAAGATGGTTTCAACATACATTTTTTCACCCTCTAACGTAACGAGAACATCTTTCATATTATCGTTCAAAAACTTTAACCATTCATCCACTCGTTCTGACTTGCCCTCTTTAACCCTAAATCTCGTTATTTCTACGTTCACAATATACTCCTCCCTTTTTTGGGTTTCAAAATCCACTGTATCTTAACAGAAAATTTAGATATTTAATATTAAAAAGCACCCACAATCTCAATTTCCACTAAGTTTTTAACTCATCTTTGCTTAATCGAACCTGTTATTGCACCCGTTAGTAAAAAGCGGTCGTCCATTATTGAACAATCGCACCCTTTACTTTAATAAGAGATTCATGAAAAATAAATGTTTACACCTACTAGGGCTATTATCGAAAAGATATACAATGACGAAGCAATTCTTCGGTTGCTTCGTGGAACTTCTTTGTTTTTTAGAACTCTCAGTTGTTTAATAGTCAACAAAATAAACACAAAAATTGAGACTATAAGCAATTCATTCATTTTCTTCACCTCTAAATGGTATTTAACAAACCTGCCCCGTTAGTTTAAGTACAATGCTTCACAAAGTCTACAATTATTTTAACATTAAATCCCAAAACCCTCCATTGAAATCATGCTAATGGATTCTCAATAAAAAACACACAGATAACAATTATCTGTGTGTTTTCGGGTGTGAATTTAGTTTCGATTGTTCTGCTATTTATGGTGCAAAAACATCTGTGAATTCGCTTTTTGTACTCCAAAACCGAACCCGTTACATATTTTGGGGGTTTTTTACGTGAAGTGCCGATCTTTCAGTATCTGTTTCTTTACCGTGTTGTACTCTTCTTTCGTAGCGCCAAGATGGATCATCAGTTCTTCCTTAGAGCCATAGGGGCTTCTGTTATTATGATAATCCCACGCCGCCGTGTAGAGTACCCTCTGGCGGTGCGGACTGAATTTTGACACCCAGCCCTCTTCAGATCTGTAATCGAGCTTCCTTTCGTAAACCTCATCCGCTTGTTTGTAGGAAGGTTCTCCTGGACAATCCGTCGTAAGCGATCCCTCTACCAGTCCGCATACGTCACATATCCCGATTTCATACGCTTCATTAAAAGTATGTTTCACGCTTTTCCCTCCTGTAAGGGATTAATGCCCCCTCATGGTGACTTTTATGTCGTTGATATAACGGACGACTTCAACCCGCGTATCAAATTCTTCCACAAGTTCATACGTCCCGTTCGTCATTTCCTGAAACACGAGATAATCCTGATTCACATCCAGTACCAAATACTGATCCTGTATCATGTCCACCACCACTTTGGCGTCCTCAAGATTCATTCCACCTGCTGCCTGTTGAAACTCCCCTGCAAGTTTGAACCCTTCCACGACAACAAAACCAACGCCTGCTACAATCAGGCTCACTAATTTAAACATAATATCCCTCTCCCCTTATCATCTTCTTATATGTAGTCTATGCAGAGAAAAGGGAAATGTTTCCGTTAGTTTCGCTCAATTTCCTCTAAAATTTCACGTTTTTGTTTATTGGCCACGGATTCTGAAATGATCTCGCGTTTTAATAAGGCTTCAATGTTCTGGTACTGCGTATACAGGGCATCCCGCTCAGCGTCCCGAAGTTGTTCCTGTTTGATGTGAGGATGCTGCTCATAGAGAGAGGCCAGATCGTTTCGCAACTCTTTTAAATGAATGGTCGCTTTAGTAGAAAGTTCCCTGTACTCTTCTTCTGTGATGAAATTGTCCTCTTTCATGTTCTCCCAGTCCTTCAAGGATACCCGTATCCGATGAATGCGGGCTACGGTGTCCTCGTATTGGTCGATCCCTTCATCCTTTGGCAGGATTCCAAGCATTGATATAAGGGGCTTCAATGTAATCCCTTGAACCAATAACGAGAATAAAACGACGCTGAATGTCAGCATTAAAACATCTTCGCGCGCCTCAAAAGTTGGAGGTAAACTAAGGGCAAGGGCTATGGAGAGGCTGCCTTTCAGCCCTCCCCAGTTCAGGAGGTGTTTTTCCCGAAGAGTGATGGTCTTTATAAATAGCGTGCTGGCATAAAGGGCTATGCTTCGGCTCAGAATGACAATGACGATCGCCATCAGCACGAGTCCCCACTTATCCCCGAAAGAAATGTGGTTGATTTCAAGGCCTACCATCAGAAAAATGAGAGAGTTCGCGATAAAGGCGATGACATCCCAAAAGTTTTTGATGTTGAGTTTTGTGACAGGGCTCATCCCGATTGATGACCCGTAGTTTCCAAAAATCAGTCCTGCTACCACAACCGCAATGACACCGCTCACATGCATGAGTTCGGCTATAAAGAAACTGCCAAAGAATAAAAGCAAGGAGATGGTGATTTCAAGTGGGTAATTATCAATCGTCTTCAGAAGCAATGAACTCAAGATGCCGAGAATCCCTCCGACAGCCAAACCTCCAAGGACAAACTGAAGGAAAAGAACCGTTCCAGCGCCAAGCCCTGCCCACCCCATATCAATATAGGTCAACAGATAAACAGAGGAGATAGAAAATAACACGACCGCAATCCCGTCATTGAATAGACTCTCTCCTTCAATAATCATCGTCAGTTTTTTTGGGACGCCAAGCGTTTTGAAAATGGAAAGCACGCTGATCGGATCAGTCGGGCACATCAGCGCTGCAAATGTAAACGACACAACAAGCGGGAGAGAAAGAAAGGTGTAGCTCCCCCATCCAATCAGAATAAAGGAAAGGAACGTCCCGCCAAACGAGAGGACGAGGATTGGTTTATGATATTTTTTGATCATGGCGTAGGGGATATTTAAAGTGGCTTCCCCGAGAAGTGTCGGTAAAAAGATCGAAATAATCATGACCTGGAACACTTCGGAGCGGGTGATGAATTGTTCGGCCTCCTCAAGTACAGGGAGTTCAACGAGACCAAACAGGAGCCCCATCAGAACAAGCGCGATGGAATAGGGCTGTTTGAATCGATGAGCCAAAAGCGTGATGGCTACTCCAACTGCCAGGAGCAATAAAATTTGAATAAACGTTTCATTAAATCCGTGAACACTGGCCAGCAACGGTATAGACATAAGGGAACCTCTCTTTTCGTTTACTGTATTATACGCGACGGATTCTTTTTTTGAAGGGGTGAAAAATGGAATTGTTTTCTACTCCCCTTCTTCTTTCTTGCTACAATAAACAAAAGAATGCTAGAAAGGATGATTCTAATGCATACGTTGCTGACGGATATGAAGATTACCGTACCTCTTCATGAGAAAGAAAACGGGGTGGAACTGTTAAAACGATTCAGAACGAATGCCAAACAGCGGATTAAGCGGCACCTGAAAGAACTGTCATTCGAAGAACGCATGACGTTCGCAGAAGAAGAAGCAGGGATGACGTTTTTCACCAACTGCAAAGACGATGTGTATCGCGATTATTTAAGACGTCTTCTCACAGAAGCAAGCAACAAGAAGGAAGAAGAAAACGGACCCATAGGGATCACGTATACGTTAGGCGGGATAACAAAAGAAGGGTATACCTTGTTGGGAGATGATATCAAGACGAAATACCACAAAGGGAACCTGAAAATTGGAAATACGTATGATCCTGTTCTTGTAGTCGATTTTAACGGAATCCTCGCTGACATTATCGTCAACAAGGAATATAAATCGTTCATCGTAGAGAGTACGGATTATGTTCAATTCCTGTTTGCGAAACGCTTTTACCTTTCGTATGATGCACTTCCTTTCCCCGAAGATCCCGAATTCAGCACGGATTTAAAGGCTGTTTACGAAAAACACGGGATGTACAAGGAAGAACAAACGGTATCCGAATACCTTAACAAGTTTAAGCCTTACTTTTACGCCGAGGATGAGTCCCTGTTCTTTCAAAAGTTTATGGTACACACCGTCGTCCCGTCCTGGCTTCAGCATTTGATCAAAGAAGGAATTGACCGAGAGCATGCTGAGAAACATGCAAGAGCCAATGAAACAAAGAAGAACAGGACGAAACAGACGGAGAAACGCATGGAAGAAACACCACTCCTGTCCCACTTCCTATTTGTGGAGTATGACGATGATGTGAAGGAGGAACAGCTTGATCGTTTTGAAGAAGCGGCCGATTTGTTCATCAAAACGTTCTCATGGCCTGTACCAGAAGGAATTACGTTCCGTATTAAAAAGCTAGGCCGACACCGAGCAGAGGGAATCTGGTTCCCGTGGAATGACAATTTAGTCGTCGACGTCAACCACACCCATTCTTTCGTCCACGAGTTTGCTCATATGCTTGATTACCGTTCTGGAACCTCGTTCCCGCTTTCGGAGCATCCGTCATTCGAAGCCATTAAAAATCAGTATCAAGCCATGGTGGAAGAATCGATTGAAGCTCTGCCTAAAGACGATGAACGAAGAAAACGTTGGAACGGTACGACGAAGTACAACCGAAATTACTACCTTCAGCCTACGGAGATCTTCGCAAGAAGCTTTGAACTTTATTATGGGGATAAGGGGATTTCTTCCGAGATCCTGCCAGAACAGCTTGATGAAATCTACTATCCAAATGATGCTCTTTTCAAAACGCGTGTAGAGAACTATTTTGAAAAATTGAAACAAAGCATTGTTTCTCAAGAAGGGTTTGGTTTTTCATCTTTAGGATCGTTCGGAGTTGCTACTAAGTATAAATAAGAAACAGAACAGGACTAGAAAGCTTCTTTTGAAGCTTTCTTTTTTTATAGGACATCTTCTAAACCTCCTCACCCAACATAAGATATAGTAATTGAGTTGTTTTACCATGATGTTTCACACCAAAGCGTCAACTTTTACAGTTGAATCGGATGATGATAAGAGTATGCGTGCCACAATCACCAAAAGCATGGACGATACTAAAAAAACGACCCCTTCAGCCAGGGTCGTTTTTGTTTTTAGTGTTCTTACGATTGTTCAGAGTAACTGCGGTTCCTTATCAGACTTCTAATAGGTTTCGTATCCCATATCTCACACGTTCTTCCCCGTCTCTGACACCTTTTTCGTAGGCGGCATTCTCTCTTTCGTTCATGAGAAACACGATGTCCTTAATCCCAAACGTTTCCGCAATCAGGAGGTGAACATAGTGAAGGATCTCTTCTCCTTCTCCCGTTTTCACTCTTTTTTCAAGTTCTGTTATTTTATCTCTATCCGTCAACCAGTAAGCCATTCTGCTGTCTTCCGAGGCAAAATAATACAGAGGTTCTTTCCTCTTGTCTAAACGTCTCATAAGTCCGCGACAGCCCTCTACACCCTCATAGCTTCCAGCCATATTCAGTTCGGGACCTATCCATTTGTTTGTAATCATAAGTGCACCCTCTTTTCTTATTTAAGTGTTCGGAGTTGCTACTACGTTTTTCTAAGACCTTGTTTTTATTCACTTTATCGTAGCACGGAATTCCGCGTTCTCATAAAAAACGAACCCTTAATTCTCAAGGTCCGTTTCATTGATGCTGTTATGGCATCAATACAGCATGCATCATGGTCGCATTACTCTGCTTCGCTTTCTTCGCGGTTGATGTCTTCAAATGCTTCTCCGTCCACACTAACGACTTCAAGGCTCTCAAACTCGTCCTCTACAAATACCATGTGATGCGGATAGGTCAGGGCTTCGGTTACCACTTCGTCCTCACCAGGTTCGATTTCACTTACCGTGATGGTCATATGCCCATCATTCAACTCGGCTTTTTCCACCTCTAATGTATGACCGCCTGTTTCTTTTACGCCAGATCCGATGTAAATATAAGAGCCTTCTTCATCCTGTTTGACAATGCCATATCCTCTCATCTCTGAAATGTGGTAAAGAGAAGCATCCAGTTCTTCAGACAGAACAGGGTCAAGTTGGAACGATACGAAAGAACTCGCCTCTTCTTCCTTGACCGTTTCTTCCTCAGAATCCACTGTCACATCTGGTTCATCTGTTACGGTTTCTTTTTCTTTTTCCTGACACGCACCCAACACGAGCGCAAGACTTGCTGCGACACTTAAACCTATTAATCTTTTTTTCATAGGTAAACACCTCCACCTCCCCCATTCCGAAAAAACGAGGGAGTCCCTTCTTACGAAAAAAAGATTGCCTAAATAGGCAATCTAACGAGTAGTCCTTTTACCTTTTCTTTTCTTTGTTTTTTCCGTACAGCTTTATAAACTGTATCGGTCGACAACACCATCGAGCATTCTGTTCGATTGCGATTGTCGTACACCTCGAGGGTTTTTACGCAAGTTCCTTCTAACTGAGATGCCAGTCTAAGTAAAAGAGTTTTCATTTCGTGATGAACACGTTTTTCTTTGTGATCCGATACATACGTATCAAAGAACACAGAGATGGCCTCTCTTCCACATTTAAACCCGCTAATCGCAACATCAGATGATACTGCTTCAAAGTAATGAGGGGTTACCTCCACTTCGAATCCGTTAAAAACCTCGCGTAAAGCCGCTTCAATGTTTTTCATGTTGTATGCCCCTTTCAGGTGGTTTCATCTATTATAGGGAAGGAAAGAAAAGCGTCAACCAGAAAAATAGGTTTTTTTGCTGTAAGGGCGAAAGATACAAAAGACGGGGGTGGTAGAACGATGAAATCATGGATTTGGTTATTTGCTTTTATCTGTCTTTGTTATTTGGGCTACGAAGTATCGCAAACAGAATCCGATGACAAAGAAATGAAGAGGATGGCGAAAAACTATGCGGCTGATCTTGTGTCTTTTAACGAACGACAGCAGAATATTATGATGCGGTATCAGGAAGTGGTCCTCTATAACGATTCAAGGGATAAAGCGATCGGGGCTTTAGAAAATGTCATTATTCCTGAATACGACGGGTTCCACGGGGATGTTTTGGAATACGTTGGGAAAAATGAAGAGATCAAATCCCTTCATAAATTGTATCAAACAGCAGTAGACCAGCAATACAATGTATTCCTCCTGTATCTTAAAGGAGCTCTCGAGGAGGATGAGAAGGCTGTTGAAGAAGCAAAGGTACGTCTCCATACAGGGAACAAGAATTTCCAATCGTTCGAGAAATCGTTTTATGATTTCGTAGAACAACACGGCGTTGAGATTGTATTCCCACAAGAAAAAGCATCATCTTCATGATTCTCATGAGGACGATGCTTTTTATGCTTGTTCTCTAGTTTGCTCCATTTCTCCTGTTTCGTCTTCGTTTTCTTCGTCACAGGGTGAACACCATTCCAGCTCCCTCTGGACTGTTCAGGATTATATAAGCCTTCCCGAACCCGTTTCTCCCGCCATTTTTTCGCTTTTGATTTCCCCATCTTGAACAACTCCTTCTTTTTGATTGTACCTAGTGTATCACAAATTGATCAAATATTAAGAAAAAAGGAACGATCAGGATCGTTCCTTTATATTATGAACCAATGTCCTGAAATGAAAGACTTGAATGTTATACCCTCCCGCACCGATGGTTTCAACTTTTGCCTTTGCCTTTTCCCCTATGATGATCCCGTTCAAATTTCCTGCCTCGCTGATGGATAATTCAGAAGCATCGAGAATGGTTCCCGTTACGTGCTGAATCCGATGGATGAGGTCCAAAAGCTTTGCTCTTCGTTCTTCCTCAAGAACCCCTTCAAGATACTTTAAGCGTTCCTTTTCGCTATAAAATTGATCCATCTTTTGCACGGTCCCTCCAGCAAAATGCGCTTTTTTTCGCTTTACCGTTCTCCAGTCCAGGCCCAATTCTTTCAAATAGGTTTCCCTTTTGTGGTTGTGCCAATTTCCATACGAGATTCCGTTCTCCTTGTTATACTGTCGCTCGGCTTCTTCTGCTTCTTCGTCCAATTGCTTCTTGTATTCCTGATAGTTTTCATAGCGGTTGATGTGCCACTTGTGGGCCAGTTCTTTCCATTGAGCTAAAAAGGTGACGATGACTTCTGGAGCCTGTTGAGATACAAAGGTTTCCTGGCTTTCTTCTTTCTGAAGTTTCTCCTGCCAGTTCTTCAGGATGTTCATAGCTTCACTGAGTTTCCTCTCTGCTCCTTTGATATCAGATGCCTTTCGCTCAACATCACAAATATCCCCGTAGTGAATACTCCCTGCTCCATTTTCATCCCATTTATAGTCTTCCAGGCGTTCCAAATCGATTCCTTTTCTAATGAGTTTTTCCTGTTTCTTACAGAGCTGCTTCTTGTGGCGTTCAATCGTTCTTTTTTTCTTTTCAACCTTCTCTTCCGCTTTGGCAACTCTTTCTTTTAACGTTTCGATATTGGCCATATCACTCATCCCCTGCTCTGTAAATTTTCAATAGTATAGCATGAGAATGACCGTTTCGATTTATTCTTTGAACTTCATGAAAGACGGAGGGATTGAGGCCGATAGCCAAACACCCTCTCCCGCCCTGTAAAAAGAGATCCCTTCCTGGAATGCTTTCAAGGCTTCGACTTCAAGGAGAACGAGCTTTCCTCGTCGTTTCCCAGCCATGGATGCGAAGTGAAGATCTTCAGACAAGTGAACATACTGACGCCCCATCGGGTGAAGCCCCTCTTTTCGAATCGAAGAGATTGCGCCTTCATGCGTTCCGTGGAGCAGGATAACGGGCGGTTCTTCCAGGCTATATGAAACAGCTAAAGCGGAATGCCCATACCGACAGCGAATCTGATTCCCATGAATTTCAAACCGTTGTTTCGGACATTCCCGTACCTCTCTTTCAATATCCCTTTCGGTCACATCGCGATATGCTTCCTGGCTTTGAAACGCAAGGGCTACATCCGAGATGAGGCAGTATCCTTTCTCATCGAGCACAATTCCAAATTTCTCTGGATGATGCCTCAGTATAAAACACATAGCTTTACTTAGTGATGGCATTTTGAATACTCCTTCCCCCTCTCACTTCCGTTATGATACAAAAACTTCTTGTGGGAGGACTTCCTTATGATACCATTGATAAGAAGAAAAGATATCCCAAAAAAGGGGCGAAAGAAATGATCGGATGTTTATTTATTGTGATCCTTTGGACGGTGTTTGGCATCTTCGGCTGGCTTCTTGACATTTCGCCGATTCTGGCTGGCGCCTTTCTGATCTCTCTTATTTTGTGGTTCGCGTGGTATGTCCATTCTCCCTCCTACAAAGAGGGGGTGAAGCGGGCGGACGAGGAAAAACGATTAAAGAGGCGGTACCGCAAGCGAGACTCAAGGCGAGGCAGAACAGACATGACTGGAGAGCTTCAAAAGGATCAGGATCTGCATAATCTGATGAAACAGGAAGAGGAACAGATCGGTCGGAAACTCACAGAGGATGAGCGAAGACACGTAGAGGAACGATTCACAAACTTCCTGAAAGGTCACGGGATCCGTTACGAAGGCTATTACACAAGGGTTGAGAGGATGCGAAGGGAAGACAGACGGAAAGAACGGGAATTCAACGACATTTTTAAATCCTGAAAAAACAAACGCCTTAAGAAGGTGTTTGTTTTTTTTGGTTTTCGCGGAAATTGCTTTTATCATTTCTGTTCCGTGGTTTTTTCAGTATTCAACTCCTGATTTCTTATATCCAACTTTTTTTCTTCCAATTTTATGCTTTTTACTTTCAAGTCAAAACTCATTACACAATACAAGAATATAAACGTCATACCCACCATCAGGGTGATAAATAAAAACAGATCCATGTATGACCTCCTCCTTTATAAAAATGGTTCGTTTCTAAGAATATAAAGAATGCGAGCGAGCAGACGGGTTCGCTTATCAGACAATCAGAAAAGGCTTACCTACTGATTGTCTGATTTTTGTATTTGCTCCCGAAGTTTTTGGATCTCCCGAAGAAGCGCCTCTTTTTCCTCCAACTGATAGCGGATTTGAACGAGGTGGTATTCGATTTTTGTTTTCGCTTCAAAGAAAATGTTTTTATGGCGTCGGTATCGTTCCCGACAGTTTTTAAAGAATGGGATGTAGTACGTTTCCATCTCATGGACTTTTCGCAGTTTTTTCTCATCCGTTGCGTTCAGCAAGGTGAAAAAATTATGCGTCTGATCACTCGTTTTGATCAGGCAAGGGCCAACCTCATCGTAGATGGGACCGAGGTACTCTTGAAAATGAGCGGGATTGGTTTTGTCAAAATCCCTTGGTTTCGTCACAAGAGCGACCATACGTGCCACATTTTCATTGAAATGCTCGGCGATCCACTCAACCGTGTACCCCTCCACGTCTTCAACAAGGTCATGAAGGAGGGCAGCTGTGATAATATCCTGATCGCGTATTCCATGATTAAGCAAATGCTGTGCGACATCGACAAGATGGTGATAGTAATGGGTATCGTTGTGACGAACAAACCCTTTTTCCTTGCACATCTCCTCGATGACAAGGTCAAACGCTTTCAAAGATTCATGATATTGAAGCGTGGCAAGCTCTCCTTCCAGGTGACGCGTGCGACTGCTCAACATAAGACCCCCTCCTTCTCTTCTTCGTGGTATTGTAAACCGTATTTATCAAAAAAGACAGAAAACCCTGTAAAAAATCGGATTGCACCACCCTTCCATACAACTTCTGAAAAGTTTTGAACATAGGGCGAGCCCTCTTCATATATGTATATTATAGGAGGAGATACCGATGAATGCTGTTCAATATCCCCCGCAACTGTCGAAAGAGGAGGAAATGATTTGCCTGGAAGCTTGCAACAATGGGTGCGCTGAAGCAAAAAACACGCTGATTCAGCATAACTTACGACTTGTCGCTTACCTTGCCCACAAGTTTACGAAAGACTATGATGTATTGGAAGAGTTGATTTCAATCGGAACATTCGGTTTGATCAAAGCAGTTGACACGTTTGATACGGAACGGAACATAAAATTCGCCACCTACGCCTCGAAGTGTATTCAAAACGAAATTCTGATGAGTTTCCGTAAACATAAGAACCGAAAGGATGACAGTTACCTGGAAGAAACCGTCACCCGTGACAGCGAAGGCAACGAAATGAGTTTAATGGATACCATCGGAACCGACGATGACCTCGTTGAACAAGACATCATGAGAGAGAATGATATCAGAATCCTCTATTCCCTTCTTCAGACTCTCCCCTCTCGTGAACGTACCATCATCGAAAAACGATACGGGATTGGAAGAAAACCAATGCTCCAGTGCGAAGTAGCCCAAGAGATGAATATTTCTCAATCCTATGTTTCAAGAATTGAAAAGAAAGTGCTCCGCCAACTTCAACATGGGTACAGTAAAAAGACCGCCATCTAATGGGCGGTCTTTTGTTTGGTGCGTTAAGCTAAGAATTGGCTTGAATTGTAATTGGTAATAAAGCTTCCATAATGCGACTTCATCATATTGGCTACGGTTGTTTCATGTTCTTTCGATTCATCTTCTAATAAAAGCTGGTAATACAGGAATAGACTGTGGGTATACACATTCATAATAAATTGATTTTTTAAGGATTCGACCTGCTCTTTGCTCATGTTTCGGTGAAGTTTTTGTTGGAGTGTATCCGCATCGAGGTTAATGGCAATATGAGACAATCCTTTTCCTTCCCCTGGCACAAGTTTCGCAATGTCCCTTTCGTCCCAGTGATAATTTTTCCACGTGCTGTCGCCGTGTTCTGGATTTCGTGTCACACGAATAATGTCAGGAAGGTTCAGTTTTGGCTGACGTTTCGGGGTGCTTTTTTTCTTTGGTGGTGTCATTTTCACCTCAATAAGGGAAAGATGGGTACTGTTGTTCCGATCCAGTTCTACGCCGAGCAGAATTTCATCTTCTGTATTCAGGACTTCTTTCGCTCCGAGGCTGATTCGAGCAATGGAACCCTTTCGTTCTTTTTTGATATCGAAGAGATCTTCCGCTTTTGGTGATGGTATTCCCTTCTCCTTTTTTTCATCCGCATCGAAACGAGCGGATCGGGAAGGGCGGTATTCCAGGAGGCGAACGTGAACGTCACCATGATCTTCAGTAATCCGCAACGGGTCGCTTACCTCTATATCCAAAACCGTTCGACCTCCGAGAGGCATCCCTTTCGAGAAGGTGTCCCCCTCCTTCAGATACGTGACGGCTTGTTGCTTTTTCAAAAGAGGAGACGGTTGAGCAGGCGAGGATGAACCGTTCATCTCAAGCGATAAACCCGCTTCCCGAAGAGCTCTGGTCAGCTCCTTGTTCATGCGGATATTCCCCATCACTTTACGGAGAAGGTCTTTGGTCGTTCCATCCGTTTTCCCGCCTAACTTGCTTCGTCTTTCTTTCTCCAATTTCTGAAGCGTTGGGTCCTCGGCAAGTTCTTTTTTTAAAGTGTCGAGAAGACGGATAAAATGAACGGACTCTCGCACATTTCCTCTCGAAGAAGAGAAAATGTCTTCTGTATAAGGGAGGTCAGAACAGTTCACGTGAACAAGCATCGAATCACGAAGCATCTTATACCCGATTTCCTGCGAAATGAAGCTGCGCGGAAGGTCTCCTTGCGTCTGCCCATTCAGGGTAAACAAAACACTTCGGTTTCCAATATAGGTTTTGCGCGGAACAGTGTCCTGAAACACATAAACCTCAACAGGAACATCTCCAAACGGTGCTACCTGGAGGGTAAACGGAAGGCGAAGCTCAACATCCTCCATATGTTGTCGGATCACCGCTTGATTCCCTACGACTCTCTCATGACGATGTTTCTTTTTAGTGAAACGCGTTTCTGTAAGCGTCACAGGTAACGGTGCCTGAAATAAAAGGGCATCCATTTCCGTTTTAAGGGACTTGGTTACGTCTCCTGAGAGGCCTTTTTCTAATCCATAACTAAACATTTTGACAAGCGTGCCTTCCCTGAACACCCCTTTTTTTAGCGGGATCACTGTGTCTTTTGTATCAAAGGTCGGAATATTTCCGTTCAGGGTGAAATATTCAAACCACGTGTTGCGGTGGTTTTTCGCTTCCTCTTTTGTTAATTCATGACGACGAATAATGCTCCAGGCGGCTTTTGTACCCGCTTCAAAAGGAGACTTACTCGCAATAATCTGGTAACGCCCGCCTTCAAGGAAGTTTAAGACGGCGCTTGATCCCATGTTGAAGACGCCTTGCGTAAATTTGGTGGCACTTTTGTTTCCTGCCATGAGGGATAAAAACGTTTCTTTAAATTTATTAAGCGGTTGGCCGATCCCGTTATCGAAAACGGTCAGGTTCGGATAGCCTTCGTCTCCTTCAGCAATGATTTGAATGTCTTCAGCTAACTGCGAAAGCAGCGTTCCGTCCATATCTTCGTTCATATCTACATTATAAAATCGTTTCAGGGCTTCTTTCAGCGATGTAGGTGCATCTTGTGACTTCGGGTCTAATCCATGTTCTATGCACTTTCGTTCAAGCAGGGCGTCGACCGCGTTCATGACTTTCTCATTTATCGCACGAACGCTGTTTGTCGTTTGGGCGGATACAATCGATAAATTCTCCTTTGTTCCCCCAAGTGGTTTCCAGTTGTTCCTCTCCTTAAAGAAACCTGTTTCCATAAGACTCTCCAACTCTTCAGCGTTTTTCCCGTTCCAAAGCTGTTCAAACAATGATGTCATATGAATCGCTCCCTCGATGTTGGTGTTGTAATCCCAATCATCATACCTTATCTTTTTTCCTAAACGCATGAAAAAATTGACTTTTTTCCACGGTTGAAGTAAACAAGAAGCGGAAGGGGGTGCAGGGTTTGATTACATTAGGGCAATACATGTTGAGGACGTTTGTTTCGGCCTTTCTTGTCGTTTTCTTTTTAGCCGCTCCTTTAATTACTCGTTTCCTCGTTCCAGGAGCAGGTTTATCCACCTATATCACGGGCAGCTTTTTTATAGGAATGCTTGGAGGATTGGTGGGGGTTATGGTTTCTTATGTCAATTATAAGCGTTTTATCCGTCCTTCTGAACACATCCTCGAAGCCCTTTCTTCTATCGGGAGAAAAGATTTGACGGTTCGGGTGGATGAGGCAGAAACAGGTTATTTAAAGGCTGTGAGCGGAACTCTGAATCGGACCACGCATCTTTTAGAAGATCACATGAAACGCATGCAGGAACATGCGGAAATCATTAACGCAACGTGCAGCAAACAAATTCACCAGATGGACTCGCTTCATCAGGCAAATGAAACGGTTCGAACGACCGCTAAAAAAAACGAGGAGGAAGCTACTCGTGTTCTGTCCAACATCCAAACGCTGAACATGTTCATGCATGATTTGAACAGTCAGACAGAAGAGGTTACCTCCTCAACGCGCCAGGTGATGGAACATACGGAAAAGATCGATGAAACCATCAGGAAACAGAGCATATACACAGAAGAAACGGAAACCTCTATCGTACACCTGGATGACCGTTTCCAGGATGTTGAAACATTAATGGTGTCGTTTAACGAACAAATGAAAACCATCACTTCCATTGTTCATATGATTCAGAACATATCGGAACGCACGAACCTCCTCTCTCTTAACGCAAGCATAGAGGCAGCCCGTGCAGGGGATCAGGGGAAGGGGTTTGCCGTTGTGGCCAATGAAATTAAACACCTCGCTAACCAGTCTTCTGAATCTGCCCTTGATATCGAAACCATTATCAGCTCTCTCTCAGAGAAAAGCGAAGGGATAACCGAAATCATGAAGCGCGAACGGGTCCGTGTTCACGAAACCAAAACATCTTTTGTCCACATGAAAGAGCGCAGTGATGATATTAGCCACTATATCAAACAGGCCGTCGAACAAATGACTGAAATTCTGACAGGTACGTCTCATGTCGGCGAAGGGGTCGAGCAAGCGAGCCTTGAGTTAAACGAAGCTACCCTTTTCGTTGAGAATCATACCAAACAATCAGGCATTATTCAGGAGACCGTTCACAAAACTGCGGAAGAATTAGAACATTTCAATGCGCACATCAATGCGTTGTCAGCTCTTTCAAAGGAATTAGAGGACTATACCGATTCCTATACCACAAAGAACAAAAGCACCCGCTAAAAGGGTGCTTTTTTGATCGGATGTTTTGTACGATATGGTAATCTACTTAGGGGTGATAGGATGAAAAAAATAAACGGGGCCAGAATCAAAACCCAAAAAGGCGACATGCCAAGACGTTCAACAATCGGGAGTGCAGGGTTTGATATTTTCGCGTGGGAGGATGTCCATGTTAAACCAGGGTCGTTCACAACGATCACGCTTCCTTTCTCCATTGAAGGGGGAGAAGAGAATCAAACCGTCTCGTTTTTTGTTCGAAGTTCTTATGGAATCAAAAAAGGGCTCCGTCTTTCAGAAGACGGGGACATAAGAGTGCCTGGGATCACCAAAAAATCCTACGAGCCTTTCGTCCTCCATCTGCATAATGTACGCGATGAACATTTACATATCCCTAAAGGAGAACACTTCATTCAAATGGTGATCGGGGATCACGAAACGAACAGGGCACCACTCCTCATAGAAGAAGTCAGTGATACAGAGAAAGAAAAATCCTCAAGCGTCAAAGGGCACGTCGAGGAGTCTGGGCAGGATGGCTTTTATTACGTCATTGATGAAGAGATCACTTTCGGACCTAAGGAACAAAAAGTAATCCCAACAGGTTTAAAGGGCAAGGTGGAAGAAGGGACCTGGTTAAAAGTTATTCCGCATATTCATGTTCGCCCTTTCTTGATGCTTGCCAATCAGGTTGGGGTTGTGGATTGTGATTATTACAATAACTCCAAAAATGAAGGAAATCTGTTCCTCGCACTCGTCAATACAACCGACGATGATATTCGAGTGATCCCTGGGACGACGCTTGTTTCCCTGTCAGCACACCCTTATCTCGTCGCAGAAAATGAAATTCAGACCAATCGAGTACGGGAAGGTGGAAGCGGTACCACTTAAAACGAGGAGACATCCTCGTTTTTTTATCATTTCTGGCCAGAAGACTCCCTCTTCAAAATCAACATTTAAGGGGGAGATGAATGGCTGGGGGCTGGAATATTTTGATGTTTTCCTCCTATAATAAGAACAAGGAGGTCACGACATGGAACCATCGCTAAACCATAAAGCGTACAAATTCCGTCTATACCCAAATCAAGCCCAACAGACGTTGTTCCACAAAACGTTCGGTTGTGTTCGCTTTGTGTATAACCACGTGTTAGACCTCCAAATTGAGAACCGTAAAACCACGGGGAAATTTCGATCGAAAACAGAAACGATTAAAACCCTCCCTTTCTTGAAGAAACGGTATTCATGGCTTAAAGAGGTGGACTCGATCGCCCTTCAGGCGACACTTGAAGACCAATCCGAAGGGTTTGAACGATTTAAGGATAGGAAGAAATCTGAAACGCGTAAGTCTGCCCTTAGAAAGCAGCGCAAGTACGGCTACACGCCAGAAGAGAAAGATTTGAAAACGCACCCTGTTTTTAAATCGAAGAAAAATCCTGTGGCGAGTTACACCACCAAAATGGTGAACAACAACATTAAATTGGAAGGCAATCGTATTCATCTGCCGAAGGCAGGCTGGATGCGTTTTTCAAAGTCCCGCGAGATCGAAGGACGTATTTTAAACGCAACGGTCAGACGAATTGCAACAGGAAAGTACTATGTGTCGATTTGCTGTGAAATCAATCAATCCCTTCTGACTCGCCTTGTTTCAAACGACATGATCGGATTAGATTTAGGGTTGAATCATTTTGTCGAATGGCGAGAAAGTGGGGAATCCAAGGTTTTTACGCCAACATGAGAAACGTTTAGCGTTTCTCCAGCGTGCCCTGGCACGAAAAGAAAAAGGAAGCAGAAACTATCTTAAAAACAAACGAGCGATCGCTCGTATCCATGAGAAAATCACGAACAGAAGACTCGATTTTGAAAACAAGCTAAGCACTCGGCTGATTCTCGAAAACCAAGGGATTGCTGTCGAGAGTTTAAAAGTCCAGAACATGACCCCAAACAAGAAACTGGCTAAAAGCATTAGTGATGCTAGCTGGGGTTCATTCGTAGCTAAATTAAAATACAAAGCAGAGTGGCACGGACGTGCCTTTGTTCCAGTGCCAGCACATTTCCCGTCAAGCCAGCTCTGCTCTTCCTGTGGGGTTCAAAAACCTGAAGTGAAAGGGCTAAACGTACGGGAGTGGACATGTAAGCATTGCGGAGCGACCCATGATCGGGATATCAATGCCAGCAAGAACGTACAAAAAGAAGGCCTGCGCCTTCTTACGGAACCAACCGTCGGGACGACGAGGATAGCTTAGTAACTAAGCACCAGAAGGTGCTTTTGCCTAAGAATCCCTATCCTCAAAACGCGAAGCGTTTAGGTGGGGGTAGTTCAAAGTGATAAAAAGAGAAAGGAATTCAGAAAGATGAAACTCTACCTATGGCTATATAAAGCGATTCACGAGCATCAACGTGAAAAGCTTTTGCTTTTTCAAATGAGATGTTCCCCCTCGATGAATCGAAACGAATTAATTCAGCGCGCCTCTTCATTTTTGGATCTGAGACCAGATGATGAGGTTATGTGTGTTTATTGTGATGAGCGAAAAACAACAGGGTGATCCTTTTGCGACCCTGTCTGCCACCAATTATTTCTGGAAGAAAACGATGATTCGTGAACCTCTCGGCATTTGAAATACCGAGCATCCCCTGTTTTTTCAATCGAACCGTCCGTATAGAAGCAACGCATTCAACCGAGAAACAAAGGGTAGCACCTTCGGATTGACCCTTACGGGTGTCTCGAAGATTGTCTTCTTAATAATAAGGATAAGAGGTTCATGTGGTTACCAGCTTAAGCCGATAACTTCTGTATATAAGCCTTATGCCGTTTTCGGTTCAACGCCTTGATCCGATCATGGCGTTTTTTCTTGTCGTAGGCATAATCCTCAGTAATTTTTTCTAGTTCCGCGTCTTGAGCCCGCAGGGCGATATTAACGCTAGCATTGTAATCGGCATCGGACGTATGAGAGCACACGGTACATTCAAACGCCTTTCCGTTTCGATTACAATCGTCAATATGATGACAAACAGGACACGCTTTAGACGTATAAGCAGGGTCGACTTCTTTAAAAGCGATTCCCTTCCAATCAAGTTTTTCTTGCAGTTTCCCGATTAGTTTTCCTCTGATCCAGGAGGAGTCTCGTCTGTTGTTCGTTTTCCCGCGATCAAATTCTGTCAGGTCAAGCGATTCCATCGCCACCAACACCTTACGGTTTTGAACGGCTCCCATCACTCCGTTTACAGCTTCGTTTAGCCTTCGGTTGACCTCATGAGCATAGACACGTCGGCATTTGGATACCTTTTTCTGCCCGTGTAACATGGAAGCCATGCGATGGATTTTCTCACGTAAGACAGCTTTACGTTCTTCTGTAACCCCGTCCCTGTGTAGCTCTTTTTGATAGGATCTCATTTTATTTCGAAGGTTAGAACGCATGTGAAGCTTCGGCTGCACCTTTTCATTATAAAAATGGTCCATCCCTTGGAAACTCCCGTATGGATTGCCCTCTGACGAATATAATAAATCGGTTATCCCTGCATCCAGACCGATCACGTTTTTCGTTTTATAGACTCTCGTTTTCTTTTTAAACGGTACGGTAACTTTCAGTTTTCCATTCTGAAGCGAAAAAGAGGGAGAACCCATTTTATATTGATCCAAACGTCTTACCCCTGTACGGCTGCCCTTTACGGGCATCTCAATCCATTTTGAACTCCCCAGCAACTTCACTCGGAGGACATAATCACTACAAGTATCCTCTGATTTTTCGAGCGAACAGACTCGTGTGTCCAGTTGTACGGTTGCCTTTTTAATGAAAGGAACCTTCCAGTTTTCGAGTTTTTCCCTATACAACATACGGACGTCTTCTCGGTGCTGGCGTCGTTCCTCCTCCGAGAATCCTAATAGGGCTTTAAGCAGATCTTGATAGAATTGAAGGGTTTCCTCTTGAGGTTTTTTCTTATCCTGTTCGTATTGGAGGAGCTTTTGAAGGGTTTCCATTTCATCCTCATCCCGAATACACGCATGGAACAGTCCGATGGACTGAAGGTAAGGTTTAAGGTGTTCTTCGTGACGAACGACATACCCATACAGTTTGTTTTTGATGCGAATAAGATGATTATGAAGTTCTTTAACGGCGTAATCTATGGCGTTTTGCCCATATCCCGAACCAAGGGTGTGGGTATGTCGTTTCGCTTTTTCAAGCCCTCTGAATCGAGGAGACTTAGGGTTATTGTTCAGGAGATCAAGGGTGTAGGCTTCATCCTGAACCATCTCGCTTATAAAGAAGTTGACAAGCGATGTGAAAGCTTTTTGGGTTTCTTGGAAATGCCCCCCTTTAACCTTCGTTGGGGTTCCATATAAAAAAACAGACTTCGTTTTGGTGGCCATGCTTACCCTCCTTATTTCATACATATAGTATATGTGGAAAAAGCTATTTTTATAACGTCGAAAAAAGAAACCAACCCCAACATATGGTCGCTTTCATCTCGGCATTGAAATACCGAGGATTCCCGCTTGTCTACCTAAAGGAATGCGTCATCCAAACGAACAAAAAGCAACGGAATTTTCCGTTGTTTTTTTTGTCGGAATCATGGAGGGAGGGCTCCCTGAAGAAACAAATAAAACGTGGCATGTAAGAAAAAACCCTTTTTTTATAGATATTCATAGGTTTTCGTATATAATCCCTCCGAACATGAATCTGGGGAGGTTCATGCGCACCAAACACAAATAACAGAAAGAAAGGTTGATCCGCATGCTGGTTTTGACTACTGAACGCAAAATACTAGAGGAGGGATTTACTTGACTAAATTCGTCATAAGTTTGTTGATTGTTGTACCCTTGGTTTTATTGTTGCCCGTACCCCCGTTTGTAGGAATTGCTGGAGGAATTGGAGTAATGGCAACGTTTACGGTTTCCCTTGAAACCCTTATCCAATTCTTTGAGAACCGCATCTTGCCATTGTTTAAAGGAGGGAAACCTATACATCGAAAGACTTCTTTATCCCCCACGCCCACTACTCCCGCTATCAGCTACTACTTGAACCCAGAACATTTCACTTCTATTGGTACCATTCGAGTTTATAAAGAAGACGGGGAAGAGAAAAAGTTCCAAAACGTGAACAGCCAAACGTTACTCGGAATCTCATTCTCTTACATTATGAGCAGCAGCAGTGTTGTTCATGTTGAAATGGAAGATATTAGAACGATCGACGGGTTTGCATCGAAAATCGAATTTTCGATGGATACCATGAGAGAAATTGCTTCAACCACACAAGATAAATAAAATTCAAAAAGCAACAAGCTGTTTAGCCTGTTGCTTTTTCACACGCGTCCAAACCGAAAGCAATCCACCAGGTAATGGATGGTATGGAGGTGCGATAGTCTTTTCACTCTTTTCCTTTCTTCCTCGTCTAACATTCCGTAATCGTTTATGAGATAGATGGCTCTTTTGTTCGCATTGATTTCTGGTAAGAAGACATATAAAAGAGAAAGAAAGACCATAACCCCATATCCGAATCCTATCCACATGAAGCTATCGAACCCTGTGAAAACGTGAGCGAATAGGAAGAGAATGCATAACACTCTTATGCCTACAAAACTGTTATGGGCGATGGTAACCCATGTCTTGAGAAAAGGAGCATCTCTGTGTTGAAGGAAGTGGCCCCACTCGTGAAGCACAATCCAGGTTCGGTAAGGGTCCTCTTCATGCCATACATCACGGCTAAAAATAAGCGTGTTCCTGTGAGGATCATAAGCACCGTAATATCGATGCGTGCCCTCTATTTCAAAAGTAGGTAAAACGCCTTTTGAATTCTTCTGCACCCAACCCATCACCTTAGAGCCTTTGATTCTCATATTGTGGTTAGAAGCCATGTTTTCCCCGTACGTTAAAAACCTTTTTTGCAAGACTTCATACAATATGCGTATTCCTATCCAAGCAAGGATCCAAATCATAGAACGAACCCCTTTTTTCTACTAGTCTATGCCCTATTCTCTCTATGTTGACTATAATAAGGAAAACATAACAAAAAGGGGATCCATATGGCTAAAACAAAATTTTATGTGGTGTGGAAAGGCAAAACTCCAGGCATTTATTTCACATGGAATGAATGTCAGGAACAGACAAAAGGATACAAAGGAGCAGAGTTCAAATCTTTCCCGACGCTCCAACAAGCGGAACAAGCTTATCATAATGAAAGCCCTGTTGGTCCTGAAGACTTTATTGAGAGGAGTGTGTCCGTTGATGCCGCTTGCAGCGGAAATCCAGGTGTGATGGAGTATCGGGGTGTCGAAACAGATTCAGGAAACGTATTGTTTGAAGGCGGCCCCTATCCTGTTGGAACCAATAACATTGGGGAGTTTCTCGCTCTGGTTGAAGCCATGAGCTACCTTCATCAAAGCGGTGATCTCCTGCCGATTTATACAGACTCCAAAACCGCCATCAGCTGGGTGAAGAAAAAGGGTGTCAAAACCAATCTGGAGCGAAACGAGGACACTGAAACCCTTTGGAGCGACATCGAGCGGGCAACGGAGTGGCTCAAAACCCATGACTACAAAGGTTCTATATTAAAATGGGAAACAGAAAAATGGGGCGAAGTCAAAGCAGATTATGACCGTAAATAAGAAGAAAACCACCGATGATTGGTGGTTTTTATTGCTTCGTTTTTTTCTTGTTTTTGTATAGAATCCATACCAGCGCTGCAAGCAAAACGAAAAGAATCACCCATATCCCAAACGGGGTTTTGTTTTTGACGACCACGGGATCCGTTCGATTCTGGTTGTCTTCTATGTACTGATTAACCTTTTTCTCCCCTATTGTGAAAGGAATCTTTCGTTCATGCGATTCCCCCTCCAACTCGTAGGTAAGATGCAGCTGGTATTCACCTGCTTTTACGTCACCATTCCAAAAAAGAGGGTACTGAATCCATGTAGAAGGAGCCATTTTGATTTGCTTCACATTTGTTTCAAAAACCACGGAATCCTTATCGTCCATGACGTTGTATTGAACATTTGTTATACGCGAAATAGTCGGGGATAGGTTTTTCCAGTTGATGAGAAGATTCATGTCTTTCCCTGCATAAGAGGTATAGGCATCTTCTGCTTTTACGTTCGGTTCCTGATCATTCACATGGAGTACAATCGCCATGGCATACGCAAACGTGCTCTCAATTTCAAACCGAACATCCCCTTCCTCCACTGACGCTTTTTCTTCTTCGAATTGAGGTCGGAACAAAAGCCCTCCGACAAACGTTCCGTCTCCTTCTTCAGGAACCGTCACGGTAACAGGGATTTTTTTCGTTTCGTTCACTCCCAACGTGATCTCTTTTTGAATTTTAATTCTTTCTTTCATCTTATAACGATCATCCCAGAATCCCGTAAATTCTGTTTCGTCTTCAACGGTGTACTGAATTCCTCCGTTTTTCGTGGTCAGTCCGTTCGTTCCGTCCATTTTAATCACGATGGGGGCGTTAGTGTTGTTTCGGAGCTCAACAGTCAAATCCATTGTTTCCCCGTGTTCAGCACGCAAAGAAAAATAACCTGAAACGCCCTTTTTTTGATCCTCCGTCAGAACAGGGATGGCGCTGAATGAAGGTTGCTCTTCAGCATGAACGAACTTAGGAATGCACAATAAGAATAGAAATATACCAATCCATTTTTTCACCTTTTATCACCTCGTTACCCCTATTAGGACAAAAATGAAAAAAACCCACGAAAGACTGTGAGTTTTTTTTGGTCCTACGGGCCTGTGACAATCGTCCAGGTGATGGTAGAGTTGAACACCGTAGGAGTTTCACCTGGGTCTACAACGTTACCAGCTGTATCCACATCTAAACTTAAAGCATTTACTGGGAAATCAATATCAAATGAACCAAGGCCGTCATTCACAGCCGCTGTCACGATTTCAACAGCGCCCGAGTCAATGGTCCAAGGAGCCGCACCTGAAACAACAGGGAGACCCGATGATCCGTCTGTTTGTACAATAGAGCTGATGCCGTTCAATTTAAATGTGTTGGTTGGTAAGGTTAATCCTAATCCGCCCGTTTGGGTGAATGGGGTTGCCTGCATGTTAATATGCCACCCTTCTCCTGTCCCGCGGTAATCCCGTGCCACCAATGTCCCTAGTGACAGATTGACAGTCTGAGTGGTTCCGTCTACTGAAATGGTTCCAAAATCAACGTTTGCGTTTGGAGAAACAATCTCAAGGTTTCCTGCCTGAATCGATACCTGTGCGTCCGTTGTATCTGTCGTAGCAGCAAAACTTGTTGATGAAAGTCCAAACATCAAACCCAATGCCAGTACTCCTGAAGTGATTCTCTTAAAATTCATCTTTAACACCTCCGTGTGCTCTTACTATATAAAAAGTTACCCTCTTGTCAAAACTTTTCCTTACATTTTCTCGTATTTATCTCTTCTCTATCTCCTGAAGGGGCATCTATACTATGGAAAGAACGATTAAGGAGGCGACAGAATGAGAGAGTTGGAACCTATTTTCCAAAAAGCAGTTGAAGTCAAGCGTATCAACGATCGCGCTGAAAAAAAGGGAGACAATCATAAGAAAAAAACAAATACTGCTGCCACCGTTAAAGGGGACTACCACACAGAACATATGTCAAAAGAGCTGTATACACTCATCAACCGTTACAATTTTCACGTGACATCTTATACGAAGACGCTTGAGTGGGATGAACATGATTGTGATCCCATTCTGGAAGTGTACCAATGTTCTTATAATAATTGGTTATTTGACATTGAACATATCGCTGATTATGAGATACCAGAAGGGATTTATGCGGTTCGGCGATTGCGTAACGGCGAGACAGGTGAAGAATTGGAGTTTTACTGTGACCTTGGTTGCCGCAACACAGGAGAAAGATGTCGTGAGGACTTTCTCTCCTTTTTGCACTACGAATCAAACGAGAGCTTTACGCGTGATATTTATCGTCATTATCTCCAAATACCTGTTCTGCTCCGCAACAACGGGTATGGGATCGAGGAAAAGGGCTTTCATTTCAGCCTTAACCGACCGAAAGGATATCTGAAACTTTCTGATCGCCTTTTTGTGAAAGTGTACCGAGAATGGCACGATGAATTTCAAGTCGTGGTCACCAATGACAGCAGGTGGAATGTAAATAGTAATAATTACAACCTGCGCGACTCTATGGCTTACTATGTTTCATATAAAAGCGACACAGATATCCTTTCGCTGATCGAAAACATCGAAGCTTTTAAACAGCATAAGGAAGGAAAACGAGGGTTTCTGGAAGATGGCGTGTATTACAATGAAACCCATATCAAAGGGTTCTTCAAAGAAATCCGCGGACAAAGAACGGACGAAGACTACTATCGGGACGAATGGAACCACCGTTTGGTTGAGCTTGTGAATCCGCCTCGTCATTACAGCAGAGGACACAATGAAGAACGGTGCACGTACCCGAACCTATACAAGGGGTTACACTTCCACTATGAGAAAAGCCTTGTATTTAACGGACCTACCGTCAACCGAAGCGATATCACATTTTGTTACGACTTGCGAAAAGATAAGAAACGATGCATTCTCGTAATTAAAAATCGTCTATACCCTGAAGATGGTCTTCGTCACGGAGATCAGGAAGAGGTCATTCAGTATGAGCACAGGGGATCGTTCACAGAATGCATGAGGGTATTAAAACAATACGTTCTTCGAATGTTTGAAATCAATGAGATTCCTGTGAAAGAGGGCGCATAATGCGGTCTCTTTTTTATGACCACAGGATTCATTGAAAAAACTTGAAATAGGAAGACTATATTGTTGCAGAAAGGAGAGGTTTTATGGAAGTGACAAGTCTCTATCATCAGCCTAAAAATCATTATGCCTATCCCCTTACAACTGAAACGGTTCATCTTCGTTTTCAAAGCAAAAAGGGCGATGTGGAAACGGTTCTGATTCATGCTAAAGATCCGTTCACTTGGGAGGAAGGAGGCTGGGTGTCAGTGCCGATCTCCATGACAAAAATCGGCTCTGATGAGTGGCTCGATTACTGGCAGGCCGACGTGTCTCCCCCATTCCGCAGGCTTGAGTACCACTTTGAAGTAAAAGGATATGAAAAATCCGTTTACTTTACAGAAGGAGGCGTTTTCCTTGAAGAGCATCACATGAGGGATCCGTTTAAGTTTCCTTTTATCAATGAAGCTGATGTGTTCACCCCTCCCCGCTGGGTCAAGAACACCGTCTGGTATCAAATTTTCCCAGAACGATTCTATAACGGAAATCCCGATCTGTCACCAGACGGGGTAGTACCATGGGACTCAGAGCCAACACCAGATCATTTTATGGGCGGAGATCTAGAGGGTGTGATTCAGAAACTCGATTACTTGAAAGAACTTGGGATCACAGGGCTTTATTTTTGTCCGATTTTTGAGGCCGCATCCAATCATAAATACGATACAACGGATTATAAAAAAATTGACCCTCATTTCGGGGATACAGAAACCTTGAGAACGCTTGTCCAAGAAGCACATAAACGAGGAATGCGCATCATGCTCGATGCCGTGTTCAACCACTCTGGCTATTATTTTCCTCCATTCCAGGATGTTTTAAAAAACGGAAAAGCTTCCCTCTATTACGACTGGTTTTACATCCAGGATGAAAGCGTTGTCACAGACCCGCCTAATTACGACACCTTCGCTTTTACAGGCATGATGCCAAAGCTCAGAACATCAAATCCTGAGGTTCGGGATTACTTACTTGAGGTCGCCCGTTACTGGATTGAAACGTGTGATATTGACGGCTGGCGTCTTGATGTTGCCAATGAAGTGGATCATGCTTTCTGGCGTGATTTCAGAAGGGTTGTGAAAGGAGCAAAGCCTGATGCCTACATACTGGGAGAGATCTGGCACAACAGCATGCCGTGGCTTCGGGGCGATCAATTTGACGCCGTGATGAATTACCCGTTTACGAACCTTGTATTGGATCTGGCGGGTTCGGCAACGGACGGAGAATCATTTATTCAGCGGCTCCATAAACTGCGATTCAGTTATCCTGATCCAGTCCACGCCGTTTCCTTCAACATGCTTGGAAGTCATGACACAGAGCGCGTCTTAACCCGACTCCATCATGATAAACGGCGTGTTAAATTGGCCTACTTTTTACTCCTGACCTACACAGGTTCTCCTTGCGTGTATTACGGAGATGAAATCGGGATGCACGGGTACAATGATCCAGGGTGCCGCAAAGGCATGATCTGGGCCGAAGAGAAACAAGATCGAGAAATGCGCGATTGGATGACCGCTCTCATCCGATTTCGTGCTTATAACGGCCCCTTGTACGGTCAGGGCGAAAGGATCTATGAAAACGGCGGGCTTCTTTATATAGAGGGAAGCAAAACGATTATTATTAATCCAACGGATCACCACCGAGTGGTTGCAAGTCCAGAAAAGCGGACAAAAAATGTGTTCGGTGAAGTCCATTATGACGGTATTTCCTTCCACATTCCGCCATTTGGGTTTGTCGTACTGGAAGAAGAAAAGTAAAGGGCCATTAAGTAATTCATATACTGCGGAGAAAATCTAAATCAACATGTGAAATGACACACAAAAAACCCACTTTTACCACCACAAAGAATAAAAATAGCAAACAAAAACGCTTGGGTGATAATTACCCAAGTGTTTTTTATAGCGGCTCCTTCTACTAAAACACCCGTTACTTTAGGATAAAATTTATTTTTCAGGCATTTTATAAGTTATAGGACTATTATTTCCTTCCTGAATCTTCGTGTATATTTGATTAAGAATTTCAGTTGCTCTCTCGTTCGAATCATACTTCCCAATTGTTTTTCCCCAATGGGTAAAGAAACTACTGCTTACAATACTATCAATATATTTCCCCTTAACCGTAATCTCTTTTACGTTAACCAAACTTTTTTTGTTTTGTTCGTTTTACTTGCACTAACCTGCCCTGTTAGTTGAATAACGTTTCCTGATTCGCTTTACCATATTAATGTCAAAAGTCCTCTAAAACATAGTATTGGTGATGCAAATTTACATGCAGTTTACCCTGCAATTTCGACTACATTCGCGGTTTTTGTTTATTTTATCTGTCTCCACCAGTTTAAAGCCGCTTCTTCAGGTGTGTTCTCAGTGGAGTTGCGTAAGCTGTATTCACAAAAGTCTGTCCATGAATGGTTCCCTTCCGTCATCCTGAGGTAATCATTGAGTCTTGGGAGCCATATCGTATCTTCCTGGTAAACCGCACGGCTCATATCGGCAAACGAACACAGTCTCGGGTTTTGTTGGCGCAGGGGAATCAAAAGGCTCGCTTTCGTGCTGTTCAACTCACCTCCCCCGTCCCGATTACACAGCATAGGGTTAAACAAATACACCTTCTCGTAGTGATGTCCGCAGATTGTGTAGACATTGCACATCAGCAAACAATCGTCACAGGGCGACTCCTCCGAGCACTCGCAGTAACTTGCATTCAGTATAAAATGGTCTCCCAGTTTTGGTTTCCATTGCTGCTGTAAAGACGGTTCATGGGCACATGCGATTTTATACGCGTCCGTAAACTTCATGGAATCATCCTTTCTAGGCAATGCCAATTGCTGTTGCCGATTCTTCGAACCTGTCATCCATCGTAAAGGATGAGGTTTTCTTTAAATGATGAAGGGTATTCAGCACCATTTCGTACGGTCCCCCTTCGCGCCCTGTTCGTAGCATTTCTACATCTTTTTCAAACGATGGCAATCGGTCAATGTGAACCGAAAGTTTCCCTTCAATGGAGGACGCGTACCTTTTAGCCAGATGAAGCGCTCCCTGAAGAATCGTTGAACATTGCGTTTTCGCAACATGTGCGACGCCGTCTTTTTTAACATGGTAATAAAACGACCCGTACGAGTGGTGAGCGTAGCCGATTTCAATCCGAGTATCGTGAGACGGGAGAGGGCGTGATGGGCTTTTTTTCTTTTTTTTCTGATAGGTTCGGCTTTTTTTATGGGCTTCTCGGTAGGCTCCCTTGAAGAGGGGTTGGTTTGCATACACAAAATGGAGAGAATCGCCAAAAGACGCCGCCAGTTGTTTGATTTGATTCATGAGATGAACATAAGGCTCCGTTTTCATCCATTTGAACTGAGGGAAGGTGTTGTCTGCCATACTCCTTATAAAATCCGTCTGATCTGTCCCTATCGTAATCGGTTTTCCTCTGTATTCTTTGGCGATCAGGAGTGCATCCCGTATCGCGTAGTATTCTGAAGCGATCTTATTGTGGTCGGGCGCAGGATACGAGTAGGAGTAGGTCTTCTTGCATCTATCTTTTGTGACCACTACCCCTGTTCCAAACACCTGTCTTTTTTCGTCGTGAGACCCGTCGGCCGTTATAATCACGTTACCTGTCGATTGATCACAGGAGGTTTTGTTCTGGTTAGGGTAAGAAAGTTTCTTTCTCCTCTTGCCTATCGGAGACCGCAAATAGTCCAACACATCCTCTCGATGAAAGAACCGTTTTCTTCCGATTTTGACGTAAGGAAGCCCCTGTTCACACAACCGATACAACGTACTTTCCCCGATTCCCAGAAAGGATTGTATGGATATTTTCGATACATAGTCCCGTATCGTTCGGCCCTTTTCGTCTTTAAAAGAACGTTCAAGCCCTCTCTGTTTTGTATGACGGGGGAAAAGAAAGCGCTCCACTTCTTCTCTTACAAACCGAAGTTGTTTTCCGATCTTTAAATGAGGCATTCCGTTTTCGATCAGCAATTTAAGTTTCGTTTCTGTGATATTGAATTCTTTTATAATATCATGAGGTGTTCTGAGATTCACCTGACCACATCCCTCTTCTGATTTTCTTTATTATAGCGAAAAAGAATGGCAAAACGACGAGTTATAAGAGAAAACCTTTCTCTTTTCTGGGTTTTGCCTTATAAAATAGAAAAAGGGAGTACGATATAAAGAGGTGAGAGAATGAAAGCAAGAGCGTTATGTCAAGAGGCAACATCCATCGTCGTCTTAACGGGAGCTGGCATGAGCACCGATAGCGGGATTCCTGATTTCCGATCTTCAGATGGGATGTATAGGGAAAACCCTGAATCCATCCTTTCAAGAGAGACGTTTTTCCAAAAACCAGATCTTCTGTACCGATTCCTGCATGAAAAATTTTGGTGCCAAACGCCCGCTCCGAATCGAGGGCACTTTTTACTTAAAGAGTGGGAAGACAAGGGGAAAGAAATGACCATTTTCACTCAAAATATAGATGGCCTTCACAGGGTAGCGGGCAGCCAGCACGTTACCGAGTTTCACGGGAATCTTAAAACCGCTACATGCACCAATCCGAAGTGCGGAAAAAAGGTTGAGATGAAGACATTGTTCGATATAATGGATCAGGATCCCCGCTATTACATGTGTGACTGCTCGAAAAGTACAACGAAACGCTATTACAAACCAGATATTGTGCTTTACGGGGACCATGTCGGGACCCGTTCCTTTATGAGTGAAGCAAGAGAAACTGTATGGGGCGCTGATCTCCTCCTTGTTCTCGGCACAAGTCTTAACGTTTACCCGTTCGCTGATCTCGTTCGGTATCGAAATAAAAAGAACCCGACCATAATCGTATCAAAAGGACCCACTCCTTTCGACAGGGAAGACGATATCATAAAAATTGAGGCGAATATTGCGGAAACACTTCAAATCTTGTCGCCATGACAGAACGAAGATGGTATAATTATCCACAAACACCCTACGAAAGGAATGGTCCCATGAACTTGGCCCAAGAAACCATTCAATCCCTCTATGATAAAAAACGCCGCGTCGAGGCCCGTTTTTTCCCACTTATGACGGAATATGTGAAACGTTCCCACCCGTGCGCGGAGCATGTTCACGTATTGGATGTATTGGACGGGACGATTATTTTGGCCTTCCATCATAATGGAACACCCTCTGTTGCATACATGCCACTAGCGTACATATTTGATGAATCATGGCGAGAGGATCAACGAAAATTGTCATAAAGGAAAAAAGAACGGAGCTTTTGCTCCGTTCTTTTTTTTGCGAATGGTTCAAGACGTGATCTTTAACAATTCTTCTCTTTCCACGAAATAATAGGATTGATGCTTCATGACATTTTGATAAGACGTTTCTCCCTCGAAACTCTGAACCACCTCTTGTTCCTCTTTCGTCATGGTGTCGTAATTCTTTTTCCCATAACATGGCGGCAGCCATCCTTTACGTTCTGAACCGAACAGGTTGAACTTATGGAGCAATTCTTTATTTTTGAACTCAATGTGACACGTCCCCTTTTTATAAAACGTGACGGAAAAATATTTCAGGTCGATCTTTTTTGTTTCCTGTTGATCTTGAGCTCTTTTCAATGCCTCTTCCATATCCAGCTCTTCTGTTAGGCCGCCGTCGAGATAATTGAAAACCTTCTCTATGTCTTTTAATTTATCCGTCACTTTGTACCCCGTCAGATTAAACGTTCCCCAAAAGTCATCAAACGCCGATAAGGGGATAATCACTTTTCTGTTAATTTTGTAGGCTTTGTTTGTTTTCCATCCATTATAGAGATGGATATTGCTGCACGTCTCGCTGTAATGGTGTCTGTGGCTGAACTCGTCGAACAGGTTCAGGATCGTCTCTTCCACGCCTTTGATCATTTCTTTGCTAAGCTCGATGCGGATCGTATAAATGTTGAAGTAGGAGAAATCATAATCTTTTAATTTCTCCACTTCCTCCATATACTTTCGCTTTAAATTGCTTGTGAATAACCCCATAAATTGGTCACTGTTAAATAAAGCTTTCCAGTATTTTAGGCGAATTTGTTTAATATACGCATTCTCAAGCGTACTATGTTCTTCATCTTTGTATTCGAGTTCCATCTTCAAAACAGGGGCCTTGCGATAGTCATCATGGAAACTGGCTGCCATGAGAGGCTTTAAGGCGTTGTATTCTTCTATCAATTTTAACCCTGCCCTCACCTCATAATTGTACTGTTGCACAATTCCTTCAATAAAGTCAGCGGGGATCACATCATTCCTATCCTCCTGCCCCTTTTTATCTTTTGGTTCCGCCTTTTTCAACCGTTCCGTGATCAGACTCGTTTGCTCCTTTTTCGGGATGTTGATATAAACAAGAGCCACGTCTACATCGGCCGTTCGTTCAGCACTTTTGAACCCCTCTTCGATAAAGTCAATTACGGCATCATACTGTTCTAATTTTTGAAGTACATCTTTTCGGGTGTTGCTATACGGATTCTTAAGGGTTTCAGCGTTTAACAGGCAAAGGATTTCACCTCCTGATTGTTGCATCTCTAGGGCTTTCAATAAATGTTTGTCACCACTAGAAAACGGAGGATTCATTATAATTGCGTCATATTTTTTGAAGGTGTTAAGTGTCAGAAAATCATCGTGCACCAGCCGATACCCCTCTCCTTTCAAGATGTGTTGCAAGGTTTGGTCCTTTTCAATAACATCAAGATCCACATCCCGATCCTTATTGTTAGATGCCCCTTTCATGTCTTCAAGAATCCTTTTCGCTAAATCCCCTTTCCCAGCACTCGGCTCTAAAACGCTTCGAATACGCTTGAAATTGATCTTCTTTACCATAGCCTGGATCAAATGTTCAGGCGTCGGGTAAAAGTCTCGGTTGTCATTAAACATATTCTCATCCCCAGTCCATAATCATTTATCCTTTATGTATATGCAAATAGGGGCGGGGCTATGAGTCGTTGGAACAAAAAAACGGAGCAGGAAGCTCCGTTACGTGGCTATTTTTTTCTTAAGATGCTGGATGTCGCTCTTCCCGTAAAAGAAGAAGGAATCCTTTTCTGTTGGAATAACAAGAGCTTTTCTCAAATTCAAGGGGAAATCAACCAGCGGGGTTTCTTTTTTGATATGAACATCTTTCATGGCTGCATAATTGGCAGAGTCTTCTGTACCAACGCGGAGCTGAATCCCGCATTTTTGTCCTTTAAAGGTCACCAACAGATCGATTTTTTCTTCAATGTCCTGTTGTAGCGTGAACGCGATCTCGAAGTCTCCTTCTTCTTTGGCAAGATGATAAAAATGAAGATCTCTCATAATGCTTGCGTAAAAACGATCTAAACGGGCCTCAAATGCCTTGTAGTAGACTTTTCCAATGTGGTGGTATATCCAGGTGGAGTTGCATCGGCGGTAGTGGGTTTTAAATTCTTTTTGAGTGGGAAGTTTTTTGTAGTAATAGAGGTAGTAATAAAAATAAGCCGCCATAAGAGGAGGATTCTTTTTGCGTTCGATGGTTTCGTGCTTCTCGCGGTTTGACATATCGAGCTTCATTTTCTCACAAAACGTTTCAATGTCACAGGAGTTCAGGTGAAGAGGGTCGATGTATTCCCGTGCGTCCAGATCTTTAAGGAGTTGGTACACCTTTTTGTGATCATTCAAAATCAATGGTCCTTTCGTCATCTTCCTCATTCCCTTCTTCGTTTCGCGTATTATAAACGGTTCTTGGGAATAAGAAAACAAATATTCTGAATTATTTGTATTTTTCATACATTCGTTTCTAGAAACCTTGCCTTTTGCGTCTTCTTATCGCGCATCCTTTTTCGCGATAGGAATCCAGACCAGGTGCTGAAGGAGAGCTAACAAGAGAAAAAACGCATTGAAACCAAAGAACCTATCGCAGGAACCGAATGAAACAAAGGTCCATTCCGAAAAAAACATGTACCCCGAGAACACAATCGGCAAAATAACAATTCCGTTCCACAGAATATCTTTCCCCATGCCCGTACGATCGTTACTGCTAGGGTTTGTGTAGCGCAAGAAAATACCAAACCCAAACACAACCATGAAGGTGAACAGATTCTGGAGAACAGGGTACCGCCCTACCCCTTCTGCAATCACGTAAGCGTAGCCTGTTATGGACGCAAATCCCGTCCCCGCCACAAGAAAGGCGAGGTTATTGTATCGCAAGACTCGTTTCATTGTCGAATTCATCCTCTTCCTCCTAACGATCTTTTTTCTTATTATAACGGGATTTGCAAAAAAGGAACAAGTCAGGTCGATTGGGCCAGCGCTGTTCACACAGCCATCCGAGAAGGCATGCTGTCATTTGTTGCCCTTCTCGATGCATTCCCCTTTCAGAGAAGCTTGAAAAGGTGCAACAGGCACAGCAAAAGGAAGACCCTTTTTTTCTCAACCTCCTTAACTCTCGTGCTATACTAGTCAAAATATCAAGAGAGGGTGTTTCTTATGAATTTTGTGATGGTTACGTTAACCAAGATGGGTGAAGATGTTACACCTTATGAGACGATTGAAGAAGCTGTCGAGGCAGGGACCCATAGCTTTGATGATGGGTTTGATCCTGATCATGATGATTGCGTCATCTTTGAGCATAAAGGTAACGGAAAATCGATGGAACCTGTATGGAATTACCGCATGCAAACAAAAGGAGAATTATAGACGTTGGATATAAAAAAGCAAAGGGCCCCTTAACGGGTTCGGTTTTGGAGTACAAAAGTTAAATTCACAGTCGTTTTCACACCTTAAATAGCAAGACAATCGTAACTCAATTCACACCCGAAAACGCACAGATATTTGTTATCTGTGCGTTTTTGCGAGATGATTTATGATTTTGATGAAGGTTTATGGGATTTTATGTTAAAATGAATATACGAAACGTAAGTTTGTGAAGGAATGTACTTAAACTAACGAGGCAGGATTGTTGAACAAGGTATATTAAAAAATAAAGAAATAACAAACAGAAATATGGGGGATATTATGAATAAAAGAAAATGGATTAAATGGTTTGCAATAGGAGTTCCAGTCATACTAATTTTGATTTTCGCATTAACTTATGTACCTCATAAAGTTGTAAGTTTAGAGCCAACTAAGGTTTCTAAAATTACTATCTTCGATGGGAATACTGGAAATGAAAGCGTAATAAACGATAAAAAACATATTAACTACATCATTACTAATTTGAGCGATGTAACATTTCAAAAGGGTAAACCTTCTTTTGGGGTTGTGGGTTATAGTTTTAGAACAACTATTTTTGATGATGAAGGAAAAGGAATTAAAGAGTTAACAATCAATTCAAGTAATACGATTAGATACAATGGATTTTTCTATAAGTCAGAAGATAATGCCATTGATTATGATTATATTAAAGGTTTAGTTGATAAATAAGGTTCTTAAACAAACGGGTGCTTTAGTTGAATAAGATAGTACCTAAGCCAAAAAGACCGATTGAGCAATCATTCGGTCTTTTTTTGTGCCTACTGCATATATATTATGTTGTTTATCGTATATTGCTTTTGAGCAATACCAAGACGCTGAGCAGGCGTTAATAAATCCTTTCCTACGCGAGTTTTGAAACAGAAGTTGTAATAGGTCCTTAGGATCGTCATCGCCATTTGAGCGTACTTGGGATTAAAATTGGAGTAAATATAGCTCTTGCCATCACCACGTGCTGTCGTGAGCGGTCTTTCAAGAATAGATAGACGTCTGCGTATCTGCTGTATAAAAGTGTTGGTGGCGTTATCATTGACGTTCATTATCATGTTGGCAATTTCTTTTGGTTCCAAAGCAGAAAGATTTGTCTTGCAGTCAACCCAGCGTCTACCTTTATCTATGGTGGCTAGCGGATGTTGAATAGGATTATCAGCGAATTCAAAATGTGTGCCCGTCAATGTCGTTACCTCTTTATGAAAACAGTGGTGTTGAAACAATTCTTCTAGTTGTAAAAACGCAAGTTTCTTCAAAGAGTTTGTATCGTAGTCTCGTTTGCTCCCCCAATCCAGCAAATCCAATCTAGCCTCAACAAATTCTTCACGAGCTTGCTTTCTTGTTTTTGTTTTATCTGCTTGGCAGAGAAAATGATGGGCATCCGATTGTTTTATCTCTTTTGCGAAGACACGGTTTATCGACGTTGCGATAGATGAGTCATCATCTGTAACGAATCGCCATTCTTGAGCATTTACAAGCTGTTTGATGAGCCACAGATGAGCGATGGTGGTGTAAGTAGCCCCTACTTGGAGTCCGTCCATGTATTGAGATCTACGGTCAAACCTGGACATCTCAGCACGAAATTGTGCATCATCCTGGGTATCATTGGTTGTCGGTGGCTGCGGAAAGTGAGAATACCTTGGGAATCGAGCGTTCTTTTTCGCAAATTCATTGAGATGGTCCTCTTTTTGTAACACTGTGTCTAACGCTACGTCTCCAAGTGATATCGTCCAATCATAAGCTACATCCGAACGGAAAACATACCGACTATGAACGTCAGATGATACTACCACATTTGTAGGAAATTGACTTTCTTCTACATCACTATAATGACTTCCGCCCATACCTTTTTGACGAACGTTGTTAAGAAAGTAGGTCATCTTATCAGTATTAATCCACGCCTCCGTAAACACCTTCTTTTGAAGTTGCTTTGTTTCGTGTCTTTCTAAGAATTCCAAGCATCTGCGATAGAGAAATTCCAGCTTGTCATAGTAGGTGCCTCTCCCTATCTCTAAGATCTCGCAAGTTCTTGTGATCGGAACTCTGCTTAATAACAACCTCATAAACAAGGGCAATATGTCGCTCCTTTGTTGGTGATAAGTGATAGCTTGCCTCCCTTTGGGCAGGACGTTTGTGAATTTCTTACATGTTTTACATTGATAGCGTTTTGATTTCGCTTTGCTGGTACCTCTTTTATAGAATTCTTTCGGGTTATGAGAAGGTGTGGTCCCATAAACGGCGCAGTCCTCTTTATGGAAGGTATAATGTGGCTCTTGCTCTCGAACAGAATTGATACGAACTAATCGTTCAATTTCTTCTGCTATTGACCAGTTGGATAGAGTGTTGGTATAACATCCTAGTACAGCCCCGCCTTTATATCCAGTGGGAGCATCATTGCATTTAATGGATTTTTCTGTCCCTGATCCTGTTAAACGATATCGGCTGGATTTTCTTTTGGTCTCGAACTTCACTTGAGATGTTCCGTGCCATAAGCAATATGGATTCCCGCAATGGTTGTATTGAATTTGGTGTTCGATTCCATGTAACCTAAATCGAATAGGCTGATACAATAACTCACTATGCCTTGTACCAAATTGCTTGGGAGTCAGTCGTTGATAATCTCTGTTTCGGTTTTCAATTTCAGCAATGGTAAGAGGAGAAAGAATGTTCATTACGTTATCTTCTTTGGTAGCGAGACGTTTGAAGGTTGCCATTTACTTCGCCACAACCCTATCTTCTATATCAAGCTGTTGAATGAGTCTGCGATTGTTTCGTTTGCTATCAATCCACTCAATAAAATCTTCATCCTCCAGGATATTTAGGAGGAATTCATTCACAATTTCGCTTTCGGTATGTTCCGTGTACTCAGCATAACTTTTCACGACTGCCCTAGCCCGTTCAGATATCAACCAATCAACGTTTTCTGAGTTTAAGTTCTTCGGTTTAATAAACTTCATTTATCACCGCTCCTATTAATTTCGCACTAAGATTAGTATAACCAATTCGCATACGTTTTAGCACCCCAATTCACAGGAGTCTGTTGGCTAGCAGACTCCTGCGAATTGTATTGCGAAATATAGTGCGAATCTGCGTGCGAATATAGCAAAAACCCTTTAATATCAGGAAAAACAAGAGGTCCAATTCCTATGCGAATTGGACCTCTATTTGGTGTGTTATTCTATTGTTTGTGCTCCAAAACCGAACCCGTTAAGGGCCCCTTTGCTTTTTTCTTATGCCATTTTGTCATAGGACAATTCTCTCGACTCATACGGTATAGGGTCAACTCACAAGATAGGAGTGTTCTTATTGGGTATTGATATCCGACTAGTCGAGGGGAAAAATAATCGCATGATTGCAGGTCTCAGGAGCTCGTACAAAGAAGATGCATTGGACAATGTTCTTCTTGCGAGTATCGGGAAAGGGCTTGCGCACGTCATCGAAATCAAAGAAAATCAGGATCGTGTGAAAATGGTCAGCGAAAGGGATATTATAGAAGCTATTCAACGTTTAGAGGAAATGATAGAAGAAGTAAAAAAAACGAACGTTTCTTCGCTTTCTACAAAACGAATGGTCCTCGTAAGCTTTTTGCGAAAGCTTATCGGTCCTCCGATTGAAGAAACGGTCCCGTTTCATAAGGAACGATGCCTGGAAGAATTAAACGATGTAAAAGCGTTTCTCGAACAGGCGCTTTCCTTGCATGAACCCGTTTTCTATTATTCAGCATAAAGAGCAGGGAGGCGTTTGGCCTCTCTGCTCTTTCTATTGAAAATCCTGGAAATCATTGTGGTTGTGTTTCGCTCGGTGAAGAAGAAGCAATCCCCCAAACAGATACACGAAAATCATCCAATCACCTCCTGTTTTTGTGACCCTATCATACATTCAGTTATTCCTTCTCTTTATTCTTCCTTTTTCTACGAGTGGGATCGTGAATGGTTTCAGGTTCCGATTTGTATTGATACAGCACAAAAGGATTTTGAAACAGGATCAGGAAGAGTTTTCGAGTGAGAGAAAACGAGAATAGGTTGCACAGATTGCTCGTTGTGACAATCAGCGATGGAACAAGGGCAGTCAAACGTCGCCAGGGAGCAAGCGTGCCTATACGTGTGCAGAAGGAGTCTTCGTTCAGTCGGTTTAAGGTCATGGTTCGTCCAAGGATTCGTTTATCAGGGTACCTTTCTTCCAATTCCTGAACCGCTCCATGACGAAACCCTAGTACCGTTTCCCCTCTGTACCAATGAAAGAACCATACGGGATTGTAATGGATTTCAATCGCTTCACCCTTCCGCCAATAGGAGTACACATAACAATCGTTCAGCCGCTTCTTGTTTAGTCTGAATCGAACAAGATTGATCCCTGTAATAAAACACCCGATTGCTGTTAGAGCCAGTAACACATCAGGGTTCACCAACAGAAATAGGATCATTCCTGCATCTCCTATTCCAAATAATCGTTTCACACCACCGCCTCCTCCCTTCATCCTCTAAAGCAAAAAGAAACAGCCTGAAGGCTGTTTCTTTCCTCAGTCATAAAACCCTGTTTCTTCTAATTCCTCTGTGTTCAGGATCATCCCCATCCCTCCCCTTTGAATCTCCATTTAGAAAGCGGATGGATAAATCCTGCTATGAAAAAAAGTTCCGCATCAGAGTGAGGGAACTTTAAAAAGCTTCATAATTTCGTATGTTTAACAATCTAGGAGCTTAATAGCGAGTGGCGTAAAACATCCCTTTTAATATAAGAAGAAGCTCTTCCACATAACACCCGTTTGTCACATGCTCATCGTTTTGAAACAGTGACCAGCCAGATCCTGAACCGTTTTCAATCACCATGTACTTCTTTTTATTCATGGTGATACGGATAACAGGGTTGTCATGAGGGTCCATGTCCAACCTGAATGTGTCGAAGTGATCCACTTCAAACAACGTGTCTACCAGCTGATCAAAGTTACAAGAAAGTGTCATTTCCATAGTCATTCCTCCTAAGGATTGTTGTGATCGTTATAGAGGAATATGGAGGGTTGTCAATCGTTTTCGAATGGATGTTTAAACCCCATTCATTCCCTAACAGGTTTGGACGGTGATCACAATGAGTCCGATCATCCCCAGGACCAATCCATAGGAAAAAAAATGAAACAGAAAAGCAGGTACGGTAAATTCGCGTTTTGGTTTCAGCCGATCTGTCAGTTCTTCCTCATATGTTTTTGCGTCCATTATAAGAAGATGTAACGGGTGCATGGCGAAATATATAAATGCGCGGCAAACAGTCGCTATGGCACGAAACATTTAAATCCCTCCCTTATTTTTCTTTTACCCATTCACGGAAAAAAGGAGGAACCCTTTAAACAACCTATCGCCCTTTTTTCTTGACTTCTATCTGTTTTTCTTCATATTACGGGGATACGGGGGTGACGGAAGATGAAAAAGTGGCTTTTACCGATCACTGTAACGGGCGTTCTTTTTCTGGCGGGATGCTCTGAACCAGAAAGTGCGCAGTGGGTTAATGATGACTACCAGTCGACGGGTTCTGGAAAAACGTCCACAGACCAGCCCGTTTCTGCGGAAATCGATCATGACGGAGCAAAAGAAGAATTTGATACCCTTTATAACACCTACACGTCTATCGAAAAATCCCGTTATAAGAGGACGTTGACTGCGAAAGTGGACGATATGATTGAAGATCGCATGAGTGATGTGGAGCGGGCAACGTTTATAAAGGATATCAATAGCGGACTGAGGACTTGGGATGTGATGGAGGACCAGAAGAAAGGGTGGGTTGAAATGATCCATTATACGCAAAACGCATACAACCCCCAAACGAAAAACCATCTGTTTTATGATAAGAACACAGGTGTTGTTTTATATACCTACAACAGCGACAACTTCAGGAAGTTCAAAGAACCATACAGGAGTTTTGGAGAATTCGGCTCGAAAACATGGGTTGAACTCCATCCGCCTGGAAATTCTATCCCTACTGAACGCATCCTTACCCCTTTTAATCTGGAAGAAACGAAAGCAACAGATTATACATACGCCCCACTCACCTATGATGAGCGCGCAAACGGGGCTCATAAAAAAGCAGGGGTCACTTCTGTACCCCTGTCCCTTGAATTCCTGTTTAAAACGGCACTCTCTCAATATGGGCACCTCGTGTTTAAAGAGGCTTCCATGTACTTTACATCTGACAAAAACGGAAACCTTTTGACCCACACGATCCTTTATGATGTTATTCTTACCCATTCAAAAGGAAAAGCGTCCGTTACCATTAAAGACACGGTTCGTTTTACAAGCATCGGGAAAGACCCCCAATTCACCTACCACAAGAGCCATAAAATCACGTCTTTTGACGAATTGCAAACTTACCTCGAATCCCTGAAATAAAGCCGAGCCACTGAGGTTCGGCTTTATTGTGTTTTATGGATGGATGCGACCTTTTCCTATCGTTAAGCTCATAAAACAACCCACGCAGATAAATATCGACCCCATCAGGAACACAGATGTATAAGCCTCAAGCCAGCACTCCCTCAAAAAGGAGGTAGGGGCATGCAAGAGGGAGTGGAAAATATCGTCTGGATGGAACGCTGGAAGTTGGTACGTGAGAGCCTGGTTCATCCTGGCGTTGAGAAGCGTAATGCCCACAGTCCCGCCAATCTGACGAAAAAACATGGAAGATGAGGTCACAGCTCCTAGCACTTCAGGAGGAAATTCATTTTGAAGAACGATGGTAAGAGTCGGCATAACCATCCCCATTCCGAAACCGAGCAGGATCATAATTCCGTAGATGGCTTCAGAGGTTGTATCTGTATGAATTGTGGTCATCAGGAAAAACCCAGCCGCGATCAAAACCATTCCCGTTACAAGGACCGCTCTGTATGAAAGGAGGAGCAGCAAACGCCCTCCAAGAATGCTTGCCAGGATCAGAGAGATCATCATCGGCGTCATGGTTGAACCTGCCTTCGTAGCCGAAACACCATAAATCGCCTGCATAAGCATCGGAACAAAAAGGATCGCCCCGAACATTCCAAGGCCAAGCATAAACCCGAGCCCATTCGCGACCGTGTAGACGCGGTTTTTAAAAAGAGAAAAATCTAAAATCGGTTCCTTCGCTTTTCGTTCAACCAAGAACAATAAAAGGAAACTGCCTGCACTCGGCAACAGCCACATCCAATCCTCAAAAGTAAGCGCAACAAGAAGACCTATAACCCCAGAGGATAACGTCACAATCCCAAGATAGTCAATCGCTGGTTTATGGGCAGGGGCTATGGCTTCATGTTTATACCCGTTCCATATTAAAAAGGCTGATAAAAGTCCAAATGGGATATTGATCCAAAAAATAGAATGCCAGCTTATCGCATCAACCAAAAACCCGCCAATCAACGGACCGATGACAGAACTTATCCCAAATACCGCTCCAAATACGCCCTGCCATTTCGCCCGTTCTTTCGGGCTGAACAAGTCCCCTACGATCGTTTGAGAAAGAGGCATCAGCATCCCGCCACCCACGCCTTGCATAGCCCTGTACAGAATCAGTTCCTCCATCGAATCCGATGTCCCACAGAGAGCCGATGAGGCGACGAAAAGAATCATCCCCGCCATATACAGGGATCTTCTCCCGTATTGATCGGCTAATTTCCCAACAATCGGCGTAACGGTAGTCGAGGCAATCATATACGCTGTTGTCACCCATGCAAACACTTCAAAACCGTTTAATTCTCCAATAATAGTCGGCATCGCCGTTCCTACAATTGTTTGTTCAAGCGAACTGAAAAATAACCCAAGAATAAGACCTGATAGTACAATATTTCGTTTCATAGCATCCCTCTTTTTGTTAATTTTATATTTTTATATATTTTATCTATTTACCCTTCACTTTTAGATGATTAAAATATATAAAATTTATTTATTAACAGATCGGAGGCGCCATGAATATACACGAAGCATTAAAACAGTTTAAGTTTGAAATGGAACATGCGATTACGTCTGGCGCCTTCAATGGCAAAAAGAAAAAAAATGGGTTAGAGGCCAAACGTGCTCTCATTTGTTCTGAACGTTTGATTCATTTAATCCATGATGCCGTTAAGCACGATTTCATGCGCCAGGGGATTCCTTCCTCCTACATAACGCCTGGATACAAGGAAACAAAAAGAGAGATTACACTAACGGGGGAGTTTAAACAAAAGAGGCAGGATGTTGTCATCATCCCGCCATTGAAACCGTGTCCTGAAAAAATCACCTGGGGTCCGATGGCCCATCTCGATAAAACGGATGTTTTCGGCAAAGTTCTTAGTGAGAAAATGCTTTCCATCAATATCAGAAGTCAAATGAGCTCTTTATCAAAAAATATGGACACGCTCCTAGAGAGAACGGTAGCCGAGAGTTTAAATCTTCACAGAAGGCTCGAGTCGCTTGTAATGGGCGAAGTATATTTGATCCCGACGCATGAATATGATCCAGAAGCGATGAAGCAGTTTCAGGTGTCTTTTCACCATAAAAGAACCCCTCTTGAACGATACATCAGTTTTTTTAACTCGATCAATCATCGCAAAAAGAAGAATGAACCACACCACTACTATGAGCGGTGTTGTTTAATGATTGTTGATTTTAATCGTTCCGTCCCCAAACTATATCAATCAACTGATGAATTAAAACGAGACGGACTCATCGATCCCCATTTCTCCGTTGATATGAAAGACCTCGATTATAACCACTTTACCTATGATTTATTAAATACGTACCACGACCGTCACCACCTCTCTCACCTTTCATAAAACGGCTCTAACGCCCTCGTTATATCGGTATACCAGCACAAAAAAGAGCAGATTATCTCTGCTCCCGTTGATCCTCATAAAACCCTTTAATGTCGTCCATATCGGACGTTATTTTTATGCCGTTTTCCAAAAACACGTTTAGAAAAGATGTCATATAACGAACCCGATTATCAAGGATATGGAACGTTCCGTAATCCCTGCTCGTTCTGATTAATCGGCCAAAAGCCTGTTCATAACGGACCAGCGCCTCCCAGCTTGAGTACGGGTGTTCTTTATTTAAGAGTTGCTGTATGGGATGAGTGGGGACGGAAAAAGGCAAGCGGGTTAAGATGACTTGCGATAAACTTTCCCCCTTCAGATCAATCCCTTCAAAATAACCAAGTGTTCCAAATAAGACGGAACGAACACCAGGGTCCTCAAAACTCCTCATCACATCGCGGTGATTGGTTTTTTGTTGAATCCAGATTTCCACATCCTTGTCTTTTGCGTTCGGCAGTCTGCGTATCCGATCGCTCAACAATCCCTGCATTCGTTTCATAAGGCTTTCGTTCGTAAACAGGACAAAACTTTTCAGTTCTCCCGCACCAAGAATCTCCAATATATAGGATTCGAGCTTTTGTTCATAGTCGCTCCGCTTCGGATCCACATCTTCTGCCAGATGGACCATAGTCTGGCTTTTTAGCGGGAACGGAGACGGCAGCACGACCTCGTCATCAAGCGAGACTCGAAGCCGCGAAGCATAAGCGTCGATGGTTCCCTCCTCAGCCAGGGTCCCTGACGTTAGCAGACACCCTTTTGTAAACGGAGTCGGGATAGAAGAAAGGGAAGACGGGCTCACTTTCAGAAACACCGATTCCCCCCGCCTCTCTGCCCACAAAACACCTTTTGGGTTCGCCTGATGGGTGAGGGCAATAAACTCTTTTAGATCCATAAGCTTAGAGTACCAGCCTTTTCGTTCTTCTTTATACGCATCATTGTTTTTCTGTTCGTCCGTTTCTACCGTATTGAGGTACGTGCGAATCATATGAGAATGCCAGCTCATAAGCCCTTTCAGGATATCCTCCGCTTCATGCAGCGGAATCCTCAGATCTTTCAACAGGGCCGTCTTGTCCCTCATCCGTTCATGGAGTGCTTCTTCAAGTCTGGCAAAAAGGAGAAAGCGGTCATCTTCCAAAAAGTAGGTCTTCCATTTATCGATGAGGGTTTCCTCGCTCCCGTATTTCTTGGAAAGCGATGCCCCGTGCTCAAGCCAGTCTTTGATCTTTCCTGTCGCAAGTTCAAATGTGTAGGTACTCATCAATACGCCCTCTAATTTGTGAGCTTCGTCAAACACAAAGTAGTTCTGCTTGCTCCAGGGGTCAACAAAATAGAAACGCCTCAGAAACAACGAATGATTCAAAATGACGACATCTTTATCATGTAGCCCATTATAAGAGGAGAAATAGGAACACGCTCTGTGGAAAGGGCATTCTCGTTTCGTACATCCCTCCACCTTCGCAAGTTCCCACTCTGAAGCGCTAAATGGAACACCCAACCCTTGTCTTGTCCACTCCCTGTTCCCTTCTAGTCGTTTTTCTACTGCTTTTCGTTTTGATTCTTTAAAGAGAGGTTCATTCTCCCCGAATCGCTTGGCGCAAAAGAAGTTGTTTACCCCTTTCAAGACAGTATAACGAGGGACTGTCCTCCCTTTTCCTTCCCGTTCATCGATGCGTTTAAATAGATCGATTCCAAGCTCCAGATCTTTTACAAACTGGTCCTGCAAATTCAGCGTGAAGGTGGAAATGGTGATCGTGAAGTCAGGGTCTTCCAATTTTACAGCAATAAACGGAATCACATACCCTAGCGACTTCCCTGTTCCTGTCGGGGCATGCACCGCTACTTTCTTTCCTTCTTTCATGCTTTTATATACGGTTTCCCACATCTGTCGTTGTTCGTTTCGCTCTTCATATTGGGGAAATTTATTCTTCAGTTCGTCAATCACCTTATGTAAGTAGTTCAAAAGGATCCCTCCGTCGCAAACGTTTCCGTATTGTAGCATGGTTTCTCCTTCTTGTTGCGTGTCGAAAACGAGAAAAAAATGATTTATGCCCTTTTTATGGAATGGGTAAATGGAAACGAATGAAAAAAAAGGGAGTGATACATGTGGAAGAAAGAGAAGCTGTTGGGTTTTGGCCGCGTTTAGCCGCAAATATATTGGATGGTCTCATTCTCGGTGTCCCGTTGATGATTCTATCGGTGATTTTATATGGGGGGCTCGATCCCGTTAAAGTGGAAAACGACCCGACGTATACATGGGGAGGAAATATTACGGATGTGATTAGTTTTTTGTATGCGCTGCTCTTGCCTGTTTTTTGGAAGGGGTATGTGATCGGGAAGCGGATTTTAGGTATCCGTATTGTTCAGAAAACAGGAGAAAACGTCACCATTATCACGATGCTTTTACGGAATGTCGTCGGGGGGCTGGTTTACGGATTGCCTGTCTTAATCGGGATCGTGGTTGGGGCTGGCATGATCGGGGGGAGTTTATTCTCCATGAATCCTTCTGTTATGCTGGAGGAAGATCTGGCACTTAAATTTTTCTTCGCCGTAGTGATCGGAGCAGCAGGAAGCCTGATGTTGTTGCTGACAAGCGCCATTATGGTTGGTGTTCGCGAGGATAAACGATCGATCCACGATCTGATTGCTGGAACATATGTAACGTACAAAACGCCACATGATGAAGTGGAAATCAAATCAGAATAAATAAAGGTGGGAGCAACCGCGCTCCCACCTTTTTCAGGCCCCTTTTTGCTCTTTATTTTTCTCATTGTCGATATAGACGGCGATAGCTTCATATATTTCAAAAGGGGTAATCATTTCCTCGTCTTTCCAGTAAAGACCACCCTTTTCCTTATACGAGCTTCCGTTCACAGTGAAAGATAAAGATTCCTTCCCTTTCAACAGAAGGTAAAAACCCTGAAGCAACGAACGATCGCGCAGCAGCCTTGTATAAAGAGGAGATTCCAGCCCTTTCAGACACCCGAGACAAAGGGGCTGCAATTCGCTTTCGATCCGCAGGAAAAATTGAAACGTTTTAGCTGTGTAAGAGTCTTCACAAGTCGTGCAGCGCGCTTTTGCTTCTGAGATGATCCTCATTTCAACAGCCCTCTCTCGGTACCAGATCCGACGGAGATCATCGGTTTCCTGAAATTCACTCGGCGTCCACGTGGATTCGTTTACATTTTCGATGTAGGCTTCGTATTCGAAAATATCTGAAAACGTCACAGAATCGCTCATATCAGCGCCCAACGTGTCTTTGAAGCGTTCCCGAAACGATTTCATTTCCTGTTCTTCTCCACCCACACCTACGACAACGTTGTAAGAAGGGAATGTGAGAGGCGTCCACTGGTAAGGGGTAATCGTTTCCTTGTACGTCTGTTCTAGGTCTTTCAGTGTGATGTTTGCTTCTTTCATTTTTTGAACGAGTTGTTTTGTGTTCATTATCATAGTCCTTTCTTTTTGTGCTACTGCCTATTTTATGAAAGGGGCGTCACGATATGAATGCACAAAAAAAGCTCCCAGGAAAGGGAGCTGCCAACTTTGCATATTACGCCTTTGTTACGTTCGCTGCCTGAGGACCACGATCGCCTTCAACGATTTCAAACGTAACCGCCTGGCCCTCATCTAGTGTTTTGAAGCCTTCATCTTGAATTGCAGAGTAGTGAACGAACACATCCTCGCCGCCTTCTTGCTCAATAAAGCCAAAACCTTTTGTTGCATTAAACCATTTTACTGTACCGTTTAACATAAAAATTCCTCCTCGAATCTTTCCATTCCTAGACTTGCAATTTTCGTTCACTCTCTGTTTTCTTCCGAACTACAACTGCTGTCTGTAATATAGCATGAGGGTTTCCGAAAAAGAAGATGGTTCTCTTAAAAGTTTTTTCTTTTTTTCGACAGATTGTTTTATCCTCCGCCTATAATAAGAAAAACGAGATCCAGAGGAGGAATTCCGATGGCTAACATGAGTTACTGCCGTTTTGAAAACACAAAAAGAGATGTGGAAGATTGTCTGGACGCAGTTCGTGATGGGGACATTGCTTCACAGCATGAATTAGAAAAAGCAAAAGGCATGTTCGAAGATATTCTCTTATTCCTTCAGGCGAACGGCATTATCGATGATTATGACGGGGATGAGCTTCACGAAACACTACAAGCAGGATTCGAAGAAGAGGACGAGTGAAATAGTAAAAGCACACACTGTGTGCTTTTTTCTCCTTTATGTACCAATCATATTTGCGTTCAGTTTTCATATAGTATATACTAAAGACAGAAAAAGGCATCCGTGCTGCTAACACGAATGCCACAACAGTTTCTGCAAGAAAGCAGTGGCTCGGTCATAAAAAGAACCTCACCCGTCGTTTCTCATGCGCAGGGTGGGGTTACTTTTTTTTGCTATTTGATAGTGCGACGCCTATTACGGTTGCGACAAGTGTTCCAAAAAGAATAATTGTTTGCAACGCTTCGAACGTAACCATAGGGATCACCCCCTTTCATGTAGGGGATGCCACTACCACCCTGCTTCAACTGTTCCTTTTATTATGCCACAATTCGCCAAAGATCGCAAAATGCGGTTACGCGCACATCATTCGGAAGGACGGTTTTCGATTTTCCGCCTTAAATCTTCTCCTATCATGTCCAACGTACAGTCTTCGTGGAAAATCATCATTTGATATGGAAGTCCGTTGTACGGATGCTCCTCTGAAAGCTGATTCCAAATTCTCCTAATGTACGGTTCCGTAACCGATAGTTCCTCTGCCATTTCTTCCAACATGGCTTTTGGCTTCACTCCAGTGCCGATAATCTTATCCTTCATAATCAGAAACAGAATATCGTTCACATCGGGTCCTTCCCCTTTCTCGCTTATAAGATACGAATAGGTCATTTGGTGCCGATCGCTTTCTAACAGACTTTCGAAACGGAATTTCACCGTATCAGAGGGCTGGTTGTATTTCAGAGCTACATGCCGTCTTGCCTGGTTTTTCTTCGCGCCTCGAATCATGGAAATGGCGTATTCTCTTAGTATTGTTTCATCATCAGGATAGGTGTTTGTCATCCTCATTCACTCCTTTCGTGTTTACGTCCCAAAGTGTAGGGGACTGTGTCCAGCAAAAGATAGGAGTAATCATTCCCATGGTTGACTGTTTTTTCTTGTTTTAGAAGGGAAAACATGGTAAATGCCGTGATTTTCGAACGGAGCGTCTGGAGGTTTTGCTCCTTTTTCTTCAAATTTATTCGTATTTCTTAAAGGTTTTTTTTAGAAGGGTGCCAGAAAAACCGATTTTTTTGATGCGTTTTTTATGCCGCCTTCCATGTTTTTCTTGTTTTCTGCTTCGTTTGAAGCTACACTACGTTCAAAATGTGGAAACAGGAGGAACGACAATGGGAATGTTTGATACGTTTATCGGATGGGTCGTGTGCCCGTTTTGTGATTCTTATATAAAAACAGAAGTCCAATCAAAATCTTACGAAAGGCTTATGAACCGCTACCACCAGGGGGATTGGGTTACGAACACACCTGAAGCGTATGAAATTTTGGAACACGATGCCATCACGTGTGACTGCTGCGAAGAATCTTTCGACGTAACTGTGATCGGTTATCAGGGGCACGTTTATGGATTTTCAAACGAGTCGCCCGAAAACTGGGAAAGCACACTAGACGAATGGGAGAACGATACGGTAACGATACGCGTATCTAAGAAAGATCTGGAGAGAGAATTCGATGAAGTCATCCAAAAAATAGAGACCCGCCTTAAAGACACTTCCAATAATCTGGACGTTAGAACAAAAGAATCAATCCCCCGTTCCCCTTCCCTTTGCCGCGTTCCTCACTATGTAGAACATCCGACGGAACGTTTCAAAAAAGGAGACCGTTGTTATTACGATAACCGAACGAGCCACAACCAGTTATGGAAGCTTCACGATACACCTGCCGTCATTTTGGATGCTAGATTCAAAGAAGAAAGAGGGAGTTATCACTATACCATCAACTTGGATGGCGTCATCATTGAAGATGTAGAAGAGAAGCAACTTTGGAGCGAGAACAGGCGAAACCAGTATCTAACCCATATCGAATCCCTGCGCAACGACTTTTTGGAAGCGTATGATCGCCAATTGAATCCCCATAAGAAGCCAGTCGTTTTTGGGCCCATAAGATTAAAGATCAAATATAGCAAGCACGAATTGATCCAGATCATGAAAGAACGTGGGGAATTGCCTCAGGATTTCACGTTATAAACTGCGTTTTCCCTTATTTGTATTCCCCTTCTAAAGCCGAGACCCCTGCGGGTCGCATTCACGGAAGGGGAATGTTTATTGAAATACCTGGAATGCTTTTTCAATTTTGCTCAAGAACCAGTGGAGTCAACTACCCCCACCAAATCAGAGATTTGGAAGGGGCTTGTAACTGCTCAGTGGTACGGACGCTTTCGCTCCCACCTTTTATCGTTCCTATTTGGAACGTAGCGTTACAATAGGGTGGTTGACAACACCCCTATCGGTTCAGACATGCTAAACCGATACTTCAGAAAGGTACTGTATTCCCTTAGCCCGAAGATTCATGGCTCCGATACGGTCGTCATTTGATCGGTATTCACAGGTTTTGCACTGGAAAAGGTGTCGCTTTTTATCTCGATTCCCTTTTTCGGTATGACCGCATTTTGGGCATTGCTGACTTGTATATTTCGGATCCACCAGGATCATTTTAGCGTTCTGCTGTTTTGCTTTGTATTCGATCATGGTACGAAGCTGCGCGTAGGACCAGGATACGCTGACATAGCGATCCTTTTTACGCACGTTTTCCGTGGCGTTACGAACGCCGTCTAAATCCTCTAAAACGATTAAGCTGCCTTCTCCAGCGTTAGCCACGAGTGCCTTTGATACACAGTGATTCGTATCTGTGATCCAACGGTTTTCTCGTGAGCCAATCTGTTTTAATCTTCGTCTGGAAGAGGGCGTTTGCCTCTTCTGGAGGTTTTGGCGTAGTTTCTTGTAGTGACCGCGTTTATTTTTGATGGCTTTCCCGCTAAAGAACAGGGTTTTGTCCTTGGAGTCAAAGGTAACTGCCAGGAAATTTAAACCGAGATCAACACCCACCACATTACGAATGGCGGTTTCATCCACGTCTTGGATTTCTGTTGTCATGGGAATGTGCAGATAAAATTTGTTCTTTTTAAAGACGAGTTTAGCCGTTCCAAACGACCAGGATCCGTCGAAAAAGCGCTCCATCCCGTCCGTTTTGGCGGAAACTTTAATCCTTCCATAGAGGGTATTCAAAGAGAACAACCCTTTTACAAGCGAGTAGTCCCGATTCCAAACGAGATCGTATTCAGACTTTTTAAAAACGGCTCTTGTGTCTTTGATCCCGTTCGATTGCATCGATTTATACTTTGATATGACGGTTTTCATCACGCTTTGTGCCATTTGAGATTTTAATCCGTAGTCTTTTCTTAGAGGAAGGTAGGTTTTCTCGTGAAGTTTAGCCTGAACGAGTTCACCTGTTTGATAAACCACCTCAGACGTATAATTTAAGCCTTTTTTGATGGCGCGAACGGTCGAAATTAGCTTTTCTTTCTCTTCATCTGTTGGATTGATTTTAATTTTGGCGGTTAACGTCAACTCACTCATCTTCTGATCTCCTTTTCACTATTGGATACTCTTAATATATGCTAGTGAAAAGGTGGGTATACATCCCTTTTAATTATTTTCTTAAAGAGATTAAAAAAACGAATTCCTCCCCCACCAAATCAAGATTTGGAAGGGGTATCCTTCGCTAACGTCGATGAAAGAAACGTCCCTCCTGTCCAGCCTACCAAAAACCCTAGCGCTCCCAGCCATTTCTTCTTTGTCAAACCTATGATCAGGGCCACGACCACGCCAACGACCAAAACGATCGGGAGAGCAAATACAACAACAGGGAAAAAGAACAAAACAGGAAGTAACGGTATAACCAGGCCAACCAAAGCGAAAATCATACACTGTCCCCATTTATTCACATCACATCGCCTCCTCTTTCCCAACTCTTATCACATATTCAGGATAAAAGGGAAGAAAGGAGACCTATTCGTCGTTTTCGTCAGTACTGAAGAATCCATGCCACAACCCCACCCCTATCAGGAATACCGAAACGCCTATCATGCTATATACAATCATTTTGTCCCCCCCTTCAGAGAATACGACAAAAAGCGAGCCCGACAGGCTCGCTTTTTGTTAAAACGTTGGCAAATGGTCTAAATTGTTTTCTGTTGTATCATCAGGGTTGGAGCGAAGAGTCTTGTGCCCATTTCTGGTCCCTCCCGTATTCACCCCTTTTAGATTTCCGCTTTCTGTTTCGGCGATGGCCTCCTCAATCGATAACTCACGACCGCTCGCCGTCTGAACAGCTGTAATGTCTCCTTCAGAGTTTTTTTGTACCGCTTTGATGGTTTCTTTCATGGTGTATCGCCTCCTTATTCCCATTATGAGTTGTTTCAGGAGAAGTCATCCCTCTTTTTCTATGGTAAGTATTGCTATACTACGTGAAAAAGGGGAGGTGGGATCGTTGAGGAAATGGGGGGAGTGCGTATCTCTGAAAAATGTAAACGGAGCGTGGTGCAAGGAACGCGAGTACAAATTTTTACTCGTTCCTCTCAGGCCTTTGTATGCTTTAGAACAAGAAAAATGGCTTTATGAACTGCACGAGCACGGAATGGGGGTCATTGTTTATTCACCGCTTCCAAAAGAAGTTGTGGATCTCTTTTGTAACAAACACAAGATTGTAGGAGTTTCATTGAATACCCTCCCTTTACATAAGGCTATCAAACAAGAACTAATTTACAAAGGTTTAAACCCCTCCACCACAGGGATGCTGGCGCAAAACGCGAGGGAATGGATCACTGCTTATCGGTTAGGTATCAGCGTGAATCTTCTTAAACGAAGAGGATGACGCCCACAAGGGTTTCTCTTTCTTTTTTTGGAATAGTAGCGTACAAAATGGAACGTTAAAGGAGGAACACATATGGATTACGTCATTGGAGATACCCCTTGTAAGACGTGTACACGAACTACAAGATTTTTGCTCGAGTACGGGGAGGGGGAGGAAGAAAACACCTTTTCGCTGGAAGGAGACAGGGTAAACAGACCTTTATCCCCTCAAAACATTTCCTGTGATCATTGCGGGGAGGTGAATACGGTTGTCCCTCACGTCGAAAGTGAATGGTTGGTCGGATTTTACACAGAAGGAGGAGTCCCGCCAACTTCGGCCAGAAATCGAAAACAACAGGAATTGAACGGGACCCTCCCCTATTTTGAAGAACGATTCCAAACACCTTTTGGCGCTCATCCTTTTCTGAGCGGATCTTCGTTTACCGTACAAAATAAACAATGGAGGGTGCTGCGATCGTTTATTGTGGAATACGTGGAGGAAGATATCAGCGTCAGAACAGAGAGTGATGCTAAAGATTATTACCTGTACGAAGTTGAGAATGAGGGCGAACAACGATGGATCACCGTATGGGAAGAAAAAGGAGAAAATGGTATTCTCTCATTGGACCAGCCTAAACTTATGGAAAAAGAAAAAATGGCGCTCATTGAAAAGAAAGGGAGTCAAAGAACCCTTTTATTCAAAAGCCAACCTCAGGAAGAGCAGCGAATCGAAGCCTATCAGATGCGGCATGGCGCAGAACTGATCATCCGAAACAGCAAAGAGGAAACCCTGGCCCGCATTTTCAGAAGCAGCTACGACGAACTGTTAAACGCTTACCAGCAGCTTGTAGAAGAAGCTAAAAACGTATAAACCCCTCTTTTCATACTTGAATAGGTTCAGAAAAAAACTGAGAGATGACGCTCTCAGTTTTTATTATTTGTTTCCAACGCCTGTGCTCATGCCTGATACAGAGAATTGTTTTTCGAAATAATATGGATTGTTGTCGTTCGACCAGGATGCATATCCAAAAACATCAGCTGGCGGAAGCCAGTTGTGGTTCGGCATCGTGATGGTTGATTTAGACGGATAGGTTATCGAGAAACCGACAGATGGGTTTGTACGCCAATAATCAGCAGGGATCGGACATCCTGATGCTAAATGGTCCACCGATGAACAATCATCAATGGTGACTTCAATTTGATGATAAAGCTCATCCCAGTGTGAGTATCCGCTGTCTCTGAGGATTTCCGCTGTATCCTGGAAGCTGGCTGTGACGGTTGCTTTTTCGTTATGACCAGCTCGTTTGAATTCAAAGAGTCCTTTACCAAGACTGAACTCTCCTCCCCAGTTTACAACATTTGTCCAATCCTCTTTGGCGTTTCTTCCAAAAGGATTTTTTCCGTTATCTGACCACACAACATAGGCGGAGTATTGGACCTGTTCATCCGTTTTGACGACCGTTTTTGGCGCCTTTCCGTTTTCATTTCGGATCTCAATATCCGCTAACTGATGAGCCCAAAGGGTTCCTGTTCGTTTCGTCTGCCCGTAATCAGGTGTTCCGTAAGGAATATTGTCGTGGAAATATCGGACCGTTATGTTATTGTACCCATCTTCTGGAATTCGGTGATCAAGTCCAGATTCAGGCATGTTCGTATGATACGATTTTTGAACAGGGTACTCTCCCGATTGCTCCCAGTATACTTCAGGAGCCGTCGTCACATTTTTAACGGTATCATCATCAAAGGTAGCGGTAGCTTTAAAGTCATACCAGTTCCCTGTGATAAAATCCACAGAACTCCAAACATCGTTCGAATTTAATGAAACCGTTTTATTGGTGTATTGATTACCCGTTGACAGGAAACCACCATTTGTGGTGAGTTGAAGAGATTTGATCCCTACATGCTGAACGGATAAGGTATCTTTTTTCACTGTCCCCGAACCGTCCTTTAACCACTTGTTTTCATATTGTTTATAGGAACCAGGGTAATACTGGCACGTGATGGTATAGGTTCTGGAGTCAGGGTCCACTGGATAGAAAACATTCGCACCACCAGATGTATGCTTCACGCCGTCAGGGGATCTGTAACCCTTTTTAGCCCAGTCTTCTCCAATATAATTGTATGGAGAAGAAGACCAAATGTCATTTTTGCCCGTGCTCGGATCTGTTTTATTCGTTATGTTTAAAGATGAATCGTCGTAAAACGTAGCCCTGCACGTATACGTGTTGCGTTCTCCCGTATAGGAAGTGGAAGGTCCTGATATTTCCACACTCTTCACATAGACACGCGTGGTGCATGCTTCATCGCTGTATCCGTTCTCTTTATAGGTGTAACATACCTCGCGCGTGGTCTTTCCTCCTGAGTCTTTGGATAGGGATAAGCTCGAAGTACAGTCTCTTGTTGCTCCGTTTCCGTATGTTTTCACGCAGCTGAATTCTGGAAGGGGTTCCCCTTGCTTCGTTTTAGAGTCTGTGACGCGGACATTAACATCGTTAACAAAGTAGGTGTAATGGGTCTGATAACTGCTCGAAACACCAGAAGAATAATACTTCACCCTGTGCGATACAGTCCCTTTGTCGGCAGATATGGATGAAGTTTGAAGATTTTTATCACACGGCTCTGTTACCGTTGCTCCGCCCTCTTCCGTTATTTCCACCCTGACTTTATCCCCTACTTCTAAATCGGGATGTTTGTTCACTTCTCTCGCTCCATGTATCGCGATGGCTACATAATCACTTTTTAATTTAAATGAACCACTTTTGGCATAAGGGAGAATCTCTTCTACTTCACCGTAATAGTATCTTGTTTGTGATAAATATACGTTGCGGGTCATGTCTACTATCGCATACATAGACCAGTAGTTCTTTGATTTTGAAGTTCCCCAGTAGCTCGAATCATAGAGGATGGTGTCATTGTTTGTTATTTTTCTGTTAATGTCGTCGGCCTCATGTTTTTTCCCAGATGAGTAGTAATAGTCGTGGTAGCGGAATGAATAGACGATTTCGGTTGGCTCCTTTCCACTTTTTGTGCTGTACCCAAAGTAAGGCTGCCAAGACGTTTTCGTAGCGTTCCCGTAGCCATATCTATAATTGCTGTCAGGAACAGAACAACTCCCGTACCATGTTACATCAGAAGCCGCTCCTGCCTGTTTCGGAGTTAGCAAAAAAGCATAAAATAAAATGGGTATCATTACGAAAAACCATAAACGAGTTCTTTTTTTCACATCGTCCCCCTCCCTTTTTTCTGAGCGTTCCCCTGCGCATTTTTATAAAGATATTCGATTACCGCTTAAAGTCAAGAAAGGTTTTGGCAATGTTTTAGAGGAATCAGGTTCTTTTTCACCGACGGGGTTCCCTTCATGCTAAAATGAAATCATAAAAAGGGGGGATGCGTATGTTAAAACCAAAAGATATGGCAGGAATCATCGAGGAAACTCCTGCTGTTGTTTCAGGTTACGCAAGAGATATGGAAGAAAAACGACTCATCCTATTCCCGCGTACGCCGCTTGGTTCTTATCTTTTCAAGGAAGAACACGTCCCTCTTTTTGTCGAATATAAACAAATGCTTCATTTCTTTGGACGTAAGCAGGAAGCCCTTCAAATGTTGGAGAGCCATATCACAATCGAAAAAGAAGCAAAAAGACCAGACTGGTTTCGATATATCGACAGCACCAAAGATGAGCTCCCCCTCTAAGGAACGCTTCAACCTTTATCCGCCCATAGAAAAAACGCAAGGATTCCCTTCGCGTTTTTTTCATATGAGCGCGTGTCCCTGCATAGGGTAATAGTAGAGGTGATGAAATCGTGATCAAAGGATATGTCCATGAAAACGATCGACCTGTTCCGATTACGTGGGAAAGAGAAACAGCCAAGTATGTCTACAACGCACGAAAAGTTTACCAACATAACAAAGAACTAATCCGAGATAAGCGCCTGTATGACGATAAAATCGCTAAAAAAGAAATCCATCTTATACGTGTTGATTCTCGTAAACAAAATTTTGGATAGTTTTATAGATGTTTGACGTCTCGCCCCCTAGAAATAGGGGGATTTTCTTTTTGTATGTCTCTGAATACCCGTATCCATACAGCATATACGAGACCGATACATTTCCTTCTACCGTGTAAACGGTTATGTCTTCATCAAATCGTTCCCCTGCTTCATAAGGGTCCACTTCTTCCCCGTAGAACAAAACGATTTTTTGCTGTGAAATCCACTGTTGAACTTTCTTTTCCCTCTCTTTTGTATAAGGCTCATGAAACGGAATGAGAATAAAACGGGTAGAGATGTCATCTTCCCATGATGCCACGTCCACCGAAACCTCACCGTCTGATTGAAATCCCTTCTCCTCCCCTATGACCGAGATCGTAATCGGTTCCAATCCATCTTTTGCCACCTCTGTGATGGGCGTCATTTCTTCTTGTGGAACTTTCTCCTCTGCCACCTGATGAGAGGACCAATACCAAAACCCAACAGCTGCTGTTACAATGGCAGCTACTACCCAGACCTTTTTCACACGATCGCCTCCTTTATCCGATTCATATTAAAGGGACGCTTCGTAATGTCAAGAAAAGGGAGGGGGAGGGGGGAGAGTGATGAAATATACGAACTTGTTTTTTTGCGAAAGCGGATCTTGTTCCTGGAAACAGACTGCGGTCGAGGGGGATGGATGGGTGGCTTGTCAATGCTCTTCTTGTCATGACATTTCCTCATATAAAATGAGCACAGCCTACGCGCTTCAGTGCAAAGGTTGCGGTGGTCGGGTTCCGATTCAGGCTGATGAACCGTTACATGAAAAAGCTTCTTGCGAATCGTGTGGGTTAGACGGAGATGTAGCGTATACAGACGGGATGGATGGGCTGTTTTCGCTGGAAAAAATGGAGGGATACGTATGTTATTCCTGTCACGAGCCAAACCACTCAGATGATGATCATCTTCATTGCCCGCGCTGCCGATCAAAGGTCAAACGAAAAATGAGCACGTTTTGGGAAGGCGAAATGGAGTGAAAAAACGCCAGGAGCATGAACGTTTCCTAGGCGTTTTTTTTATCAATTGCATAATCGTGATAGTGAGGATAGGGGGATGGGCAGGATCTGAAAACCTATTTCCACAAATCAAGAAACAAACAGGACGAGTCTATGATTCTTCATTATCCTGGCCCCCTTTATTCTTCTTTGGTTTCATAGGAGGCTTTCCGTTCAGTCGTTTTCGGAAGACATCCTTTTCAATCTGGCAATCGATGCAAAGAACTTTTCCTTTCAGGTCTTTCGTTTCATCCCAGCCTCCTTCTCCCCTTCCCCACTCGTTGATCTGGTCGTACCGATCTTGCGGCATCGTTTTCTTACACTGGCTGCACGCTGGTTTCTTTCGCTTCGGGGGCTTTTTTCGTTCCGTCTTTTCTTGTTTAGCCGTTTCATGCCCTTTTTCGGCCCGTTCCCGACTGATGTATCCCTCATTTTCTTTCTCATAAATTTTCCGCCATGCATATTTGTACGCTTCTTTATAGATACGCCGATCGCCCTCAAATCGCTTAACCGTTTCACGGCCCTTGTTGTTGTTCCCAAGAAATCCTTCACGGAGAATAACCTGAACGTGATTGTAATGCACTTTTAAAACGGATACGGAGAAAAATTTGAAAACATTCTTTTTAAAATCAAGGTACACCAACGACTTCTGGATTTCCTCTTTCATAGATCTCACCTCTCCCTCAAGTCTCCTTATTATAGGGAGGCAAAAAAAATAGTCAATTTTCTTCCCCCAATACCTCCCCTCCTCTACACTACAAAAAAGGAGGGATTGCCCCATGAATAACCGATCGTTCTTTCGGTTGCGCCTGCCCTTTGTCGATGTTGAAATCCTTTCAGATGGACATGCAACAACAGCCAGAATGAAGGATATCAGCGGAGGAGGGGTTCTTCTTCAAACGTCGCTTCATTACCGCGGGCCCGTCACCCTTTTGTTTCAGATCGAGAAGGAGGCGTTTCGCTTTCAAGCGGTGCCTGTTCGTTCCGTTAACGGAGAATGTGCGTTTCAGTTCCAGGCTCTTCAGGAGGAAGAAAGAAGGCGACTCATGAAATGCCTGATTCGTATGGATGCAATCAGAAGAAAAAAATGACGGGAAGCGAGAGGGATTTTTGTATCCATCCCTTTTTTTATTGCATGACAAATTTGTTCTAAACATGAAAAAAGATAAAACTGTCAGTTTTATATGCTAAAATACAAGAACAAAGCAACTAAACATATAAACCGAAAACACTAGTTAAGAGAGGAATATGAACATGAAAAACGTGATTTTAGGGGGGAAGATCCATGAGAAACCTGTCCCCATTATCGATTTAATCAAAAGCAACGAAGAGCATTACGGCGTTGTTTTAGAAGGAGAACTATTTGATGTATCAGAACGAGGGCCCTTCAAGAACGGGAATCGTTTGTATGAAGGATCCATTTACGACGGCACACACTCTACGTACTATAAGTTTTTCACACCACGAACCGTGAAGCTGACAGAAGGCATGCGTGTCAGAATCGAAGGAGACTTGGAAAGAGACTCCTATAAATGGGATGAATTTGTGCTAACGGTCAAGAACATGATGGAAGTCCCCTCAACAAAAGAGGAGAAAAAAGACGAAGCCTCCGAGAAACGAGTTGAACTATCCACGATTGGGCAATATTCAATGCAATTGTCCTCAATGAAAGCAGGTGATTTGATTGACCGCGCCAAAGCCTATGGGCACGAAGCGGTTGCGATTACGGATCATTCTGCGATTCAAGGGTTTCCTGAAGCGTACCGAAAAGCCAAAGAGGAAGAGATGAAGCTGATCTACGGCATGACGGTTAATATGGTCGATGACGAGATTCCGCTTGTCTTAAACGCAGATTCCACACCGCTTTCAGAGGTTACCTTTACGTCCTATGACGTCGAGTCAACGGGTTTATCAACAGAGGATGATCACCTGATTGAGATCGGGGCCACGAAATTTGCGCCGACAGGTGAGGTTTCCTGCCACGAATGCGGATGGAGTCAGCCGCTTAAAGGATTCACTAACCTTGATGCGATGGACATTGAAATAGATCCGCGTATTCTGAAGCACAAGGAAAAGTTAAACGGGGACCTGTCACCGCAGGCATTTCTGAAAAAAGGGGTTTGCCCAACGTGTTTCGGGTTTCCTAAAAAGCAAAAAATCCTCAAATTAACGGAAGCCCGTAAAGCGGTGGAAGATGAAAAGGCAACCAAAACCCTTTCCGCCCACAAAGCCATCGATCGATTTCAGACGTTTATCCGTTCGCCTAAACCGATCACACCGTTTATCACAGAACTGACGTCGATTACCCAGGAGCAAAGCGACAGCGGTGTTTCTCTCGAAGAAGCCATCGAAGGGTTCCATCGTTTTCACAGCGGAACCGTATTGGTCGGGCAAAACATCATCGCCTTTGATAACGACATGCTCGAATCGGCTTACAGGCGATGTGAGAGGGAATCTCCTCCTATGATCGTCGCCGATACCCTTATCATTTCAAGAAACCACAATGTGCATATGAAACGTCATGGATTAAAGGATCTGGCAAAGGAATACGGCGTCCCGCTCGAGAAGCACCACCGAGCGGATCAGGATGCTGAAGCCACAGGGCACGTCTTCGCGCGCATGATCATCCAGCTGTTAACGATGGATGTCACGACGTTAGAAGCCATTAACACGCACTTCATGGACGAGGACTATTACCAATCCTTCTTCGCGGATGAGTGCACCATTCTTGTTCAAAACGAAACGGGGCTCAAAAACCTGCAACACCTTGTTTCCCTGGCACACGATGATTTTCTCGGGCGTACCCCTCTGTTACCAAAACGTATTATAAACAGGTATCGCGAGGGACTTCTGATCGGGTCAGGTTCTTACAACGGACGTCTGTTCGACATCGCTATGAATAAACCCTCACACCTCGTTGAAGAAGAAGCGGCGTTTTATGACTATATTGAAATCAATCCATCCGCCCTCGCTGAGCATCTTGTTAAAAGCAACAAAGCGGGTAGCATGGAGTCAATCGACCGATCCTGGAAGACCATTATCCTATCAGCGAAAAGACTGATGAAACCAATCGTCGCGACAGGTTATACTCATTATCTTGATGAAGAGGATCGTCTCCCGCAGCAGGTTCTTGCCTACTACCATTCAACAGGAGCTCATCACATGAGAACGGGGCATATGGATGCGTTAAGCGGGTCTCATCACTTCAGAACAACGGATGAGATGATGGAGAGCTTCCCGTATTTGTCCGACGAAGAGAAGCGCGCGTATATTGTAAACAATCCAAAACACATCGCCGATCAGTGTTCCATGTTTTCTCCCCTACCTGACGAGTTGTTCACCCCAGACATCCCTGGGGTAAATGAGGAACTGGAGAATGAAACGCTCAATACCGCGCGAGCCTGGTACGGGGATCCCATACCAGAAAACATTCAGAAACGACTCGACAAAGAATTGAAATCCATTATCGGCAACGGATTTGCGGTCATCTACACCATCTCAAGAGACCTCGTTAAAAAGTCATTAGAAGATGGCTATATTGTAGGAAGTCGGGGGTCGATTGGTTCATCTCTTGTGGCCACGTTTGTCGGGATTACGGAAGTAAACCCGTTAAAACCTCATTACAACTGCCGAAGCTGCCGATGGAGCGTGTTTTTCGATCACGAAGACATGCAGTCTGGGTACGATTTACCCTCAGATATGAGGGAGTTGTTCCAGGAAGAGCGTTTCGCGAGTGATGCCAGGAAACACTTCTTTACTAGATTCGTCCAGTCTCTCGGGGAAGACAAAACAAGAGAGATTGCCAAGAGTCATACGCCAGGAACGTGTCCGTGCTGCGGGGCTGAAGGGCTTAAACGAGAAGGGCAGGACATTCCGTTTGAAACGTTTCTTGGCTTTAAAGGCGATAAGATTCCAGATATTGATCTGAACTTCGCTGGAGGATATCAGCCACGAGCCCATGATTATACAGGGGAACTGTTCGGACGTGATAAAGTGTTTCGGGCAGGGACGATTGGCACGGTGGCCGATAAAAAAGGAGAACTGTTTGTTTTTAAATATATGAAAGAACATCAGGAACACTACCAAAAGGAAATCAGTGACCTGACGAAACAACTGAAAACCGCGTCTGGAGAATCCAAATCGCTAGTCGAGGAAAGGATAAGCGAGTTCAAGAAAAAGTTAAGCAGTATGAAATGGAGCCGAGCGGAACAAACGCGCGTCGGAGGACGGATTAAGGGTGCCAAAATCACAACAGGTCAGCATCCAGGCGGGATGCTTGTTGTTCCAGCTGACAAAGATATGGACGATTTTGGGGGCTCGCAATTTCCTGCTAACGATAAAAACAGTCCGTTCCGCACGACACATTATGACTTCCATTCCATTCACGATAATATCCTTAAACTTGATATTCTCGGTCATGACGACCCTGATATGCTTCGGTTGCTTCAGGATTTAACGGGTATCGCACCAAAGGATGTGCCTCCGAATGATGAGCTCGTTCTGAAGTTATTCACCGATCCCGAGAAAGCATTGGGTGTTCCGATAGAGGCGATTGAAGCAGAAACAGGAACACTCGGAGTCCCTGAGTTTGGAACAAAGTTTGTGATGGAAATGATCAAAGACACGCAGCCGAAAACATTCGCTGAACTGGTTAAAATTTCAGGACTGTCCCACGGGACGGATGTATGGCTGAATAATGCGCAGGAGTATGTACGGGAAGGCATCTGCACCCTGAAAGATGTCATTGATACCCGTGACACCATCATGGTCCGACTGATCCAACTTGGTATCGACCCGCAGCTCGCCTTCACCATCATGGAGAGGGTTCGTAAAGGGAAAGGGCTGACCGATGAGTCATGGGAGCCCCTCATGAAGGAACACGGAACGCCTGACTGGTTTATCGAATCCTGTAAGAAGATTAAGTATATGTTCCCGAAAGCTCATGCGGCTGCTTATGTCTTATCAGCGATGCGGATCGCTTATTTCAAGGTGTATCATCCGATTCACTTCTACGCGGCAGATCTGACGGCGCGTCAGGCTGATGCGGATATCCAGGAAGTGAGTTTACCAACGGATCAGATGCGCGCCCGCATAAGGGAACTTCAACAGGAAGTGGACGATAAGAAGAGCAAGAAACAAACCACATCGAATGAAGAAGGAAAAATTAAATATTTAAAACGGGTCCACGAGGCCAAAGTAAGAGGCATCAAATTCGGCAATATTCGTATGTATGGTTCGCACGCTGTTGAATGGACGATTGACGGGGATACGATTATTCCTCCATTCGCTTCCCTCCCTGGTGTTGGAATGGACAGCAAAAACGGAAATACGCCTGCTGCATGGAAACTCTACAATACATCACGTGAAGGCGTGTTCCGAGGAACAGAAGATTTGCGAAAGCGATCAGGGATCTCGAACACAGTTATTGATACCCTGCGCAAACTCGGATGCCTGAAGGATATTGAAGCGATCAGACACGTGTTTTTCTAAAACCATAAAAAGACTAGAACAGAAGTGTTCTAGTCTTTTTTATTGGAACTCCAGCCTCGCAAAACGGTAGCAAGGAAAGAGTTCTCTGCCTCCTGCTCTAGCAACTCTGCTTTAACGGCAGCGGAGGAACTAAAAGTGGAATAGGTGAAGAATAACACGTTTCTAAGCGTCTGGCAAACCCTCTTACTCCTCATGTTGCTCTGAGAAAATGAAGTTCACAAGACGCTTGCTTGATCTTCCATCAGAGAATCGGTTCCATTTCTTATGGAATTTCTCCATTTCTTCTTCGTTGTATGTTTTCGTCTGAACCATTTTTATAATGTCTTCTGTTGAATGCGCCACAGGACCTGGCACCAGCGCCTCATAATCTTCCTGGATCCCTCGTTCTTTTTCATAAGATTCCAGGTCATAAGGGTAAAAAATCATAGGACGTTTCAGGAACGAAAACTCAAACGGGATCGACGAATAGTCTGTGATTAACACATCAGTCACCAGTAACAAATGATTAATATCCCTGTACGCATTAGCGGAAATCACAAAATCGGATAATTTGTGATCGATATGATACGTCACGATTGGGTGACACTTCAACAGCAAGACATATTCATCACCCAAAACGTCTTTCATCCTCTCTAAATCAAGCGGATATGGGGTTTTTTTATGCTGCTCATGATCTCGGAATGTCGGCGCGTACAGGATCACCTTTTTCCCTTTTAATTCAGGGTACTTCTGGTTCACCTCTTCGATAATCTCTCCGTGTTTCTCCTCTTGATGAAAGAAGTCCGTCCGAGGAACCCCAATGTGAAGCATGCGTGACGGGGGGATACCAAAACTCTTCGAGAAGATGTCACCCATATGTTCGGAACCAACAGCTACATAGTCCATTCGGTTGTATACATCACGAAAGCGCTTTATTGCACGTTCGCTTCTGTTCCCTAGCGAATGATCCTCCAGCCCAAACTGTTTGACAGCTCCTGCTGCGTGCCATAGCTGAATGCAGCGAACATTCTTCTTAAATGGCGTGACTTGTAAAAACGCATAGTAATTGTCCACCACGACCGTTTTCGACGTAGCCAGGTGGTATATAAAACGAATCCACCTGTCGATCCTGAACCCTTTCAAGGGGATGATGGTTCTCCCCCGTTTGTTCTCGAATGAAGCTTTCGTATGTTTCCCCGTTACCACAACAGAGTGCTCGGAGATCCCTTGCGGCCACTCGTCCAAAAGGTGTTTGACGTTATAGCCAAAATAAACAACAAATATCGTTTTGGTTCGTTGAGGGAAGCTTTTGCAAACCCGAAAAATGAACGAAAAACTATATAAATAGAGTGTTACAGCTATTTCTCTCCACACGATGCGCGACCGCCTTTTTTTGATAGTCTGAATTGTATTGCTTAATAATTGGCTTTTTCCTCCCCCACCCCTTCTTTTTCTATTTTAGAAAGATGGTTTCTGCGCTTTCTTTTCAATAGAGGTATAGACGGAGGTGCAACTTATGAAAAAAGTGCTGACTTATGGAACATTCGATATGCTTCACCCAGGACACATCAACTTATTGCGTCGGGCAAAGGAGTACGGAAACTATGTCATTGTTGGATTGTCATCCGATGAGTTCAATGCCCAGAAGGGTAAAACGTCTTATTATACATACGAGGAACGAAAGCACGTTTTAGAGGCAGTCCGATATGTGGATGAAGTGATTAAAGAAGAGAATTGGGATCAAAAGGTGATCGATGTTCAGCATCACAATGTGGACACGTTTGTGATGGGGGATGACTGGAAGGGTAAATTTGACTTTTTAAAGCCTTATTGCCACGTCGTTTATTTGCCACGGACCGAAGGAATCTCGACCACTAAAATTAAAACGGATTTAAAGAGTAAGTGAACGAAAATGTTTAAGAAAAATGGTGATTAGGAGTGTTGCACGTGCGGTTTCATAACAGAGCCAAAATTGAGATGATAAATGATGACCAATCAGGGATGGTGTTTTATTTCCCTGATTATAAACAAAGTTTTAGCGTTGAGTGGGGCGAACTGGAGAAGAACCCGTACATCCCAATATGCGAAGTACACGATAGAAACCAAGTTCTTTACAGCGGGGTGCATAAAAATCAACATTTGTATTTTTATGTGTTCTCAAACAGGCTGTATGCCTGTTTGGAAGAAAAATCAATGAAAAATGGTCACTATGACGATTTCAGCCCAAAAATCACCCATTACGATCAAGACGCCATCATAGAAAGGAATAGTTTTGGCGGCTTCATTTTTTCCCTTAAAGGCAAATCGATAAAAACTATTGATGATTTTTATTCCTATCAACACAAGGAAGAAACAATCCCTGTGCAGCTGCACCCTTCCCTCTCTGGAAAACATGTCATTCTTGCCAAAATGCATTGGGGTGATTTTCATTTTGTTGTTTCTTATGACAAGAAACAACAAATGCTTCATCTAACCAAAATGGTGGTGGAGAGAATCCAACGACTTCCCTATTACGACGTGGAATCTGTCGGGCGAAATCGTATCGAAATATTGGATAAAAAAAGCGGCAAAACCAACCGAATAAACATACGAAAGGTGCATGCTCAGAAACCCTATCATATTTTCAAATACAAAAATAATGTTCTTGAGGCGTTTCGCCATAAAATCGGGGTTTATGAAATTAACGGGGACCGCTATTACATTTTCATGACGCTAAAAGGGCTTTGCATTGTAAAGAAAAATCCAAAACGAGCGCTTCAATTCAAATCACTCCTTTTTCCTTTCAAGACTAATCGATCCATCTACATAATCGGACGTATGGTTCATCATGCTTATAAAGCATTCGGTGAGTATGACCACCTTTACACCTTGAACGAGAACCATCAAGTTTCTACGTTCGTCAGACCGTTTAAAAGAATAAAAGGGTTCAAACAATTGGGTTATTTTAAAATCAATGCCCAAGCGCTTGATCTTGGAACACACGTTCATTACCCGTTGTTTATCGGAAACAAGAAAGGGCCCATTCATAAATTTTCATTCGGAAGAAGGTCAAAACCTTCGTTTGTATTTCGTTTAAAACGAGTTGGAAAGAAAGTGATTGCTCTTCGTTCTAATATTTATAATCAAGCCACTTACTCTGTTGTACCAAATTGCGAGATGTACTCGATCAACAGCCATATTAAAATTAAACTAGCGCACTACATGTCCCGCATCTTGTACAAGAATAAAACAAAAAAGGTTAATCTGTTTTTTGAGAAACAAGCATCAAAAGCTGACGAATCAGGGATCCGCGTGTTCGAAAAAGTAAAGGAAAAAAAGTACAAAAACTCAAAAAATTTCTTTATTTTAGATCGACATGCATCAAGATACTCTGAACTAAAAAAGAAATACAAAAGAGACATTATCGAGCGCTTTAGTTTTCGTCATTATTTCTATTTGTTTATTGCTGACTATTTTGTAAGCAGCGATCTTTCCAATCACGTTATAAACGATCGGATTTACATCAATTCGATTACTAAAAAAATAAAAGAGGTTCCACTCATCTTTCTTCAGCATGGGATCATGTTTGCAAAACCTGTTGAAAATCCGTTGGGGAAAATCTTTTATAAAAATTACGAAGCGTATAACATCCATAAAAATGTTGTCAGTTCAAGACTTGAAGCAAAAGAGTTTCATAAAATGGGCTACACCGACAAAGATCTGTGGTTTACAGGCCTTCCTACGCTTGATTATGCAAAAATGAATAAAGATGCTGACAAGATTGTATATATGCCTACTTACCGCTATTGGGAAGAAGGCATGATTTATAACGGAGAAATGGAACAAACGACATATTTTAAATCTCTTGTAAAAGTGATTCGGGCGTTCGAAAAAGCGGGTTTAAAAGACCGACTTGTTGTCGTCTCGCACAATAAGTTCGCTGAATACATCTATGAAGAACTAACAGAATATAGAGATTTGTTGGCAGTAAACCCCTCGGAAGCATTAAAGATCGGCAAAGTTTTTATCACTGATTTTTCGTCTGCCATTTACGACAGTATCTATCGCGGGGCTTATCCTATTTTTTACTGGGAAGACAAATCTTATTTAATCGATAAATACGGGGCAACCCCGCCCGTTAACGAAGCAAATGCTCCTGGTCCCGTCTCTATATCACTTAAAGAACTCGTAGATACTACCAAGCAAGCCATCAAAAGCGAGTTTGTGTTGGAAAATGAATATAAGGAAAAGTACGAGCAAATCAACACGTTTAGAGATAACCATAACACTGACCGCGTGGTGGAACACATGAAAGAACATTGCATCTTATGATGCTTTAAACAGGAGTTGAGCAAAGGTGATGCGTAAAATAGGAGTTCGAATAAGAAGCGCAAATATGGTGCAAACAGTGTTTAAAAAAGGCTTTTCAATGCTTCAAAGGCTACCTAAACAAAAACTCGTCATGTTTGAAAGTTTTAACGGTCGCCAATACAGCGACAGCCCTCGTGCCATCTATGAATATATGAAAAAGAATCACTCCAATTACAAACTGGTGTGGAGCGCAGATCGGCGATTCCAGGAAGTGTTTAAGGAGAAAGGTGTTCCTTACGCAAAGCGATTCAGCCTCAAGTGGCTTTTCCTTATGCCCCGAGCCAAATACTGGGTCACCAATTCGCGGTTCCCGTTATGGTTCCCGAAAGATGAGCGAACGGTCTACCTTCAAACGTGGCACGGTACCCCATTAAAGAAACTCGGGATCGATATCGATGAGGTTCATATGCCAGGGACCACCACAGAGAAATACAAACAAAATTTCCTAAAAGAATCATCAAAGTGGGATTATCTCATTTCCCCGAATCCTTATTCTTCTTCCATTTTTAAACGAGCGTTCGGATTTAACGGAGCTATGCTCGAAACAGGTTATCCGAGGAATGACGATTTGATCCACCGAAATACAGAACGGGATATCTTAGAGATTAAAGAAAAGCTCGGCATTGATCCAAATAAACGTGTCCTGCTGTACGCTCCGACGTGGCGTGACAATGAGTACTTCAGTCAGGGGAGATACAAATTCTCAAGTACCCTCAACCTTCAAAAGATGAAAGAGGCATGCGGGGAGAATACGGTTTTGTTGCTTCGGGCTCACTATCTTGTGGCAGACAGCATCGACCTGAGGGGGTTGGAGGGCTTCGTTAAGGACCTGTCTTCCTATGAAGACATCAAAGACCTTTATCTCGTAGCCGATGTTCTCTTGACCGATTATTCTTCTGTCTTCTTTGACTACGCTCTGCTCAATCGGCCTATTTTGTTTTTCGTTCCAGATCTTGATCATTACCGAGATACGCTCCGAGGGTTTTATTTCCCCTTTGAAGAGGAGGCTCCAGGTCCCCTGTTTAAACATACAGAAGACGTATTAAAAGCACTGGATCACCTTGACCAATACGAGGTCCCTCAAACGTTTCGGGACACATTCTCTGTTTGGGAGGACGGGACAGCAACAGAACGGGTTGTTGAAGCTATGCTAGCCAAAAATTCGTAAAGGAGGTGCGTCATGCCAGCCTTTTTCCATGTGATCAAAGAACAGGTCGCTCACTTTCATATGACAAGGCGATTGTCCATCTATGAAATCAAAAACAAAAACCGTAACAACATGCTCGGTTCCTCATGGGAAATCATCAACCCTCTCATCCAGATGCTCATCTACTGGTTTGTTTTTCAAAATGTGCGGCAACATTCAACGATGGTTCTTCCAAACGGCGAGACGGTTCCCTTTGTATACTGGATGCTGTCGGGTTTTATTCTGTGGATTTTCTTCTACAAATCAACCATTGAGGGGTCCAATTCTGTTTATTCCCGTATTAAGATGCTGTCCAAAATGAAGTTTCCAATGAGCATTATCCCGAGCTATGTGATCTTCTCCTACTTTTACGTTCACCTCATCATACTCGGCATTACGGTTCTGCTTTTTCTTTTGGGTGGCTACTATCCGAATCTCTATTACCTTCAGCTCCTGTACTTTGTTCCTGCATTGCTCCTGTTTTTGTTTTCTCTTTCGCTCATCATGTCCACCCTCTCGACGATGCTTCGGGACGTGCATATGTTTTTGAATGCTGTTCTCCGCATGGTGTTATACCTGTCCCCTATCCTTTGGGAAATCGGGAACTTAGGAGGGTGGATTGGATTCGTCGCACGTCTTAATCCTCTTTATTACCTTATTGAAGGATACCGATCGGCTTTGTTCGGAACAGGCTGGTACCTAGTTGAGGCTTATGAATACACGCTCTATTTCTGGGGATTAACGGTTCTTTTATTCGGAATCGGAGCAAGCATTCACATGAAATTCAGACGCCATTTCATCGATTACGTCTAAAGGGGGAAACCTATGGAAACGATTGTGGATCTTCAAAATGTGAAAAAAACCTATAAACTCTATAAGAACGGAAAAGAACGATTCATGGACCTTTTCCTCCCCATAGATGTCGGGGAGTCGTTTCATGCCTTAAAAGGTGTTTCCTTTCAGGCAAGAAAAGGGGACAGCATCGGCATCATCGGCACAAACGGGTCAGGGAAATCAACGCTTTTAAACATTATCGCAGGCGTCGTTCCTGAAACGTCTGGTGAGGTGAACGTGGAAGGCGAAACAGCGCTTGTTGCTGTGGCTTCGGGCCTGAAAGGGAACCTGACGGGGCGTGAGAACATTGAATTAAAGTGCCTTATGCTTGGGTTTTCTAAAAAAGAAGTCAGGGATATGGAAACAGACATTATCGAGTTCTCAGAGCTCGGATCCTTTATTGACCAGCCTGTTAAATCCTATTCAAGTGGCATGAAATCGCGGCTCGGTTTCGCTATTTCGATGAAAGTTGATCCAGATATCCTGATTATTGATGAGGCCCTTTCGGTAGGGGATAAACGGTTCGCGAACAAATGCCATAAAACGATGGAACAGTTTAAAGGAAGAGGCAAAACCATCTTTTTTGTGAGTCACAGCATCCCTCAGGTCAAACAGTTTTGTGAGAAAGCCCTGTGGTTACATAAAGGGGAAATCAAACAGTACGGAGACGCAGAGGATGTAACAGAAGCCTACGACCTTTTCATATCCTCATAAAAACTGAAAAAATAAGGTTATGTGGCTCTTTACATTACGTTACTTTATATTACTTTACTTTACATAGCCTCGCTTCGCGGCCTTCTGATTGCCTCCTTCCTTTTCTTTTCGGGAACACGATTTGTTCTGTTACACTTGTAGGGGTTAGGAGGGGTGGTTGTGAATGAAATGGATCTCCAAAAAGTGCTGAAGATGGCTCGGGAATACGGATACTCGATGCGCCCTGGTTCCCCTGATTACTGGAAACCGAATGCTTCAGCTATATTGGGACATAAAAGTGAAGAAAAAAGAAACAAGGAAAAACCAATTCAATTAAAATAAAGGCTCTGTTAAAGTTTGATGTCACTATTTATATAAAAAACAGAACTTCCGCCAATTTGGGAGTTCTGTTTTTTTTATAGGACTTTCAGCAAAATTGAAACTTATTCATCCCATTTCAACAGTTCAGCAATAACGTCAGAGCTGCCAGGAAGCAGTAATAATGATAACGACAGTACTATAAACCCAATACCAATTACAAACAGAAAAATTACTATTTTAACTGAACGAGGCACATCCTTTTTAAGTGCTCCAATTAAAATTAGTGCAATTCCGATAACGAGTAAGAATAAATAATAAAATCCCATCAAGACACTCCTCGTAATTTTTTCCTCTTTAAAGAATATGTTCAGATTCTTGAATAAAGAAATAACTTTCATACAGTAACAGCAGATAATCTAAGGGTATCATAGGTTTCGACACTTGGAAATAAATTCCCTTCCACCATCACATACAGAACGCTTGCTCTGATAGTTCAAACGTCAACACTACACTTTAACAGAAGCAAATTAAAAAAACAGAACCAGCATGAGGTTCTGCTTTTTTATTCAAAGATTTGGTACACAAGTCCCTGGTGAAAGGGCGTTACCTCGGATAACTCATAATCAATTCGAATGATCTGAGATTCCGACAAGGAAAAGGAATTAAAGTCTGGATTATGGGTAGCCACAAAGGTTATGAATGGTCCTCTTATTTTGGTCAAGAGCACCCTTAATTCTCCCTCTTCCACTAACACTTCCACACGATCCCCGTTTACCAGTCGGATGTTCAGGCGATATAATTTGTTCACAAAACCCCCTCCCTTTCCTTTTCTTTATAAGAAAAAGAGGGCGTTGTAAAGAAAAAGAAAGCCTACTCTTTTGGTTCTTTGTGGAAACGAGCGAGGTCTTCGTGAATCGAATGGGGTCTGAAACCGTAAACACGGATTCCGATTCCTTTTCGCAAGGTGATCTTAGTCCCCTCCTCTTTCCAACCGACCCGTTTCCTCGTCAGGCACAGGATTTCACCACGGGTCACGCGTTTGGTATAGTATGGAAACGTAACAAAAAGAATGGAATACGATAAGGTATCCCTTTCCAAACGGATCTCATACCGTGTCCCCAATGCCACGATCATTACCAGAATAAACGCGATTCTCGCATAAAGAAACGTCCCCCACACAATAGGGAACGATATGGTCGTCAGGGTGATCACAACCGCCATGATGAGAGGTGTGATTTCGTTTTTAGCTCTATATATCACGTCCTCACACCTTTCGCTTCAATCGTTCAAGATCATCCGTATCCCCCACAACGAAAATCAGATCCCCCTCCTCCAGGGTATCATCTGGATTCGGGGAGACGTTCGGTTTCCCGCCAGGTTTTGCCACCATCACAACCGTCGCCCGATACTTGCGTCTGAATTGGAGTTCAGAGAGCGTTTTCCCCACAAAATCTTCAGGTACCTGCATCTCAATTCCCACAAAATGAGGGGCCAGTTCGATGACTTCAAGAAGACCTGGATTGGCCAGTTTCCGAGCAACGCGCACGCCTGTTTCAGCTTCAGGATACACAACATTATGAGCCCCCACTTCTCCGAGGATCTCGCCTATGGTTTCACTGTTTGCTTTTGACAGGATGCGTTTACATCCGAGCTTTTTTAATTTCTTCACAATTAAAATGGCCCCGAGCGTGTTGTCTCCAATCGAGACCACGACCCCGTCATAATTCAGAACATTCAGTTCAGCCAATAAGGCGTCATCCGTTGCGTCACCAATCATGGTGTGGTTGGTGTAAGGATCGATCTCCTCCAACAGAGAGGGCGTCACATCAACAGCGACAACATCATGGTTCATGCTGTGAAGTTCCCGAATGACACTACGGCCAAATCGGCCCACGCCAATGACTAAAAATTTTTTTCCCATTCCGATCACCTATCCTACTACAATATATTCTTTTACGTATTTTGTCTTGGTCTTTTTCGGCTTGATGAATGAGTACATCAGCGCTACAATCCCCACACGGCCGATGATCATCAACCCCGAAATCCATAGTTTCGAGAACGTGTCTATGTGCTCTGTCGCTCCCATTGATAAACCTGTTGTGGTCACAGCACTCATAACTTCAAATAAAAGGGGCACAAGAGGCAGGTCGTTTACCTCGAGAAGAACCAGGGAACTTACGAAAAAAAGCCCAAAATACACGAACACCACAAGGAACGATTTGTTCACGTCCTCATCGTGCAGTGATTTTCTGAACAAAACAGGGGATTCATGTCCCCTTAAAATGGATATGCTTTTAGCGGCGACAACGGCAAACGTTGTGGTTCGAATGCCTCCCCCGCAGCTCGACGGGCTCCCTCCGATAAACATCAGCACAAAAAGAAGCAAAATCATGCCTGGCGGAGCCAGGGAAAGGTCGAACGTCGAAAGCCCCCCACTCCTTGATGTGACGGAAAGGAACCAGGCGTTCATGAAGGTATCCGTTACACTTAAGGATTTGAATGCTGTTGATGCTCCAGAGAGAAGGAAGAACAGGAACGAAGCGATGAGTAAGGAACCATGAACCGTGATCGTTACCTTAAAAAACAGGCTCCGTTTTTTCCCCCAGTTAAATATCAGTTCCAAAAGGACAGGAAATCCCAGAGAACCAAGCAGAATCAAAACGGACGTCACCAAAAGCATGGTTGGTTCCGACTCGAATTCCATTAAACTGGTTCCGAATAAATCAAAGCCCGCGTTGGTAAAACTTGATGTCGCATGAAACAGAAGGGACAGCGTATCCTCATCCCCCCCTTTTAACAGAAAAAACATCAAAAAGCCGACTCCCTCCGCCACAAGCGTAAAACCAAAGATAAACCCAATCAGCCTTTTCGTCCGACTGAATCCTCGGGCGTTCTGATCAAAGCTCATCAGGGTCTGGGAGGATAGGGATACGTTATCTTTAAACATAAGAAGCATCAGCCCGAGAAGCACCATAATCCCCATTCCTCCGATTTGAATCTGAGCTAACAGGATCCAGTGACCATAGGGTGTCAGAGCCTCCGCGACGGATATCGGGGAGAGCCCCGTCACACTTATAGCGCTGGCTGACAGGAATACGGCATCTTCAAATGCAAGAGACCCCCCGTTCATCGCAGGAATCATATAAAGACCCGAAAACAAAAGAGTAGCCAACACATACATGAACAGAATCCACCTGAAAGGAGCCCGTTTGAAACGAACCATTCCCACTTACCCTTCCTCTAAGAGGCTGATTTCTCGTTGTATGCGTTGGAGCTGGTTTTCAAGCGAACGGACGCGCTCTTTCTTTTTTTCCTCATAATACGAACGAAGAACAGGTTCCCATTCTAATTGCCTGTCCCATAAATCCTGCTGATTGCCGATAAACGAACCTGAGGCCACTTCTCGTGTCTTTAAAAGGACGAAGGAAGGACGAATCCAGTCACAAGAGGTTCCTGAACATTTTTTATGAGCGCTGTACCCCTCATCCCCTTCCTGACACTGGCAGTATCCTGTATTTTCTTCCTTGGCCAGAAGGTGGATCGTGTATTTGTGAGGCCGTTCGCTGAACTCGATCGTAAAGATCCCATCTGTGTATCCGCCTGTTTCGTCCTCCTGGTAGAAAATCGTATAAGGGCACGCCTTCGTATCCTTAAGAAGCTCCTCTAAAGAATCCTCGTGTTGTTTTAACGTTTCGATATGCGTAAACACATTCTCAACAAGCTCCCCGCTTTCATGGTCCAGAACATGTTTTTTCAACGCATCAAACACATTTTTCGGAAAAGCCACACGCAGACGTTCAGCCAATTCATGAGGGACGGATGGGTGCATCAGCCCCTTTTTGATGTAATCATAGATGAGGATGGCATAAGGGATTTCTCCGTCTGAAAAACAAAACGAGTCCGCATCACGACAGTAAGCATCATGCGTTATTTTCGGTTCCCGATGATGAAAATAGGTTTTATTAAATTTATTCCATTGGATCTTTTCCCATTCTCCCTCGCTCCACCCTTTGGCTTTCATCCAGTGGTAACAATCCGCATCGCAGTAATGCACATACTCTTCATCTGTTTTATAGTGGAAAATAGACTGATATCCCCGTTCTCCGAATGGAACATACTCCACGATTGGCATAACGATGTCCTCCCCATTGCTCTTGTTTTTTGTATTATAGAAAACATTCGAACGGGAGAGAAGCGTTTAGTAAACATTAATCCCTATTCCCATCAATTGTGCTATACTAAAAAAAACATTTAAAAGAGGTAGATAGGATGATCAACGTTGACCGTTCGGAGCTTAAAAAAGTGTTGGCGGTTTTCAAAAGAGCGACGAAAAAAGGGATGATGGTTCTCGAGGTAACCTCCGATGGTGTCCTTCATCTTGAAATCCAAAATGACGAGAGTACATGCACCCTGTCGACGAACTTGCCCGTCAACGGCTCAGACCCTTTTCACATTACTGCTGATCCTCGCACGCTTTATAAGTGGGCCGAGAAAAAGGGCGAGGAAGAAGAGCAAGACACGTTCGGTTTTTCGCTAGGTAAACACGCTTTAATGTGTGAGACAGGAGTATACAAGGGGAAAACGACTCCTGTTGAATTCAGAGATGAACCAACGATCGGTTATCATGCCGACACGGCACCCCTGAAGGATCCAGGGCTGTTTTTATCCCTGTTAAAAGATGCCTCCCGCATGCTTAAAAAGCACCCGAATCCGCATGTATCGTACCTGAAAGTAACGAATGAAAAAGGCATGATCGTAGAACCTCAGCACATGCTTGTGGTTCGGCTTGTCGAAGAATTCCCGTTTCAGGGGACCCATATCCATAAAGATGTCGTGGGGATATTATCAACATCTCTTACGCTTTCCGCCACAATCGGAATTGACAGGGATTATGTGATTCTGAAAGACAAAGGGATCTATTACAGGTTAAAAAAACGGGATAAGGTTCCGTATCAATCTTTGAGGAAACTGCAAAAAGAACAGGACGGGTATGCGTTTACGATTGATGCCGATCTTGTCAAAAAAGAAACCAAGCCGTACACAAAAGATTGCCCTGATCTCCTCATCACAAGAGACGGCGACGAACTTGTTGTGGACCCAAGGGATGAAGAGTATCCTGTTTTGCGCTTTCCTGTTACATGGGAACACGGAGAACTTCATAAAGCTTTATTCGAAAAAGAAACCTTCATCAACCTGTTTCACGCTTTTGATGGGCAAGTAACGGTAACGGAGAAGCCATTCCGAAACATTTATGAAGCAAAAGGGTATCTGTGGGAAATATACACCCCTCAAAAAAGCGCCATGATCACAGGTATCACAGAGCCAGATTACGAAAGGATTCAAGAGGAATATGAAGCCAATAACAAAATGATAAGAAGATAAAAAGCGAGGAAACTCGCTTTTTTCTGGTGGGGAGAGGATAACATGTCAGAGGTTGTATTCAAAATACTGATGGCGACCGTCCTTTCACTGGGACCAGCCATTGATCGAGAAGTAAAAGGGAAAAGCCTGGGTGTGAAAACCATGGTGACCGTTTCCATCATAAGCTGCATGTTAACGATCGTCTCGTTTGAGGCAAGCTTTCTGTACGCAGAAGCCTATTCGCGGCCCATGGACCCAGGGCGTCTCCCGAGTTATATCGTGAGCGGCATCGGGTTCCTCGGAGCAGGAGCGATCCTCAGAAAACAGAACGATGTTGTCGAAGGGCTTACAACAGCGGCATTTGTATGGGGCAGTGCTGGGATCGGTATTGCGGTTGGGGCTGGATTCATGGAAGAAGCAGCGGTTGCCGTTGTCACCCTTATGGTAAGCACGAAGGTACTCCCGTGGCTTCTGAAACGTGTGGGACCGAAGAAATTGCGCGAACGTAAAATCACACTGGTCCTGACGCTCGACAAAGAAGCGGATGTCACGAAAGTTTTGAAAAACATTAAATCAGAGTCCATTTCTCTTGATCAGGTTCGGGTGAAAGACCTCGAGGTCGAGGAGGATCATCTTCTTGAAGTGGTGGGGTTTATTGATGAAGAACGATACATTACAGATGTTTATGTGAAAGTAAAAGTCATTCCCTATGTAAAACGATGCGACGTCGAAGGGGTTTAGAGGAAAAGGTCGGCAGGAGGCGAACGGTTTAAGACGAGGTGATGAAGATGAGTGACACAATCTCTTTTCTGAGGGACGCCTACGGGGTCTTTTCTGAAACGAATCTTTTCAAACTGTTCGTAGCTTCTCTCCTGGCTTTCCTTGTGGTGAAGATCACGATCGGAGGAGTCAAACGGTTTTTTAAACGAACCCATATTTTTGAAGAACGAAAAGAAAAAACGATCGAAAGCATGGTCGACAGCTTAATGAAGTTCTCTGCCTTCTCAGGGCTTTTGTTTTACGGGCTCTCTCTTTACATAGAAGATTTCTCAAAACTGCTGGCTGGGGCTGGTGTGATTGGGATCGTGCTTGGTTTCGGGGCGCAGAGCGTTATTAAGGATTTGTTGTCAGGCTTGTTTTTCCTCTATGAGAAACAGCTCCATAAAGGCGATTTCGTCAAAATAAACGGAGCCTACACGGGGACCGTTGAAGAGATTGGCTTTCGCGTCCTGAAAATCCGTGAATGGAGCGGAAAGCTTTTAAGCATCTCAAACGGATCGATTAAAGAAATACAAAACTACAATATGGATAAAATGCGCGTCATTGAAGGAGTAACAACAAGTTTTTATCAGGATCCAGATGAAGTGATTGAATCTTTGGAAAGCGCCTGTGATGACCTTAACAAACAGTTGTCCCACCTCTTGTTGAGGGATGTATCCGATAACGAGGTTGAACCTTTTCAATTGTACGGCATGACGTCCCTTAACGAGAACCATCACGGATATGAATATACGGTCGTGGCTCTTGTAAAAGATTCAGGCTACTTTGAAGCGGCTAAAGAAACGCGACGTGTCATCGCACGTCATCTGTACAAGGGCGGCATCAAGATGGCAGAGGAAAATAAGTATTATCGAACACGACTTGAAAAACAAAAATAGAAGCCTGCTTGGCTTCTATTTTTTGTGCTTTCGTTTTAAGAAGGACAAGAGCTCATCTCCCCCGTTCAGGGAGTCTCGGATCAGGGCTCTTTCCTTTTCTTTTTGGGGATCCGAAATCCGATCAAGGGTTACAAAATCGCCCCGATGAAACAGAAACGGAATGGCATTCGTCCCCTCATCGTTCATGATAAAATATTCCTTCTCATAACAGTCCCAATTCAGGCGGTAAAACTGATAGGGTGTAACCCCTCTTGTTTCGTCAAAAGAACCCTTAGCAAGCCAGTGGGTCGCTTCTTCTAACGGAGCGATTGAGAATATGTATCCTGCCCCCATTTTATTCCCCCTTTGTCAGCCTAAGCGTGTTCTTACTATTTTGAAAAAAAAACGATGAGCGATCCTTTTTTTCAGGAGAGGGTTACGGTTTTCTGTGGGCTCTTATTTTATCCAGTATAGCATCAAGGGACGGACCATCCGTTTCGGGCGGGCGAGATTGAAAGTTTTCCAGGGATCGTTCCTTCAGAAAGGATTCCCTTTTGTCTTCTGGCAAACAATATAAGAGGTGATGGACCATTAAGGGTCCCTCTTCCTCTTGAAGAAGTTCTTCAAAAAGCGCCATGCTTTCTCTCGGCTCGAGAGATTCAACCGTTTCCCTGATTTCTCTTCGGCATTGACCCTCTTTCACATATTCCATGTAACGCTCATGCATGTCCTTGTTCAGTCGTTCCATTAGTTCTAAGATTTTCTTTCGTCTTTTGAAATCAAACAACACCCCCACCTCCTCCATCACCTATTCCGTCAAAGGGTCAGGAATTCCTGTTGGGATTTTGCAGAGCCTGAAACAATTCTCGATCCTCTTTATTAAGGTGTTCATACATGCGAGGGCTCCTGTACAGTTGAAGGAACGCTTCTCTTTGCTTTCGATCGAATGCTTTTGCATCTTTTATATGCTCTTCACAAAAGGTTTTACGGTGTTCCTGTTCGAGGTCATCCCAGGCATAAAAGGGATAAAGGGGTTCTTGTTTCGTTGAACACATACCGCATTCGGGTGAGGACATGCGATCCCTCCTTTTTTGATAATTGTATGGATATTAATCTTTTTGTTCAAGAAAAAAGCCTGATGGGATCAGGCTTTTACTGTTTCGAGATCATATAAAAACGATTCCATTCTTCTTTTGTTGAATTGATACAATTTATTGCTTTCGGTTGTGGGTCTCTCCAATTCTAGTGCGTTTTCTTCTAAGGAAAGATAGCCGTTGTTATCATATTTTCGATCGTAGTACTCATAGTAATCAGTCCCGAGGTCCGTCGCATCTTTCCGTGTGAGTCCAGACCAGGATTCCTCCGCCGCTTCTTGTATGGCCCGTTTAACTTCATCGAATGCTTCCTCGGAGAATGAGAAGGTGAATCTCCAATCAGAATCCGATTCCAGGCTCCCGTGTTCCAATATCACGGCTGACTTTCGGTTTTTGATCACCAATACGTTTCCGTCTTTTGCTGTAAACCTGCGTTCTTTCATCGTCTTGTCCCCTTCCCATTTTCAACGTCCCAAGGGAGCCGCGCCAGTTCAGGAGCTGCCTCCTCGCAAAACCACCTTGCTTCTTCATCTTGCCTGTACACAACAATGGAACCCGAGAAAAATGATTCATCGTCAAACACTTTTCTTCGTTCCTCTTCGTTTAATTCATGATAGTAAAAGAATTCAAAGTCTTCTGCTGAGCACATGTCGGTCGTTTTCTCCATCAGTTCAAGGTCATCCCACAGAAACCGAGCTTCCGTCGGGGAGATCTCCCGCGGGCATGAATAAAGGCCTCCGATTTTTCGAAAACGGATAATCTCTCGTTTCATGTTTCGGATGGTTTTCTCAACATCCACTCTGTTGGATAAGCTCTGATCATGGGTTTTTTCATACAAATAGACGGGGTCGTTCAAAAAGATGTCCCGAAGAAATGCCCTGAATGCTTCTCCTCGCTTATTCCACTGATACCCGAATGTCCGATTCCCGACATTCACCCGAAAAGAACCGCGATCGTCGATCTGAAGGTGAACCTTCTGGCCTGCGATCTCCATCGTCCGTCCTTTCACAAGCGACCACTCCCTCTGTACTTTTCCCCATTGTATCAGCGATAGGTACGAGGTGTTCAATAAACGGGAAAAAACCCAAAACAAGGATCGTTTTAGGTTATCCGACTTTCTTATAAGAAGGGAGGTAAGGTTGATCCTCATCATCCCCAATAAGATCAAATTGAAGTTCTCCCTGGTCCACCAATGCGTCTAACATTGTGAATAACAGGGCATAGTTATCTTCTTCCACAGCATCCAACAGATGCGGTAATGCCACGATTCCATTCTCTGTTGTCTCAAGAATCATGCTTATCATATTCTGCTCTTTCATTATAATCGTCCTTCCTGCTTATGATGTGCCTCTCAAGATGTTACTTACTATACTATATGGCCCTCAAATGAAAAAAGAACAATAATCTTTAAAAAAATTCATAGAATAAGAAAAGGAGGGATGAACGGTGATGACAACCGATGAAGTCGTTGTGGAATTGAAGAAGGCTGGAATCACAGAGAGCAAACAGGTGGTTCTTCGATTTGTTCGGGAAGGTCGGTTACAGGGCAAGATCCTGACGAGGAAAAGGGGATATCGGTTCAAAAAAGAAGACGTGGAAACCTTTATCAGTGATTATTTTAAAGAGGACAGCTTGTCTCCGCTTCAAGAACTGGAGCGCCTGAAAGAAGAAAACAAGCAGTTAAAAGAACAGTTGGCGTACCCGAAAGAATATTGGATCGTAGAGAACAGGAGACTCGCGAAAGCCTTACAGGAACAGGAGGAAACTGTAAAAGAGCTCCGAGAGGAGCTATTCCAGGCCAGCACCATTCGTATTCAATTATAAAAAAAGCTTGCACTCCTGGAATGGGTTGGTATATACTAAATTTAACCAGATAAAACACTCTCTAGGCAAGCGTCTCCTGACGCTTGTTTTTTTTCGTTAAAAGGAACATCACTCCTTTTGGTGTAAGCATGTAAAAAGGAGTGATGTTTATGTATATAGAAGCTGGATCTGAAACGTTTTCTTTTGCCCAGCTCGGAATATTTCTGTTTCTTTATATCGGTCTTATCCTATTATCGATGATTGCGATGTTTCTCATTATTAAGAAATCAGAGCATCCACAACCCTGGCTGTGTTTTATTCCCGTTGTGAATTACACACCGATGTTAAACATTATCGGGAAATCTGGCTGGCACGTACTCTGGTTGATGGTTCCGTTTGTGAATGTATACTTTATGATCAAGTGGCTCGTCCTGTTCCACAAAGCGTACGGATTAAGCGCATGGGTAACCGTGCTATGGTTTACACCATTTATTCTTGTTGTCCTGTTATATATGGCATTTTCCCGAGACGTAGAGTATGAAGGGACCCTGTACAGCAAATAAACCATGACACACACGTCATGGTTTTTTCGTTGTTACAGGATGCTGCGATGTCTCAAGCATAAAGTCATGGATGGACGAATAACAAAGAACAGGAACCGTTGCTCCAAACGTAATGGTTTCCTCCTGCTGCTGGCTTAACGTCAAAACAGGAATCCTATCGTATTCACGGAAAAGAGAGGCCCTCATGTGCCCTCCCTCTACGAAAAGGTTAACCGTTGACCACTTTTTACTCCAGTACGTTCGGCTCATTTTTGTGCGCTGAACCTCAAGAAAATAAGGGTTCCCCTTCCACACGAAGAAAGCATCAGGGCAATAATTTCGTTTTTTCCCCTTCTTATCCGTGAAAGAAGAGCGGGGCTCGAACATGAAATCATGAAGATCATGGGACTGGGATAAAACCGTATACACATCCGCTACCGCAAGGACATGATCCACTGTTCGGGATGTCAGACGAAGGGTCGGAAAAGATACGCCGAGCATCTTTTTTCCTTTTGGAGATAAACGCCACACTTTCGTTTTGCCAAGCTCTCGGTCCTTCCCCTCCACAAGACCTTCCCTTTCAAGCCGCCTCAGACCTTCGCTGGCTCGTTTATTCGGATGTTTTGTATCTTCAAAGAGACTTGCAATATGGGTGGTGGACACAATTGGGATCGTCCCCATCATAAGTAACATTCTTCGCTCTCGTTTCTCTCGTTTCATAAGCCTCCTCCTTTAGCGGGTACTATTACCGTATGAAGAATAGGAAGAGGATATGAAAAACGGATTCCATTCCGCTGAAGGATCCCTGCCAAAACAAGGGGTGGACACGCTGTTTTCGGGGTGAATGTAATTGGTTGGAGAATCGGTGTGAAAAATAGAGGAAAAAACAGAACCATCTCTTCCCATAATCCAAGATCTCGTTGAAAACAGACCCTCTCCTATCTATGACCGAAACGTCACTTGATTACACATCGGAAGAACGCTATACTAAAAAGAAAAGGGGAAAACGCTATGTTTACGGCTACGAAAGAAAGCATCACTTCTCTGTATGACGAGGTGCTAAAAGGGAAACGAAACCGATTCCCGAGGGGGTTCTGGAAAGAAGAAGGCGGAACGAAAACAGCGATCATCCTCGTGCGCTATCTGTTTGAAGATCACTACGGGTGGGACAGGGAAGCCATTAAAGCTAACGCGAGTACAAGTTTCCTTCGGGACCATAAATTGAGCGGGCTTCTCCGATACGTGTACGGGGACGATTTCGAGCGTCTGATGAAGGACGCCTATCCAGATCTTCATCCGTGGGAGCTGAAGCGGGTTCCGAAATCATTCTGGAAAAATGAAGCCAACTGTATAGAGGCTACACGGTGGCTGATCGAGGAGCATCTCCTATGGAATGAGGAAGATGTTAAAAATCGGTTCAATAAAAACATCTTCTACGACAACGGTTTCACAGGGCTCTTAAAGTGGGGTTGGAACGGGGATACCATGAGAGCCATCCAGACCGTTTACGCCGATCGGTTCCGCCCGTGGGAATTAAAATCGATTCCTTTAACGCAGTGGCGGGAGTGTGACGGAGCAGCATCGATTCGGGAATTTGTGGAGGAAATGGGCTGGGATCACGAACAGCTGAAGCGAAACTGGCGCGTTCGTACCCTGAAACATCATCACATGTACCGTGTGGTCGTTACGGTGTTCGACCGATCCATGTGGAAAGCGATTCAGGCAGCTTTCCCTGGGGTGTTTCACCAGAGCGATTTCCCCCCTACCCGTTAAAGGTTTTTGTTCCTTTTTCAACGCACGAGGTTATTTCCCTTTATACGACTACTGGAAGAGACCTGTGAACACTGGGATACCCAGCTGTATAAGAGAAATGAAGAGGAGCAGACCTTTGACTTCGAGGGAAAACAAATTGACCCGTCCCATGCCCCCGTCAGATTGGCCGCCAACGTTTATAGAATCTACGAAGAAGCGGAAAAAACAAAGGAGAAACCTAAGTCGATTTGACTTAGGTTTCTTTACATTACGTAACTTTATTTCCATCGTTGTTCGGATTTCCATCGAATCCAGACAAAAACCTAAAAGCGAAACGTGTCCTCCACCAGATTCTCATAGGTGAAAAAGAAGTGTGGAAAAGTTTCCCCGTCCAGGTTACAGAACATCCCTTCAGCGATCCCTCTGAAATACCATTCCTGCTGATGTTTCCCGCGCTTAAACTGGGTCCATAATTCACTTCCCGTCTCATCTTCATTCTTCTTCAGATCTCTTAAATTGCTAAGTTTATCCGCTACGATAAGGGCTTTCTCATCCATAGGCGCCCCTTTGATTTTTTTCATCGTCTCCGACTTCCGCTCTTCCCATGAGAGGGTTTTATCTTCCGTATTGGCTTTCACAAGCTGCACCACCCGTTCACCAAAGCGGGTTCGTATCTCATCGAACGTTACCTCCGTGTCTTCAACCGTGTCATGCAAGTATCCCGCGATGACGACATCCTCGCTGAATCCCGCTTCTTGCAGGATGGTTGCTACTTCAGCAGGGTGTGTGAACATCGGTTCCCCGTTCACCTTTCGTACCTGACCTCTGTGCGCCTTTTCAGCAAATCTCCTTGCTTCTTCTGTCCGTTTCATCTCCATCCCTCCTCAGACTTATCCTCTTTCCTAGATGATACTGTTCATTTCCCCGTAAAAACGGATTCCCCTGCAACCCGTCACCTCCAGGATAAGGAGCGGATCTTCTGCCCTAAGGGCTCCCATTCCTTTTCTAAAAAGCGGATCCGCTCCGCTTTAGCAGGAAGGGTATGAGAGAGATCAGGTATCCATTTTCTCTCCCTTTTTTCTCAAGATTCAGGGATTCCTAGATACAATAGGGGTACAGCCAAAACAAGAGAGGAAGATGAGAATGGAAAATCGCCTGGAATTCTTACTAAAACAAATGGAGAAAGAAGCAGAGAACAAACACGATGAACTCCTGGATTTTTCAACCCTTCGTTTAAGAGAAGACGGAAGAGCCGTAGTTCAGGGTGACGTTTACGACTTGACCGATTGGGCGAGCAGTCAATTATGTAACCTGGTTGGCGTTCCGTACCGTTACTACCAGGACTGTCCAGCCAGCCTTCGCCAGCACAATGTGAACCACTGGATGGACAGGATGGATGAGGAGAACCAAAGACTGTTTCGTCTGCGCAAAGAAGGAGATGAAACTGTTATTCGAAGCATACTCAGCGAGAAATACACAAAATACGATAACCATGAAGTGCTTCATCTGGTGAACGAATATCTGAATCGTGCCAGCAACGATTATGACATCGAGGGGTGGCACCATGACGGGGATAATTTCCATTTACGCGTGGTGTTTAACGATTTATCGACTTCCATCGGGAAAACCCCTGACGGGAAAGATGACGAACACAAAGTAGGCATTCATGTTATGAACTCAGAGGTCGGGAAGTCATCGATTCGGATTATCCCGCTCGTGTATCGCCTGATCTGTTCAAACGGGTTGATGGGCATGGCACCGAACCAGGATAAAACGATATTCGCAAAGCGTCACGCGTATATCGATCATGATTCCATGGAAGAGCAGGTCGCAGCCGCTATGAGAGACGCCATCGAGATTGGAGATCATACGATTGATGTGCTCGAGAAATCAAAACAGATCATGGTGGATGATCCATATGAGGTCATTGATCGATTGGCTAAGAAAGAGAAATATTCGAAAAAAATGACGGAAGCGGTGAAAGATGCGTATCGTCACGAGAACGACGGATCCTTGTTCTACGTCGTTCAGTCGCTTACGGATGTCGCCAAAAACTACGAACATGATCGCCGTTTGGAAATTGAAACGACTGCCTCTAAATTACTTCAAAAGATGACCAAGACAGCTTAAAACCAAAAAAGAGAGGGATTCCTCTCTTTTTTCATTGGAGGTGCTCCCAAAAACTTTGTTCTTTTTTTCAGTTGAGGGGAAAACACGATAAAATAAGGTTGAAAACAAATGATGAGAGGGATGAAATATATGATTGTTATAAACTTAAATGAACAGGAAATGATTTTTTTGACAAATGCTCTAGGTGAAAAAACAGGTATGCCACGACTAAGAACACGCTCGAACAAGACTTTCAAAAATCCAAAAACCTTAAAATGGTTTCTCTAGGAGGGTATAATTCATGAGATTTACAATTCAACGCGATCAATTAATGAATAGCGTCCAAGATGTTATGAAAGCTATTTCGTCCAGAACGACAATTCCTATTCTTACAGGAATGAAAGTTGAAGCAACAGAATATGGAGTAAAACTAACTGGAAGTGACTCTGATATAACCATTGAGTCGTTCATCCCAGCAGAGGAAGATGGTGTTGTACTTGTTGAAAACATTGAACCTGGAAGTATTGTTTTACAAGCTAAGTATTTCCCAGATATCGTAAAGAAATTACCTCAACAAACTGTCGAAATTGAGGTTGATGATCACGTTAACGTAACCATTCGTTCTGGTAGTGCTGAGTTTCACTTAAATGGTCAGGACGCAGAAGAGTACCCACATCTACCGCAAATTCAAACCAACCAAAGTTTTGAAGTCCCTGTTGATTTATTAAAAGACTTAATTCGACAAACTGTTTTTGCAGTGTCAGCCTCAGAAACGCGCCCTATCTTGACAGGCGTTAACATAAAGGTAGAAAATGATGACCTTTACTTTATTGCAACAGATAGCCATCGTCTTGCATCAAGAAAGATACCAATGGGTGGAAATGTTCAGCCGTTATCATTTGAGAATGTTGTTATACCTGGAAAGAGTTTGACAGAACTGAATAAAATTCTTGATGATTCTCAAGAAACCATAGAGATTAGTGTCACAGAAAATCAAATTCTATTCCGTACTAAGCACCTATATTTCCTTTCACGCTTATTAGATGGCAATTATCCTGAAACATCTCGTTTAATTCCAGATGAAGTAAAAACAACGGTTTACATTGATACCAAAGAGCTGCTTCAATCAATTGACCGTGCTTCATTACTAGCTAAGGAAAATCGTAATAGTGTTGTTAAACTTACAACAAAAGAAAATAATCGAGTGGAAATTACAAGTAATTCTCCTGAGGTTGGTAATGTTGTAGAAGAAGTAACAGCTGAATCGTTAGAAGGAGAAGACTTGAAGATTTCCTTTAGTGCCAAGTATATGATGGATGCACTAAAAGTAGTGGATTGTGAAAAAGTTCATATTCAGTTTACTGGAGCCATGCGACCATTCTTAATCCGTCCAAATGAAAATGATCAAATACTCCAACTGATTTTACCTGTTAGAACATACTAATTTCTAAGACAAAATGTTAATAAAAAGCGAGGGTGTCATCCCTTGCTTTTCTTATGGCAAAACTCTTTACGTTACATTACCTTACATTACATTATCTTTCGCGATTCATCCCGTAAAAACACCCCATTTTCACCAAAGGATCCGATCCTCTTCCTCTTCATTGAAAAAACCATAAAGAACATAGGAGTGAATCACACCTTTTCCCTTTTTAGCGGATATTTTCCATATTTTTGGCGTACACTAGTCGTATAACCAAGCGAACAGGAGTGAGGATTATGATTAGCGAAATGCCATGTGGGTGCGCTACCAAACCGATTACGAACAAGATGGACATCCGCCGTAAACTAAAGGGCGAGCACATTCTCTTTTTTGATGATTCCAGATGCGTGGAACATGAAGACGGAACGGGAGTCAGTGGGTTTCTGATCCCTCATGAGGGGAAGTATTTTTCTCATGTCTACATCGAGAACGGGGATGAAATCGAGGAATTAGAAGGCACACTGAATCTGAAGCAAGCTCAGGAATCTCTAAATCATTATCTCGGGCATGACTTTGAACTATCCTACGGAAAAGCTTTACTAGAAAGAGAAGGCGACTCGTTTACCATCGTCTGTGGCGGAGACGCTTAGGTAGACAACGAACAGAAAAAAACACACAAAGAACATTTCGTTCTTTGTGTGTTTTTTTTATACGTTCTCTGTCGTTAATTGGTTATGCAACTCTTGTATCATTGCCTCGCAAGTTTCCATGTCTTCTAATAGATCTTTCATATGATAAGGTGCCCCGTTCTTCCCGTGTCCCGTATGATCCAACCAAAGATACGTCTCATAAGATACATCAAAATTCTCATAAGCCTCACGGATGCTATCTACTAACTCTTCTGCATCCTCCCCTTCGACGGATATGCTGAAGTCTTGGCCTGCTGGGCTGAATTTACCTAGCAAATATTCATGGTCCCCTTCTTTGTTTACGGACCATCCTAATTCTTCAATCTTTTGAATTAATTGTTCCATATTTTTATTCATTATCATGTTCCTTTCATCACCGAAACGTTTCGGTCTATTTTCAATACTTTTCACTATTATAGTTCAGGATTTATTAGGGAAAATAAGAATGCATTGTTCACCCATTCAAAGACTGAACAACATACATGGTTCGCCGCAAAGGAAAAAGCAACTGATATCCGATCAGTTGCTTTTTATGATGTTTTATGATTTATTCCTTTATCAATCCAACGTTAACGCGTAGAGAGGATATCTCCTTTTTTCCTCGCACTCGATGTTTCCAACAAGCTCAAAGGAATCGTTCAGCCATTTCATCTGCTCAACGGATAAGCCCCTGTTGTTTCCATCATCATCAAAGGCACAAAAGAACACGTCGCCTTCCGTCGTCTGCGTAGGTTTGCCCTTCGCCCGAATGACAAAATTCGGGCCCGACCCATTCTTCAACAGTTTCGCGTCCTCATTGTAAAAAGCCAAAATTCCGTGAGGCAGGTACATTTGCTCGATGTACCCTCCAACCATTTTTTGCATATTCTCAATCGTCAAGGAAACATCTCCTTGTTTCAGTGGTTCGCCAACTCGTTTTGTGACAACGCGCATCGTGATCTCCTCCAATATCTAAAGTCTCATTATCTAACCATATCGTATCACACCTTTTTCGTAGCAGGACATAATGGACGGAGAACTCTAATCATATAAATGGCTACGTTTGCATCCCAATCACGTTGTGGTACGATATAACTTCAATCAACGAACCAAGGAGTTTCAACATGTCACGTAACAAACGAGAGTCACACTATTTGCATAAACAACAAGAGTGGAAAGAGCTGTATCATTCAGGCCAGTCGTTTACAGAGATCGCCAAAAACGAAGACATTCATTATACGACGGTCCAACGCGTACTAAATGGAGTTGTCGCCCCTCGGATGAAACAAAAATTTGCTCATTACGCGAAGGAATGGGTTCGGCTTTACAATGAAGGGTGGTCCTCTTCCTCCATCGCCAAAACGTACGAAACCACAACAGGAACGGTCACGAAATACTTAAAGCAAGAAGGGGTCGAACTAGCGAGAAAAGGGCCCACTTCTAAACTGAAAAAGTACGTTCCCCAGTGGATCGAATTATACGAAAACGGTCATTCTCTTAAAGAAATAGGAGATTGGTATGGAACATACCCCCAAACCGTTCACAAGCATATCAAAGACAAAACAAGTATGAGAACCTATACAGAAACCTCTCAGCGATACGAATTAGAACAACCCGATTACTTTCAAGAAATCGATTCTCCAGAGAAAGCGTATTGGTTAGGGGTTTGGTTCAGCACAGGGTTTGTCTCCAAAGCCGTCGGAGGGTATGAGTGTACCCTGCACCTTTCTAAAAAGGATCTTCCCTTGTTAGAGCGATTCCAAGGTGTCATCGGAAGCTATAAACCCATTGAATACCGAGATTATGAAAATGGTTCTGTATCAGCAAAACTTCGCGTGCTCAACAAAAAAATGTACGAAGATTTACTAAAACAGGGGTTGCGGTCCGATAAATATGACGTAGAAAAAGTGCCTCCAATCCCAGATGAATTCTATTCGAGCTTCGCTTTGGGTTACTTTGAAGGGAAAGGTTCGTGTTTTGAAAGTTCAAGCGTCCAAAAGGGGACGCGCTATCATAAGATCGTTTTGGTTTTCTTCGGGAACCAGGTTTTTTTGCAACACCTAAAAGAAATCATCCTGAATCAAACAGGCGAAACCATGTACAGTGCCACCTATAACCCTGGTAGTTGGGGGAAAGAACAAACTTATGGGATCCGACGATCTTCAAGAGAAAGCGTGAAGAACATCATCCATTGGTTATACCGTGACGCTCACGGCATCCCAGTACACAAGGACGCAAGGCTTGTTATGAGGTCATTAGAAAGCAAAATAGGCCGTATCTAACAAAAAAGAGCCGAACATTCGGCTCTTTTTGCTATTGTCCCATTTCTTTTCGGATATAGATGTCACCTGCTTCGTCTGCCGTGATTCCAAACTTTTCAGCAGCCATACGGGCAACCAGCGGATCGTGTTTCTCAGGTACATAGTTAGCTCCGTAATCTGTTAAGAGGTCATACTGGGTTTTCATATACTCATAGACCGCCCATTCATCAGTACCTGTACTTGTTACGACAACAGGGTCTGACTTTGGTTTAAAGAAATCCCCATCCTTATCAACGGAAATGTTCGCAAAGTTCAGGCCATCCACTTCGTAATCATTCTTGCCGTTACTAAAATGGATCTTGTCTACTTCACAACTGTTCCCCGTGCCACAATTCGGATCTTCCCAATCATAGTCGGAGCGGTATAGTTCTTCAAACAGTTCATATTTTTGCTCGTCGGATAACGCCTTAAATTTTTCGTTCAGATTCGCGTATAAAGTAAGATCAATATAGGTGTTATGCTTCTGTGTATTGGCTTCCGCCCCCTCGAGAATGATGTCTGAATCAATGTAGGAACTGATTTTCGTCTCATTAAGCTGTTCCTTCATTTCTTCGAAGTACCGCTCCTTTACATCGGTCCACTTTTCTCTTCTTTCTGTTTCCTCGCACCCTGCCACACCTGCCATCAACAAAAATCCTGTGAGTATCCATTTTTTCATGTTTTGTCCTCCATTATTCTATTTCTATTAGTTTACTCCAAAAACAGGGAGGGCGGATGTTTTTTCTTCAGAAGGGGTTATTGAATCTCGAGAGAGGATATAAGAAGTGCCGTAGTGAAGGAGACCTCTTCCAAATCTTGATTTAGTGGGGCAGTTAAGCGTATGAGTAATAGGCAGAAAGGACGGATTTATATATCCTTTGTTTGTTCGGCTTTACTTTTCTCGTCTGCTTCGATACCATTAAAAAATGGAAATACTTCACAAAGGGTCTCTACGCGCACTCACCGCAAAGGATCCCTTGAAAAAGACCTTCCTCTTGTGCCGAGGAAGGTCTTTTTCGTGTAAAAATAAGTGTGGGTATTCCATTCATGAAAGGGTTGAAAATGCAGTTTCACAGTCAAACCTAAGTTCGGTTTGGTATGAGCGGAATCGTCAGCGGATACTTGTAATCCTTTCCTTCGCTGGCTTTTACAGCTGCCAGTATCGGAAACAAGATCGTTACAATATAGTAGGCTGGCAATAAGATAAACCCTGTGACCATTCCAACACCCAATGTGACGATGGTGAATACCATAAAGGCTATTCCGTATATCAGCAGACTCAGCTGAAAGTTCACGGCTTCCCGCCCGTGGTCATTGATCATCGAAGACTCTTCTTTTTTCACCAGCCAAAGCACAAGAGGTGCGACAAGCGTGATCAACGGCATAGGAATCACAAGGCCTATCATCTGAGATAGGTGCAGCATAACACTGTATTTTTTTTCATCCATGTTCATCCCTCCTTTGCATACCTATTCGCCAGGGAACACCCTTATCATTTATCTGTTTTTGAGGTCTTTCCATAATAGGTGAAAGAAACAAAAAACCACAAAGCTGCGAAGGACTTTGTGGTTTTTGACCTGCTACTTTTAAATGTTTTTGGCGTCTCCGTAATTGTTTCTGACATATTCATCAAGTTCTTCTTCTGTTTTAAATACAGGTGTTCTTGTTTCGCACTGACCGCCCCAACCAAAAGAAGCATAATAAAAACCCTGATCGTCTTCAACTTTCCTTGTTCCAACAAATAACATAAAAGCACCCTTTCGTTATGCGACATTTTTTCCTCTTTTTTGGATCATTTGCTGGAAGTCATTGTGCCTTTCATAGCGATCCATTCACATTTTCTACGTCAACATATCGCGTCGTTCCTTCTGTTTCTTCTTCGTGAAAGGTATACAAAGGAGAGTGAGGAAATAAGGTCTCAAACTCGTCGCGGTACCCTTCATAAGCAATGGTATCTCTATCCAGGTCGTCATACCACTTCAACGCCAGTTTATGATACGAAAACCATAACGGTGAAATATCCTCATGTTTCGGAATCTTGAAAGAAAGGTAATGGTGTTCGCCATCCGTATATTCCTTCAGAAGTTTGCCTCGGATGGATTTCACACACGCTTTTACTTCTTCTACCCCTTCTCCCCTATGAAACCAGCAATCGTATCTTCTGTCATAGTCTTCAACAGGTTTTTCGTAGTACACCTTTCGGATGAGTTCTTTTTGGAATGCTCTCTCTTCCATTTCAAAGCCCGTGATACGGATGAGCTCCTGCGCACCGACCGCTTCCTCCGTTAGCCAGCATTCACCCGACACATCAGCATCTGGCACATACCCCTTTTCAATGATTTCCCCGTTGCTTATGACGGATGATTCGTTGACCCCGTGGAAGGAGTAGACATACATAAGGTAAGGGATGAATTTCATTCGCTGGTCGATCAAATAGTGGACGGCATCTTCTGGGATCCCATTCAAACAACCTTCTATATGAGGGGCTACGCAGATTCTAGGAATCGTACGATTCTCCTCCTTTAAGATGCTTTTCGGAACAACTGGTGTGAACACCTTTTCACCTTTCTCGTTCGTTTGTTCGTTTTCTTTGCATTCAACGTGACTGATATGAAATAAGCGATTCACTGTTTTCACATCCATCTTTCCTTTCCGTCGATACTAAGGCCTTTTCTACTATCTGTATTCTAACATCCTTTCGTTCTGTTCGTTCAAAATGATGGACCATGTCCACCGATCCCGTAAAAGACAGACTTGTTTTTTGCAAACAGCAATAAAGAGAGGCGTTTCGCCTCTCTTTACAGTTCAATTGTTTTTTCTCCGTTAAGGAAATGTTCCGTCGAAAAATGCAGGACCGCCTCCGACAGCCCCTGATCCGATAAGGGTGCGTTTGAAGCGATTACAAATTCCGCGTGACCCCCTTCAATCATGTGAGGGACCGATACCTTTTTGGTGCGCATGAAATGCATCCCTCTGTTCTCCATTTCCTCGAAAAATGGTTTGAATCGTTCTTCATTCATGTGACTCTTCGGATGTTTGATAAAACAGCTGACCATTTGTTCCATATGATAAACCCCTCTCTTTTTGGTATACGATACTTTATGTAGAGGGTTGATTGAATATGATGCCAGGTTTCACAATCAAAAAATGTTCCTATATTTGGAATCCTTATTGACAAGAACCCCAACCATCCGATAAACTAGACGTACATGTTTCCCTTGTTCTATTGATCAATGCCTTATATGGACAGGCTTGGCAAGAACGAAAAGAGGTCTCCCCTTATATGCGCCTGGGGAGGCTTTTTTTGACATTATTCACTAAGAACGGTACCATGTAGTCATCATGTTTGTCATTCTATATTTGAGGCCTCCTTCTCTCAGGAAGGGGGCCTTTTTTTCATGAAAACAGGATAACAGACCCGATATATCCGATTCCCATTCCCAAAACAAAAGCACTTACAGCCCATATCACTACCTTCTTCAATGGTTCATCCCTCCTTCACCTCTGCCTTTCTCGAAAACCTCTTCTCTTCCTCCGCGGGAAGGAGTACGATAAGGAAACGAAAAAAGGAATGATTCCCATGCCACAACCTCTCGCGTATCGCATGCGCCCCACCCATATTGATCATCTTATTGGTCAGTCTCATATCATTGGAAAGGGAACGGCCCTTTATCATATGATTTCAAAAGGTCATGTTCCGTCCCTCCTTCTGTACGGAGAACCTGGCATTGGCAAAACAAGCATCGCCAGCGCCATTGCAGGTACCATCGATGCCCCATTTGTTTTGTTGAATGCCACCACAACAGGAAAAAAAGATATTGAAAGAGCCGTTAAAGAAGCAGAAAAAACAGAAGGCCCCTTTATCCTTGCTGTTGATGAAGTTCACCGATTCACAAAGGTGCAGCAGGATGCCCTTCTTCCTCATTTAGAAAGTGGCCTGATCACCTTAATCGCGATGACCACAGAAAACCCGTATCATAGTGTTGTACCAGCCATCAGGTCCCGTTGTTCGATGATCAAACAACTGAAACGGCTGACAGAGATTGATGTAACAGAGGCCTTAAAACGCGCTTTGACGGATCGTGAAAAGGGGGTCGGAGAAATGGATCTGAAAATCAGTGATGAGGTATTATCCAAAATCGCATCAGGAACGAACGGAGATGTACGTTCTTCCTTAAATGTGTTAGAAGCCGCATCATTTGCTTCCGTTGACGGAGAGATCCAGGAAAAAACGATCCATGAGTTTTTAAAAGGAAAAGGGTTTTCTCATGACAGGGACGGAGACGGTCATTACAATGTGTTATCCGCCTTCCAGAAGTCGATTCGGGGAAGTGATGTGGATGCGAGTCTTCATTATTTGGCCCGACTGATTCAAGCGGGAGATGACACGAGTATCATCCGTCGACTCAAAGTCATTGCATTTGAGGATATCGGTATTGCCTCAAAAGAAACCGTGAGTTTTGTGTGCCACGCCTGTGATTCTGTTCGTGAGCTCGGGTTTCCAGAAGCTCGGATTCCTTTAGCGAATGCGGTCGTCTCCCTTTGCCTCGCACCAAAATCCAATTCCTCTTACGTGGCGCTTGATCACGCGCTCGCTGATGTGGAGAATGGAAATGTTGGGGAAATCCCGATGCACTTAAGGGATGCTCATTACGCAAGTGCCAAAAAACTCGGTCACGGAGAAGGGTATCGATATCCACATGACAGCCAAGTAGGATCGTTTGGAGGCTGGGTCAGACAAGATTACTTACCCGAAACGTTATCAAATCGGCAGTATTATCACCCAAAGAAGGCTGGTGACGAGGCCAAAATGGCTGCCATTCATGAAAAGTTAAAAGGAGCTCAGCATGGAAGAAACGGATGAAAAGAATGATGCGTGTGATTGGTGCAGGAGAGATAAGGTGCACCAAAAATAGATTCATCTTTTACCTTTCTTCCCCTTAAACCTGCTACACTATATGAAACAACTGGAGAGGAAGATGATGATGGAAGCACTCGTTCACAAACTGCACCCAAACCGATTCACGTATCTCTTGAATTCAATGGGAGAGGAAACAGGGCATGCCCCGATCCCATCTAATGTGCATGATTGGTATGACAATCTTGTGATGGACACAGGATTGCTCCAATACCTCGTTCGTTTCGGAGAAACGTATGGCATGCTTGTTTTAGATGAAGTGGATCATGTTGACACGGATACCTGGAAGGAAACGAAAGACGGGTACTCAAAGGAATGGCAAGCTATGGATGAAGTCGAGGTTGGCGATCATTTGGAAAAGGTTTCGTCCGACCTGTCAGAACGTGTAACAGCCCCTGTTTATCTTGGTCTTTATACAGGGATTTATGGGAAGCACGAAGTAGCTCTTTTCTTCCCGCAGGGCACCGAGAAAGACATCTATAAAAAAGACGTTCAACAATTTGAAAAGACCGAATTAACCCTGTAACCATCACATTTGTGATGGTTTTTCTTTATCTCTATTCTACTATAAAAATAGCAATAGTTTAATAACCTGGGTTCAAATCCACGCTATAATAGCAGGGCATCAGAGACCTTCAACGAGGAGGACGAATTCATGAATAATGGAATACAGGCCTATTTTGACACCACAGCTAAGGTGGAAGTGTTACGAGAATGGAATGAACGTATTGAAAACGGAACCCTTTCAGGTAAGGAGAAAGGGGAAGCTCACAAGGTTTATCGGGAGCTCGTCGGGATCTCAGCTGATCTCCGAGAGAGCGAAGAGTGGAAACAGTATATGAAAGTGATTCACGATATTGAGCAATCGGAGTTTTCTACGATATCTGAATCCTGTTCCCTCGCAAAAGAATTGGTATCTTCCATAAAGGGATGTCCTGCATTTGACCTGATTTCCGATATCAGAAGAGTGAAAGACTGGTATGCTGTGTTGTATAAAGGAAAAAAAAGGGTGATGAAAGAAACAAAAGAAAAGTCTATTTCATCGGAGGAGTTTTCCTGCGTCGAAACGTTCCAAACGTTCCAAGAGAAAATGAGCACGCTCCTTCTTGAAATGGACACGACGGTACAGAATCTGTATGAAGACATTCAAGGGGAACTAGACGCATGCAAACATCAGTTTTACGACACCAATGAGGAACTCGCATGGGTGGAGCAACACTTGTGCGAACAGCCCTGTAACGCCGTCACAACCTATTACGCGATCTCCTATTACCGAGAACTTCGCCAACGACGCCGAGCCATTAAAACCAAGCGTCATTTGCTGAAAAGAATCAATCACTATGAATACAAAGGATCCAACGATTCCCTCCGCGATGAACTTCAAAAATTCAGCAAATTTACTTCTTTCCAAATCTCCAATCAGAAGAAGAATGAACACAAAATCTTTCAGCCCCCCACCAAAAAACCCAAAACGTTGCCATCAAAAAATAACCAAGACTATAACAATCGAAAAATCGCTCAGTGATGAGCGATTTTTTTCATAGGAGAGCTAACGGATGTTGATTCGTATCCCTTCTGACCGAATGATTTCGACTTCTTCAACAGAGGGGTTCCCTTTGTATAAACCAGGATCAACCGACTCAGGGGCATCGGAATACGGCACATCCGTCATAAATTCCATCAGCGTTTGGAAAATTTCCAAAAATTCGTTCATGGGATCAGCTCCCTTTTCTTAGATTGGAAAGATCATAAACCATTCGCCAGAAAAAGCAAGAACTTTTCCGTAGAGAACCCAACCAGCCTGCTATAATAGAAGCAGCAACAGGATAAACCACTTTACACTAACCATAACGGGAGGAATCAGGATGCTTGTTATAAAGGAAAACACGAGGCGTTTGACGGATGCCTTGAAAACGGTGAGTGGAAAAAGAAAGCACGCGAAATTGATCCTGTTACGAGAAGAAATAAACGCCCAGCGTCGACTCCTGGTGGATGTGGCAGGGGCCACCCCAACAGATTGGCTCAAAAAACTACGTTTTCATTTCAACGACATGACGGATCAGATTCAAGAAGCATTAAACGAGGAGAATCTTTCCTCCCTCCTGGTTGAAAAAGCAAGAAGCGAAATAAACAAATAACAAGAAGAGAGGAAGATAGTTATGGAGAGTTTAAAAAAAAATTAACGTTACCTTCGCACTCCATGGAACAATAAAGCTAAATGTTTCAAAGAAAGACTTGGAAGAAGCTCAAACAAAAGAGTTTGGAGTAGAAGAGCTATTAAAAGAAATGCTTATGCAAACATCTGATCAAGATTTACTTCATATCGTTACAAATGAGGGGAATGGCATGGATGGAGATCAAATAGAAGTGGCTTATGCAGAATCAGATGATCAAGTCCTTATTGATTAATTAAAGAAATTACCTCGGGCTGCATACAAGGATTTACAGGAAACACGAAGTAGCACTCTTTTTCCATACGGGACAAAAGAACAGGTATACGAAGGAGACATTCAACAATTCGAAGAAACGGATAACACGCGTTAACCATCACAGTCGTGATGGTTTTTCTTTATCCCCTCTCCTTTTTCCATTCATTGTCTCTTACAATAAGGAAAATCTTATAAGAAGAGGTGTTCCTATGGGAATTGGATTGCTGTGGTTACTAGCAGGGATTGGGTTAACGGTATTTGGAGGACTGATGGGTTCTTCCTTCTATGTCAGTGAACAAAAACGAGGGGCTAGCATTTTATTTGGAGTCGGTGTGATCGGGGTAATGGGGATCATAGGTGCATTCGTGGTCGATGGAGCCTCTTACGCTGGGTCTGAACGCCTCTATTCGGACACGGTCTATTCTAAACGTCTCGTTGAGGATAAGAAGATTGAGGTCACGTTCAAGGATGAGGAGGGCAACAGAAGAACCGTTGAAGTCCCCTTATCTTCTGTGGAGTGGGGTGAAAAAATGGAGTTCGTTTATCAGAAGAACGAACGGTTATTCGGACCCCGAAAGATGGATGTGCTGGTGTTAAACCCTGATGGGAACGAAAGCTTACACCAAAAACTTACGAATCCCTAATCCAAAAAAGGGTTAAAAAAAAGGCATATCTCTTCTTTATGACCTACAATGGGAGTAGAAAGAATTCCATGAGTAAAGGAGACAGAAATATGATTTATGTAACGGAAGAAGTTATGAATTCGTTTGTAAATGACATCGAAACGTTTTTTAAAGCACGTTTAAAAGAAACTCCCCTCCCTTCAGCGGTGGATGAAAAACAAGAAAACGTTGCTTCCTTTTTTGAAGGATTGGATGACTATCCAGAAGAACAGCAAGAACTGATGAAAGAAATTGTATTTTGGGCAGCTGCTGATGCTGTGGAAGAGTTTGCGAATGAATTCCTGCATACGCAATTTGGTGTGGAGTACGATGATGAAAAAATAAGAAACAACGAAAGAGAAGGCGTGTTTTCCCACGACGGCGAACAGGTTCTGACACTTCTTTTTCAATCGAACGTTCTGTATCAATTCAGACTTTCCCCATATCTTTTGCGAGACGATGAAGCGTTAATGAGAAAGTTGCAACAATTGGCTGAAGAGATCGAGCAGGAGTACAAAAGAAAAGCTTCATAAATACCTAATAAAAGCCGCAGCTTGCGGCTTTTATTATAGAAATCAGCAATAACACGCTCGACAAATTCTACATATCCATCCCTTTTTCTCATTTCAGGATTATAATGGAATTATCAAACAAAAAAGGGATGATGATGGTGAGAATCGGAATCTTGTTGGGGTTGTTGATCTTTATCATGGTAGGGTGCAGTGAAAAGGAAGAACTGGATGAGGCGGTGCTGAACGACACGATCGAAGGGCTTATTGATGATACGGATCTTTCTCCTTACGTCCTTGGAGTTCGTGCGGAACTGGAGGCCATTCCCTTCGAGAAGTATGTGTTCTACGATATTACCCTGAACCTTGATGTGAAAGAGGAATTTGATACCCTGGAGCCTCGACGCCAATACGACCTCATCACAAAGGCAGGTTTGCGCTTGGATCAGGAGGGGCCCAAAATGGAGTGCGGAGGCCCTATATGCGAGATTGTGCAAATGAACGTGTCTACCGATCAACATACGTATGGAGCGTTATGGTCGGATACCGATATGATTACGGATTATATATACGCAGATGAAGAGCCCATGTACAGGGTTCATTTAGAAGAAGAGGAAGAGGAAACCGATTACGGTGTTACGGAATCAGGGGTGGATAAAGCAAGCGTATACGAGTACATGCGATTCGGTTATGAAACCCTGATTGAGGAAGATGGAGGATATGATCCTGACATCCACGACCCGTTACTTGCCAAAATGGCGGCAGAACGATACGGCATATCCCCAGAAGAAGCTGGTGAGATTTATGAAGAGGTTGAAATGAAGAAAGCGTCCCAACAATAAAAAGCTCTCCTTAGGGAGAGCTTTTTTTACAGGAGTGTGTGCAGCCGATCCTGACAGATTTCGTGATACGTTTTTGAAATCTCGAATCCGCAATATTGTCGGTTATTCTGTTTCGCCATTTTAGCGACTGTTCCACTTCCCATAAACGGATCAAAGACGATGTCGCCTTCATTGGACCAGGAGAGGATGTGATCCTCCGCCAGACGTTCTGGGAAAATGGCAGGATGTTTGGAACCAAATGGATCTTTCGAGGATTTCCCGCATCCTGTCGGGATGCGCCAGATGTTGAAACGAACCCCGTATTCCTGAAGAAGGTTTTGTTTGTTGTGACGTTTTTTCTCCCCTTCAGCCGTTCGATACGAGCCTTTAATATGCTTCTTTCCGTTGTACCATTTGTTTTTACGGTCCCGTATCGGGTTAAACGTTTTCGGTTTCCCTTTTGACAGAATGAACATGTACTCAAAAACCTGATAGTACCGTGTTTTGTCAGGGAAAGAGATGCTGTCTTTCTCATAAATCATCGTGTCATGAAGACGAAACCCGATGTCTTTAAAATGGAGCGCCTGTCTGAACGAGGTTCCTGATTCCGAACCCTTGTGCGTCTGGTCTCCGACCACCCACACGACAATGCCACCAGGTTTTGTGATGCGGTAGAGTTCGCTTGCAACCCCCTCGAAATCGAAGGAGTATCCATCATAGGTACGCAAGTCATCGTAGGGCGGTGACGTCACCGTTAAATCAATGCTTTCATCCTCAATATGTTGCTGCATGCCCGTTACACAATCACAGTTATAAATGGTATTCTCTCTCATAAGAATCCCTCAGTTCCGTATCAGAGTCCGATAACGGAATAGGCAGGAATCTTTCGTTTCCTTCTTGCGGCTACTTTTCCCGATGACGGGAGATCAGCAGAGGAGCGGCCTCAATGGACTCACAGGCTCCTTTCACACCTTTAATAAGGAAAGATTCTTATGAGAAAAGGGTATTGGTTGTACATCCTTATCCCACCTTTATTTTCGATTGTTTCCCCTTTATTATATAGGGAAATTGTGGGTTTGCGAGCCAAAAAACGTCCTTTTAAAGCAGAAAAAACTAAGATCTCCAAGAATGACATAAGGGAAACAATAAAAAAACATAACAACTGTCTAGTCGTTATGTTTAAAAATGCACAACGTTACGTTTAACGTCTTTCTTTCGTTTGCTTTTCAAGTTCTGCCATGTCATTATGAGAAAATTTCCATTCGTCACCGATGCACATCCCTACATAGTCATACCTCTCATCTTTCTCTGTGAAATATACTTGGAATGCCTTTCCTGTAAAAATCATCTCATTCCCATCTTGATCAATGAAAACATCGCCTCTGTTAATTCGATTCACTTCTGCTAGTTTCCACAATTCCGAGTTAGATATCATTTTATTCTCTCCTCAAATATGACGCAACATGTTTATGGCGTTTTTTTATCAGTTTATTATACCTTTTCATGAAATCTAATGCATTATTTTTCTGTTTTGTGTCACCCTTCACTATTCGTCTTTTTTGCAACGATGAAAGTAGATCATCTGATCGTAATCGAAATCACACTCAACATGTTGGTCTTTGACCATCTCTTCGTGACTTTCCCACATCTTCCCACAACGCTGACACCCGCATTCTAACGATATCGTTTCAACAATATTCCCCATAACAGACCCTCCATATGTTGGTATTTTTGATTCACCCTGCCTTTAACAACGAAATCTGAAGGCGCATCATTGCTTCGTGGATCTTGTTTTCCGTTTGGATGACATAGTTCTCTTTGATGAGGTAGCGCGTGTATTTTTTTAAGGCTTTCGGGAAACGGCGCTTCATCTCTTGTACTTCCTCCGTGTCCTGAAACAGGGAAGCGATCGTTCGCTTGCTTTCGATAAATCGCAGAAGGTCATCATGCCCCTCTTCATTGATCGCGTCTTCTGCTTCCCTCTTTGCTTTTCGGGCATCTTTTTCACGCTGGTACCGTTTCTTTAAGAGATGCTTCACTTCTCCCAGCTCTTCGGTGATCCCTATGAGAGAAGCTTTCGTTTCGTATTGAGTGACAAGCGTTTCAGCTTCCTCGTAGGTCTCAAAAGAGGTGTCCTTCAAAAACAGAAATTTTCCCTCACGAAGGTCGCGGTACTTCTTTTTCGTTTTCTCTTCGGCGATTAATTCATCGTAGTGCTCCAGTTTCTCACCGAGCCGTTTGCCTTCGCCGATGATACGGTACGAGATTCCTTCTTTCTTTAATAAAGGGCAAAGAGCAGCAGACAGAGATTTGTTCACATGAAGTTCGACGAAGAGTTCATCCTCCTCCCTCATCCTGATAAGCTCATTTATAACCCGTGCTGCAAACGTGTTCAGTTTCGCCCCGTTTGGGGCCTTTTCGGGGACAGGATAGGGGTCCACGGGTTCATCATAACGGAAAAGCGCTTCCTGAACAGGGGACAGGAAAAAGATCGATTCTTTTGCTGCTCCTTTTTCCCGCAGGTATTCAAGCGCCTTATTCGTCCAAGTGCTCCTCCGCCCAACATAAAATGCATAAGCAGGCATAGGGACGGATTTCCGTTCCTTCGATTCAGCTAAGAGAAAAATCGTGTGCATAAGACCCCTTCTTTCTTCGTGGTTTTCTCCCATTATAGCGGAAGGATCCAAAATTTGGCTAAAAAAATAGACACCATCGACTAAACTCCAATTTTTACCACAACGTGGTACGATGGAAAAAATGGAAACCAGAAAGGGGGATGGACTATGGAAAACCGAACGCGGACCATTGATTATCATACAGGGGTAGCACATAAGGTAACAGGACCACTCGGAAGAAGCCAACTACACGCGAGAAAAAATCTCTATCAAAACAGAAGACGGAGAAACAAGAGCTACGGCTCCCTGGTTCGGAGTCATGCCAGAAGAAGAGGATGGTGTTCTTATGAGTGTTGGATACGGGTATTATGGACAGTGGATCGACGAAGAACAAGGACCTTGTTTAGGGTCTTTTTTTCTGGAATGAAAAAGGCGGAATCGTTCGAAATGCCCCCTTCTTTCGTCGAATAAGCACTCTTTTTGGTACATTTATCATTTGACGGAATGTTTTCCCGTGTGGTGTAATGGTATTGCACCAATAAAGGATGCAATAGCGAACCCATTATTGCATCAGTAAAGGAGGCAGTCATGGAACGAGATGATATCATGAAACTCCTCGCGGACCGATTAAACGATAATCGCTACATGTTGCTTGGACTGGCGAAGTACGAGCATAATTTCGATCGCTCCCCGAGTAAGATGCAACTCATGGATTATGCGAATAAATTGTATGAGAAAGCGGTGGAGCAAGGAATCGAAACGCCTGAAAATCCAGAACAACCACTCATCGGATCACGGCACGTATTAGATGTGTATGCCGCAAAGCTTGAGGGGGCTGGACTGGTTAATGTTGAAGAAATTGGGCGCGTTCGTGTGTTTCGTCTATCGAAGTTTGGCCGAGAGTTGCTCCAGTATATTCAGGAAAAAGAACTGCACAATCAAACCTAAAGGAGTGGAACCTATGAGACAATTGCAAATTCCTAAGAATCCTAGTTTAACAGAACGAAGTGACTTAACCCTATCCATGAAATTTGGCTTCATTGGTTTAGGCATGGGCGGATGTGCCATTGCAGCAGAGTGCGCAAGCATTCGAACGGGTGTGACGAATAATTACTATCCTTACTCTGGTTTACTCGTAAATACCAATACACAAGATTTCGAGAAGCTAGATTACCAGAATAATCAAATCGTCCCTCTTCCTCTAAAAGGGTATGAAAAAGGCGCAGGGCGCGATATTAACATAGGTGAGAAAGCTTTCGTTGAACATAAGCAAACCTTCATTGAGCATGTCGAACGCCATCTGCAAAATCGTGATTTCCTGTGGGTCGTTTGCGGTCTTGGTGGCGGAACAGGAACAGGAAGTGTTCTTCAGGCGATCGACGCCCTGTATCAAAATGGGTATGAAGGTCGTTTCGGCCTGATCCTTGTCCTGCCTCGTAACGGTGAAGGATCAAAAGTCTTCCAGAATGCGTTGTCTCGTTTGCAGGAAATTGCTGGTGCTATGGGAGCGCTTGGATCTATTATTATCGTCGATAACAACAAGTTATATAATGAATGCATGGAACAGAACCCGAACATCTCCATGAAAGAATACGCATCATATGCGAACCGTTACATCGCTCAGACGCTACATGAGTTAAATACGGTCACGTCAAGCTTTTCTCCGTACGGGGAGAATCACTTTGACTCATCAGAGTTTGAAAACATGATTAAAACGCCAGGTGTTGTTCATATTTCCCGTGCGATGCTTGAACCGTCTCAAGTGGACCTTGGAAATGAACTGAGTTACTTGAATGATATCCGTGACAGTTTAAACGACGGTGTTCTCTCATCAGGATACAACATCGGAAACGGAAAACGCGCGGCCCTTAGTGTGTTAGCCAATAACAAAACAGCCCAGCGTATGTATCAGCTTTCCTTCCACAGTCAGCTTGAAAATATGATGGAAGAGCTTGTACCTCGTGCTCAGGAAAAACCTGTATCGTATTACATCGACAACAAAGCCCAGCAGATGCATTTCTACGGCATGGTTGCAGGTCTTGGTCTGCCGAGTCGTGTAGAGGAGCTTTTAGAGGAAAACGACCGTTTGGAACGTCTGCAAAAAGAAGCAACAGAAGAAGAAGACAGTGTGTTCGCCAAACTTTCTTCCTTCAAAGCACCAAAAGAAGAAGAAAAAGAGGAGAAAAAGTCCCTCTTTGGTGACAGCCCTTCCACGAACGATAGTTCAGAAACACCGAAGCAAAAGAAAAGTTTATTTGATTTAAACATTTAATAGAAAACCCTCCTGATTCAGGAGGGTTTTATTTATAGGACTCGGTAATCCGTAATATACAGATGCTTGATTTCACCATGATCGAGCTTTTTGTTCATTTTTTCAAGAAGTTTCTGTTCAAGCTCTTCTTTCCCTTTCGCGTGACGCAAATCTTCAAGCTTTGAACTGTTTAACACAGAGATCAGCAAACTTTTCATCGCTGAGGCTTTCACTTCAAATTCCTTCTTTGTTTCTTCATCCGATAACTGAACCGTAACCGCAACGTTAGCGTTATGGCTGTCTTCTTCATCGAGGAAGGTTACAACAGGCGGGAGGTCCACCTTCAGCTTCTTAATTTCCTCTGGGCTTAAAACTTCTTCTTCTTTTTCCACTTCTTTTTCTTCTTTCGGAGCCAGAAACGTTTTCCAGGCAAAAAAACCTCCACCCCCAAGCAACAGGGCCACGACAATCCCGATGATCAGTCCTTTTTTCATACGTATCCCTCCTAATCCGAACCACTATATGAAAAAGGGATGGGTTTGCAAGAAATGCGGGACCTTTTCTCTTCCCTCACAAAAAAACCCCATTCGGGGCTTTTATTGAACGACGGCCGCATCAAGAGAAATCGTGGGTAGGATCAATACTTCTACGCGTCGGTTTTTCTGACGCCCTTCTTTTGTGCTGTTGGTATCTACTGGATGATATTCGCCGTATCCTGAGGCTGAAAATTGCTGAGGGGAAAGGTTTGTGTTCTTTTCCAGTATGCGCATGAAGTTGATCGCTCGCATCGCACTTAAATCCCAATTGGAACGGTACTGAAACGTCGAGATCGGTCGGTTGTCCGTGTGACCTGATACCTGAATTTCCCTCGGTGGATCCGATACAAGAAGTTCTGATATGTCTTCTGCAAGTTCCCTCGCGTTCGGTTTTACAACGGCGCTTCCTGATTCAAACAAGGCTTCATCTAAAATGGTGATCATAAGACCTTTTTTCGTCAGATCCGTATCTAAACTAAATTCCAGTCCCTTTTCTTCAATGAAATCATCTAATCGTTCCTGTACAGCTTTTAAAGCGTTCAGCTCTTCCTGCATCTGATCCGCATTATCCGCATCATCAGGAATGACCCAATCGTTTCTACCTTCTGTTGGAACCGTTGCGGTGTATTGAAGGACATTATCGCCTCCAGCCAGCACATTGTTAAGGGCTGCGGCCATCTCTTTATACTTTCCTTCGTTCACGTTACTCGAGGCAAACAAGACAATGAACAGGGCAAGGAGAAGTGTCAAAACGTCCGCGTAAGGGATCAGCCAGGATTCATCAACGTGTTCCTCGTGCCTTTTTTTACGCCCCATTCTTACCCCTCCTCTGCCTCAGTCGGTTTGGCCTGAAGAGAATCTCTCTCTTTCGACGGCAGGAGTGGTTTTAGTTTTTGCTCTACGATGAGAGGTGATCCGTCTTCAAGAAGAGACGTTAACCCCTTTATGATAAAATACCCCGTCCCAATTTCCGTTTGAGATTTTCGTTTCAATTTGTTGGCCATCGGATGCCAGAGCACATACCCCGTAAAAATACCGTAAAGGGTCGCCACAAACGCAGCGGCAATGGAGTAGCCGAGCTTTTCAATATCATCCAAGTGACCTAATGCACCAATTAATCCCATGACCGCGCCAAGCACTCCGAGAGTCGGAGCATACGTGCCTGCTTGGGTAAATATGGAAGCAAACCCATGATGACGCTCTTCTGTTGCTTCTAAATCTTCTTCCAGGATTTTTTTGAGTTCCTGAGAATCCTTTCCTTCCATAATGAGGTCTACCCCTTTTTTCAAAAAAGGGTGCTGAATGGTGTCCATTTGTTCTTCGATCCCTTTAATCCCGTCCCGTCTGATAATGCTGGCCCATTCTACGAAGACAGGAAGCAGTTCTCGCTCTGGAATGCGCTTTTCTTCTGTGAATGCAATCTTTAAAAGCGTTGGAAACTTCTTGATTTCAGAACCTGGGAATGCGATACACAGGGAGGCCGCTGTACCTACCATAATAATAACGAGAGCGGCAGGGTTGATGAGAACACTCGGATCTGACCCCTTTAACATCAACCCTCCAATTAAAGCACCAAACCCTATAATTAAACCAAATATCGACGTTTTATCGATAGCGCATCACCTCTTTTAAATGATCTAGATCATTAAAAGAGTTAAGCGAGTGAAGGGGCTTTCCTTTAAAAAAGAATCCCTGCGTGAACGCATTACGTTCAGGGGGATTAAAGTATTCCTCATGATTTGTGAGCAAAAAATGTAATATTGTCTTCCCAGATCTGGGAGAGGATGTGCCTTGATTCTTCGCTTATACAGGCAGGATCTCCGATCACATGAACGCGTTTCGGGGAAAGCAAGATGAGGTGACCGAGTACCACATCCTCCTGTTCAGGGGATTCAGAAAGATACACATGCTCTTTGCTGAATAAGGAGATTTTTTCCCTCTGAACACGCAAGAAAACCACTTCTTCCCTTTTCGGATTCGTCGTAACGGATTCTTTGACAGATTGAATCGAGGCGTGTGTTTCCTTTTCACAAATGGATGGATGGAGTCCTTCCTGAATGGCTTCACGAATCATTCGTCTCGCATTTTTGAGCCGAAATGTAAAAAAACCATCCATATGGAGGGAAGATTCTCTTTGAAGAGAGGACTGAACATGTGCGAGTATCATTTCAAATGACTTTTCCGATGAAGATGAAGGAATATATAACGTGTACTCATCCCTTTTCTCCTCCCTGTATTCTGGCCCTAATATCTCTTTTAAAATCTCTGTACAAAGGGTTTGGAGAAAAAAAACTGATAACGAATGAATGGCTTCTTCAAAAGAGGGATAGGAAGCGAATTCTCCCGTTTTCCTTTGTTCTTTTATGTACTGGAGCATATCCGAACGCTCTCCCATCAGGAGCACCGTAAACATAGACATCACCTCCCCTAATGGTTCACCCTGACAGGGACGTGTCCTTTAAAACAACGTGTGCGCTCTCTTCCTGACGTTCATGCTGCATGGTCCGCCCTGAAATAGAAAAAAACCAGATCCGTAATCGGATCTGGTTAACTCGTTCTCAATACGTCCTGGAATTGACTTGGTTTGTGGCTAATGATGTTCATGTTGCCGCCTTCTAAGGTATAAGTGTCCATCGAGCGGATGGTTTTTTGTTTTTTATCATAAACGATACATATTTGTTCGGTATCCTTTTCCTTTTGGTAATACAGGAATTGTTCCTTCTCACTTAACAGTGCAAAGCCTTTTTGGGTTAATGTTTTCTCCACGTTTTTCATGATGTTGTTTCCCCCTTGTTTTTTCTTCTTGATGCTATCCTATGACTTTCTGAAGAAAAAGATACACAAAATATAAAAAAACATTATAATGACATCTGAAAAACCAAAACAGTATATGGAGGGATGTCACGATGATTAAAGACGTGATGTACAAAAAAACAGCTCATGAACTGGCCAAGAGTATTGTGGAAGAGGGAGCATTGGGAGAAGAGAAACACATTCGCGATATCTTGTTCGATCCAATCGGCGAACAAGAGTTCAATATTCCCGCACGAGAATCTGCATATGAGATGTTTTACAAGGAATTATACAAACAAGGAACAAAATTAATACGTAAACAATTGAAAATGATTAAAGATGACATCATCCTAGCGCAAGACATTTCTGGACTTTGGGAGGATTTCTCTTTTGTTCAGAAGGAGAAAAAGAAAAAAGAAGATGAAGCAAAAAAAGCTCACCTTCAAAGGAAATTAGAAAAGATCAACCAAACTGAAATACGATTGGCTGATCGCAAAAAGAAAGTGTTGACGGAAATAAATAAACTGAATCAGTCTGATACAGAAAAACAAAACCATGACGAGAAAAAAGAAGACGCAGCAAATCATATATACGGAAATGATCCTGTTGCGAACAACTTTTAAAACCAAAAAAGGTTGCCCTAGGCAACCTTTTCTTTTGTTAGGATTGTTTTTGCGGGGTCAGAACGTGGTCAATCAGACCCTTCGTTCCGTAGTCTGCTGCTTCCTGTGCCGTCATGAAGTAATCACGATCACAGTCCTTATGCATTTGCTCAAGATCCTGACCACTGTTCTCGGCCATGATGCGCTCAAGCGTGTCCCGCATGCCGACGATTCGTTTGGCGTGGATTTCAATATCTTTTGACTGTCCTTGCGTTCCCCCGAGTGGCTGATGAATCATAACCTCTGCGTTTGGAAGGGCGTAACGCTTGTCCTTAGCGCCGCAAGACAGGAGAAAAGCTCCCATAGAAGCTGCCATGCCGATGCAGATCGTTTTGACATCGGGTTTGATAAACTGCATGGTATCGTAAATCGCCATACCTGCTGTGATGCTCCCTCCTGGCGAATTGATGTATAACGAAATGTCCTTATCAGGATCTTCCGCCTGAAGGAAAAGCATCTGAGCCACAATGGCATTCGCAACGTTGTCATCAATGGCGCTTCCTAACATAATAATGCGGTCTTTGAGCAAGCGGGAATAGATGTCGTAAGCTCGTTCCCCTCGATTCGTTTGTTCAATGACCGTCGGAATGATAAAGCTTGATGGTTGCATATTCATAACGTTTCCTCCTACAATTTCAAATTTGTACACTTATTATAGAAATGTACAGACCGACAGACAATGCAAGAACGGGTTTTATTTGTTAAATCATATAATGGATGCGCTCTGCTCCTTCTTCCATTGTAGGGAAATCAAACAGAGGTACCTCCTGCTTCAATTTAAGTCCTGCGTCCCTGTCTTTCATGCGAGAGAGGATGAGAGATATCGGGGGGTCTATCCAGATATAATGAACAGAATGGCCGCGTTTTTTCATGTAATCCGTAAACGTGACGCGGTTTTCTCTCGTTAAAAAAGGCCCCTCCAAAAGAAGAGCTTCCTCGTTATCGAATGCCTCCAGTACATTTTCTAGCAGGGATAACAAGATGGTCCCATCAAGGACAGGTGCTCCCTTTCCCCTGTGAATCCCGCTCAGCAGGGAGGATGTGTCAACAGAAGGTGTACAGGATTGTTGTTCCCGATAAAAGGTTTTGCCGCTATGGGTAAAACCAATAAGAAAATATAGGATCACGATACCCCCCCCTTACTTCATGTGGTGCTTTATTGTAGTCCGAGAAAGGGAAAAAGGCAATCTTTCAAAAAAAGAAAGAAAAGGAGGAATGAACATGTGGTCAACGGGGTTGATTGTTGTATTTTTATTATTTATTCCGAGAGCGTTTCGTCAGTCAGGCATTTATTGTTCGGTGAATGGGTCGTTTCAGGGTCCCTTTTTCATTCTCCTCTCAAAAGCCGCCTGGTGGCTTCCCCTTGCAGGGTTGGCTGTTGAGTGGAAACCCGATTGGTTTCTTTATATTGTCGGATTCGGGGGGATCGGGTTAGTTGTTGGGTTGCTGAGGGATCGGTCCTATCTTTTGTATCCTTTTCGGACGAAAAAAGGGGAAGTTTCAATGTAAAAAGACCCTGATCCTGGGTCTTTCTTATGAACAACAAAGGACGGCTCTTTCGGCTTCTTCTTCAGGAATCCATATTTCCTCTCCCCTTATTTCGTAAGGGATGTGAGCGTCGTCTAGCCGTTCTGTCGCTTCAATTGTGGCATCTGACCAAAATGTATGTGCCTTCTCATCCTCACAGGCTGCCAGAAAGAAAAGAGCGAATAATAAAAAGAATGTACGCTTTCTCATTCCACCACCTCCTAGTCAACTACCCCCACCAAATCAGAGATTTGGAAGAGGTATCCTTCGCTAACGACGATGAAAAAAGAGGATCGGGCCAAAGAGGCACCCTGATGCTCTCTTTATTTTTGGTTTGGATCTTTTTTTCGTTTGCCGCCATTACGTTTGCGGTCCTTATTCTTTTGAAGTTCCGCCTGTCTGCGTCCGCTTTCTTTCATGAATTTCTCAACCTGGTTGTTAAAAATGATCGATGGGTCCGCTTTTTTAATGGAAAGTTGGATTTTCCCGTCCCTTTTCCCGATGACCTTGACACGGACACTTTGCTGAAGTTGTAGATAGTCATTGATATTTTTAACGAATTCCTGGGCTACTTCTTTAATGTGGACCTTTCCTATTGAACCATCGTCCAGCTTGATCAGTGCGGCATTGTTGTAAATTTTTATGACTTTACCCGTCGTAATCTCGCCAAATTTTGGCATGCCTTTCTAACCCCCTTAGCAATTTCCCTTAAGTCTTCTGTAAAAAAAGATTCAAATCCTTTACAAAAATCGAAAAAACAATAGGGTGTACAAAGAATTGAAGAGCGAGGTGGGAAAATTGAAAAAACATTCATTGGGATTGATTCTGATCACACTGGTTGTTTCATTTGCTTCTTTGTTCATTTCTCTGTACATTGTTACAGGAAAAGGGGATCAGGAAAAAAACGCCATAACACGCCAGCAGTATCAACAAGATAATGAGGTCCTGAAAGAAACCCTTAAAGAGGTAAAAGAAAAAGCGGATGAAGTGGACAATTTCAAAGGACAGATCGAGGATATCCAGAAACGCATGGCGAACGTGGAAGAAACTCAGAAAACGTTTCTTGATTTAATGGGAGAAAACAAAGAAGAACCGAAAGAGGAGCCTGAGAAAGAACCTAAGGAAGAGGTAATAGAAGAGCCAAAAGAGGAGCCTAAAGAAGAACCGAAAGAAGAGCCAAAAGAGGAGCCAGCAGCCAAAAAATCCTATGTCACCGTATCGGTTGATTCTCTTAACGTGAGAAGCGGACCGTCGCTGGATCAAAAAATCGTGGGTACATTAAAACGCGGAAACAAGGTACTGATTCTTGAAGAGGCGAAACAGGGAACAAAACACGAGTGGATCAAAGTGAAATACGGAACGCTCACAGGCTGGATCGCATCCGCCTACACAAAATAAAACCGACAATGTCGGTTTTATTAATCCAAATCATCATACATAGCATATTCATCGAATGTTTCCTCTTCGTCATCTGACAGACCATCGAGGGCCGCTTCTTCTGTGGTTGGTTTAAAATCAAATTGCCCTAAAAATTCATTCGTAACCCTCAGAATGGAACGGATCATCTTTTCCCCTTCCTCTTCTGTCAGCAGTAACAATTCTGGATTGTCCTCATGGGATTGAAATTCTGAACTGACCGTCCTGATTTCGTTTATAAGATCTTCAAAAGGAACCTGACGCTTGTCCATATGTTCCCCCTCCTTTCCTTCGTTATCTTCGAATTCATTTAGACTAAAAAAAACGTTCTCCTTCCCAAAAATAAAATAAAGGGGAACGGCATGATCCGTAAAAATAGGTAGATAGAGGAGTGTGGATCACGTGAGAAAAATTAGTATCTACAACAGTTACATAAAAGATAATCCCAGTAAACGGGAGTATATGGCAGAACGTTTGAAAAAAAGTGGGTTTTATACGTCTCGAAACGGAGATCTCTTAATTGTCATCGGAGGAGACGGAACCTTTTTATCTGCCGCGAGGAAACGAATGGATGAGAATCCTATATTCGTAGGATTTAACGCGGGGAACCTTGGTTTTTTCTCTGAATTCAAGATGGAGGACATTGATCAATTTATCACGATGCTAAAAAAGGGAGATTACTGGATTCAGGAGTATCCGATTTACGAAGTGGATATGGTAACAGACGAGGGTGTGGTAACGGATTATATTATCAATGATGTGGTTGTAAAAGCTCTCAGCAAAACGGCTGTAACTTCTATGCATTTACGCATTCAAATGAATAATGAAGACATCGGGGAAATTTACGGAGACGGGGTCGTCCTCTCGTCAGCGCTCGGTTCCACGGCCTATAATATGAGTGCTGGGGGCGCCATTGCACTCGGAGTAGACGGTTTCATGCAAATGACCGCCATTGCTCCTATGTATTCAAAAGAATACCTCTCTCTTCATCACCCCATCCTTTTCAGCAATGATGCAGAGATCACCATTTTCCCAAACAGCCGTAAAAGACGTTCCTTTGTGGTGGGCTGTGACGGAAGGGTTCCGAATACCCCGCCTATTCAGTACATTGATATTCGCAAATCAGAAAAAACCATTCGTATTTTGCGCTCAAAACGATTCAATCCCCTGGAACATCTCCGTCATAAAATATTGGATAATGAATAAAGTAAACCATGAAACCACTTATCGTATTGAGTAAAAAAGCCAGGAAAATTAAAAAGTATCTAAAGCAAATAAAAAATCCTCCTCGATAAAAAGGAGGATTTTTTATTTTGAGAGACTCTTTCTGTATTACACTAATAACAACTATCGGAGGTGATCAGGGTGAAGCGTATCGATCGGTTTAAAGAAAAGATTGAAGAGGTTCATACGTGCGAAGGGAATGATAAATCCGTCCTTTTGCTTCAGGAAATGCTTAACCAGCTGGATACTTATGACGAGAAAACCTCTCTCGCTGACTTTCACAAATCGCTTAATCAGAAAATGGCTCTTTCGTAGGGTCATTTTTTTCGTTTATTCTCTCCACGCGAAAACTTCCTCGGTTCGGTCATGATCTGTAAAAGGCGTGGAAAGAGGAGGGAGCCCACTCCCATGTAAAGGTTCAGAGGTAAGAGGTTCCTCCCCTATTGTTACAGGAGTCCCGATCGAAATGTAAGGGAATACGTTCTCGATATCAGCGTTAGAAAGACGAATGCAGCCTCCTGTAACGGCACTTCCTATGGATGAGGGTGAATCAGTGCCATGAATAGCGATATTTTCCTCCAGTTCAAATCCTCTTGTTCCAAGAACCCCCTCCCCTCCATTTGGGAATGCGACCCGTTTCGTAACAATGGTTTCCTGGAAAGGGATCGGTGTTCCACTTCGCGGCACTGAAACAGGATAGGACGCCAGAATGGTTTTCCCTTTTCGAACATAAAGAAGCCGACTTTCTGTTGATACATAGATGGACAGAGGTTTCATGTCCTCTTCTGTAATCATTCGATTATCAGCAGTGAGGGTATAACTTCCTCCTGAGGATGTGTAGTAAAGAGATTCAGGGGTGTGGGATAAATAGTTATAAGGAAAGGGGGAAACCAAATCGTTCAACTGATACGGGTAGCGGCCGTTCTGTTGATGATACCTCATAAGGGCATTGGATACGACTGTTAACTCCTCGTCCGTAACGGTCGGATCCTCATAGGCTGACAGAGTCTGGTGGGAGGTCCTATACCAGGATGAATGGAAGTGTGTTCCGATGAGGACGCCTATAAAAAGAAAGAGGGCCAGCAGGAATACCACCAATCCTATGCTCCGTTTCCTGTAAGAGGGCTGCGGGGAAGGACGAGAGAGGGCGCGCAGGTTCGAAAGAGCGGATAAGGCTTTTGTGGATCCGCGTTCCGCTGCTTTTTGAAGCCACATTTCCGCTTCTTTCATGTTTCCGTTATCTTGTAATACACGTGCGTACTGAATCATCATAGACGTGTCATGTGGACGGTAATGAAGGTATTTACGATAAAACCCCCTGTCTGATGGGGATAAAAAAACGTGCGGAATGACTTCAATAACATGATCTTTTTTCATCCAAAACCATCCTTTCTTTTTTAGAGGCACAAGGGAAACAACAAAATTAAGGAAAGGTAGTGATAACTTGACCCCCTGCAAAAAAACGGTAAACTAATGAATGTTTTCAAAGAGAAGGTGATGCGAGTTGAATAAAGGGAAAAGGGTTTTACTGTACAGCTTTTTGGCTATTATTCTGGTGGGCATCTTTGGTTCAATGACGACTCCGAATCCGAATGGAACCGAAACGATCAGCCTTCATGCATTTTTAGAGAAAATGACGCTTTCTGAAGGAAAAGAAGGACGAGAGATCCTTCATTACGAAAAAGGGACGGCTTATTTACTCGGAGGAGAAACGACCTACAAGACAACCCTTCCTCCTCATTCAGATGTTCTTGCTGAAAAACTGGAAGAGTTCCCTCTTTCTTATACTTACGTTCGAGACGTCAATTTCCTGGAAACGGTATTTAAATTCGCTCTCCCCGTTTTTCTTATCGTGCTGGTTATTCTTATGATCAGAGCTCAGAAAAAAGGGATCGGAGGGCCTCAGGATATGGTGAAAAAAAGTATTGTTCAATCCTCTATCCCCGCGACCACCATGAAAGAGGTGGGTGGATTAGGCCTTGAAACGAAGGGAGAAATCTTGCAGATGATTGAAATTATGAAGCGAAAGGAAGAAGCCAAAGCCCTGGGCATTCGAGCCACAAAAGGCGTTTTGTTATATGGACCGCCTGGAACAGGAAAAACCCTGTTAGCCAAGGCGATGGCAAATTCTCTCGGGGCTCAGTTTTATCCGATGAGTGGTTCAAGTTTTGTGGAAATGTTTGTCGGAGTGGGAGCGAAACGGGTGAGAGAATTGTTTAAAGAGGCGAGAAAAAACGCTCCAGCTCTCATCTTTATCGATGAGATTGATTCTATTGCTTCAAAACGAAGCGAAGGCGGAAACAGAAATGATGAACGGGAAGCTACGCTGAATGAGCTCCTTGCTCAACTGGACGGGGTAGATAACAACGAAGACGTCTACCTCATTGCGGCCACCAACCGTATTGATATGCTTGATCCCGCTATTTTGCGTCCTGGACGTTTTGATTCGAAGTTATTAATCGGACTTCCAGATTTACAGGGGCGTACAGAAATCATTCATATCCATTCAAGGAACAAAAAACTCCACGGGGACGTGAAAAAGAATTTGGGGGTTATCGCCCAGAGCACGACAGGATTTACAGGTGCTGACATCGAAAACCTGTTTAATAACGCTGCCAAAAAGGCGCTGTTATCAGGTAAAGGGACGATTGATATGGAAGATATTCACCATGCCCTTGATACAGCCGCGCTTGGAACGGCCAATCGCAAGATACACGATGAAAAGATTAAAAAACGTGTCGCTTATCACGAAGCAGGACACGCCCTGGTTCAAATCATAACAAAACCAAAGTCTGTCCGAAAAACGACGATTATTCCAAGGGGAGAAGCGCTCGGGTTCATGGCTCCCATACCAAAAGACATGGATCTAAAAACCACAGCAGAAATGATCGATGAAATAGCGGTATGTCTGGCTGGTGGTCTCGCAGAACAAATGATTTACGGTGAGCATTCTATCGGGGTTGGCGGAGATGTGGAAACCGCTAAACGCTACCTCGACCATATGGTCAAGATTGGGATGAAACATAACGGCTTTCAATTGCCGTTTTCAAGAAGAGAGGAAGAAACCTTGCGCAGGGACCTGTTTCAAGCATCGATAAACCGAGCGACAACCATTTTGACTGAGCAAAAAGAGGCGTTAGAAAAGATCACGGAAGCGCTTATGGAAAAGGAAACCATTAATGGCGATGACATTGAAGCCTGTCTGACTACATAACATCTTCAAATACTATTCAGGAACCCAAACCAAAGAGGTCCAATTCACATAAGAATTGGACCTCTTGTTTTTGTTGCTGTGTCTCTAGTGTTCTGAACCCGTTAACAAATGGGGAACGAATCAGAATGATACAGCTAGCGCACCCTTCCGTTCGAAGACTTCCTTTTTCGTATGTTTCTCATGGAAACATAAACGATGAATCCCGTTAAATAAAGCCCCGTCAATACTGAGATATACATAATCGGGTTTGTCTTTAAGGCAATTAAAACCACATCAATTGCATATATATCGCTACAATACTGGACATCTTGAGGCGTGAAAATAAATTTTGGCTTGCATTCTGATTGAGGTAAATAAGCAATTTTACTTGCGATGGAGATGGAATACCCGTAGGACAGGAAGAACAGAGGTATACAAATCCACCACAATCCCCACCATTTGTTCACAAAAACTCCCCCTACAACCGTTTTAGAGTATCAAACCTCCTTCGAGTAGCGATAAATGGCGTGCAACTGGTGAATCTTTTCACTTGGGTTTTGAGTTGATGAAAAAGCCAATGATCACAAGAACAAACCCTAAAATGAGCAGATAAAGCTCCGAACCAGCCGTTCTAAAAGCAGGTTCGTGCGGGATATAGAGGGCGACAAGCATGAACGCTATACCGACTATCATCAATTTAATGGAACGCAATGGTACCCCTCCCTTTCCGTAACAACTGTTTTTTGTTTATAGAAAAGCGTTACTCTTTCTCTTGCTTTTGTTCCGTCACATACGTGTAGACCCACTCTACATCGATTGGGTAATTCAGGACTTGATAATACTTCCCTTCATTGTAAAAAAGGATGCGCTTTTCGAAAATGTCGGCGGTTATGGGAACCGCTTTGTCTGTTAAGGTGATCGAAAGAGTGAACCCTTTTTCTTTTGAAACATCACTATCCCACTCATAATCTTTCATTCTCTTGACGCGGTAGCTGCTCAGAAATTCCTGTAACGTTTCTGCATGTGCCGTTTGATCCGTTCTCCATTCAAACTGCTCTGTCGTTTTGTTGACTACCAAAGACTCAAATTTGGATAGATCATAACCGATGACACGGTTTAAGTCCTTTTCTCCATAATCAAGAAAATGCTTAAGAGCAAAAAAGATGATGACAACACTTATGATGAACAACCATTTCTTATTCATGTCCCACCCCCTGTTCTGTTCGTGTGGTCCGAACCGTATATACCCTTATATTTTAACATTAATTCCCAAAAACCTTCGTTAATTTCATGCCGCTTACCTTTTCATTCAAAAACGCACAGATTAAAATGTGCGATTTGGGGTTTCATTTTCTCCGTTTTTTCCTTTTCTTCAGGAATGAAGAACTGTGATCGGTGAGGATGTGAACAACAGAAGCGAGAGAGGTTCCAGAAAAAAACACGAGGATTTCCCTTTTATAAGAGGTTGGAAGCGGGAACCCCAACATCCCCCATAATGGGAATAGCCATAACAATAGATAAAGAAAACGGATCAGGTCCCCCAGGAGAATGCCATGGGTCCAGAAGGAACGATGCGTGAACATGGTTTGATACGGTATCCATATAAAACGAAAAGGACCCCATCGTTTATAGGGACGGCTTCTCACATCAAGGTCTGGAGACAGGTAATAGGTCCCTGCCCCGTACCCGAACATGAAACAGCCTGCGAGGATTGCTCCCTCTGTGCCGTAATGAATGAACAGAGAAAGGAGAAAGGAAAGGGTGATGACAACAAATAGGAACCCCTTGTTTATTCTCTCGTGCTGCCGTCCTGAGGACATGGTTACCGTTCCTTAATCCGACGCATCTTACGCCATTTTTTAACCACGGCGAGGGCTTGATCAAAAGGAACTCCATCTTCTTGCGCCAGCTGCTGCGCAAGGTATACGTCCCCTTTGTGCCTGAAGCGTTGGATTGTATTATCAACGGCCTTCCGCTTTTTATCGAGCAGAAGCTGAAACGAACTGAACTCTTCTTCCGTTGCATCAGCATGAGAGAGAAAACGTTCCAACAAGGAGGGGTCTTCTTTTACCGTCATATACGAATCAAAATCAAGTCGCTGAATCGGAAGGGTGCCAATATTGATCTCTTCTTCTTCGTTTTGTTGGAGCAAAATGTATCCGATCTGCTCGTATGTATACCCATCCACATAGTAGTCGAGAACTTTCTGTTCGAGTTTGGTCAGGATTTCAAACATATCGTCATGCGTTTCTCCAATCGTGACAAGGTCTTCTGTTGATCGGCTTTTGCTTTGCATCATTTGTTCAAATGTGACTTCCGAGTCACTCCCGATAGGAGAATGAAACGAAAGGGAGGTGTTTAACGACTCGTTTTTTCGGTTCGTCGACTTCCCTATGAGCGTGCCGATATGTTTTTCAATCACGAATTTCGAAAAATCTTTAAAGCGCGTCTTTCGTTGAATTTTATAATCATCTTTTGCTTTAAATAAGCCAATGACGCCTTCTTGTATCAAATCATCACTGTCACAGCCTCTAAAATAGAGTCCTTTTCGCTTTAATCGGCGGATGGTTTCTTTAACGTGCTTATCATACCTCTCACAAAGAAGTTCAAGGGCATGCTCATCACCTTGCTGCGCCAATAATACAAGGGCTTCATCTTTGGGCGCTTTTTTGCTCATATTCCTGTCGATCCAGGCTCTTGTTGCTTTAGGAGAAAGCATTTGAACCAGGGGGAAAAGGTCGTCCTCGTGAATGGGAAGTGGTTTCCCCAGGTGACGTTTACGGTACCAGTAGATCGGCGCCGCCCAATTGGTGTGATGAAATAAAGCCAAAAGGGTTTCATCTGACAGGGAAGAAAGATCGGCGAAGAACGTGTCCCCATAAGCACTTTTAGGGTTTCCCTCTTCAGTGCGGGGCGGGTTTTCGTATGGAAAAACGCGAAACGAACGGTAAACGTCCATCCGTTCTTCATCCGTTCCCCCTTTTATAGACTGAATCAAAGTGCCCTCATTGGTGTCAAGGTCATTCATATGAACCCCTCCTTACATTTCTTTCATTATAGAAGGGGCTTTTTGGAAAAAGTAGAGGCTGGTTGAGAATAAAAAAAACGAGAAGCGAAAACATTATGGTGTTTTCGCTTCTCGTTTATAGGATTTCTCGCATTTTTTCTATACAACGTTTCCTCTTATCGTTCCGTTCGATCCAACTCTCGGCATTCTTATACAAGATATCAATACGATCATGGAAAAAAGCTATGATTTCATAAAAAGGACAATACATCAAAAATTCTTCTAATGGGATGGTCACGTAGTTTTCTTGTATGTCAGCTGTTGGACGAAACCTTCGGTATCCTTCTTCATCGTATACTTCATACACAATATTCCCGTTCTCACACAGGAAAACCTCTGGGCTTATCATGGTTTTTCCGTTAGAATCAAATACGTAAATCAACACAGCGTCTTCCCCGTGGACGGTGATGGTTTTTTCTAACGGGAACAAATGTTCGGCGAAACGACGCACGAGTGGCCCTTCCTCCTTCAACAATTGTTGCTCGATCGTTTTCTGTGTTTTTTCAGTGCGATCGCTATCCTCATGAGCCTGGCTTAATTGCGTTAAAAAATTTTGCAAATCCATCGGTCACACCCCCTGATTTATGGGAGTTTATCATAAATTAGAGAGAGGGCAAGGAAAAGCAGATCAAACTTTGTTACCCAATGTGCTTATAATACCAAACATACTGATCGCCTATGTAAGGACGAAGATCGTATTCATTGAAAGCATGTTGATCAAACGCGTCGTCATAGTACGATTCATAAAACTCTTTGAGGTATTTATAAGAGTGGAGGTGAGAGTGTGTAAGGGTATGAAAGTGTTTGAATTGATTGATCGGTACTGGGAATGCATTCACTTCCGTGGCGTGGTTAGGAATTTGGTAGTAGTAGAGTTGAAATGGCTGATTTTCTGGCAGGTGAAGCAAATTTTCCGTAAAAAAAAGTTTCCCTTGTCTCTTATACTCCAATAGTTCTCGCTTCAATTGAAGAAGACGGTTATCATCCCATTCTTTTGAACGAAGAATGCTCATCAACGTAACTTCCATGTCGTAATCCCCCCAATTAGTTCCTGAGGTTATTATACGTGAAAATTGACACCGTTTACAAGAGAAATTTGCCAAAAAAGGAACAATTTGAGAAAAAGTACAAGAAAAAGGCCTATGTCCATAGACCTTTTTAGCATATTTTGTTTAAATTTCTTCTTGAGTACGGTGCTCTTCGCAATACATGATCGCTGGATGTTGAGCGGTAAAGGCCTTGCCACATGCGGAACAGGACCTAGTCATTTCGTTCCACTGGATTTCTCGTTTTTGTGGTTTGAATTCATCAAGAGGATCTTCTTCACTGATAAATACAGTCAATGCTTCTTTGTTCGCAAAAAAGTGCATCGGGTTTGATGGCGTATCAGGTTTGGAACGTTCTTTCTTCATGAATAACCCTCCTATCATACTGACACTTCCCTTATCGTACGGGGGGAATAATTGGAAGTGTCGAACGTTGTCGAGATGATAGTCTTACTATACCACAACTTTTGGAAGTGATGCAAGGGTTAGTTTGTTCTTTTCTGGAAAGAATCTCTTCCCGTCAAACGATCGTGAGCGTCCCGAATATGTTTTTCTATATCACAGGCTATCTCCGTGTTTTCTTTCAACATAATTTTCGCATTTTCGCGCCCATGGCCGAGTCGTTCTCCCCCATAAGAATACCAGGAACCTGCCTTTTCTATAATCGGTTCTCCATTATCATGAACGAGACCGTTCCCCCCAGAGCCAAGATCAATCAGCTCTCCCTCATACGAAATCCCTTTCCCGTACATGATGTCCACTTCCGCTACCTTAAAAGGAGGAGCCACTTTGTTTTTGACAATTTTGATTTTAGCGCGGTTTCCAATCGTTTCGCTTCCATTCTTGATGGCTTCCCCGCGCCTGACTTCAAGCCGTACACTGCTATAAAACTTGAGCGCTCTTCCTCCAGTTGTTACCTCAGGATTCCCAAACATCACACCTATTTTCTCTCGGACCTGATTCACAAAAATAGCGGTCGTTTTCGACTTGCTTATAATCCCTCCTAATTTCCGAAGGGCCTGACTCATGAGGCGGGCTTGAAGGCCGACGTGAGCATCCCCCATTTCCCCCTCGATTTCCGCTCTTGGCACAAGGGCAGCAACGGAATCTATGACAATGATATCAACAGCTCCGCTCCGTACAAGGGCTTCCGCGATTTCAAGAGCTTCTTCTCCAGTACTCGGCTGGGATACAAGAAGGTTGTCTGTATCCACTCCAAGTGCTTTTGCATACACGGGATCCAAACTGTGCTCTGCATCAATGAATGCGGCTGTCCCCCCGTGTTTTTGCGCGGAGGCAATCGCATGAAGGGTCACGGTTGTTTTACCAGAAGATTCTGGACCAAATACTTCGATGATCCTCCCCTTTGGATACCCACCAATTCCTAAGGCGATATCTAAGCTCAGGGACCCTGATCTCAGCGACGATACGTTCATGACCTGCTGGGCTTCTCCGAGCTTCATAACCGATCCTTTCCCAAATTGTTTTTCGATGGCTTTTAACGCCTGCTCTAATGACTGTCTTTTCCCGTCTGTCATGATATTCTACCCCTGCCCTTTAACTTTCTCACAGTGTAGCAAAAGGAGGGGTGCAGGAACAGAGGGGCTATGCTTTTTTATTTGGAACCGTGCTCCCGATCCAGCCTGAGAAAAACCCGATCAGGATCCACAGAACGACCAGGTAGAGATTAGTGGCTATATCCATGTCTCTTGATTGATACAAAAACAAAAGAATCATATAAATGCTCCCTATCCCGATAAAAGCTCCGTTTAATTTAGGGTTGCTCCCTTGCTTCTTGGAAAAGTACCCCGAGAAAAAAGCGACTACCATCATCAGAATAAGCAAAAGAATCGTAAAGGATTGGTAGTGCATGCTGAAATTGTAGTGAATCAGTCCATACAATGCCAGCATATTTAAAAACAAGTTGAGAATGATCCCTCTTGCAATAATGTTCAGGGCTGCAAACATAACGACTCCCTCCTTTTCGTACTGTTACGAAAAACAGAAGGAAACCCTACAAAAAAAACGTCCCATAGGGGGACGTTTTTTCTTTCTGCTCTTATAAAGAATCCTGTCTGTGAGGAACCCTTACTTAACAGAGTCTTTTAGAGCTTTTCCTGGTTTGAAAGCAGGAACTTTAGATGCAGCGATTTCGATTTCTTTGCCCGTTTGCGGGTTACGTCCTTTACGAGCAGAGCGCTCACGAACTTCAAAGTTTCCGAAACCGATTAATTGAACTTTGTCACCGTCTTTAAGGCTATTTGTGATGCTTTCGAATACAGCATCTACGGCAAGACCTGCGTCTTTTTTTGATAATTCTGCTTTTTCTGATACTGCTTGAATTAAATCTGTTTTGTTCATGGGTTATCCCTCCAAATTATAGAAAATCCTATACGTGTAAAGTATAGCACTGAAGAAGCGGATTTCAATAGGTTTCCTCTCTGAAATTCATAAATCTTCTTCGGTTGTATATTTATATATTATAGTGAACAATCCTTTAAATGCAGAAAAAATTTCTAGAGGTGACCATCTTGCAAAAGAAGAAGAGGAAAAAAATAAGGGCAATACAAGTGTACAAAGGCGCATCTATGCTGAAAGCATGGGACACAGAAAAAGAAGAAGAAGGGATGATTCAGGGAGATTTTGAGGATATTTATGTCGGAGACGAACTGTATGTGTTCGGAGACTATACAAGAACCCCTAAGTGGGGAGAAGTATTCTCTGCTCATTATTACCGAGAAATCAACACAGATTTTTGGTATGCCAAATGGCTTAAGCTCTCGTACCATCATGAGGATCAAGAAATCATTGAGTTGTTAACAGACAATAAAGGAAACGACTCCATTGAAAAAAATCTAAAAAAGTTAGTCCGAATCAGGAAACTACTCAATTTCCTTCAGCAACAAGGGGTCCGTCATCAGACACTGGCAGAAATTGAGAAGACGTTTAAACGCGATTGGGACGGATTATACAGGGACGCCTACCAGCTCCTTCAATTCAAAGAACTTACGTTGGAGCAGGTGGAGGGATTGATCACCCATTTGCTTCTGCCTGTTCACCTTCCTTCAAAAGCGTATTATCTGACCATTCATTACTTGAAAAAAGCCAACGGGCAAGGTCATTACTTCTTGCCGCAAAAGGAAATCAAGAAAAAGCTAGAACGAGCGGGCCTCTCCATTGAGCACCTTTCAGCCCGTGATCAAATTGTAAAGCTGGATGACCGTTATTATTTAAAAGAACACTACGAAACAGAAACGACCATAGCCAATAAGATACGAGAACGCATTTCAGCCCATAAGGATGAGGTTCAGGGGGACATTTCGCGTGTTGAAAAGTGGGAACAGGAACAAGGTTTCTCTTTGGCTCCGAATCAAAAGAAAGCGGTCTTGATGGCCCTTTCCCAATCGTTTTGTATTGTAACGGGAGGCCCAGGGGTGGGGAAAACCACCGTGTGTAAATGCATCACGGATTTGTTGGGCTCAGAACACGACATTGTCATGGTTGCTCCGACGGGTCGTGCCGCCAAGAGAGCCAATGAATCGACAGGGCTTCCTGCGGCGACCTGCCACAGCATTTTAGAATACAACGGTTCCATCTTTCACCGAAATGAAGAAAATCCAATTGAGGGTTCCGTTCTCGTAATCGACGAATCATCTATGATTGATGCTCCTTTGCTTCTCGCTCTCTTGAAAGCCACGCCTTCAGATATGAAGATTATTTTCGTCGGAGACGTAGACCAGCTTCCTTCTGTTGGACCTGGTCAAATTCTGAAAGATTTAATTGAATCAGATCAGGTCCCTGTAACAAAGCTGACCGATATCTTCCGTCAGGCAGCAGGGTCTCCTATTATTTCACTTGCTTACAACGTGAATAAAGGAAAGGCACCAGATTTTCTCCCGCACGAACAGCTTCATTACGTGGAAGTAGAAACAGAAGAAGAAGCGTTCGAACGCACGTTAGAAAGAGCCATTGAGCTTTACAAGAAGGAAGATTTATATGATGTCCAGCTTCTTGTCCCTATGTATGGCGGGGATGTTGGAATTGATCGGTTGAATGCCAGACTGCAACGAGCCTTAAATCCTGATGAAAAAGGAGTTCGTGTTGGTTCATTCCTCTTGAAAAAAGGGGATAAAGTCATTCAAACACAAAACGATAAACCTAAAAATGTGTACAACGGTGACATGGGCATCGTCACAAGCTGTCATGAATACGAAATCAGCGTTCTTTTCCAAGGCAAAGAAGAACCTATACGGTACAGTAAAAACGATTTCAGGAAGCTGTATTTAGCCTATGCCGTGACCGTCCACCGATCCCAAGGATCGGAATACAAGTACGTTATTATTCCAACCGTCAATAGTTACAGCAACATGTTGCAAAAAAACCTTCTCTACACCGCCATAACAAGAACAAAAGATACCCTGTGGATGATCTATCAGCGCGACGCGTTAGAATCAGCCGTCCGTCTTGAGAGTGTCCCGCCTCGTTACACATCGCTTAAAGATTTGCTCATAAGCTAAAAAAACTCAAGAGATTTCTCTCTTGAGTTTTTTATATATAAACAGACGATCCGTCGATTAGTTCTCTTGAAAATTCGCTAAGGAATCGGCTTGGCTCTGTTTCCTCTGTCCGTCCCCAAACCGTTCGTTTGGAAACGTGAGATAAGTGAAGCTTTTCCTTCGCTCTTGTTACAGCTACGTAAAACAAACGTCTCTCTTCCTCTAACGGATCTCCCTCTGAAGATTTTAAGTGAGGAAAGATTCCTTCCTCTAAGCCAATGATAAAAACAACGGGAAATTCAAGCCCCTTCGCAGCGTGAATCGTCATAACCTGAATGGCGTTTTCATCGAGCTTTTCTTCGAGTAATTCCCGTCTTCTGAGATGGTGAAGCATCTCTTTCGGATAAAGATGGTTCTCACTGCGTGTCTCCAGTAAAAAAATGAGGTTCAGGCACTCACATACATAAACATAGGATTCCTCTCCTCCCTCATCCATTCCGTCAAAGAGCTCCTGAAGGTAGCCTGTATCAAGAAGCACTTCCCCCATGATGACAGTCAGAGGAACTTTTCCGATACGGCTCTGTTTGGATAAGAAAATGTCTCCCCAACTTTTCAACACCCGTTCTTCCGCATTCTCAAGGTCCAGAACGTCATACCACGGTTTTTCCTGTTGTAAGGAACGAATGTAGATCGTCTCTAAGGTTTCGTTTCGAATGAAGCGGTTGGGTTTGTTGCACATTTTACAAACGCTCCCCCATTGATCAGGGTTTTGGAGCAGTTTTAAATACGAATGAAAATCTTTAAATTCATTTCGTTCCAAAAGAGGGACGGCATTAGCGAGCCGAAATGGAAGGCTCATTTTCATAAAAGCAGTGGTAACGGCCTCAGCTTGCTGATTGGTCCTGAATAAAATAGCAAAATCTCGGTACGACCGCCCTTTTTCAAGTTCTCTCTGGATTTCATGCACGATAAAACGGGCCTCATCCCGTTCATTGTGGGCATGATAATATCCTAATAAATCTCCGCCCTCTTTGCTTGTAAACAAACGTTTGGGACGTTGGGAGGTATTAAGGGAAATGACTTCATTGGCCGCTTTTAAGATAGCAGGAGCGCATCGGTAGTTTTCTTCTAATTTAACCACTTTCGCTTCTGGAAAATCATCATCAAAGTGCAGGATGTTCCGAATATCACTTCCCCTGAATGCGTAAATCGATTGAGCATCATCACCGACGACCACGAGGTTGTTTTGCGGCAAGGCCAATAATTTCGTGAGCGTGTACTGCACCTGATTCGTGTCCTGGTATTCATCAATCATGACGTAGAGAAACCGTTCCTGCCACTTTCTCAGGGTTTCAGGATTCTCAAGCAATGCACGAAGTGTGTGCATAAGCAAATCATCAAAATCAACAGCATCCCTTCGCTCCAATTCTTCCTGATATGCTTTATAGACATCTGCTATAAGGATTCTCTTTTCTGGGGGGATTTTTTGATGGATGATCTCACGGGTTTTGGGCCAGTTAATATAGGCGTTTGAAGGCTCGAAATTTTGGAAAGTTTCAAGGTCTACCATCTCGTTCTTTAAGAGGGATACGTAATACCCCATCCCGCTCGGAGTAACCGACTTTGGATCGTGCCCGAGAGATTCGATCGTGGCTTTCATGACTTTTCTGGCGTCCTGGGTCTCAAGCACATTAAATTGGTCGGTAAAAGGAGGCAACAAAGAAATATCTTCCCTCAGGATACGTGTACATAATGCGTGGAACGTCATCACCCACAGCTTTTCGCTTGCTTCTTCTCCAACGGTTGCCGTGACCCTTTCCCTCATTTCTTCTGCTGCTTTTTGCGTAAACGTTACAGCTAAAATGGTGGAGGGGTCAATTCCCTGTTGAAGCAAGTGTTCCATGCGGTGGGTTAACGTTTTGGTTTTCCCGCTTCCTGCTCCTGCTAAAATCAGCATAGGGCCGTCTTTATGAGCCACTGCTTCTTTTTGGCGATCATTTAACATAAGAGCTCCTCCTTACTCTTTTATTTTATTATTAGTTTTGCAAAATAAGACATTTTATATACCCTGAACAATATAAAAAAGGGTAAAATAATAAAGATAAAGGAGGTGTTCGCGTGAAAAACGTGACTCAGACGTTAATGGGCCTTTTACAGGATCGGGAAACGAAAGAGCATGTTACACGCATAGAAGCTCACATCAAATGTCTTCTTGCCTGCCATAATAAACGTTTCCAATTGGTTGTGTCCAAACGAGAAATGGAGTTGATTTCAACGGCATCCGCGTTACATGATATCGGAAAACTCGCTGTTCCTCTTTCCTTGTTCTCCAAAAAAGGACCTCTTACAGAGATGGAACGCATCATTATGAAAACGCACCCCATGACAGGATTGTATATACTTGATCAGTTGAAAGAAGCTGGATGGATGAGGTTGCGTCCGCAGGAAGAACGAATTGTTAAAAACATCGTTCTCTATCACCATGAGAAATGGGACGGTTCTGGATATCCGAATGGTCTGGCGGGCGAAGAAATTCCGTTTGAAGCAAGGGTGGTATCGATTATGGACGTGTATGATGCGCTTTTGTCCGAAAGATCTTATAAACGTCCATGGCCAAAGAAGGAAGCTATTTCCTATATTCAGTCGGAGAAAGGGAAGTCGTTTGACCCAGATCTTGTCGATACGTTTTCGGCTCTATTTGAAGAAAACGTCGCCGCATGAAAAAGCCTGTTTCCTCAGGTTTTTTTCAGGAAACAAGCTCATGGTGCTTCCGACAACGGGGCTCATACGTGACGCCTTCTTTTACAATAACAATCGGATCATAGATGGCAGCTGGGCGTCCATATACAAGTCGCTGGCTTTTAGAAGCTGGATCCCCGCATCGTGCACAGGTTGCGTTTAATTTAATCATGACATCAGATTGGGCCATAAGGTCAGGCATAATGCCAAATGAGCGCCCTGTAAAATCCTGATCAAGGCCTGCCAAAAGAACGTGCACCCCCTGATTAGCGAGTGTTTCCACGACTCGAACGAAATCCCAGCCAAAGAATTGCACTTCATCAATGGCAACACAATCTGGTTCTTCTCCTTCCACTATTTCCATTAATTCATCAGGCCCGTCAACCGCAAGTCCCTTGATCCTTCTGCCGTCGTGAGAGACGATGTCATTCTTATCATAGCGATCATCCTGAACAGGTTTAAATTGAAGGATGTGTTTGCCTTCGCCCTTTAATTCATGCACACGTTCAATGAATCGTTCCGTTTTCCCAGAATACATACACCCTGTTATCAATTCAATCATGAGAACACCTCCTCTTTTCTTTTTATCGTTCTCTCCAGCAGGAGAAAAGCCTTTTGTCTGAAAAAAAAAGAAGGGGAGGTGGACAATTTGGAACAGTTTCTAGGAGTGGCAGGGATGTTGTTTGCAGGAGGGTTTTTGCTATTGGCTCCCTTTTTTGCAGGAATCCTTTTGGTGCATAAGGATAAAAAGAGCGGGGATTTTACACGGTCTGTCTGCTATGGAACGGGATTGGTTTTGCTTCTTGCCCTCATTTCGGCTCTTAACTACGGGATCGCAGGCGTCTCGTCTCTTGCTTTTTGGGCGGCAGGGAATCTTATCAATATGGGTGTGAGTCAGATTTTATCAAAGAACTTGACCATTCATTTCTCCCATAAAACGAACTGAAAAAGATCCGAGAGCCCAATGGGTTCTCGGATCTTATAGATAGGCAATATCTGCACCAAGGTGCTGAAGTTTTTCGATGAAGGCTTCATATCCTCTGTAAAGGTGGCGCAGGCCTGATACATGGGTAACACCGCTTGAACAGAGTCCCGCCATAATCATAGATGCCGTTCCCCTTAAGTCGTATCCTTCCACGCGACATCCTGACAGGTGGCTTGGTTCAATGTAAGCCGTCCTTCCTTCCACTTTCGCTTCTCCGTTAAGGCGAAGAAGCTCGTCAATGTAACGGAATCGATGGTCAAATACATCTTCCGTTAAATGAGACGCACTTTTGGCCTGTGTCATCAGTACGCCGATTTGCGGTTGCAGGTCTGTCGGAAATCCAGGATACACGGCTGTTTTAACCGTGGTTCCTATAAAGTCCCCTCTGTAATACACACGAATCCAGTCGTCCCCCGTGTCTACCCCTCCTCCCATTGTACGAAGTTTCTCAAGGAGACTTGATAAGGATTTCGGATTCACACCAGCAAGGGTAACATCCCCCTTCGTCGCAAGAGCCGCACAACAGTATGTTCCTGCTTCGATGCGGTCGGGTTGTACCTGATACGTCGTTCCGTGAAGGGTTTTGACCCCTTCTATCACAAGATCGCCGTGATCTTCTTCAAAAGAAATTTTCGCACCGCCAGATTGAAGAAAGTGAATCAAGTCCATGACTTCTGGTTCTTTTGCGTAGTTGCGAAGCACCACTCGTTCTGTTCCGAAAACGGCAGCCATGATCAGATTTTCTGTTGCACCAACTGAAGGCATATCGAGCGTGAATTCTCCCTTAAGATCCTGCGCTCGGATGTGAACAAGTCCGCTCTCTACTCCGTCAACCAAAGCCCCGAGCTTCTTGAATCCGCTAAAATGGATATCAAGAGGGCGAACCCCGATCTTACAGCCACCTGGCATACCTACCTGACATTCTTTGTATCGACCCAGTAATGGACCTAATAACAATGAACTGGCTCGTAAACGGTTCGTATATTCTTCTGGTACTTCTTTGTTTTGGATCCCTTTACAATCGAGACGCACACACCCTTTTTCAAATGTATAACGCGCGCCGAGGTATTCTAATATCGATAACATCGCGCGAATGTCCACTAAATCAGGCACGTTGTGAAGAACAACTTCCCCTTCAAACAACGCGGTTGAAGCTAAAATAGGAAGAGAAGCGTTTTTAGACCCCTGTATACTAATCTTCCCCTTTAACGGAACGCCTCCGTTAATAATGACTTGTTCTGACCTCATATATGTATGGTGCGTCCTTCTTGAGAAAGCACCTTCCCCCCTCTTGTTTATTGGCTTATCATTATCCTCATTCACAATAAGCGCAGTAATTCCTTATAAGTTCCTCCACATTATAAGAGGGTTCTCAAAAAAAGGAAACCACAAAAAAGAGCCCTGGGGACTCTTTTTTGTGGTTTATGAAGCTTCTTCGTCTCGTTGTTCGTATCCATCAAAGTGTTCTAAAAGGGCTTCTGATTCCGCTGTGTCCCACGGAGTCAGCCATGACGTAACGGAATTCCCCTTGGCATCCTGCTGAATATGAAGGACATGATCAAAAGACTCTTTCAAATAAGAACTGTGAGTGATGACGAGAATTTGTTTAAACTTGTGATTCAAGCTCCGTAACATAGCCACGACATTGTCCTGACGGTCCTCATCCATGGATCCGAACACCTCATCCATAGCGAGTATATCAAACGTTTTCTGCCCCTTTTGGCTGGCTAAAAGGTTTGATATGGCAATGCGCTGACAGAGGGCGGCCAGTTTCTTCTCACCACCCGAGAAAAACGGGAGTGACTTCTTTTCTCCCATTCGATACATGGAGATTTCGTAATTGTCATCCAGCTCTACCTGATCGTATTTTCCCTGTGTCATTGTTTCCATGTCCGCACTCATCATTTCAGACAGAACAGGAGACAGCTTACGGAGAATGTCAGCTTTATATTGTTTGTAGATTTCGTCTAACTTTAAGAGTGTAGTCATTTTCTTTTCCTGATGAACGAGCGATTCCTTGAGCTTATAGATTTCACTAAGCTTTTCGTTCACATGTTGAAGATCTCGTTCCGTTTGTTTGATTTCATACGTGAGACGTGTGGCTCTATCTTTGGTATCAGCGGATGCGTCTTGCGCTTCTTGAACAGACGTTTTCAACGTTTTGTATCCTGCTTCGTCAAACGCCAGTTCATCCTTTTCCTTGTTTTTCACAGCAAACACTTGCCGAAGCCGCTTCATTTCGTCTTCATCCTTTTGAATGCTATCCACAAGAGATGGGATGTCCTCAATCGAGCTTTCGATGCGAATAAATTCGTTGTAAAGGGATTGAGCATTTGTGATCTTTTGAATGAGCGTCTGGTAGCGTTCTTCGTTGAATTCCACATGCCCGATCATCTTGGTTTTTTCTTCTGTTTGTTTTTGCTTTAGGTTTACAGCCGCCAGGGATTGCTCTAAATGGTGGCTCCGTTCTTCCATCTTGTGTTTCAGAGGTAGAGCCTCTTGCAGTTTCTTCACCTTTTTTTCCTGGTTTTCAAACAAGCTGCGCGCTTCTTTTCCTTTTTGTATGAGGTGGTTCATCTTTTCTTCGAGGGTTTTTTGATCCTGTTCTACTGTCTTTTGGGCCATTTCTGTATCGTCTATTTTTTGATGGTAGTGTGTACCAAGCGGACGCTCACAAATCGGACAAGGTGCTTCTTCCCCTAAGTCTTTAAACTTTTTAAGGTCGTCGTCTGCTGTTTTCTTTTTCTCTTCGAGGTTTTTTTTGTGAAAGGAAAGTTCCTGATGTTCATTCAAAAGGGTGCGGTAGGTGGTTTCAGCTTCTTTCAACTTGCGTTCCTCTTGTACCAATATGCTTTCGATGGGTTGAAGAGGTTTCATCTTTTCCTTCAGATCTTTGCTGTCCTGCAAAAACTTTTCTTTTTCCTTGTCTAGTTCCGCCTTCTCCCGCTCTAAACGCTCTTTCTCCGAAAAAGACGCCTTCGCGTCGGCCATTTTCTCTTTTTCTTCAAGGAGGGTTTCATATTGTGTCTTGCATCCTTTCAGTTCCTCGTAACGTTCTTTTGCTTCCTGAAGTTTTTTGAGTCGGGATTGGTTGGGAACAAGGGAGCGCTCTTCAATCGTATCCATCGAACGTGCTGTGGTTTCAAGAATGGTTTTTAATCCCCTGTACGTTTCGTAATCCTCGTCTTTTTTCTTTTGTTCAGCAAGAAGCGTTTCGTACTGTTCCTTTGTTTTTTCGTGTTCTTTTACGGCTTTTCCGTGAGCCTCTTTCGATTCACGAAGAACCGTTCTGAGGCGTTTTTCTTCTTCCATCAACGCCTCTTGTTTTTTCATTTTTTCACGCGTCGTTTCCGTTTCATCCTTGATTTTGCGGTATTTTTTTCGTTTGGCTTCCGCTGCATCATCAATCGCTTCAATTTGCAAAAGTTTGGATACGGTCTGAACACGTTTAGCAGGGCTTAATTTGACCAGGTTATCAAAGTCATCCTGTTCCGCGTAATAACAACTACAAAAGGCATTATGATCCATTTTCAGAAGGTTCTCTTCCACATATTGCGTCAGATTCGATGTTCCTGTTGCAAATGGGTGGCCATTTCCTTTGTAGAGATAACAGTGGCGGGCGCTCCTTTTATTGTCCCGCTTAATAACGTAAAATTCTCCCTGGTATTCAAAATACAGCTCCACAAAGGTATGCTCTTTTTTACCTGTCGGTGTATTCGGGATATCGTCCTTCACAACACCTTTAATTTTCCCGTATAAACACCATCCGACTGCATTTAAAAGCGTTGATTTCCCAGCCCCATTCTTTCCAATCACTCCGAACAGACCTTCTGGAGGGAACAAAATTTCCTGGTGTTTGTATTGCCTGAAATTATGAAGGGTCATTTTAATTAAGCGCATCGAGAGCTTCCTCCAATCCTTCGATTCCTTCCTTATACACATCTTCTTTGTCAAAAGAACCATCATCTTCAACGGTTTTCATAAACGTTTTAAAGCCTACAACAACACCTTCGAACTGAACATCCTCAGCCGTATAGGAGTCTTTGGTTCGATTCACTTTGTCTTTTAATTCCAATTTAAAATGAAGGGCATTCTCTGTCTGACGAGCTATTTTATCAGCGTCAATCAGATGCTTCAAATGGGTCGGTAGTTTGGAAATGCGGAACCGCACAATCGCGTCTGTCAGATCCCTGGATGTTAAAATGGTTTCGATTTCTTGATTGATGTCCTCTATGCTTTTGTGTTCCGCGTTTAAAACAGGTAAGTCAAACATCGGACGAACCCTAAGAGGCAATGCTTTTTTCTGAACCTCGTGCGTATCTTTGTTGATTTCAACAAGCCAGACTTGAGGATTCATCGACACATCCCCAAAACCAAGACGTTCGATCGGTCCTGAGTAACAAATGTTGTGCCCAAAATCTGTTGGAACATGGTAATCACCTAACGCAAAATAGTTCATATCGCACCTGATAACGGAATCAAGATCTACGACAAGCGAATTGATCGCATTTTCAGCGTAGTGGCTAATCGATGTTACGCCGAAATGCCCCATACCTATATTAATTTTCCCGTCTTCTTTCCTGATCTGTTGGAGCATTTCATCAAGGTGTTCCTGATAAAAGGTAGAAGGTGCACAGTGAATACTTACGTTATGCTCTTCTAGTCGGATAACTTCATAAGATCCCCTGTAAGACGTGTATACACGAGGGTGAAGCCCCAGCGACTCCAGATGACACCCTTTCCCAATCTGCTTCGGCAAGTCATGATTGCCTACAACTTCAACATAATCAATGCCGTGCGAGGTGAGCCGAGTGACTTCTTTAGCATGCTGATTGTATACATAAGGGTTTGCTTTCCAAAAGTCCCAACTGTCTCCTGCATTTAACACTGCATCCACCTCGTGTTCAATCGCCAGATCCATCACTTGTTTCATGGCTTGATCGATATCGTGCTGACGAATATTAATTCCATCAACCTCTTTATCGATACGAAGCGGAGCGTATTCGTTATAACGGCTTGCATTTCCCGAATACCCTAAATGCCAATCTCCTGTGTGAATAAATCGAAAAACGTTCTTCATTATCATGCTCCTTTCATGGAAATCTCTTGTTTTCATTATATCATTCCAATATATGCAAATCCGATTTGAACATGTTGATAAATGATTAAAAAATAGTTTTGACAAATACGGTATACCCGTTCGTCCTGCCACATACAATGAAGTAAACACCACAAGAAGGGATGATGTTATATGAATAAACGTTCGTTCATTATCGTTCAGGATCTTCATAAGTTCACAGCAAAGACCTCTTCTGTACTTCTTACTAACCCTCCTAAAGTAAAAAAAGCGTAGCCATACTTCACTGGAATCGTTTCAAAACCACAGGCCATCGCCTGTGGTTTTGTTATGTAAATCCTTTGAAGCGATCGATCCCTGGTGCTTTTCTGTCTCCTTCGTATTCCTTTTGATCTCGTTTGATGACATCCTCATAAAAATCAATTTTCAAAGGTACGGCAAACGGAGCGTCTGAACTCGTAATAATGGCCTGCCCTGGCATAAGGGCTCCGATTTCTCTGCTTAGTTTGTGAATCGGTTTTTGAGCAATGCTGTTAAGCACTTTAAAATCCGCCTCATCCGTTATCGCCAGGATGATGAGCGAATTGAATTGACTCATCAGAATTTCGTTCATCAGTTTAGGTTGTTGGGTAATGGCTATGAGGCCCACCTTAAATTTGCGGCCTTCGTTGCAAATCTGAGCGAACACGCTTGACTGATTGGTGTGTTTACCGAGAACGCGCTGAGCTTCTTCCATGACGATGGACACAGACGGCGCTTCCCGCATAAGCTGTTCCCGATTTTTCGAATACGCCAATCGCCGTTTTCCCATGACTTTCGTTGCCAGAACGGTTGATAGCAGCAACTCATGGAGACCAACTAAGCTCGCCATATCGACAAGGACCGTTTTCCCCTGTTCAAGGAGAGTGAGAATCTCTTCCACATTGCTGACAGATCGGTCTCGTACGATATAGGGGGCATCGAGCACTTGCCGAAGCTTAGAACGGGTGGCTTTTAACGTGTCATCTTTGTAGTCTGGAAATAATTGCTGAAGCGTCTTCTCATCCCCGTCCCCCTCAAGAAAGGACAAGTCCGTCGGATCTCCTTTGCGCTCTTCCTCAGAAACGGGTGTATCCGTCAACACCTGAAGCCAGCCTCTCCCGTGATCATAAGAAGCTTCACGGAGCAGGCGTTCCTGCGCGTCACTCCAGTGCAGCTGGTCCCGAACATTCAAAAGGGCTTCAATGGAGATATCCTCGTAAGAGAGACGAATTTTCCTCGCTGTGTTTCTGGCTTCCTGCGCAAACGAAACGAGCGTTTCTTTCGCAAGAGGATGACGGTTTAAATCTTGTATGTATTCGCCGTGCGGATCAAAAATAAGCGCACCTGCTTCCCCTCTTGTCGCCATGATGGATCGGAGAAGGACTTTCATGGCATTGGATTTTCCGCCTCCTGTTTTAGCAAAAAGACCAACATGGTACGGGAGGAGTTTTTTGAACAACCCAGCGCGAACATTCATCTCAGAAGAGGCACTTCGTAAGTTTCCAAGCGGGAGGTCTCCGACTTTTTCCCCGAAATCTCCTTCAAAATCCTCCGCACTGATTTTCCTGACAGGACTGAAGTACGAAGGTGGGCGTTTAACAGAAAGAAAGTGCTGATCAGGAGATATGTATCCTAAAGGTTCACACAAGGCATGATAAAGCAATTGGTTCTTTTGATCGGACTGATAGACCTCTGTCGGATGTTCGTGTTCGTCTTTCACGTTTAGATAGCGCAGGTCTTTCAGGTTTCTGGCCACTTCCTCAGCCCAAACCGTTTGCCCAAACTCAATATCCGTTACCCGTACTAAAAATTCCCCCATCCCTGATTGGTCAGGAACCATTAACAATTGACCCAATTCAATGTCTGTCGGACTTCCGTCTGGCTGAAGAGAGTCATAAGAAAAAACAATTTCGCCGAGATTTCGTCCATGTATATATCCATGAATCTCCAAAAATATCATCTCCCAAAAGATAGTTTATCGAGTTGATCGTGGTACCGAGAAAACAACATTTCAAACGACTCTTGTGTAAACCCATTTTCAAGACACCCTTTTTTAAACTGTCTAAAGCACAGATCGAAATCGGTTTTCGAGATGCGAACCGCGTCATGGATATGTTGCATGGGGTAGGGGTATCCAAATGTAGGAGGGTCAAAGCAATAAGATCCCACCCATGAGATCACGGTTTCAAAGGCAATGTCGTCTGGTTTTACGACATCCACCCGAAACAAGAGTTCTTTATTTTTGGAGAATTGAACAAAATACGTATCGTGCTCTTCAATGTAGGTATACCAGTTCTGATTCGGGTGCTGCACCTTTCTTGCTTTTTGCAGCACAGGAAGGATCGGAGCTGACCCGATGGAAAGCCCCGTATCTTTGGATAGGCCGATAAGGGAAATGCCTTTTGATTTTGCGTTTTTGGCGAGGCTCTCAAAAAAATCATGATTCGTTGAGATTTCCCCAGAAATTAAAGAGCCGTCAAAAATAATAAGATCTCCGCGGTCAAGTTTATCCACTAAATGAGCGATCTTTTGCCATTCGAGGAGTGTTCGTATGTGATCTGAAATTTTGTCGAATTGGAGTGTTCTTGATGGAGCGGACCCTGTAACGGTTGTAAAGTATGTGCTGTGCCGCGCCCCGTATCCGATGACAGGATCATCATTATGAGCTAAAAACTCCACAACAATGGGGTCGATGGAGTGTTCAACGAGATTTCCCTTTTCATAGAGAAGGTATCCAGAACGAAGAGATGAGAACAGGAAGTTCATGCCCTTTCGATCATGATTGCTTCCGTCAACAGCAGCGAGACGACAGGGGTGATTGGATGCTTTAAATGGTGTGAAAGCGAATGATCGGGTTTCTTGTTTCCGCTGATCACGAAGCATATATTGAACGCCCGTCAGGGCGGTTTGGAAAGAATGAGGATCGGTATGCATGTCGATTAAGGTCTCCTTTCGCAGTTTTCTTATTGTACTGAAAGGACTAAAAAAAAGAATAACCAGGCGGCTATTCTTTTCGCAAAACGATATTCGATTTTGGCAGGGGGCCATAATTGACAATGGAGGTATGCGTTACCTGGAACCCTTCAAAAGACCAATCGGAGTATGAATCTCCATTCTTCAATTCGATGCGTCTCCCGTTGTAAATAAGCCGAACCGTTCCAGAGCCGTCCGCTTCATACACGGCAATTAACGGGTCGTCGCCTATAAAATACTGATAAGGAAATGTGGCAATGGGAAGCACATCATTGAATCGTTGCAGATTCCCGATTCGACGATCATACACGACGAGCACTTTCGTGCGTTCATTCGGAAGCCAGCCCTCAAATTTAACATCCAAAACCTTGTTTTCTCGATCAAAGCTCCATGTTTCTAAGTTTTCTTTTAATGAGTCAAAACCCGAGTTTTTCCCGCCATACTGTTTTTGCTCAATAATAACGGTGATCACGTCTCTTTCGTTCAGAACGTCTGATGTTTCCTCGTGGAGGGGTTCAGCCTCTTCCCAGGTAAAAAAGACCTGATAGTGAAGCCATCCTGCCAAAACCACAAGAGCCAGGAACCATTTATATGTAAACCATCGTTTCATGCTCAACACCTCACCTTCCCTATTTCAAAAGAAAAGATAAAGTCCTCATAAAAAAAACAGGGTTCCAAGACCCTGTTCACGAGATTCCGTTATCCATTTTTTTCTCCGCTTCATCGAGCAAATCTTGGAAAGAAAGATCCTCAACATCGATGTCAGGATACTCGTCATCTTCGTTGTCAAGAAAAGAGGGGGTTTCAGGTGGTACCGTTTCTTTCGTTTTGGCAGGTGTCGTTGGTTTATAGGAAGCGGATGGTTTCTTTTGTCCTGTACCCGTCGTTCGGTTGGAAGTTGAGGAGCTTTTTGATACATTTGCATATTGTACATCCGCCACGACCAACTTTGTATGCCCATTTCCGTCCGTATAACAGTAGCAGATGAATTCCATTTCCATCCCTTTGCCCTCATTGTTTTTGTCCGCTTGTTCACTCAGCCATTCTGCTTTATCCCCCCAAATCGTCACGGTCGATTCGACGGTTTGAGATCCGATATCGAGCGGGTATACCCCTTTAAACGAAACGCTAAATTCCGCCGTCGGAATTTGACCTTTTGCGGTCTTCTGGAGTTTCAAAGAAACAGGTTCGCCGATCATCCCTCTTCCGTGGAAGACAGGGACCTCTTCATGCAGCGCCTCGACAACATAGAATTTGTTGTATTTCTTGTTGTTGTATTCTTCTGTGTAGGGATATCCGATTAAAAATTTCTTCATCCCTTTCCCGCCTGTCAGGGCATTGTTTTTGGTGTCTTTTTTCGCTTCCTCTGCAATCCAAAGTGCTTTATCCCCCCAAAAAGTGGCATATAAATCAAGAGAAGTTTGTTCAACAATCGGTACGTACATATTAAAAAAGATCGGAACATTTACAAAAGGAACGCCTTTTTTGGTATGCTTTAAAACGATTTCTTTACCGAAAACAGCCATACTATGAATACTTGGTGTGGCCATACTCATCACCCTTCCGTTATTCATTTTTATAAACTCTACACATTGTAGCAAAAGAGGTTGTTTTTGTTTATACAATCTTTCCATTTAAAAACCACGTTTTTTCCGCGGTTTTTAATTGCGCGACTTCCGATACCCAGCTTCTTCAGCTGATTTTTCTGAACGAAAGTAGTCAACAGGCTGGACCGTCTCATAGAAACGACCGTTTGGAATGTGGTAAATTTTCTCGCCCTTTTTGTTAATATTCCCCTTTACAGGATAGAACGTTTTCTTGTAATTCCTCACGATTTTTTTAAACATGGTATCAACCTCCTTGCCTTCTCCATTTACTATATGGTTTTAGCATAAGAAAAATGATGGGGTCACGTTTTTCGGCATACTTTTTATTTCGAAAGAAAAAACGCCCTCCACGAAGGCGTTAGTGTTGTTATGATTCTCTTTCTTCCTCATCAGGAATACGGGCAATGACGCTTAGTTCGTCCCCGTCTCTTAAATTTATGATTTTCGTCCCTTGGGCCACGCGGCCAAATTGCGAAAGCTCTTCGGCTTTCATTTTCATAAGGGTGCCATTTTTGGTCATAAGCATCACCGTATCTTCTTCCTGAACGGTTAAAGTTCCGATGACTTCCCCGTTTTTATCATTCAGCTTGGCAATTCGAACCCCTTTTCCTGCCCGCTTTTGTACGCGGAACTCACCAAGAGGAGTTCGTTTTCCGAAGCCTTGATTGGTTGCAACAAACAGGTCCGCTTCTTCTTCGTGGACCGCAAAACTTACAACCGTATCCCCTTCATTTAAACGTATGCCCCTTAGTCCTGCGGCCGTTCGGCTCATCGGACGAATTGAAGATCCTTCGAACGTGATGGAGATGGCTTTTCGGGTCACAAGCGTTATGTTACGGTCATCACTTGTTAAGCACACGCCAATCAGACTGTCCTGTGGTTTCATGCGAATGGAAATAATTCCATTCTGACGGATGTTTCCGAATGCAGAAAGCGGGGTTTTCTTGACATGTCCGTTTTTCGTAACAAAAAGAATCTTCTGGCTGCTCGAAAACTCTCGGATAGCTAAAATAGCTTGAATTCGCTCATCATGCTCTAGATCAAGGAGGAGTTCTACGTTTGTGCCCCGATTATTAGAGGTGGATTCGCTTATTTCGTACACTTTCTTTTTGTAAACCTTCCCTTGGTTGGTAAAGAAAAGGAGGGTATCTTTGTTTTTGGCGACGTGTAAATGTCGAATAAAATCATCTTCAAGGAGCTTCATACCACTTACTCCGATGCCTTTGCGACGCTGGGTACGATAGGTTGACTCTAATGTTCGTTTAATGAGCCCGTCATGGGTAATGGTGACCACCACGTCATCATTTGTGATCAAATCCTCGTCATCAAATGATTCAATGTCATCGGTTAGTGTGGTTTGGCGAGGTTTTCCGTACTGGGAAGAGATGCTTTTAAGGGTTTCTTTTATATCTTCATGGATGAGAGACGGATTTTCTAACTTTTCTTTTATGAGAATAATCTCTTTGCCCCGTTCTTCATGTTCAAGACGTAATTTATCCTGTTCAAAGTTCGCAAGCGTTTGAAGTTTTCGATCCAAAATGTTTTCTGCCTGAATTTCATCAATATGGAGATGATTCATGAGCCCAAGCATCGCCTCTGGTTTATTGGTAGATTCCCGAATGATCCTTACGGTTTCATCGATGTCATCTAGTGCTTTGATGAAACCAGATAGTAAATGCATTTTTTCTTCTTGTTTTTTCAGGTCAAACTGAAGACTTCTTGTTAACACTTCAACCTGGTGATCAATATAATGGGCAATGATTTCTTTCAGGGAAAGCTGACTCGGAACCCGCGATATGGTGTCCTTTCCCTTCTCAGGAACCAACGCCACCATGTTATATCCAAAGCTTTTTTCAAGATCTGTTTTTTTATAAAGGTAGTTTAGTACAAGATCAGGGTCAGCCTCTTTTTTTAACGTAATAATGATGTGGACAGGGTTGTTCCGATCAGCCTGATTTGATATACCGTTCGTTTCAACAAAGTCAATAAGGCCGTTTCGTTCGACCTTCTTCTTTTTGGCGCGTTCCTTAACGTAGTGATCCCATTCGCCCTGTAATTCATAGATCCGTTTCACGAGCATTTCAGGGTTAACCTGATAAGGGACGGAGCGGATGATAATCTGATTTTTCTTTTTAGTGGAAACAACATCGACAATCCCTCGAATCTTAAAGACACCACGACCTGTGTTAAAAGCTTCTTTTATGCCACTCTTCCCCATCACAACGCAAGGATGAGGGAAATCAGGGCCAGGCATAATCGTCATCAATTCTTCTGCTGTAATCACAGGGTTTTCCATTTGAGCAATGACGGCTTCTACGACTTCTTTCAAATTATGAGGAGGGATTTTGGACGCCATTCCAACCGCAATCCCCTCCCCTCCGTTCACGAGCAGATTTGGGAATACGGACGGCAGCACGTGAGGTTCTCGTTCTGACCCATCATAATTATCCTCGTAATCGACCGTGTCTTTGTGCAAATCGCGAAGCAATTCGTTCGAGATCTTTTCCAAACGAGCTTCCGTGTACCGCATAGCAGCAGCAGCGTCTCCATCGATAGAGCCGAAGTTTCCGTGACCGTTAATTAAAGGAACGTTCATATTGAAGTCCTGCGTTAAACGAACCATGGAATCATAAACAGCAGAGTCCCCGTGAGGATGGTATTTACCAATGACTTCACCCACAATACGGGCGGATTTCTTATGAGGCTTATGACTGTGCATCCCTAAATCGTGCATCGCATACAGGATTCGCCGATGAACGGGCTTCAGACCATCTCTGACATCAGGTAAAGCGCGCGAAACAATAACGCTCATGGCATAGTCCAAGAAAGCGTCTTTAAAAATAAGCGGCATGTCTTGATAGTCAACCTTTTCATTAATAAACGACATAGACTGTTCCTCCTAAAAATCGATATTCATAGCCTGGTGTCCGTGTTCGACGATGAATTCTTTCCGAACCTGAACCTGTTTGCCCATGAGGTCACTTACAATGCGGTCTGCCTCAAGTGCGTCTTCAATTGTGACTTGAATCATCGTTCGGTATTCAGGATCAAGCGTTGTTTCCCAAAGCTGTTCGGGATTCATTTCTCCGAGCCCTTTGTAACGCTGAATAGAAGGTTTTGGAGACGGGGCCAGTTCGTTTAAAATCCCTTCTTTCTCTCGGTCCGTATACGCATATCTCATGCTTCTTCCCTGGCTAATTTTAAAAAGCGGAGGCATTGCAATGTAGATATGACCTCCTTCAATAAGAGGGCGCATATAGCGGTAGAAAAAGGTAAGGAGTAAGATCCGAATATGAGCTCCATCAACATCCGCATCCGTCATGATGACAATGCGACTGTATTTTCGTTTCTCATAATCAAAGTCATCCCCCATGTTTGTGCCGATGGTGTTTTTGATGGCTTCGATCTCCGCATTGCTCAGCATATCTTCAAAACTTGCTCGTTCTGTGTTTAAAACCTTCCCGCGAAGCGGTAAAACAGCCTGGAATTTACGATCTCTTCCCTGCTTCGCGCTTCCACCAGCGGAATCTCCTTCGACGAGATACAACTCAATGAGGTTTTTATCCTTGGATTCACAATCAGCTAATTTTTCAGGAACCGAGTGAGTTGAGGACTTGTTCCGTCTTTTCTTTTCTTCCAACGCCCGCTGTTTCGCCATTGCTTTTCGGATTTCAAACGATTGAATTACTTTTGAAGTGATCGCTCCAGCTATGGTTGGATTTCGCTCCAGGAAGGCCGTAAGGTGACGGGCTGTGATATCACGGACGATGCCATTCACTTCGGAGTTCCCTAGTTTTGTTTTTGTCTGTCCTTCAAATTGAGGGTCTTCTACCTTTACGGAAATAATGGCTGTTAAACCGATTCGGCTGTCATCTCCGTTTGGATACTCTTTTCCTTTTATAAGATTGTAATTGGTTATGTAATCTTTCAAAGACGTTGTCAGCGCATGTTTAAATCCTGTTGTATGTGTTCCGCCTTCATGGGTCTTAATGTTGTTCGCAAAACTGAAGATGCCCTCTTTGTCCCCGTCGTGATATTGAAAGGCGATTTCCGCTTCCACCCCGTCCACCATGTCTTTTGCGTAAAAAACGGTTTCATGAAGAGGTTTTCTGTTTTGGTTTACATATTCGACATATTGCTCAATGCCTCGATCAAACTGTAAAACATCCTGCTTTGGAAGATTTGTCCGATCATCAAGGGTTCTCTCGTCTGTTAATACAAGAACCAATCCTTTATTAAGAAACGCGCTTTCTCTCAGACGTTTATAAATGGTTTCATAGTCATATTCCGTCGTTTCTGTAAAGATGTCCTCATCAGGTTTGAACCAGATTTTGGTCCCCGTTTTTCCATCAGGTGCCTTGCCAACAACATGAAGCTCTTCTGTTTTTTTGCCTCTTGAAAATGACATCTGATACATGTTCCCGTCTCGCCATACGGTCGCCACAAGCTGTTCTGATAAAGCGTTCACAACAGAAGATCCCACACCGTGCAGTCCTCCTGATGTTTTGTAGGCAGACCCCTCCTGGTTGAATTTACCTCCTGCATGAAGAACCGTCAGAACGACTTCAAGGGTGGAGATGTTCATTTTTTTATTGGTGCCCACTGGAATTCCGCTCCCGTCGTCTTCAACCGTCACAGAATGATCCTTATGAATGGTGACCGAAATGGTCGAACATCGGTGGGCTAAGTGTTCATCGATTGAGTTATCTACAATCTCCCAGACTAAATGATGCAGACCTCTGACAGACGTTGATCCGATATACATGCCTGGGCGTTTTCGGACAGCTTCAAGACCTTCTAATATTTGAATTTGTTCATCGTTATACTGTTGACTCAAACCCCTCATCTCCTTCGGCTAATTGTAGAAACAAATCACTCAACAATCAATTATTTATTTGAAAACAATAGGTTTTTCGTGTTTTTAAACAAAAAACGACCTCTTTGTCATAATTGTTTAAGTTGGATAAAAAACCTGCTTTCATCGCTATTTATGGCGATATCATAAAAAAACTTATTTTTTCTATTGAACTCTGATAAAACTTTATGAACAATAAAGGGAAATAAAAGGGGGTTCCTGCCATGAGTGAGGAAAAAAAGTATGATGACAGAGGACGGGAACAGGTAAAAGCCTGGTATTGCCTCATTGTTACGACGATGCGTGAAAAAGCCATACGAGATCGACTGGTGCGCATCTCTCAGAATGAACGATTTAAAGATCAAATTTTTCGGGTGATTTTACCTGCTGTGAAAGAAGTCAAAGAAACGTATACAAAAAAGGAGCAGCAACGTATTGATGCTCTGGAACAAAGAATGAAAGAGGTATCCTCCGAAGAAGAGCGAATGCTGCTTCAACAAGAACGGGATAGCATTACACCAAAACGAAAAGTAAAAGAAAAAATTCTGCCCGAATATACTCAGTACATATTTGTTGAAATGATATTAAATGATGACACGTATCATGCTGTTAAAATCGACGGAGTGCGTCATATTCAAGGAGATATGGAGGGGCCAACGCCGATTCAGGATGAGGAAATGAAAGTGATTTTCAAGATGATCGGAGAGCCGTTCGGAGATGAATCGGAAGGATTTGAAGAAGGGGATAGGGTAACCATCATTGATTCTTCTTCCGCTTTTCAAAAGCAAACAGGAACGATCTTGAACCTTCATTCGAACAAAAAGGAGGCGACGGTTTCCATCATCATGTTCGGTAAGGAAACAAAGGTAACCGTTTCTCTCGATCAGATTTATAAGAAAGAGAACTAGAGGGGAAAGATAAAAACCTAAGCTCAAACAGAAGCTTAGGTTTTTATTGGATTAAGAACATAAAAGTTTAATTCATATAATCTTGCACTAACTCGATGCACCTTTCTTCTGTAACGTTAGCCAAAACGCTAACATATTCCAACTGTTCCTGGGTTCCCCCTTTGTATTTTTTTGAGGCTTGGAGTGCACGGTTATCTCGGGTTGTAATCCAGTTTTGCTGCTTTTCTCTTAAGATCTCCATTTCTTCAGATGGCAATTGTTCCTCAAGAGCACGATATACTTCATTCAACAGGTCGTCCCACAATTACCATCTGTCGTTTTCCGTTTTCTTTAGGGCGTAGGTTGATGAATCTGTTGGTTGTAACGCATTTGTTTCCGCTCGGGTATTCTCGATTTTTTCTGCATACATGTCTTTTGTACGTTCTGAGTCGGTTTCTTCTGATGGTGATTCCACCTCTGAATATTCATTAAGAGCCTTTTCGGATTGTCGCTCGCCAGACGTGTCGGCATCGGTTTCGTTTTGTACTGAAATCGTATGTTCCTCATCATTTCGTGGGGGGTCGCTCTTTTGGGCTGTTCCGTCCTCACAGGCTGCAAGGACCATTACTAACGAGCACAGAAGGGATCCAGCAAAGATTCCTTTTTTTCTGTTATTCCGCATATGCTTCCTCCTTTATGCATTGCAGCAGGTTTACTCATGTTCCAGCGCGCGTTCGGTTTCTTTATTTACTTTTGCCTTTTACCTTTCGTTCCACAACAAATCCAACGATTAAACCGATTACAATAGGAATCAGGGCAACATCCGCTTCAAAAAAGAACCCATTATCCGACGGTTTGTTTAGTACAAATGAAAACCTAAGCAGAGATACATGAAACATATTCCCGATTCCATACAACAAAGCCATTACCCCAAATGATGATAATAAAGGAAGCCAAACTTTTCTCATCGCACACCTCTTTTCGGTACTGGTTATGGAATAAACACGTCCTGCGAATTTGAGTACGTGCTTGCACAGCCTCTGTATTCAATTTAACATAAAATTACAATTAACCTCTCGGTTTTTCACAATCAGCAGGCAAAAAAAGAGACCAAATCGCATAGGATTTGGTCTGCTGATTGGATTGCTATTGCGTATGTTTCTCTACCGAAACGGAAGTCTTACCATGCCCTTTTATTCACCAAGCGCTTCTTTCATCCGTTCGTTTACTACGACCTCCAGGGCCTTTGCGTACACTACCATCTCATCAAGGGAGACTTGCCAACTAAAGATCACACGCTTTCCATCTTTGTTCTGGCCTGATAAAACAAAGGAATCGAGTTCAAAGGTTTCGCCGTCAATCGTAAGGGAAGCGTTATCTGTATCCTGTGACAATTCAAGTTTCTTTTTGCCACCCTCAAGTGCAATAATGTTGTTTTCTTTTCCCAAGAGACCACCTCCATTAGTTAGTATAGTGATGATTGTGAATGTGTATTCTCATATTTGTGCTAAACTATGAAAAAGGTCAAAAAGGAGGGGGAATTATGCATAAAAAACCTTTCATCCTATTTAACGGGGGAGACGGGAGTGGAAAAGGCGTTCAAAAGGAGCGGGTTGCTTCTCTGGTGGGGGAATACGTTTCCGTACGGGAGCCAGGCGGAACAAAAGAGGCGGAAATCATACGGGATATTCTTCTCTCCACCACTCACAGGGAAGAAGACCGAGAAGAATGTTTTCACATTCTTTTTGAGTCCCCCCTTCACACGCTGACACACACGTATCTCACCCATGCTTATAACGAAATCAGGCGTAATGGATTAAACGGAGCAGCCGAGGTGTACCTATATGCAGCAAGCCGAAACGAATCCAATAAAAACGTTGTTCAAAAAGCCCGAAGAGACGGCAGGATTATTTTAGGAGATCGTAGTGTTGCTTGTTCGATGGCGTATCAGGCGGGTTCGCGCGGAATGGGCGCTGATTGGGTCTGGTCTGTGAATGAGCCCACCTTAGACGGAGCTTTTCCTGACCTTGAACTCTTCCTCGATGTGCCCACTTCTGTTGCTCAAAAACGACTGGAAGCGAGAACGGAAAAAAGGGATCGATTAGACCTTGAGTCTCTTTCGTTTCATGAAAAAGCAAGGGAAGGCTATCTCACCTACTACAAGACCTATTGCCCTTATCCTTACGCCATCGTGCCTGCTGATGGAACGATCGAAGACGTGCACAGCACTATAATGGACGTGTTGCGCTCCAGCAATCTTTATGATTCATTGATCGAAAAAGGAGAAGACTAAAGTCTTCTCCTTTTTTTAAATTGCATCTTCCAAACTATCTTTGTTCAATAAATCATTGATTGTAATGTCATAGGTGGTAAATGCTTTAAACGACCATCTGTAATCGTACTTCAGGTGATGCTTCATCTCGCTCAGAATGATGGATTGATTTAAAGAGGGGATGTTGTCCTTCATAAGGGACGTTTCAAGGGAACGGATAAAATGATCACATGTTTCGTGTTTCGTGAATTCGGAAAGGATGCGTTCAACCGATGGAAAAGAAACCCGATTCCCGACTAACAAAATCACAAGCTTTTCAACTAACCACACGGTTTCATGGACAACATGTTCACGTGTTCCAGTAAGCGGACCATCCGCTTTTTTAAAGGTAAACATCGAATCACCCTTCTTGTTTTTCTTATTGTACATGAAAAACGGTTATACAAACGCTCATTGTATAAAAATTTGCCATTCATTGGATTATCATCATAAAGTGGGATCAGAAAATTTGTTTGATTAGAGGGGTTTTAAGGAGATAAGGGAATGAGTAGTTGAGGTGATGTCATGAGTCAGGAAGGAAATTCAAAAAGGGCCCACCCCTTATCTTATATGTTGTTTACGCTATCTTTGGTGGTTCTAACTCCACCGTTATTAATTGGAGTCTCTCTTTTCATTTTCATCGTTACAGGGAAAGATGACGGAATGAAACCTAATGCAGTAGATACCTGGCATGAAAAGGTCATTCAGGAGGGAGATGACGGAAAAGTGGCGGTTATTTATGCAGAAGGTGTCATCGGAGAGGATTCCCAAGGGGGCTTTTTTCAGCCTGGTCTCGGAACAGATGATCTCTTGTCTCAGCTTGATCAAGCGAAAGATGACCCGTCGGTTCACGCTGTGGTCGTTCGAGTGAACAGCCCTGGAGGATCTGTTGTGGCTTCTAACGAATTGTATCAAAAAATCCTCGAAATCAAATATGAAGGGAAGCCCGTCCTCGTTTCAATGGGGGAAACAGCTGCTTCTGGAGGCTATTACATATCCGCTCCCGCTGATCGGATCTATGCCAATCCTTACACGATAACAGGGTCTCTTGGCGTTATTATGTCCGTCCCCGATTACAGTGAACTCGCTGAAAAGATCGGATACAGGGAAACGGTCATTAAAAGCGGTGAATTAAAAGACATCGGCAACGCCCTTCGTGATTTAACAGAAGAAGAAGTCTCCGTTTTTCAAACGATGGTAACAGAAAGCTATGATGGGTTTGTTGATGTGATTGCTAAAGGAAGAAATATGAAAGAAGAAGAAGTAAGGGAATTGGCTGATGGCCGTATTTATACAGGCATACAAGCCAAAGAAAACGGCTTAATTGATGGTTTTAAAACCCTGGATGAAACGATCGAAGAGGCCAAACAATTGGGCGAAGGGGAAAATGAATCTGTCGTTGAGTATCAGCCATCCGTTCCAAAACTTGGCGATTTACTGGCAAACTGGACTTCTCCTGCCATCCATATTGGAATAGATTCCGCTTTGAAACCAGGAGACGCACAGATCAAGCTAGCTTATATACTCAAATAAGAAAAGAAACCGAGTTTCTCTGACTCGGTTTCTTTTTTCTAACCGTAACGGCGTTCATCCATTAACGATAGTAACTCCTTTTCCACATTAACAGGGGGATCGCTCATAAGATTATGATATTCCACGATACAGTCGATGGAGGTTCCAATTTTCTTTTTTTCTTCTTCCGTCATGGTCGTCCCCGATCGTTTCGCAATGCCTTCGCATACCTCAATAAGAAGGGCTTTCGCTTCTTCTAATGGATTCATAATTCTCCTCCTCTCTTTTCCATTCTTTTCACCCTGTATCGTATTATCGAATGCGTTCTCATATACCTGTATCCAAAAAAAACAGGATCTCTCCTGTTTGTCACGAAGCGTTTTCTTTTTCCTTGCGAAGCAATATATAGTGTTTGGCCGTTCGCCTGAAATTGTAGTCCATTAAAGCTTCTTCAATGATATCTTCAATCTCTCCGACAGAAGGGATGTCTTCATACGGAAAGGAACGGATTAGTATTTCAATGACAGATTCCGTCATTTCACTGGCCAGGAAGCGATTCCCTTCATCTGATGCTGAAAATGAAGCGTTAATGGCATTTAAAATTTTCCGTTTATCAAACGGGACAATGCGGCCGTCTTCCTTTTCGCAAAATCGAATCATGGTCGTCCCACCTCCTCATCTCTAAGATCATAGCACATGTTCACACTCGTCTATAAAAAAAGCGCTACCTTTATGGTTAGCGCTACATGACTTTTTGATCTGAATCATCGACTCGTTGGAACATTGAAATGAATTCGTATTTGCTTGCTCCCTTGATTTTTTCGACAGAATCACCTGTGAAGCATTGGAATTTGAACCCGCTCAGTTCACGTTTCAATAAGCGGATATCCTTCTCGGAAAGGGCGTTATCATAGGCAATATTCGTGATTGGAATTTCAGCCGTACGATTATGTTTACACAGCGCGTCAATAAAATGGGAGACGGAGTTCGTATAAACCGTGTTGGAATGACCGTTGGAGAGAATAGCTTCATAGCGACGTTCATCGGTTGTGAGGAGAAGCCACGTACGATCAAGAGACCGTTCGAACCCAAACATTTCAACAAACGAGGTTTCTATCGCTCCCCAGGCATTTAATAACCATTCCGAAAACTGTTTTCGGTCTGTTTCTGGGAAGGCTTTGAATACCTCCTCCGCCATCTCGAGTCCGACTGCCAAAAGCTCTGCGTTTGACATTTCCTGAAGCTCAGACCGATACGCCATCAAAGCTCCCTTTACGTCTGCAAGGGTTTTGGGTTTGATCTTTTCAAGTCCCCTTTTTGCTTTAAACGTTCCGTAACTGATGGCTTTATCTTTCGCTTCCAGAATGAACTCACGGGCCTTTTCCCCGTATTTGATGAGGTAGTCATTCGGATCTCCGTCACGCAGGAACATGACACGCACGTCAAAACCGTACCGTTCAAATAAATCACCAAGCATGATCATTCCATCGAGGCCTGCTCCATCTGGGTCAAAAGCGAGTATGATGGTGTTACATACTTTTCCTTCTGACATTTCTCTTTTTCCTGCCATGATTTTAACGGTTCGTTCTTCGATTCCGCCTGTTCCGCCACCTGGCATGGAATTGGTGATCCCCAGTGAAAGCATAGCTTTGTGATCAAATTCCCCTTCAGGGATGAGAATGGTGTGTTGTTTAACCGCTTCCTCGAAGTTCATCGGACGAAATACACCGCCTGCCAACTTCAAATATTTGACTTTGGCTGGATAGGTTGCCCTGCCGCACAGCTGATGGATTTTTCCACGATACGTGTACGGAAGAATAATGCGTCCGCCGTTTTTCCCGCCGTGAAATTGATCGCACAGTTTGTCCGTTTGTTCTTTATTCTCATACTTGTATTTGACAACACCTGCGTCGAGTAACTCCTGATCGGTATACCCGTCTTTTTTCATGATGTTGTAGATAAATCGGGTTCCGTACTTTCCCCCTGCAAACCCTATTAAATCCCGTTTTGCATCTTCTTCTGAAAACCCACGTTTGTAATAATATTCTCTGGCTGCTTTTGAGAACGGGTTGTCTTTAAAGAAAGCTCGGTGGTAAATCATACCGACTTCATGGCGAATTTCAGCGATACGTCGCTCATGTTTTTCTTCGTCGGTTAACTCACGATCCCCATAGATGAATGAAATGTTATTCAATTTACATAGTTCATGCACGGCATCCACGTATTCGTTGCCGCTATCGTATAACAGACTCGGGTCCACGTTGTAGCGAAGCATCATAAATATGTCGATCGCTCCATATTTCTTCCCGTGCAATGGACACTCACCAGAACGACAGCGAAAGAGATTGCTTTCATGGTAAACTTGAGTCGAATCCATTTCTTTCGTCGAATGAAACGGACAAATAAGAGCGGTATAACGCTTGTTTGTTTTCAAATTAAAATCAATTTCCCCGCCCCGAAGATAAGGGTTTTTAAGGGCGTCCTCATGAATCAGATCACGTTCAAACATGTCTTCGATTAACACAGCCACATCTTGTACTCGATTAATTTCATCTTTTACAGTATCCCACGTAAACGTTTGGCTCATATCATCAGCTCCTCTCTTATGGCTTTGTCTTATTATAAGTGAGTTTTCACAAAAGGGAGCTAAAAGGAAAGAAAGGTTTGAATTCCGTTCTTGATTCGGCGACTCTCTTCTTTTGAAACATGAATTTCGTTGTACCCCGCATTAAAAAGCTCAGGGATAACGGCAGATAAGGAATCGTCCGTAAGCAGAATGTTGGCATGATGACCGTGAGACCGCATGGACTTTGGAAGAAGTTTGTGTGAGAGAGCCTCTTTCACGTCGTGGTTGGATTGCGGCTCATCCGTATAAAAACGAACGATGGGCTTCCCCTTTTTATACAAGGGCAGTCGCTCTAATTCTTCTTCTATAAGGTCTGGGAGTATAGGGGTTTCTGTAAAGGGAGAAGATTCGGATTCGATGCCTGTAATCATGCCTCTGTCATCTAAAAGGAAGGAAGCCTTGCCTTCCTGGAGTGCCAATAAGTAACCGTTCACCCGTTTCAAATGGTGGAAACCAAACTGAATGATGTAATGAGGAATGTGATCCATTAGGGATAGACGAAGAGGAAACTGCTGATAGACCTCGTTCAGATACATAACGGCATTCATTTTTTGAGCATACGCATTCAAGATATAACCGATCATTTCTTTCAGTTTCCGTAGGACCTCTTCATAGTCGGGTTCATGAGATCGGAGCGGCTGGGTAATAGGTGCAATCCCTGTTCCTGTATCAACATCTCTTCCCCCGTTCAAAGACAGGAAAAAGATTTTTTCGAGGTCACACGATCCCGCATCATATAAATAATCTCTACCTGGAACATGTGGCATGCCTGCGTAATGGATGCTCGCGTTCTTTGGGCAGGATTCCTCGTCTACGATCGTAAATGGCACCCCTGCTTCAAAAATACGCGACACCCACTCGATGAAAGCGCGTGGCGTTGATTCTCCCCAAATGACCCTTGTATTGAATGGGAATGAAGGGTATTTATGTAGCGCATTTAAGAATCGGTACTCTGTTTTCGTTACCTCACTTCCTCCAATCGTTTCCCCGCAAACGAATGGGTACATCTCCGTTTCATTCCGAAATCCTGGAGTTAATGAAAAACGAAGACACTGAAGACTCAAGTAGAAATCATCAATGAGACACTGCGCGTCCTCTTCGTTAAGCAGACCCTCAGACAAATCATGTTCCAGAAAGATGTCCACAAAAGGGAGGATTCTCGATAACGAAAACGGAATGGAAGGGTTTTCTGCATAACAATATCCGATGGTGGCCATGATGGCCTCCATCACTCCTTTCGCCCCCTGTGCAGGTGACGCCACCTCAATCCCTTTTTTCTTTGCCTCTTTTTCAAACGCCTTTAACTGTTCGATTTCTTTATATATGGACAGACGTTGTTCCATCCATTCATGAGTTTGGAGGTGTTTTTCAAGAACTTTTAACCGCCATTTTTTCTCTTTGATTAACGCTTTTGTTCCATACAAAGCAATGGTCCGTACATCAGGATGGACATAAGAAGGAGAAAACAAAGAGGGGGATCCGACGAAAAGGCCCATTTTAAACATTTTTTTCAGTTCGCTCGTTGCGATTTCTTGAAACATATCATAGGTTGTTTTGCGGCTTGAATCCCTTGGGGTCGTTTTACTGAAGTGATAGATTGCTTTCATGTCCGTAAGATTTTCGCTATACCCAATCGGAATGTGAGAAGGAATATCTTCCTTTTTAAAAGGAGAAAGCCAAAACGGGGAGAAAGAACTCAAAGAAGCGAATTCTGTTGTGATGCTAGGCTCTTTCATAATGGCGTTTCTTAGGTCTTGGCTCTTGTCATCCAGCGAAGATGTGCGGTTGTGGACTAAAAAAAGCGGTTGTTCCGAAAAGGGTTTTTTGTTTAAGTTCACAAAATCATTGGCGTCCACATTGTCAATCCAACGACCAGGGATAAAGGTCTCATCGATCCTCATATTTCATCACCTCGCTCGCATACTACCATTCCCGTTCTGAAAATCAATAAAATAGCCTATTTTTAAGGGGGAAGCGAAAGTGCTTAAAGATCAGTTGAAAGATGTTAAAAAGTTTTTGGGTTCATTCAAAGAAGAAGACCGTCCTGTGCATTCTGAGAAAGATACAGAACATGGAGTGACCCAATCGAAAGATGTTTCAGTGTCTCTGCCTGCCAAAGGGGTTTTGCCAAAAAAAGAGAAAATGGCTGAAAATGATGGTGTGATTAATAAAAACCCTCGACTTCGTATGTACAAACCGACCAATTTTCAGAGCGTTGAAAACATCGGAGAAGATGTGAAAAACGGGAAAATTGTTCTTTTGGATGTGAACCATCTTGATGGTGAATTAAAACTCAAAATCATTCATTTTGTTTATGGTTTGTGCTGTGGTTTGGATATTGAACCTGAGCATCGTATACATAATGTTATAAGTATTGATCCTAAAAACAAAGTGAAATAAACCAAAAAATCCATACTAGTTATGGATTTTTTTGTGTTCTTTTGCCCGAGGATCTTAATGGGATGTTGTATTGTTTTTTTAATTGAATTAAGGAAGCTACGCTGCACCCGTACTTAGAGGCAATGACGTTCAAGGAGAACGAACGCATAAGAAGCAGGAAACGTTCTTTAGGAAGGCGCATCGGCAAGGTGCGTAGCGATTTTTTATTGTTCGTTGTGATCCCGTACTTGAACCTCAGGTTGTTTACAAGTGAGGGAGAAAGATTGTATAGTTCTCCAATTTCCCTGTCGGTGTGGTGTTTGGTTTCATATAAGTGACGCAGCAGTGAAGGCGGCAAAATCTCCTCTGCTTTTTTCCGTTTAAGAGAATGGGGCTGTACTCCCTTTTGGTACTCTTGTTGATATTTTTGAATGTGTCGATAAACGCAAGACGGGGAAACGCCAATTTCTTGCGAGATTTTTTCATTAGAAAATCCCTTGTCTATGTATTTCTTCAATGTTCTTGCGTCAGGTACACAGCGTCTATTTATAGGTCCGTGTGTTTTTTCATATTCCTTTTTTAATTGATGGACACGTTGTCTTGAGATGGCGAACATCGAACCAATTTCAGCTAAAGTCTTTTTTTGATGAACGTGCAAATCTATTAATGCCTGGGCTGTTAATTCGTTTCGGATGCTCAACTGGATCCCCTCCTCTTCTTCGCTTTGCTACACGATAAGAGAAGGGTCTGTCAATATAAAGCACAAAAAAAGAGGCTATATAAGCCTCTACATTTCGGTTGCGATTTGGAAGAAACGATCAACAGAACGGAGGAGACATTCTTCACAGATTGGATAATAGTACAGTTCGTGTTCCTTATTCATCTGCATTTCTTCAGAGGATAAAGCCCCGTAACAACACGTACATTCGTTATAGACTTCGCTCATACGCTCACACCTCCTACACCGACCATACAGTTAATGGTAAAATATGGCAAATGTTTTTAGAAGGTTTTTTATTCCTGATGCCGAAATATGTACATTTACGTTTCAAACCGAGATCGCTCGTTATTTTAATGACGAGATGAATCGGAGACCTTATATCTCCCTAATTTATGCATATAATAGGAATAGGAGGTGAGACCATGGCAACGGTTACCCATTTGATAAAGATTAAAAATCCAACAACCAAAAAACACAAAGAATGGTTATACGCACAACAAAAGTATGCTTCTTGTGTGAATGAGTGCATCCCTAGATTGTTAAAAGGGGAAACCCTATCTTCGTCCAATGTACCTGCCGATTTGAAGTCCGCTATTGTGAACGAAGCGATAAGGAGAGCCAAAAAGGCGGTTTCTGATTTTAAAACAAGTTTGGCAGGTTCAGTGCCCCAGTTCAAAAGCAAACTGCCCATTTCCATTAACAATCAAAACTGGGATACAAAACAAAAGAATGGACGCTGGTACATTGGTTTTGTGGTGGATCAAAAGAAAAAGTACGTTCCTATTGAAGAGAATGCGATAACGAGAACATATTTCCCGTATTTTGAACCGAAAAGGATGAAACAAAAGAAAAAAGTAAAGAGCAAAAAGACAGGGAAAACAACGCTAAAAGATGTACGTGTGGATGTAAATCGAGAATTCCGAGGCACCATTCAATTGTTGAGAAAAAACAAAAGTTGGTTTGTTGCCATCCCTATCGAACTATCATCCAAAATCAAAACCTATTCCGTGTTACCAAAATCGTATATAGGCGTCGATTTAGGCCTACGTCATTTAGCCGTGGTTTCTGAATTAAACAGCAAAAAACGACAGTTTTTTAGTGGCAAAGAGGTTGGTTACACCCGAAGACATTTTCGTTCCCTTAGACGATCGCTTGGAAAGCGTAAAGCACTGCGTGCCATTAAGCGTCTAGGGCGAAAAGAAAACCGTTGGATGGAAGATTACAACCGCAAGTTGGCTAAAAACATTGTTGGGTTTGCAATGGGTTTTGAACGCCCTGTAATCAAAATGGAAAACCTGTATAACATCCGAAAGACTTGCCGTAGCATGAAAAAATCCGATAAAACCATCCATTCCTGGGCATTTTATCAGCTTCAGCAGTTTATTGAAGAACGAGCGGTAAAATGTGGCGTTCAAGTGGTGTATGTGGACCCAAGGCACACATCACAAACGTGTTTTAACTGTGGGCATGTCGAAAAGAAAAATCGAAAAAAAAATAAGTTTAAGTGCAAAAAATGCAACTACACTTGCCATGCTGATTTGAATGCAAGTCGTAATATTGCCAGTAGCACGTCTCTTGCGGTGTAGTTGTCTAGCTCTCAATAAGAGATAGACAACGTTTGATAGCAAGTTTGCCTGTTAGGTATAACCCTGAACAGGAGGGTAGTTGTGACTCTACCTATGGTGTCTGTATTGAAGAATGGTCAGAAATGGAACAACTGGAACGTCGCGAGACGTGACTCATTCCGAGCAAGTCACCACCGAACTTCCACAGGGAAGCACGGGTATTTTCAATCCCGTGAGGATGTCACATGAATTTCATGTCTTCCACAAGGAGTTGGATATTTTTTACCCCTCTGAATTCGTTGTACTCTGGTGTGTAAAGGAGATCCACCTCACAACTCTCACGATGTTTTTTTGTACGATGATAGGCTTTCAGAATTCGCTCTCCTTCAGTAAACGTGATGCCTTTTAACGTAACATTTCCCTGGCATAAGGTTAGAATACACCCTCTTCCTCCCATGATTTCTTTCACGTGCCGAATGATGACCCGATTTGACCGAAACAATGGTTTTCGATTCCCTTCTCCGAAGGGTTCGAGTTTACTGAGAAGTTTCATAAGCCATTCGTCCGCTTCTTTAAATTCCATAAGAGATTGATACCTTATTAGTGGCGTGAAAACCTCTTTCGGATAGGCTTGAACAGCTTTTCGGAATGCTCTCCTAAAATCCTCTACTCGTTCAGGTTCAAGAGAAAGCCCTGCCGCCTGTTCGTGCCCTCCGTATTCATAGAGACCGATTTCTTTTTTCACTTCATCGAGACAATGCAAAATATGAACACCAGGAATAGAGCGGGCGGACCCTTTCAAAATGACTTTCCCTTCTTTCATAACAGGAGATAATGCAATAGTCGGACGGTAATAGTGTTGCTGAATTTTACTCGCCACAAGTCCTGCCACTCCAATGTGGTACACGTTTTCTTCTGGTGCAACAGCTACTATTCCGAAGTCACACCAGGAAGGAGGGGCTTCTTCCAGAATGGACTGCATCATTTCATACCCGTTTTTCGTTTGGGATTTACGTTTTTCATTGATTGATTTAAGCTTTGAAGCTAACGTTTTTGATTGTTCAGGGTCTTCTTCTAACAAAAATTGAACAGCCAGAGTCGGGTCTTCCAATCTCCCTGGTGCATTAAGCATCGGTCCTATGCGAAATCCGATCGCCGTAGAGTCAACGCCACCACCCTCAATCCCAGAAATAGTCGAAAGGGTTTTCACCCAAACCTCTGGGTCTTTATTCATCAACTGAATCCCGTATTTACAAAGGATTCGATTTTCAAGGTCCATTCCGTTTTCTCCTTGTTCGATTTGGTTAGCCAAGTCAGCGATGGTTCCAGCGGCAACGTAATCCAATAATCGGAACAAAGGTTTTACATCCTGGTTTTCTTTTATGAATACAGCCTGCATCACTTTAAAGGCCACCCCAACCCCCGCAAGTGACTTAAACGGGTACGGGTCGCGCAGGCGCTTAGGATCAATAACTGCGTAGGCATCAGGAAGGACAATGTATTCATCTCCCCTGATCTCAATGATTCCATTCGAAGGAAGAAAGTGCTCGGATTGCATGACTTCGATTTTTTGTTCCAGCATATATGCTTCAAACATTTCCTTGTCGACACTAGACTTCTTTAAAAAGTCTTGGAATAGCGTGGCGAGCTTCCCCTCCATAGGTTCGTGATGGTCTGTCACGATAAAATCGCAGGGCGTGTCTTTTAAAAGGTTGGCTGCTTCAAAGGAACGAATTCCTGTGTCTCCTGTGATAATCAAATCATAGTCTCCCATGCACGTTTTTAACTTGTTTACGTTGGGTCCGTACCCCTCTTTAAAACGGTTGGGAACAAACACATCGACCTTTACACCCAGGACATTGAATGCTTTTTTAAAAACCGATACCGTTGTTACGCCGTCGCAGTCATAGTCTCCATATATTAAAATCCGCTCGCCGCCCCTTATAGCCTCACTGATTCTTTCAACCCCTTTCTTCATATCAAGCATTAAAAACGGGTTGTGGAGTCCATTTAGTGGCGGTTTTACAAACGACTGGATGTCTTCTTTATTGCTGATTCCCATTGATAAAAAGACCTGAGCTATGGAGGGAGGGATCGAAAGCGTCTTTGAAAGCGCTTCTGCTGAATTGTCGTTTACTTCTGGGCCGAACCATCTTGTGCTCATAATCAAACCCCTTTACTTTTGCGTATTGTAGCAAAACATTCTAGGAGTTGAAGGCCTTGCGGCGAAAAATTAAAGGAAGAATGGCTGAGGAGGAGATCGGATGGAGATGTTGAGACAGGCTTTGTTTACATTTCAGGAGGAGCTAGGCTATCCGTTGCCTGATCAAATAACCTATACGCGTTTAAAGCGGTTCAGGGTTGGTGAATCCATTATGGATTTAGGGAAGGCAGGGTCGTATATTGTTTTTGGTTTCAATATCGGCAGAGAAGATGAACGTTTTAAAGTTTTTAAATCAAAGAAAGAAGCTAAATTTTTCTTTACGAACCTAAAACAGATCGATCGGGAATTTATAGGATTCATGCTGAAAGAGATTGACGCGCTCACAAATGGGGAGATTTTATAATGGCATTTGGTCGAAAGAAGAATCCTGTTCGGGAGGCTGTTGTCATTTTGCTTAAACTGAAAGTAAACGACCACCCTTATAAGGGAAGAACCAAAAAAGAAGCAGACGAGCACAATCAGATCATTGACAGGTATGTCGACGAAGTTTTCGAGCGAAAAGACTCTTATCTTGAAGGGTACGATGAACTGTTTAAAGAGCGGAAGCGGTTCAGGGAACGTTTTGAAAGGCTGGAAACAGAGCGGCAAGAAACCATTGAAAGAGGAAGAGAATTATATAAGGAAATGGAAATGTTTTTAGAAGGCACCAACTTCTACCCCATGGATATTGTGTTTGATGTGAATAAACTGAAAGGAATAATAGATGAACGGGATGAAGACCTGCACGGTAACCCAATTGAACTCATTGAGAAGACAGAACAATTATCCGAAATCATTGAAGAAAATTATAACTCTTTCCTATCGTTACACAAGGAAGTTGTGAGTGTCATACAGCAAAAAAGGGTTTCGGAACAAATGGAACACGAGCTCTCTCTGGCTCTTCACAAAGGATCGTACGAGTTGGTCAGAGACCTTTTGAAAAAGCTAAAAAACGACCCGTCATAGGTCGTTTTTTAGCTTTGAATCATTTTTTCGAAATCCTTAAAAAGGCTATCCATGTTCTGATCGTCACTCGGCTCTTTCGTCTTGTTTTCTTTATGTAAAACGGATTCCGTTCTCTGTTTCATTTCTTTTTCTTCTCCCGCGGGCTTGGGTTGTGATTTTGGTTTATTGAGCAGGGTTAATCGGTCGACACTTATGTATGTGCGGTATCTTGTTCTGCCTTCTTTGTCCTCATACTTTTGATTACGAAGCCGTCCTTCAACAGAAACAAGACTTCCTTTCTCTCCGTTTCGGCAAATGAACTCAGCTGGTTGGTTCCACACTTCACACTGGGTCCATTCCGCTGAAGCATTGTTCTTTTGGTATGGATTAAATAGCGGTAACGGGAACGTGGCAACAACCTTTCCCGTATGCGTTTCTCTCCGCTCTGGATCAGCTCCCAGCCTCCCTTCTAAAATAATTCGATTGATCATCGGTACCACCTCTCTTTGGTATATAGTACCACCCTCTTCATCATGTCCATCAAACTTTTTGGTTTTTCTTTGCATCAGGACAAGGCGCCCTTTCATAGGATGGTAGTAAGAAAGGGTGAAGAGAATGAAACAACAACAAAGAGGAATGTCATCCAGACAGATGAAACGAAAAACGGGGCTAGACCCAAAAGATTTTTACGCTTTTACCGATAATATCTCGAAAGAATTGGATGCTAGTGATTTTAAGCAAATCCGATCCTTTATGAAAGAGGCGTCAAAACTCTCACAAGATGAGCTCATTGGGCGAATACAGCAGGAAATGGAAGGTCTGAAAAAAGAGTTGAGTAAAAAGCCACCCACGTCTAATCCTTCGATGAAGGTTAACATACAGTAACAAAAAAACTCAAAAGGATGGTTCCTTTTGGGTTTTTTACATAGTCCTGATGACCTTCTGATGGCTAAACAATTCGCATATGGATTGGGCTTTTTTAAAATAGGGATTGTCCTTTGGAATGGTTAGGATTTTGTCGTAGCTTTTGATTTTTTCCATGGTCCTTATATAAATCAAGTCCCCGTTTTTTGATAGATAGAAGCGGTACTCATCATCATTTAAATTGTCGTCAAATTTCGAAAGATATAACCCCTCTTGATCATCTTCCTCCAAACGCCATCCGCGATAATGGTGGTCCGTCATCAGTTTCCTGCACGTCTTATACATCTTCCAGCCCCCTAAATCTTTCATGTTTTACATATTATAGCGAATAATATTTTGTTTTAAATATAAAAAAACTATTTATAACATTTTTTCTAATTATAATAGATGTATACGAACCAAACTTCCACAGGACAGAGGGGTTTTAGGTGTACATCTTCCCCAAGCGAACGGCTTTGATTATGAAGAACAAGAAATGGAGATGAGGGAACCGTGACGATTTTACAAAAAGTCATCGAGTTAACAGAAAGCATCCCAACTGGGGTTCGGGATAACTGGGATGATTATTTCATGGCAAAAGCTTTTATTGCATCCCTTCGGTCAACCTGCGGGTCGAGACGAGTGGGCGCTGTTATTGTGAAAGACCATCGGTTGATTGCAACAGGTTATAATGGGTATCCATCTGGAGCTAAACATTGTATCGACGGGGGCTGCCCCCGATTCAAAGCAAGGCAGGAAGGGATCATTCAGAGCGGGGAATATGTGGATGCCTATCCTTGCCACGCTTTTCATGCGGAACATAACGCCATTAATCAATGCTTAAAAGATGGAACGTCAACATCAGGCACCGTTCTTTATTCCACGACGTATCCTTGCCAGCAGTGTGCTAAGGCCATTCTCGGAGCTGGAATTGCGAAAATTTTTTATGTATATGGCTATCCTGATGAACAATCCGAAATGTATTTCAAAACCTACGGCATCGAAATCGAACGATTAGGCGAGTCCAATTAAGGGATTCGCTTTTTTTGTTGAAAAGGTACAAAAAGGAGTGAGCGTTTATGAATATGCAATCAACTTTGGCAGCCGCTAAAAAGATTCCTGGTTTTTATTCGTATAGACCTGTTTTACAAGGCAAAGAGGTCGTGATTCGAGAACTTTGTTTTATTTTTCACGAAAAACAGGAAACAGTTGGTGAAGTCGCCTATACCAGCGTGCTGTTGTTTCCAGAAGAGGGACAGCCTCATGTCCGTATTACGGCTGTATTCGATGATTTTTCGTCCCAAACCATTTCGAATGATGATCCTCTCCACCAAAACATTCTGGCATACAGCCATAAGCTGCTTCATTCGTTTTGTTCATACTGCTAAAAAACCCCCTCTGCCTGAGTTGGCAGAGGGGGTTTTCGCATCGTTATGCTATTAAGTTTGTAAATCTATTATATATATTATAAAGCAACATAGCAATCCCTTCTTTGTTGAAATTATATTTTTTTATATTTTGTGTGGACAGGAATCTGTCGATATGATTATAATAAATCACAAGAGATGACACCAATCATCTTTTCTTCGCATCGTTCGCTCAAATTGGGGATAACTGTCCCTTTTTTTGACTTGGTCGAACAAACGCGATCAAGTTTTTTTGTGCTTTACATAAAAAACGTGTGCGAAACGACATCAATCAAATAGAGAACAAAAAAAGACGTAAAATAATCCTAGAGTTCCGTCTGCCTCGGCGTCGAGATTTAGCCGTTCGATGTGTAGCCCGTTGTGGGGCGTTTCTTTTTCCCAGAGTGAAAAAGAGCGAAGGAGTTCCCTGCGCTCTTTTAACATATCCCGTGCCAGTAGCGAAAGCTAGGCAGATCGTGGTGTAACCCTGTGGTGGGGTGGTCAGTAAAGCTGGACCTGGGTGACTCGTCCCCGATGAGAATCGGCAGTACGGCACCACGATACGAAGCGACACACTGCGGCTCCATACCCCAGTGCCTGTATTTTTTCAGACAAGGCCTTCCCTGTCCTTTTTGGCAGGGGCAGGACTCTCGCTCCTCCTCCTTCACCGCCCCCAGTAGCCAAGAGTTGGATTAATCACCGAGAATGAGATCATCAAACATGCTAGAGCGGGTGGCAGTGTGATTGGAGTTTCTGGACTTAGAGAGTGGTTGAACGTTTATTTCTTCGTATTCATGAATTTTGGTTCCGATATCTCGAAGATAGTTCATGTATTCGTCTCGTTTTTCGGATGTCAGGATCGGGTAGTGATGGATCTGTTGACATAAAACGGTATAAAAGTCCTTCGGTGTAATAAGAGGTTTGTTAACGGAGACAAAGGCAAGAGCAATGGTATTCAGGATGAAACGAGGAGATATGCCTCCCATCCCCACACGAAGTTCATTCTCATGTTGGCGGGTTCGGATCACGAATTCACTGGCTAACCGTAAACCACCTGGATGAATCTTCATATTATCGACCTTGAGTTTGGATTTAAGGGCGGAGTGATAGATTTGTTCTTCATCTTCCTCTCGCATGTTGTAGGGCATTTTGATAATGTGAAACCGATCAATGATGGCTTCGTTCTCTCGGTTTCCAATAAATCGGAGGAATTCTCCTTCATTGGTGTGAGCAATGAGAAGTTCGTCAACGTATTGGAGGGGGAAACGTGGCGTTTTGAACATTTGTTCTTCAGCTAATGTGAGCAGGATGTGAAGAAATTCAGGTTTTGCCTTTAATACCTCGATAAATTCCATTAAGCCTCGATTGGCTGTGTGCAGCTCGCCGTTAAAATCATAGGCTCTAACATCTCCAGCGTTTCCGTATTGTTCGAGCTTACTTAAATCAGCTGATCCATATAGTTCATCCATATCGTTCCGTTCGGCTGGGGCGAATGTTCCTATTCCAATCCGATTTTCTTCGGATAGGTAAATGCGTCTGACAGGCACATTGTTCAAATTTAAATTCCATTCGTTTTCAAAACGAAACTGACACCACGGACAAAGTTTTCCTTCAATCCGTATCCCGTACCGACTTCGAAGTTCTCCTCTTCTTCCTTCTGGTATGAGGTGCATAGGGTCTTCGTTAATCGGGCAGCTATCAATGGCATAGACCGCTCCTTCTTGTGTGCGAGAATAAGAAGCCAGCCCTTTTTTGATCATACCAAGGATCATACTCTTCCCCCCTCCAGGAGGTCCCAGCAATAAAACAACCCTCTTTTTAATATCAAGTCCCATGCTCGCCGCTTTTAAATACATCATGAGCTGATCGATTTGTTTGGTTGAGCCGAATATGCGATTCTTAAAAAATCCGTATTCAATGCTCCCGTCTTCCCGCTCTTTTGTACCGTGCGAGAGAATCATATTGTATATGCGTTCAGTGGACAGCTGAGTGATAGTTGGGTTTTTAATCGCCATGTTCAAATAGTCTTCAAAACTGCCTTTCCATTCCTCGTGCCTCATTTTTCTTCCTGCATCAAATAAAAAACCATCTACTGACATAGGTATCCCTCCCCTTTTCCGTTTCACTATACAGAAAGAAATAAAATAGCAAGAAATTACAAGGGGAAATCTATTTTTCTTTAGCAATTACGGAAAAAGGGGGATTTTATGGATATAAATCGCATTTTGCAGTCTTTATATATATTTCTATTTTTGTGCTTGAACGTTTATGTCGGAGTGGAGCTTATTAAAGGGACTTCCAACAAAACGGTAGTAAAAGTCAGCTATCCAGCAGGCACCATCCTGTTAGACGGAGAGGAAGCGCCTGTCACGTTTTTTGAACAGGACGACTTATACGTGCCGTTTGAATGGATGAGAAACCTAGAGGCAAGGATGTACATAGAGGAAGAAAAAGAAATGCTCGTCTTGCCGCTAGGGAATCGGCTCCTAACTCTGCGAGAGGGAAAGTTGAATGATTATGTTCGACAAAAACCGATCCACGTCTCCCTTCAGGTTTTTGAAAAAAACGGGGAATGGATGGTGCCCCTTGCTGTTCTTAGAGATTATTACGGATATGACCTTTCTCATATAGATGAAGAAGATGTGGTCATTCTGTGGCGTCCTCAAACGGAAAGGATCTTCATGGGTGCTCCAGATGCTGTGATTCGACAGGAACCTTCTCACAAATCCCCTATTATCAAAACCACTCATAACGAGGATACGGTGACGCTTTTAAATGATTTTGACCGTTCTTATTACTACGTCATGAATTCAAAAGGGCAAAGAGGGTTCTTGTCAAAAGAAGAGGCGTTTATTCAGTATGCAGAACGTGAACAGGGGGCCGACTCTCCTTATGTCCCAAAAACACCTATGGGGGAACCGATTCATATGGTATGGGACGCGATCTATGGAGCACAGCCTGATCTCAACAAAATGCCCGATATGGGAGGGATAAACGTCATTTCTCCTACCTGGTTTGGCCTTTATGATACAGGAGGGTCTGTCTATTCGAAGGCGAGGATAGCGTATAGCAGATGGGCTCATGAACATGGCATGCTCGTGTGGCCTACGTTTAAAAGTGATTTCCAAAACCCGTCTATTACCCATGAAGTCTTATCGGATTTCGACAAAAGAACGAGTGTCATTCAACAGCTGATTGTGTATGCTGAGAAATACGAGATAGACGGGCTTAATATCGATTTTGAAAACGTCAACTTGGAAGACGAAGAAAACCTGGTTCGCTTTATAGAAGAACTGACCCCTGTGTTTCATGAGGCAGGATTAACCGTGTCGATCGACGCTACGTTTCTGTCTGGCAGTGAAAACTGGTCGCGTTTCCTGGATCGGGAACGTATTGGGGAAATTGTCGATTACATGATGATTATGGCGTATGACGAGCACTGGGCCGCAAGTCCAAAAGCAGGTTCTGTCGCTTCTTTGCCCTGGGTCGAAAATGGGTTAAAAAGCATCCTTGAACTCGTTCCTTCTGAAAAGGTCGTGTTAGGCGTCCCCACTTATACAAGACTATGGGAAGAAACAGGTGATACGGTCTCTTCAAAAGCGCTCAGCATGAAAGCAGCTGAGAATTGGATAAAAGAAAACAAGGCCGCTGTCCGCTTCGACAACGATACAGGTCAGGATGTGGCAACGGTCACAAAAGACGGTCGCACCTACACGATATGGATTGAAAATCAACGTTCATTAGAAAAAAGAATTGCACTCGTCAAACAACACAACCTCGCAGGCACAGCTATATGGGAACAAAGTTTTATGGATGAAGAGCTGTGGAAGTGGTATTCGGATACATTGAAAAAGCCATAACGAGAATGACTCGTTATGGCTTTTATAGGCTCACGAAGACAAAAGGGGTTTTTCAGGGAATTAGTAGACAAACCCCTCCCCTCCTATTATAGTCCTTTAAAAGGAGTTGATCTTTATGAGAAGATACATGGCTTATGTCATTCTTGGCTTCTGCTTTGGAGTAGTCTTCTTGTTCTTTTTTCTGCGCCCTGAGGAAAAACTTGATACTGAAATCGAGATTGGTGTTGTGGGAGAAATAAGAGAGGAACAGGCAGAAGGGTTTTCACAGGAAACCCAGCGTCAGTACGATGAGGAACGGTTAGGTTTTGCGATGGATCGTTACCGATACGAAGACTACGTCCTAACGGTAAATCAGAGTGGAAATAAAACGTATAATGAACATTACAGAGGTGACCAGCTTGTCTGGGTGAAACCAGGCTCAGAACCGTTTCATTATCAATCTCTTGTATCTGGCGATTACCTTCTGCATTTGGTTTTGCTTGAGGGAAGTCCGTTCTTTGTTATAAATGGCAAAACGTTTATTTTGTACTACGAAAAAGAAGGGGATCTTTCTGTCGGAGAGCCATTACACGGCGTCGTTATGGAAATAGAAGAAAACGGTGAAATGAAAAAACACTACACCACCACTCACCCCTTCTTCGGGATAGAAAAGAATAAAGAGAGTGGGGCTCTGCAAATTGTTGAAAAAGAGACCCATGATCCCATGAACCTTTTTCCCGAAAACCTGAAGCCTTACACGTTACATATGAAGCAATACGCAGGTGACACCTGGAAGACGGTTGGCACAGAGTCCGTAACCCCAGAATCATAAAAGACACACAGGTATGTGTGCCTTTTTTCACGTTAAGAGATGATAATCTTATGGTTATCGTTCCCATTTCGACATTCGAACAGATAAAGACACTCCATGTTCTTCCATATAAGGCCAAGGTCCTCATGTGAATCCAGCTGCATCACAAGTTTCATGTGCTTTTGGCAACAATCACACAACGGGATGATTGGCCGTTTAGAAAATTGAGGGTATCCGCCAAAGAAGGAAAAGGCGTCAAATTCCCAAAGTTCCGCTATTTCTTCTCTCATCAGATTATAACGGAATTGGCATTCACTTCCGAACTCCTCGTACGCTTTTTCGGCAACGGACGGGTAAGCATGACACAGAACCCTCCAGTGCGGCAGAGACCACACTAAATCAAAATGCATGTGACCATGAACGCACAAGGGTTCATTTAACGGGAGCCCTTCTTGGGGATTTATGTTGTCAACATTTCGGAATCGCAAAAAACGAAACCCCTTGTTCCCTTTTGTCGGGTAGCAGTTTAAGCAATAAAAGAAGGAGCAGATATCATGATTTCCCGAATCATTTGGGATGTGATACTGAACGACAAAATGAAGAGGTTCTTTGCACGTATGGCAAATAGGAGGGCGTGTATATTCTGGGATAAACGGGCGACCTCCTATATAGGACTTGCGGGCAGGTGTTTCGTATGTGCCTTCTGTTAAATAAAACGGCATAGATGGCACTTTTAATTGTTGCAGTCGTTCCAAGGTTTCCATGGGTCACTCTCCTTTTTTCGCGTGCGGCCTATGTTCATACTATTAGAGTAAGAACGGAAAGCTCCTTCTCTAAAGATGATTCATAAACTATAATGATGAAAAATGAACGCAAAGGAGAGCGACTATGCATTTTCTTCATTCATGTTTTGCCAAAGGAGGGATCGAATCCCCTTCTAGTCTGTTTCGGAACGCAATGCGAAAAGGGCTGGACGATTTAGTATTCATCCAAGAAGATAAACGAGGGGTTCTGGAGGCGCTAAAAGAAGCTGAAATGGCAGGAATCGCTGTTCGATTCGCTTTTCCGTTTCGGGCTGTTTTTGAGAAGGAGCAGGAAAAATGTGAGGGTTATTTTCTGTGTTCCACCGTTCAGCAAACAGAGGTTGTGACATCCGTATTAGAGCAAATGAAGGAAGATTATATTCCTTACGTTAGTCGGGAGAAGCACGAGGAACTGCTGGATGGAAAGATTGATATTCTTATTCGTGCAGGAAACCTTCACCTGTCCCAGCTCGGGCGTTGTCCAATGGTCGTCAAGCCGATTATGTATTTAACAGAGTTGCAGCGAGCGTTAGACACAGGAAACACAGCCAGAGGAGCAAGCCTTGAAAATTACGGAAGAAAAACATAAAGAAGGGGCGTTCAGCCCCTTCTGATCCATTTATATGCGGTTGTGATTAAGCGATTTATTTATATTGGGATTGTGCTTGTTGGATGAGACGCTTCGTAATTTCGCCACCTACGCTACCATTCTGGCGGGCTGTTGAATCGCCACCAAGAGTAACCCCAAATTCCTGAGCAATCTCTGTCTTCATTTGGTCCAATGCTTGTTGTACTCCTGGTACTACTAATTCATTTGATTTTGCCATACGTTTGTTCCCTCCTTGGTTTTGTTGGCAACAGATTGTTTATCTGTTGTTATTCCTAGTATGGTTTCTTTTATAAAAGATACTCTGGTAATACATTCATACAATGGAGGGATTAGGGTGGGAGGGGAGAAGGCTTGATGCTGACGTTAAGACTTCCACAAATCCTCCTCTGACCAGACTGGGATACGGAGTGATCTGGCTTTTATTAACTTACTTCCTGCGTTCTCGCCTGCAACAAGAACACTTGTATTACTTGAAACGTTCCCAGAAACACGTCCTCCGTGTTCTTCAATATAGGCCTTGATGGTTGTTCGCTTTTGTTTCATCGTTCCAGTCAGGACAAAGGTTTTCCCGTAAAATTTGCCCCCGTTTTGAGCTGCTTTATGTACGGGTGTAACGCCGAGCGAGAGAAGGGTATCGATAAGGTTGATGTTGTGAGGGGATTGGAAGTATTCGTATAAGGATTCCGCTACCGTATCGTTAACATCCTGAACAGGTAAAAAATCATTTACATGCGCGTTTTTGAACGCTTCAACAGACCCAAGAGCTTCTGCTAATAGAGTGGCTCTTTTTTTGCCTATATGCGGAATGCCTAAACTGTACAAAAACACATGCAGGGAGACATGTTTAGATGATCGGATGGCTGAAAGAAGGTTATCTGCCTTTTGCTTTTTGAACCCTTCGACAGAAAGGAGGTCATCCATTGTGAGTCTGTATAAGTCAGGAATGGAAGAAATCAGGTTGGATTGGAACAAACGATCAATCGTCTTTTCGCTGAGCCCTGTGATATCCATCCCCTCTTTCGATGCAAAGTGAACGATAGATCTGATGGATTGCGCGGGACAACCATCTTCATTGGGGCAATAAAGATGCGCACCATGTATGTTGGTACCTCTTTTTTGAAGTGTTTTTCGAATAAGGAGCGAACCACACGCTGGGCAATGGGATGGAGTCTGGATCGGTTTTCCTTTTTTGCCAGGAACGGCACGCAGAATTTCTGGAATCACGTCTCCTGAACGACGGATGAATACGTCTGTCCCAATAGTAAGGCCCTTTCGTTCGATATCCTGGAAATGATTAAGTGTGGCTCGGCTCACTTCTGTGCCCTCAAATGATACAGGTTTCAGGACAGCAACGGGAGTTATTTTCCCTGTACGACCTACCCCTAACGTTACGTCGAGCAGGGTGGTTGTTTTTTCCGTCGCTTCAAATTTGTAGGCCATAGCCCACTTGGGGAATTTAACGGTATTGCCTAGCACTTCTCTTGGTTTTGTTTCATTTAATTTTACTACCGCTCCGTCTATGTCCCACTCAAACGTAGAGCGAGAGGCGTGTATGGAAGCTAATGCTTTTTGGAGTTCTTCTTTTGTATGGACCACAATGGCTGATGGATTGGAATGAAAGTGGTTGTTTCGAAGGAAGGTGTGCATTTCCGTCTGGGAAGTAAAATCAAGGGATTCACTGTATAGGAGATCATACACGATGCAATCCAACTTTCTTTTTGCTGTTATGGCAGGATCAAGGTTTCGAATGGCGCCTGCTGCTCCGTTTCTGGGATTGCTCAGGATATATTTTTTTCGGAGTTTTTCCAAGTCGGAAGGAGATGGATCGACCAGTTTCTCCCGCGCTTTTTCATACTGTTCCAAAAGAGAAGCATTGAGCGCATGGAACGATGCTTTAGGCATGACAACTTCACCTTTTGCTTCAAACGTTCCCCTGTGAGGGACGGTTCGAGGGATGCTTTTAATGGTTTTCAGCTGTTCTGTCACCACTTCTCCTGTTAAGCCGTCCTTCCCTCGTGTCCGTCCCTCTGCAAAAAATCCATCCTCATAGCGGAGGACAATCGCGATGCCGTCATATTTCGGCTCAACGGTAAAGGAACTAAGACCGCCTGTTGCTTGTTGAACTTTGTCAAAAAATAGATTCATGCCTTCAATGGTATGCTCTTTATCAAGTGACTGAAGCGGTACGGTATGTTCTTTCTTTCTGAACACTTGTAGTACGTCGCCTCCAATACGCTGGGTTGGCGATTCAGGAGAGATAATCGCAGGGTTTTTTTGTTCTATGGCTACTAATTCGTCATAGAGCCGATCGTACTCTTCGTCCGTCACGAGCGATTCATCCAAGGTATAATAAGCCTCATTATAGCGATTCAGTTTTTGAATCAATTCCTGATACCGTTTCAAGAGAATTCCCCCTTTTCTTGTACAAAATAAAAACGCCTGAGCAGGCGTTTATGTTGAACGGATTTCCAATCCCCCGTCCGCTGCTCCGATCACAATTTGTTCAAGCGACGGGTTGTTAAGGATTTCGATCACGATGGGATCCTCAACAAGCGTGTCAATGACCCGCTTCATAGGCCGAGCTCCGTATGTGGGGTCGTATCCCTTCTCCATTAGCACCTTCTTGCCCTCTTCTGTAACGGAGAGTGAGATTCCCCTTGAGGAAAGACCAGCTTGCAAGGGTTTGAGAAGCAAGTCCGTCAATTCTTTCAGATCTTCCTTTTGAAGAGAATTGAACGGGATCACTGCATCAATGCGATTGTAAAACTCAGGGGATAAATGTTTTTTTGCTGCTTCATGAAATCGGTTGTCCCCTTCTATGGAAAACACATCGATATTTCTTGTTTCTGAAGCCCCTATATTAGAAGTCATAATCAGAATGCTGTGTTTAAAATCCACTGTTTTACCTCTGCTGTCCGTTAAACGACCGTCACTCATCACCTGAAGGAAGAGATTGAAAATATCCCTGTGCGCTTTTTCCAATTCGTCCATCAAGATAACGGAATAAGGATTTCGTCGTACATGCTCTGATAAAAGCCCAGCGTTTTCATGCCCCACATATCCAGGAGGGGAGCCAATCAATTTAGAAACTGAATGAGCTTCCATATATTCTGACATATCGATTCGCATCATCAATCGCTCGTCCCCGAACAGTTCCCGTGCCAATTGTTTGGCTAGTTCCGTCTTTCCGACCCCTGTCGGTCCTGTGAATAACAGAGATAGGGGCTTTTCACGCTGGGTCACGTTCACTCGGTTACGAAGAACCGCTTTTGAAACGGCTTTTGTCGCTTCTGTCTGTCCGATGACGACCTCGTTCAGACGTTTCTCAAGCCCTAATAACAGGTTCCCTTCATGTCTTGTGACCTCTGAGATCGGAATATTGGTCATTTCCTCTATAATTTCTTCTACATCTTCCTTCGTTACGGTGTACAACTTCTGGTTGGTAAGAACCTGTTCCTCGATCTTTACCCATTCCTCGGTAAGGACGGAAGCTTCTGGTTCATTCCCGTTTCGAGAAGCTATTTCCAAATCCTTTTGCAGTTTTTCCATGCGATCGGTCTCCTGCTGAATTTCAATGTTGTGACATAGGTTTAACCGAGAGCCCGCTTCATCTATTAACCCAATGGCTTTGTCAGGCATATGACGCGTTGGCATATACCGATCTGCTAAGCTGACCGCATGTCTGAGGGTCTCTTCTGGAAAATGAACCCCGTGGTAGCGTTCGTATGTCGAACAGAGCTCTTTTAGGAGATCAAAGGTCTCTTCAGCAGAGAGTTCCTCCACCTTAATAGGTTGGAATCTGCGTTCGATCGCTGCGTCCTTTTCCATTTCCCTGTATTCTTCAAGCGTTGTCGCCCCTATGATCTGAAGCGACCCTCTGCTTAAATAGGGTTTTAAAATATTGGCAGCATTCATGTTGTTTTCCATGGAACGCCCCGCACCCATGATGAGATGGGCTTCATCCAAAAACAAAAGAATGTTTTTTTCTCTCTCCACAGCTGCAATGATCTTTTTAAGGCGTTCTTCAAACATCCCCCGATACTTGGTACCTGCCGTCACCGATGTGATATCGAGGGAAAGAACTTTTTTATGTAAGAGTTTTTCGGGAGCCGTACCGTCAGCTATTTTTAGAGCGAGTCCTTCTGCAATTGCCGTTTTTCCAACACCTGGTTCACCGATCAAAATGGGATTGTTTTTCTTTCGTAAATTTAACACCTGGATCAGTCGATTCATCTCTTTCTCCCGTCCGATTACAGGGTCGATCTCCCCCTGCCTGGCGAGTTTTGTCAAATCCACACAGTACTTATCAAGAAAAGATACGTGGTTCTCTGGCCTTCTTTGTCTCTGGCGTATATACGGGGTCTCTTCAGAACCTTGGCTTCGATTTTCTAAAAGATTGAATAGCCCATTAAGGGCCGTGGTTTTGTTCCGACTAATCAGGAAGTGGCAGGTTTCGCAAACATTTTTCAACTGGTGTTGTGACTGAATGAGTACAAGCGCTCGTTTTTGACTTTCTCGGTCCTTACAGATCTCGCAGATTGGGGCTGCCGTCATGATAAGTCCTCCTTCTTAGACGAAATCGTTGTGTTAATCGATGTACGTGGTTCGTTTTGGCATTTTTTTAGCTTGTTTTTTCAAGTCTCTTAAAAAAAGCTCCAGCAAAAGCGGAATGAACGTCGGTAAAAAGACGAGGATGGAGACGGTAATGACGAGATTCATCGTTCCTTTGTCGGGGTCCGTGAATTGATTCATGTTTAAGATAAGATAAGCAACGGTAATCCCCGCTAATATCCCCATTCGAACAAGGGACCAGGAAGAGGTGAATATAAAATAAAAGATTTTTTTTACAATACGTAAACCCATGATATAACCTCCTTCATATTGTAGCAAAAACAAAATTAAAACAAAGGTATGCGGTTTTTTTTGCGTAAAAATAGTTTATGGAAAAGGCTGAAAAAGCCTTTAACCTAAAATGCAAAAATAGGAGGTTAGTCTATGAAAAAATCATTTTTTATTTTCCTTGTAACCATCATGTTCATAACTGGAGTGGCGACGGCAGGGAGTTTGCTGACCGTAGTGGTAGACGGAGATAAGGTAAAATTCCCTGATCAAAAACCTTACATAAATCAAGACAACCGCACCATGGTTCCTGTACGCTTCGTATCTGAAGAGCTTGGTTATAAAGTAAAATGGGAAAGTGCCAAAAAACAGGTTACCATTACGAATGGATCGTCTTCCGTTATCTTAACGCTTGGCAGCCGATACATGAAAATTAACGGGAAAACAGAAAAGATGGATACAGCTGCGACGCTAGTGAGCGGAAGAACATTTGTGCCGATTCGTTTTGTGAGCCAGTCCCTTGATTCGTCTATTAAATATGACAGCAAAACGAAAACCATCTCCATTAAACAACCCGAGCCAGAGCCAACCCCTCCCCCAAAACCAACTCCTACTCCTACTCCAACACCCGCTCCTGAAAATGGAACCACTTACACGGTTGAAAAAGGGGATACCGTTTATTCCATCAGCAAGCGTTTTGGAATTCAGCAAGCTGATTTAGTAAGCTGGAACGGCATTGTTAATAATCACATCGTCCCTGGACAAGTATTAATTGTGGGAGAAGAAGCTCTTCCTGAAAAACCTGAGACCGATCTGGCTCTTTCTGGTAAGGTCATCGTCGTGGATCCAGGTCATGGAGGAATGGATTCTGGCGCCATAGGGTCAGACGGTGCGACCAAAGAAAAAACGATCAATCTGGCGGTTTCGAAAATGCTACAAACGAATCTCAAAAATCTTGGTGCCACAGTTGTAATGACGCGTTCAGCGGACACATCCTGTGATCCTGGTGCTGGAGATTTACAGGATGAACTTCAGTGTCGCGTGGACGTCGCGACAGAATACGGAGCAGACATATTTGTCAGTGTACATAGCAATTGGTATAGCAGCCCATTACAAGATGGTTCAGAGCTCTTCTATAATCAGTTCCCTTGTGATCTTAGTGAAGAATACTGCAAGGAAGGGTCTGTTAACGGGGATCCCGTTGGCAGTCAAAAGCTCGCCACAAGCATTTGGAATGAATTAAAGACGGTGGTCGGATCAAGTCCGCGCGGTCTTGATGGCAGCACGCATTATTACGTCAACCGAAAAAACAGCATGCCTTCTGTTCTGGTGGAACTTGGATACATGTCGAATGCAGTTGAGTTAAATAAATTAAAAAACCCTTCGGTACAACAACAGTTTGCAGATGAGATTCGAGACGGGATTGTGAATTATTTCAAATAATATAAAAAACCTGCTCTATGCAGGTTTTTTATTCTACGATTCGAACCTTTTCGTCCACGTCTTTCAAAAACATGGATTCGTCCATACGAGGAAGAGGATAAAGAGCGCCTCTTTTCCCTAACGATTTAGCCACATCGATTGGAATGGTAAGTTTCCCGATCGTTTCCTCGTTGCTGGCATCGAAAAAACTAATGACAGAGTCGCACGTTTCCATAATCGACTTCCAGGCCATGGTGTAGGGGCTCCTCGTTACGATTGCCTCATTCATTCCAAATGAGGTGTGTTTTGCCCCGTTTTCCATCAGAACATCGATGGGGTCTTTTAGTTTGGGGTGAAGGCGTTCCAGGTCTTTAAGCGTGTAGACATGCAAACGAGGAGCGAAGTTTTCCCCGTCTTCTAAATCACGTTCCAACACGTATTTAAACACTTCATTCTCGATAGAACGATACGCTAATACGTGAATTTCATTTCCTTTTTCAAAGGCATCACCGATATTTTCACGAATTTCATGACGATCAAGCTCTGTTAGATCGTGCGGGCCAATGACGGCAATTTTCATGAGGTCACCTCTTTTTTTTCAATTGGTTCGTAAACTCCATAAAAGAATCATAATCATTGTTTTGGATGGCGGTTTCTATGTGCTGAAACAACTCGGCGGGTGTCATAAGATCATCCTGATTGATGTAAAGGAAAAGATCTTTCCCTTCTTTAAAAATAAGTTGCAGGACAATCAGGATGCTTTCGTAGTCGGATATAAATCGGCTGTAATCTTCTATGTCTTCGTCATTGTAATAAAGAACAATATTTCCTCCTGATAGAACGATTAACGGGGTAACATCCCGATCGTTTTCTGATACAGGTGTGAGTTGGTTGGAGTGTTTGGAAAGAGAAAGAAGGATATACTGTTTTTCTTTTATCGATTCTTGTTGGATCATTCTTTTTAAACAAGATTCGATATCCATGAAGAGACACCTCCTTTTTCAGGACATTACCAAAAGGCACCCAATCGGAAAAGAAAAAGGAAGGTTTTTTCCTGTTCTTCTATCAATACATCAAAAAGGAGGGGGAGTATGAAAGAACTGCGCGACTGGGTGATCACGATACTTACTGCCCTATTGCTTGCCTTTTTATTGAAAATGTTTTTATTTCAATTTTATGTGGTTAGCGGGCAATCCATGGAACCTTCGTATCAGAATCGGGACTTTGTAGCGGCTGTTAAATGGGGGATTCATGATTTGGAATACAAGGACGTTGTGATCCTGCCCATTGAAGATGGAACAGAGATCATAAAGCGTGTTGTAGGGCTTGAGGGAGACATCATAGAAATAAAAGACGGCTCTTTATTCCGTAATGATGAAAGGGTTGAGGAACCTTATATCAAAGAAGACATGATAACGGACTACGGAAGGATCACGGTTCCTAAAGATCATGTGTTTGTTCTCGGAGATAACAGAAATTACAGTTCGGATAGCCGAAATTTCGGACCATTCCCGCTATCTGACGTCAAAGGCAAGGTTCGGTTAGAAGTTTTTGATGACTTTGGGTTCAAAAACCATTAAAAAAGGAACAGAAGTCTGTTCCTTTTATGCTTTTTTGGCCAGAAGACGGGATTCACATCATTCGAACCACTTTTCCCCATCGTATCGGATTCCTTGAAGAGGACGAAAAAGGGATTCGTCCGTCAGGGGTAAGGCACCAAAGGGTCGGGATGCTGCACGAATCGGGAGCGGGCCCGTATCCGTCCGTCAGGATGATGAGGGCATCAGGTTTTGTTCGTAAAAGAGGGTGCTTGCTTTTACCAATGGTTTCAAATATTGGCGTAAAATTTGTTCCCCCCCTCCCCATAACATCAGGACGGGTTCTTTTGGAATAAGGATAAATGCGATGAACTTCTGTGTCACATTCCAGAATGACCACATGGTGAACATCGTTATAAATGGCGCAGATTTCTGCCCAGAAGGCATCAAGCCATTCAGCAGTTATGGATAAAGAGGTATCAATGGCAACAACGACGGAGCGTTCCTTCGTTTTTCTTTTGCCCATCACCCCGTCCCCAAGTCGTCGGTTTCTTCGTTTCCATGTAGAACGTTTATGGATGCTTCGTTTGTTGGAAGCAAAATGTCGGAGGGTGTGCCGCCAATCCACAACAGCATCCTTTTTTTGTTGAACAGCCTCTTTAATGTAAGCAGGGGCAGCCCCCTCGCTTTTATGATAAGCCTGATCAATGAGGTCCTCGATCACCTCTTTTCCTATTTTTTCAGAATATGAGGTAGATTCTTTCCAAGGGGTGTGAGAAGGATGGTTTTCGGGTTGCTCCATGTCAGGGGAATCCTTTTTGAAATGGTCTTTTAGGATATCATAGTAGATTTCAGCTGTTTCGTTTTCTTTCATCGGGATTCCCTGGTCCTGAAACGTCTCAACCGAAAACGTAGCAGATATGGGTTCGATCACCCCTTTTTCTTTTCCGATCAGTTGGTTCACGGCTAGGTCTGTCGCGATATTCCATAGGGCGGGATCTTTTCCTGGCTGAGGAAGATGGTGGCACAGGATAATATGAAGAAGCTCATGTACGAGATAATAAAGGCGGGTTGGTTTAGGGATTTTCGGATAGGTTTCCTTGTTGACATGGAGTGTGATCGTCCCGTTTACAAGGCTTACGCCTGTTACGTCTACGTCTGAATTGATGACAGGAAGCGTACCTGTGACGAGGTGGCCGAAAAAAGGTTGGTGAAATAAAAGGGACAGGAAATCATCCTGAATCAGTTCGTGCACCCTGTTATCGTTCATAGGAGTGGCCTCCGTTATCCTCCAGAAGTTTCAAGAATAGATCATCTTTTTCATTCAGGAGGGTGTAGACATGAGGGAGTCGAATTAACTGTTGAAATTTTGACATACGAATGGCCTTTGGAAGGTCAATCAGAAATGCGTACAGGTTATGTAATCGGTCTTCTCTAAGAAGGGGGTCTCCGATGAATACGGGGCGTTCTCCCGTTTCATCAACATCCTCTTCTTCTGCATATCGGTAGAAGATCGAATTCGTTTCCTCCGCAGAGGTAAGTTGTTCAATGAGGGCATCTCCCATCAGGTTTAAAATGTCGTTTCTTCTGTCGGAAGTGGTTTCATTGACGAAGGGGCGGTGGCTTTCGTAATTTGTGAGGATCTCTTTCGCTGAAGGGACAGTGGTTAAGGATTTAGACAGGTGATTGGTAAACGAATGCCCATATTCTTTTCCGAGGATCCCGATGAAAACTTCTCTTTTGATGGCATCTTCTTTTGGTAACTCTACAAATTGCAATAGCGTGTTCACCCGTTCCCAGCTTCTCGGGGTTCGCGTAATAGGTAATTCATACGATTCCTCTGGAACAAACAAGGCTTTTTGGTCGGCTTTGATAAAAGAAAGGATAGAAGGATGAGCTTCCCTGTCTTGAAAATATGAGAGCGCATCATCGTAACGGGCTTCTGCTGTCAGATGGATAAATCGGTCCATCCATGCCTTTTCTTGGTCCATATCGTTTACATTGTACTCGCTAGTTGGAGGGTTTTGGGCAGCGATGATGACACAGGAGGATGGAACTTCGTATTCGTGCAGCGCGTAATCGCCTGGCAGCTCAAATATAGCTTCTTTTGTGTCGTCTCCTTTGGCTCGGTTAATTTCATCCAGAAAAAGAACGGCCCCTTTTACTTGTTTTGACCACTCTTTCCCGTGTTTTTGTTCCAGCAAAACGCGATTGCGAATTTTGGACCCTAAGGAATCGCAATCAATCAATTCCCGTTCGATTCCATCATCGAACCGTTTCACCACGTTTTCTCCCTTTTCGTTTACAAGAGGATGTGGCAAATACCCTGGCAGCACATAGCGCTGAACCGTAACACCAGGGCGGATTTCATATGGCACTGGGATACCAACTAAATCAGCAGGTTCTAATTGCGCCACGTGAACAATGATGCAGATCATATCCAATTCACTCGCCACTTCAAGTACATTTTGAGTCTTACCAATTCCACTCCCTCCCGTGATCATGGTGGAAAAGCGCTTATCACTTGGGATGAGTCTATCACGATGGGGTTTAATGAAGCTTCTTAACGTTTGCTTTAACTCATTAATATACATATTCCCCCTCCTTCTGTAATACATTTAATAAAGGAAAGTACATTCCTTTAACTAACGAGATTATCGTTTGTTCTGTTTATCATAAATTTTAAGTTGGACACCAAAAGGAGAATAAAAAAATGACATTCGATCTTTATGAGCAAGAAGAGGTCCAGGTGTTATTAGAGCACGAAGTCCGACAGGGTGAAAAAGGGAAAGATGGAGCCTTCCGTGTAACAGACACGTCAACGGTTGAAGCGGTGCTTGGGGATGTTAAAAAATATATAGGGTTCTATGAGGATTCAGGTCTTCCCATGATCAACCATCGCGGCATATTGAAATTGCTTCACTGGATGGGCGGAGAACTGTTGGAACCAAAACTTGAGGACCGCCCCCGCGGACAGGACAACAACAAAGGGTATGCGTATCTTGTCACAATCGAATTTCCTGACGGGGAAAAATCATTTGCTGGTGGCGAAGCGGACGATATCAACACAAATATCGCTTATGCTTCAGGGAAATACAAACAAAACCAAGCGCTTATCCGAGGCATTAACAAAGCGTTTCTTCGCAGCAGGTATGTGAATTTGATTGATGTCTTCTCAGAAGAAGAAGCAGAGGAATTTAAGAATGTAGCTACCCAACGAATTATTGAATCTTATAAGGAAAAGGAACGAGAATGGGTTTTACGCTTTAAAGAAAAAGAAATGAAATACAAAAAAATGATTCAAGGCATGCTCCCTTATCTCGCCCTGCCTGAATCGCATGATAGTTACCCTCATGTTAAATTACGCGATATTTTATTCGAGTACGAAGATCTCGATACAGCAAAACAAATCATGGATGATGAGGAACACCCTGTTTTATCATTTGCCATGAAGCAGTTATCAAGAGAGTTTAAAACACACAAAGAAGAAATAGCTGTTGAAGAAGCTTTGAACGAAAGCCCGCTTGACGTTGATCAACATGCTTCAGAACTTGAAGAATAAAAAAAGCAAGCCCAGATACTTGGGCTTGCTTTATTTGTGGGATTAGTATTTTACGATTAAACGCATAGCTGTACGGTCTTCATCATCGATTTTGATATCCATGAATGCAGGAACAACAACAAAATCAATGCCGTTTGAAGCTACATAGCCTCGCGCTGTTGCCAGTCCTTTAACAGCCTGGTTCACAGACCCTGCTCCGATGGCATGAAGTTCAACAGGTTCACCTGCGCGAAGATACTCAGCGATAGAACCCGCTAATTTGTTTACTTTTGTGTCGTTTTTTACTTTTAAAGTTGCCATTTTTGTTTCCCTCCAAAGGTTATGTAATTTTATGTTCGCTAGTTTAATTGGGAACTTAAAAGAAAAGTCCTTTTCAGGGATGGCAAAAAAATATAAAAACTTCCTTCCTTTGACAATGAAAGGAAAATCCTTATAAGACAAAAAAAGGAGGGGGAATGCATGCTTAGACTCGGAATCGTTTTCTTTCTGGTGTTTTTAACAGCCTGTGATGTGCCATTTGTTCCCTCTAAACAAGAGGCCATCGAGCAGTATCTTGAAGAAAGTGCCCCTCTAGTGGAAGCTTCAGAACAATTAGATCAAGGGCTTTTTGAACATTTGTCGTCGACTGAAGAATTTGTTGTGAAAGCGGATGAGGTCAAACGCATCCTCGCCATGCAGCAACAACTGTATGATCAATTAAAAAACACCTCTGCCCCTTATGACATGGTTGAACTGAAAAAAATATACTTATCTCTCATTGATGAACGGATGGAACAACAAAAGCATTTTCTTCCCTTGCTGTATCGAGAGCAACAAAAGAGTGTGGATGTGTTAGTCGAGACATACAAACAACAAGATGCACAACGAATGACGGCTGCTTTAGAAGGGGTTAATGGTTTGGTTGAACCATACGGTATTGAACGAAAGACGTTACACTCGGAAAAAAATGATAAAAAAGAGTGAGTAAGTCGCTGACGAGAGTCAGCTTTTTTTGATCGGAAAATTCTATCAAGCATAACCCAGAGTACCCCTTAAGGCTCAGGATTACCCCTTCCTTTTCTTCCGCGCTTTTCTGATGGCAAAAAACAGAAAGATCACCATTGATAAGCTTGTTACACCAAACAAATACGGCCATAGCGTAAGAATCATTTCCCCTTCACCTACCAGACACGCCCCCATCACGATATAAGGAACAAACCCAATGTGACTGATCCCGCCTTTGACATAGACCCATGTGGCAACAGGATAAACCAGCAACAGGCTACATAAGAAAAACGCACCATATTGAGAAGGATCAAGCCATATCATTAAAGCTAAAAACGCATAAAGATCCCCTTCCCCGATAAGGGTTTCCTCTGTGTTTTTCTCTAACCATTTAACGAAAACAAGGAAAACGGCAAAAAAGAGGCAAGCAAATAATAAGGAATCCACCTTTTGTCCTATCAAGAAGAAAAGAAATGCCGCGATAACCAACCCTTCGCTATACAGCGTTTGGGTGACAAGATCATCCAGCACGCTATAAAGAAGGAAGCAAAATGCTAGCCAAATCAAGGGGTGTGAAATCGGGTCTAGCAGCACGCTCACAAGCCCTACGTAGAGGGTGAAAAAACAAAGTAGTGGGACAGGAATAGGAATTACCCTTTTTTCCACTAAATCATATAGTACATAAATGAGGAGTGTTGTTGCCAAAGAGATCCCGACTGTTGCCATTGCTATCACGTCCTTATAAAAAGAAATGGGGGTTACATCCATGGAACCACTTAAATATTGTCACAAATGTGATTCAAGGTTTGTTGTGTTAAATCTTTCACTTGAAAACGAAGAAAACCTATCAATTTGCTGGCGTTGTTATAAAGAACAAGTCAAAAAAGGCAAGTTGCCTCCTGTCGATGAATTGGGTGTGAAATTTATTCGTGAGGTGATTGACAGCTTTGACTCCACAGAAGAGGGTCACCAGGGTCAGCAAGAGGAACAGCTACCTGCTTTGCCTGCACGAAGAGGAAAAAACACACCAAATTTGGATGCGCACGGGAAAAATATGACCGAACAGGCTATGCGTAGTGAATTGGATCCTGTTGTGGGTCGTCAGCAAGAAATTGAAAAAACCATCCGCGTTTTAAGCCGTCGGGGGAAAAACAATCCTGTATTGGTGGGGGAACCAGGGGTTGGGAAAACCGCTATTGTAGAAGGTCTTGCCCAACGAATCGTAGAGAAGTCCGTTCCAGATGGTCTGTTAGATAAAGAGATTTATACGTTAAGTATGGGAGCTCTTGTCGCAGGAACAAAGTATCGTGGTGAATTTGAAGACCGTATGAAAAAGATTGTCGAGGAAGTAGAAGAAGCTGGGAACATTATCCTCTTCGTTGACGAGATTCATACGATTGTAGGTGCAGGTGGAGCAGAGGGAGCCGTTGATGCATCGAATATTTTGAAGCCTTCCCTATCACGAGGAAAAATTCAGATGTTAGGTGCAACCACACTCGATGAATATCGTAAGTATATTGAGAAAGATCCCGCTTTAGAAAGAAGGTTTCAACGTGTGCTGGTGGAAGAGCCCTCTCAGGAGGAAGCTGTTGAGATTCTTCAGGGAGTCAGAAAGTATTACGAAGCCCATCACGGTGTTGTCATTAAGGATGAAGCTGTTGAGACAGCTGTTGAAATGGCAGTAAAGTATGTAGCGGATCGTTTTCTTCCTGATAAAGCCATTGATCTTATGGATGAGGCATGTGCGAATAAAAAACTGCAATTAACCAGCAAATCAGAAAATGTTTTACAAATGGAAAAGAAAACCCGAGACCTTAAACAAGAAAAAATGAAAGCTTATTTAGAGCAGGATTTCAGTCTCGCTAAACAGCTGGTCGCCGAGGGTGAATCCTTACAAAAAGACCTTGACGAAGCAGCTCAAAATGATGGAAACAAGAGGCCTCAAGAAGCATCCGTTGGTCGGGAAGATGTGGCTTTTATTGTAGGAGAGTGGACAGGCATTCCTGTTTCGAAGTTGAATGCAGAAGAGAAAGTGAAACTAAAGACACTTGAAGACGATTTAAAAGTGCATGTTAAAGGGCAGGATGGCGCCGTTGAATCCATTTCGAAGGCGATCCGCAGGAATAAAGTTGGATTAAAAGATCCCAAGCGTCCCGTTGGTGTATTTTTGTCGGTTGGTCCGACAGGCGTTGGAAAAACAGAACTTGCCAAACAGTTAGCCTCCCTTGTTTACGGATCTGATGAACACATGATTCGAATCGATATGTCTGAATTTATGGAAAAACACAGTGTGAGTCGCCTGATCGGTTCCCCTCCAGGGTACATTGGTCATGATGAAGAAGGAGAACTCACGAAAGCACTTCGACGAAAACCGTATTCGCTTGTTTTATTAGACGAAGCTGAAAAAGCGCATCCTGATGTATTCAATTTATTGCTGCATTTGTTTGAAGACGGACATATCACGGATGCAAAGGGGCGAAAAGTGTCTGGTCGAAACGCGATTTTTCTTTTAACAAGCAATGCAGGCAGTGAATTGTATGCGAACTCAAAGCAGAGCTTAGGATTTGCTGGTCAGGATGAACAGGAGCGAAACCTGGAAGAACAGATCCATAAAAAGTTGAAGGAAATGTTTCGACCTGAATTCTTAAACCGACTCGACGGCATTTTAATGTTCAATAAATTATCGGAGCCTATTATGATCGACATTGCCGAAAAAATGCTTGAAGATTTATCAGAGCTTGGAAGAGAAAGTGGCGTTTTACTAAAGTTCTCTAAAAAATTCATTGAGTACATCGCCCAAAAGGGGCACGATCCAGAATATGGGGCCAGAACGTTGCGAAGGGAAATCGATGCGGTAAAAGATCTGATTGCTGATAAGATGATTGAGCAGGATGAACAACCAAAAGAAATGCATGTCGGCATTCGTGACAATGCTGTTTATGTGAGATAAGCAAAGAGCCAAGGGATTTCCCTTGGCTCTTTGCTATGAAAACGACAAAAATGGTATGCCGACGTTTGCCTGTGTGTATACATACAGTAGGTGATGTCTAATGAATATTGGCGAAATTTACTTCTATTGTTTTTCTAATGTCGTTGGCCGTGAACAGAATGGGCGGAGACCTGTTTTGGTCATAAGGGTAGATGAAGAAGAAGTGGTCGTTGCTTGTTTATCCACCAAAATAAAGAGCAGCTTGCCCGTTCATGTACCGATTCCCAAAAGAGATACGGGATTATCTCATGATACCGTGGTGCTTATGGAGCAGCTTCAATCGTTGCCTAAGTGTGCATTTCATAAACAAAAACCTATTTCCACTCTCAAGAATCCCGCGGTTTTCACCAAAGTCCAAAGGGGGCTTGAGGTTAGCTTAGGTTTTTAGCCTTTTTTGATGGATTTCCCAAAACTCATGATAGACTGTCTCAAAAGTTAGGAAGGGAGCAATCATCATGCTTAATAAAGGAAGTGTTGTCGTGTACACGGTTTCTGGAGGACACGAGAAACATGGCGTTTCGTTAGGAGCATGTTTATTTTATCCTGTATTAACGATTACGACAGAACACCATCACAAAGAAGCAGACACAGCAATAATACTTACTGATGATACAGGAATGGTCCTATCGATGAAACCAGAAAAAGGAGAGGTCAAAACCATCATCGGAGAACTTAAAGATGAATGTGCAGACCAGCTTCACCAGCAGACGTTGCGTTATTTAAAGAGAGGGGACCTCGTTGACTATTCATGGGGAGAGGAAAACCGAAAAGGGCTTATTGTCCAAAATGATATCGGCAATCGCAACTCTCCAACGATCATTGTGGCAGACCTCGTAAAAGATGATGAGGAAGGGATTGTAAAACTTCAAGAAGGATTCCTGCATCTGGGACGGATCCGAACGATCGCAAAGGAACGAGTCCTGAAAACGATCGGACGTATTACGGAGGAAGAGACGGAGCTCGTTGACGAAGCTTTACGCCGAGAATTTTCATTCCAACAAGCACAGCTCGTCAATGTGGACCTCGGAGGAGATTTTGTTGGGAGTGAGCAAGGTGGCAGACGCCCAGCTGTTGTCTTAAAAGAATATAGCGACAGTTTCATTGTCGCGATTGTCACATCAAAAATGAAACGAAAACTGCCCACTCACGTTATCTATGATGCGGGGGATGGTGGTTTATTGAGAAAGTCAAATTGCTCCCTTGAGCAAATTAAGAGAGTAAGCAAGAAAAAAGTGACCTGCTTTCACCAGTATTCCCCTCCCGAAAAAATTCCAATGCTCCAAAAAGCGTGGAATATATCGGTCGGGTTAGACGTATCCAATCAACGATATGTAAAATCATAAAAGACGCACCCATTTGGGTACGTCTTTTTTAATAAGTGTCACTCTTTTTAATCCAGCCATAGGTTTTATCCTGAAGCATGAGTTTCATCATCGTATCGGTTTCTTCACGTACGACAAAAACGGTTCCAGGTTCGAGTGTGGTGATTTCTTCTGAGGAAACGTCTGCTTCTTTATAAACAGACGGTGACGTATCTTTTGGAACGGCTTTAAACACAAGGTCCGATGTGGTTGCGTTCTGATAGAGGTTTTCGTCTGATGTAAGAGATGAGAACGGTTCTTCTACCATTGCTGCGAACCGATTTGTTTCCTGCTCCACGAACACATCTCCGATTCTTTGGTACATTACCCCATCAAAGAAGTGCCAAGGCTTTTCCGATGAGATTTTTTGTTCTCCCGCCATTTTTTTGACGTACAACCCATCTGATTTTGTGTAGAAGCAGTCTGTACAATCCCAAGGAATAAAACGATTCATAATGCTTGCAATTTTATCTGACCATAAGGGGTCTGTGGCATACCTTGTATTCATTCCTTTCAAATGAGGACCGTGATAATAGATGCCTCCTTCTGTCAGATAGTTCTCTTTTACATATTTCGCAACATATAGGATCGAATCCTCGAAGTTCGCGAAAGGGGCGGCGTTGTTATAAGGATCCCAGTCATAGGCTTTAAAGCCAAATAAGTTGTTTTTATCAGTAGCAATATCCGATTTCCCCCACCCTGTTTCAAGCGCTGCGTGGGACATAAGGTATAAAGCGTTTATCCCGTATTCTTCCTCTGCCTTTTTGAAGGAGTGACCCCAACTATATAAGGGACTGCTGCTCGACTTAAGCAGGATATTAATGTCGATGTCATTTCCTGACAGAGAAGAAGGCTGATTTAAATTTATAATTGTATACGGCACATCATATGTAAAGGCATAAACAGGGTCTTTCCCCTCAACTAAACGGTAATAGTGATGGTTCCTGCCTTTTGTTCGTCTGATATACTCCTCACCGATTTTCATGAGTGCAGAAGGGGTCGTGGCTAATGTAGACTTGTTTCCTGTTGGATATACAACGGTAAACGAACCGTTGTTGTTAAGGTACGTATTCTCATCCGCGGCATCAGCAGGAGATGTGAAAAAGGTTATGCTCATAACAAGCACCAACAAAGTGCGAAAAAAAAGTTTCATAACTTCCCTCCTTTATCTTATATAGATTGGATTCCATGTAGGAGATTCCTTTTCTTTTCTGCAAATATAAGATAAACGTTCGTAAAGGAAGGAAATAACATGACCTATATCGGTGTGATAGATTCAGGCGTTGGGGGGCTTACGGTACTAAAAGAGATTAAACGAAGATTTCCGCATTATCCCACTCTTTACTTTGGGGACCAGGCGTATTGCCCATACGGAGATCAGGAAGAATCCATGATCAGAGAACGGGTATCAGAAATGCTCCGTGTGATCAGCGAAGAGCCTATAAAGGTGCTCGTTGTAGCCTGTAACACCGTGGCATCCTTTTTAATCGATGAACTTAAAGAAAAGTGTCCATTCCCCGTTATCAGTATATTGCATCCTGTTATGAAGAGTTTGAATGAAGGTTTCTATGATCAAATCGGGGTCATTGCAACCACAAAAACGATCGATACGGGTGTCCATCGTTCGTTGCTTCATCCTTCTAAAAGGATGTATCCTCTTGCCTGCCCTACGTTTGTGAAAGCCATTGAGGAATGTGCACCCGAGGAGGTTTTGTATGATGAGGTATCAAGAGCCCTTTATCCTCTTCAAACTTCCCCCATACAGGCATTGGTTCTTGGGTGTACGCATTTCCCTATCATTGCTCCTGTTATTCAACGCGTACTTGGGTGTCATGTGGATTTGATTGATCCAGCCAAAGAAATGGTAGGGCAGCTCCCGCCTCTTTTATATCAGCCTGAAAAGCGGGAGGATATGTATATAACAAGCGGAGATCCCCGCTTGTTAGAAGAGCATATTTACCGATTGTTAGGGGTTCGGGTGAACGCCCTTACACCGAAACAACATGACCGACAGTTTTAAACAGAGGTTCAAAATAAGGGCCTAACCCGATATGTTCAAGTGCTTCAAATCCCCAGAAAACAAGCTGTTCCATCCCAAACATTCCAAGACTAGCCCAGAATAAAGCTATGGTGAACAGGATCACCCCTGTCTTCGCGACCCGCTTCGGCTGAAGAGCGGGTCTCTCTTTTTTTAAGGTCAGTGTTCCATTTTCGTTAATAAATTTCATTCCTGCACGCCCTTTCTTCTTTATCGTATGCATCAAAAAACGAATATGTGACGGTATACATTAAAAAAGGTGTTATACTGTGAAAAACAAACAGGAGGGATCGTTATGGTACAACATGTAGATGTACAGTATTTGGATTGGTTGAAACGAATTCAAGAAGAAGGAACTCAAAAGGGGGACCGCACAGGGACAGGTACGATCAGCTTGTTCGGAGAACCTCAAATGGTGTTTGATTTGAAACAAGGGTTCCCTCTTATAACCACCAAAAAGGTACCATTTCGTCTTATTAAAACGGAATTGCTTTGGTTTATATCAGGAGATACCAATATTAAATATCTCGTTGACCGAAATGTTCATATATGGGATGAATGGGCGTTCGAGAAATGGTTTGAGTCTCCTGAATATGATGGTGTGTTACCTCGCGAGAATTGGAAGTCGCGTCGTCTGACAGATTCTCTCTTTTTCGAAGATGTTGAAAAAGAGATGAAACGTTTCTCCAAACGCATAAAAGAAGATGCCCTGTTCGCATCGGTTTGGGGCGAACTTGGAAGTGTTTACGGAGAGCAGTGGAGAAGCTGGAAAACGTCGGATGGATTTCGGATCGACCAACTTTTGGATGTTATTGATCAGATTAAAAACAATCCAGACAGCCGTCGTTTGCTTGTCGTTACGTTCAATCCTGGAGAAGTTCATAAGCAGGCCCTTCCGCCTTGTCATTCCTTTTTCCAATTCTATGTGGCGAACAATGAACTGAGTTGTAAAATGTATCAGCGATCAGCGGACTGGGGGCTTGGTGTTGCCTTTAACATTGCTTCCTACGCCCTCTTGACCCACCTCGTCGCGCATGAGTGTGAATTAGAGGTCGGAAAGTTCATTCACACGTTCGGGGATGCTCATGTGTACAACAACCATCTGGATCTTTTGCAACCTCAGCTGGAACGAGAACCAAGAGAACTTCCGACACTGGTCTTAAACAAAGAGATTAAGCGCGTCATAGATTTCGGACCAGAGGATATTTCCCTGCAAGGTTACGATCCTCATCCTGCTATTAAACTTCCTGTTGCCATATAAGAAAAAGCCTCGTCAGATGACGAGGCTTTTTGAGTCCATGATTGCGTCTTTGAATGGTGCTTTATTGAATCTTACATTGACTCATATACAGCATCAATAATTGATTCAGTCTGTTGAAGATTTGCCAATCAGGAGTGTAGCAAGAATAAGCAGGAATGCCGTCATCGATAAAAACGGGATGGTGATAAACCCGAGCCAATCAATGTAGATCGTACTGCACGGAACAAGAGACTGACAGCTTTCTCCGAACAACAGAAACTTTTGTTGGGTATAGTGAAAGGCAGAGATGAGAAAACCCAGTATCGACATCGGGATCACATAACGAACGATCTCTTTGTCTTTAAAGAAGAAAGCCGCTCCGAGTAACCAGGGAAGAGGGTACATTAAAATACGCTGAACCCAGCAAAATGTACAAGGTGTGTATCCTTTAATTATGCTGAAATAAAGACTCCCTATCATGGCTGTCAGAGCAATAAAAGCTGCAATTCCTAACCTATTCACTTTGTGTACTCTCCTTAATCACGCGATCGATCTCTTCTAAATCAAATGCATTTTCAATCACTTTTCCGTTAATCATTAATGTAGGTGTGGCGGCGATCCCGTTTTCGATGGCGTACTGCTTATCCGCCAGCACGTTATCCATATATTTTTCATCTTTAAGTTTTGGCAAAATGGCTTCTTTCGCCTCGCCCGTTAGATCTGAAGCTTGTGTGGCGAGGTAGTCGAAACTGAGTGTGCGAAACCCTTTGGCCGCCTGATACAAGTCGTGATGGAATTCCCAGTATTGATCCCTGTGGTTTTCCCACACCCATTCGGAAGCCATGGCCGCATAAAACGATGTGGTCGTGGCATTTACAACTGGAAAGTGAACGAAACGGAAAGACGCGAGACCTGAATCGATATACTTCTCTTCCAGGATGGGGAAGATTTCTTCATCCCATCGCTGACAATGAGAGCAATTGTAGTCCCCGAATTCAACAAAACGGATCTTTGCATCTTTGTTTCCAACCAGCGGTTGTTCCGTTAAAACGAATGGTTTATCCGTCATCGTTTTGACCGTGAATGATTCCCCCTTCTCTTTTTCAGGTTGGAAAAAGTTCCATAGGGCCAGTCCAATAAATAAAGCCATTAGGATAAGAAAGATATTGGTCCACCTATCCAATTTGCGCATTCTCATGCACCTCCTCTTCTAAACATATGTGAGAAACTTTAGATTTCCTTCGTTTATGTATTCGATAAAAAATGATGGAGCTCGTAAGCTTCACCATTTTTTTTATTTACCCGAAAATGAAAGAAAGGATTTTCGCAAATACCATGGAGACCGTATCAAATATAGATCTCCAGAACCCTGCTTTTTCAAGATTTTCTGTCATAACTATGTTAGCTGTGTAGGTTTCATCCCCCAGCTTCACGATTCGTTTACCAATCACTTCTCCAATCTCTCTTGGAGCTGTAATAAAGTCAGGAACATCGTCTGTTACTTCGATTTGGTCCACGTCATCCACATGAGCAACCAAGCTAAGATCACTTTCAAGCACAACATTTGTAGCTAAGCTGTCTTTGGCCTTGTATACGGTAAGATCGACCACGGGGTCTCCCTGTGTTCCGAATGAAACCGTTTCATATTGATTGAAACCGTAATTCAGTAAACGGGTTGCATCCTGGTATCGCGCTGAAGCGTTTTCTGCCCCAAGGGTCACCACGATTAAACGAAGTCCGTCTCGTTTTGCGGTTCCAACAAAATTGAACAGCCCGTTAATGAATCCCGTTTTTAAACCATCGGCCCCTTCATATTTGTTAATAATAAGAGGGTTTTGGTTGTATTGAACAATTTCGCCTACTAGCCGATCTTTCGTGCTGTATTGAGCTTCACTGTGAATGGCTAAACGATCGGAGTGGTGGCTGATATAACTGTATGCCAATTTGGATAAATCAGAAGCTGTTGTTTTGTCTTCTCCGAGACCGTGAGGGGTAATGAAGTTCGTTTGATCCATCCCTAGTTCCTTAGCTTTTTGGTTCATCTCTGTAACAAAGGCTTCCGTGCTCCCGCTCATATGTTCAGCAAGAGCAACCGACGCGTCGTTCCCTGAAACGATGGTGATTCCTTTTAGGATTTCAATGGCAGGGTAAGTCTGACCCGCTTCTATCCACATCTTGCTGCCGCCTGTGTTGTTTGCCTTGCGGCTGGCTGTTATGAGTTCATCTTCTTTCATATCGCCTTTTGAAATCGCATCAAACCCCAAATGTAGAGACATGATTTTGGTTAGGCTGGCAGCGTCGAAAACATCATTTTCCTTATGACTGTAAAGGATTTTTCCGTTATTTGCGTTCATCAGAATGGCAGCTTTTGATTGAATGGTCGGGGGCTCCGTTTTTGCATAAACAGGAGAAGTTAAGCATAGTGCAATGAGCAGGGTTAGTATCGTAATTTTCTTCACCTTTTTTCACCTCTTCTTAATATAAACTCTCTAAAGCTATTGAAGAAAAGGATGGAAAACCCTCTACTCATTGCGGAAAACAAAAAGCCAGGCCCCTAGGCCTGACTGTGATAACTCATAAACTTTTTCTCAAATACGTTTTTTGACGCTCTTTTTTGAGTCGGTATTGTTTTGAAAGGCGCTGTTGTTTCGATGCAAACATGGCGTGCCTTTCGTTGCTCACCTTCTCATCCACGATTTCAAAGCGAATGGACAGATCTTCTTCCTTCTGAATGTGTCTCCATTTCTTAAGAACGTTTGGTTCGAAGTATTCTTTTTCGATAAGTTTTTCCATTTTGCTGGTGGACGTAGGTAAAGACTGTAAAAACAATACCCCATTTACGGGCACCTGCCCAGAAGCTACTAAAAACACTTGCTCCTGAAACGCTTTTTTATCGGCTCTAGAAAAGACACCTTTTACGTCTTTAATCGGTTCGATTACAAGTGGTACGTTGTCCAGGGTCAATAACCCGTTGCGGTACCGAAGGGTGTGTCCATCGAACTGATCCTCTTCTTTGAAGCGAAATGGCTTTTTGGTGTTGTAATCCAAGCCCTCCAGAAGTTGATCTTGATTCTCTCGATACACGAACACGAATTTTTTCAGTACGTTTCCGTGAAGCATATCACTATACCGATAATCAGCTGGTTCTTTCGTCATTTTAAAATAAAAGGTATCGGAGCATTGGACAACTTGTTCCCCTTCTTCTCTCATCGCTTGAGCTAGAGCTTTTTTGTGTGTTTCATACTCCTCATCAAGACGTTTCTTCTCTGTGTGATTCTCTTGAAACATTCTGACAAGGTTCTCAAGCGTCTCGTTTTGTAAAGATTTAAGAAAGTCTTCTTTCTCTTGTGACTTTCTTTCTTCCTCTTCCTTTGATGAGGACGACTTCGAATACGGTTTTGGATAAAGGGTGACTGGTTTCTTGAATGGATCCAACACAAAACGTTTGGATGAATGGGAGTCAACAGATTTCACCAAATGAAGGACGCCCATATCCATAGCCTCCTCATTAACTTTTGATTCGTCCCACGTCCAGTCTACATGACGATAAAAACGAAGTTTCATTCCTCCGATTACGCGAGAATCGATGGATGCTTCCTCAGCTTTGTCGCGAATGACCGAGCGAATAATCTCTTCTTTTTCTTTCCTGTCTTTTCGTTCGTCGTAATACATCTGAATCGTTTTAGCAATGTCTAGTGCTTTCATAATATCCCGACCTTTTTTCGTGTTATCAGCATAGAAAAACCTGCTATAAAAGCAGGTTAACTAACTTTTTCGTCCTTTGTGGCAGGTTGTGCCTGTGGCGAAACTGGAGCTTGTGCTTTGGCTTTAATTGGTTCACTGTGCACAAACATTTTCCCGTCGACAAGCATAACCTCCACAACAGACGGACTGGCTGACGTAAAACGAATGCGATCACTGCCAATGTTTTCTACTTTAAACATCTTATAACTTCCTCTCTTTTTTAGGGTTTCAATCCCTATTAGTTTATGAGCTAGTTTGGTGTATAGAACAAATCCTGTGTTAAACTGGGAAAAAAGGAGGGGAACGTATGTTAGCTAAGACGCATGTGGCCACGTCTGTGCTCGGAAGTTTGGCATTGGTTGACGTTCTTGGAGGAGATCATACGCTTTTGTTATACAGTGGTGTTATGCTTGGAGCGCTTTTGCCAGACATTGATGAACCTAAATCGTATATCGGGCAACGCGTGCCGATTATCCCGCATATGATTAAGAAAATTTTTAAACATCGGGGGATTACACACAGTTTCTTGATGATGGCTGCTTTTCTCATTTGGGCGCTTATAGAGGGTCATGCGTTTTTGTGGGGACTGGCATTAGGCGTAACAGGGCATATCATAGGAGATTTATTTTCTAAAACAGGGGTTCCCTTGCTTTGGTTCTTCTGGAAATCCTCAAAAAAACGCATACGTATTCCTATATACACAACAGGCAGCTTTTTGGAACAAATCATTTTGATGGGGAGTATCATCGGAATAGCTGGCTATTTATGGAATAATTTAATATAATCAAAAAAGGGCCCACGATGGGTCCTTTTTTTTCGGCAGCTCCAGTAGTTACAGAGACCTAGTCCCATAAATGCTCGACAATGTTTTCCTGGGTACAAGAAACGAATCTTTTTCTTTATGATGAAAAGGTTTGCAATTTATTTGGAGTGGGTATATGTTTATGATAACACCAGTGCGAAGTACTGTCAGATTACGGGAGGAAGGAGTGATAGGATGGGTTACAGGGCGATGAACACCATCAAAGTCCAGGAAGAAGACCCGCACTTACTTGAACTGTTAGATGTCATAGGATATCTTGATCAACCAAAGGACAAAGACCCCTCTTAGAGAGGGGTCTTTTCATGTATGACAAACTGTTCCAATGCGTCTTCCAAAAACTTTTGCTGTTCGTCGCTATTTTCAACGATTGTATCCTGAATGTCCTTTTGTTTGAACAGGGTTTGAAACTTCGCGACTTCAAGACTGTTCTGCGTCAGGATGTTGTGAATGGTGACGAGCTTATGTTCTGATCCCAAGCGTCTGATGCGTCCATTTCGCTGAACGAAAACAGAATAAGAATGCGGCAGATCAACATTAATTAAGTGCGACCCTTTGTGAAGGTTTACACCGTAATTAGCGGCGTCGTTCGCAATAATCACCTTGGTTTCAGGATCATTTTGAAAGTGCCAGGCGCTCTTCGTCTGGCTGTTACAGGAAGTCTTTAACGGACAATCCAGACAGGAAAGGTTTCTTGCGTCTTTCTTTTCCTCCTGAAGTTTCGTTTTCCACGCGCACCCTTTATCTGTTTTTCCAGTATATAATTTAATGCCCGTCGTTTCTTTTTTTCGTTTTCCGTTCTTGTGCGTATTCAAATGTTTGTCGAGTTCACGGTGCAGTATTTGGGCCATTCGTTCATAAAAGGTGAAGATCACAATCTTTTCTCCGTTTTCGACAACCACATTGTTTACGATGTCTTTGATCCGTTCCAATTTCGGTGAGGAAAACGTCAAGGATGCTAATGTTTGGTGACGCTCACTATGAAGTTCCTGGATACGATGATCTACGATTGGGTCATTTTTTCCATGGGTATCACGGTGCTGTTTTTGAATCTCCGTCAGTTTTCGAAGTTCTTTCGTAATAGACCACAAAACATCAGCCAGAGTTCTGTACTTTTTCATCTCTCTCAACTTTCTGAATGGGAGCGGGCTTAAGGAATGGAAGATGAGTTCAGGTGTGTCGCATGCTTCTGCCATATACAGGAGCATCGCATGTTTTTCAGCCTTCGCTCTTTCTGCTTCTTCCTCTGTTTTCGCTTCATGGAGCATCTCCATCGTTTCTTTGAATTTGGTCAGAAAGAATTTGTATATGGCCTCTTGATCCTGATCCCAGCCAACTATAATCGGTTTGTTCGCCCCTATTGCCTCAGGCATTTCATCACTTACGTCTTCTGTGAGACGTCGTAATTTGAATGGACTGATTTTTTTGTTTAACAAAGCCAGGTTCTTGACATCTACGGGCTCAAGAAATTCAGGATTTAGTTTCCCACCTGAATTTTTAAGGGCAAACGAGTTCCATCCCATGACGAGGAATTGGTCCTCAAACATGTTTTTTCGTTCTTCAAACGACAGGGAGGAATCAGCCAGGATATCAGGTGACAAATAATCGAGTAGAGGGAAAATGTTTGGCAAATCTTTATCAATAGGAGTTCCTGTCATTAATAGGCGGACAGAAGGGTGTTGAATTTTCTGTATCACTTTAGTCGTTTCTGATTTTGGATTCTTCATACGGTGTGCTTCATCTATGATAATCATGTCATACTCATTATCAAGAACCGCGTTCAAATCAATATAATCACCAAAAACAATTTTATTTTCAACCTTGTACCCTTTCCTCACTTTCTCTTTCCCTAGCCGTTCTTTTTCTCTCAAAAGCTCGTAATTGACAATTGTGAAGAAAATTTCCTCTTCTTGTACGCGTTTATATTGTTCCATGCGCTTTTCAAACGCTTTCTTTTTTGTTGTGGCGTTTCCTCCATCAATGATCATGTACGACTCGTCTGTGAACTTTTCGATTTCTTCTCCCCATTGGATCTTCAACGATGCTGGGCAAATGATGAGAACACGTTTGATCGGATCGAGCTCCTCAGGAGGCGAGTATTTCAGGTATCCTGCCAGCCCAATAGCTTGAAGGGTCTTTCCAAGTCCCATTAAATCAGCCAATAACCCTCCGTAAATCTTTGTTTTCTTTCCTTTGGGTGTGGCGCCCCACCCAATCATAAGTTTTTGGAATTCAAAGGGTTCCAGTTTTAAAAAAGGAGTTTCAATAGGGGATGGAACCCGACTCAAGACGTCCTCAAGGGTTTCCTCATCGAATTTTAGAGTCGAGGCGCTTTTGTTTATTTCTTCTTTTGTTTTCCAACGAATGTCACTTTGGAACGCTTGCGCCAGTTGCTTATGGCTTCCCTTTGGCACGGTCCACTTTTTTGATATCCGCTTGTTCCATACGGATCCCTTAACACTTTTGATCGTATTGACAAGTTTTTGATCAAAAGGAAAATCGACAACAAGGAACCTGCCATCATAGGTTACCTGTACCAATGATTCTCTTACAGTCATCGTAATGCCTTCCATATTATTCACCTCTCTTATTAAAAAACTATCTACCGTATTATAGTAGATAGTGAGAAAAGCTTTTATACCATTAGGCGACCATTTTATCGGATTGTGTATAAATGGTTTGTTTGTCAAGATCGTATCGGTGTTCAAGTGTAATGCCATTTGTACCAAAGCGGTTTTTCAAGAAAATGATCTCAAGGATCCCTGGTTTTTCGGTCGTTTCTTTGTTGTAATGTTCATCCCGATACAATCCAAAAACATAAGCAGCGTCCTGTTCGAAGGCTCCAGAGTTGCGAATGTCCGCCATGATGGGACGATGATCCTGCCTTTTTTCGACATCTCGGCTTAATTGACTTCCGACCACGATCGCTACATATTGATTTTTAGCCGCTCTTCTGAGTCCTCCTGATATTTGAGAGTAGTCCTTTTCTTCTGAGGGTTCATTTCCTTCTTTTGTGAGCATGATTTGCGCATAATCCACAAACACCGCATCTATATTATGTTTTTTCTTGTAATGTCGAATCAGACGTTCAAGCTGAGGGACCGTGATTTCGGTTCGTTCTTCGATCCATAAACGGTCCTCCTTAGTCTCGGCAATCGACGTGGCAGCCTTTTCAAGAGCGCTCCATTCCTCCCGACTCATTTCTTTCGGTTGTTGAATTCGTTTGCCCGACACCCCTGATACTTTTGATAACAGACGCTGGAAGCATTGCAGGAGGCTCATTTCAATGGAAACAAACAACACTTTTGACCCTTTTTTAGCGGCTTCAATGGAAATATTTAACATCCAAATTGTTTTTCCCATGCCAGGTCTCGCCGCGGCAATAGCAAAGGTACCCTTTTTAATGCCTCCGTCTAACGCGGCATCCAGATCGTCATATCCTAAACTAACACTCTCGTTGTTAATGGTTTCGAGTTTTTCTTTCATGTTTTGAATGGCTAACCGTATTCCGTCTTTTAGAGAAGCGTTTTTATCTGTTGTCGGGGAAATTTCCTCGAGTTCAAAGAAAGCATTCTCTATGTAGTGTTGGATATCTGTTTTGGTTCGTTTTGGATCATAGGGATCATACGATTTGACCTTATTTAATACGGTGGTTGCAATGGATTCGTATTGACGGACAGAAAATCCATCTCGCAGGACATCGAGGTGCTTTTCCAGAGCTTCCAGAGGTTCAGGAGGTGTTTCTTTCTTAAGCTCCTGGAAAAACTTGCTCCATTTATGCCGTTTCTCTTTGTCTGATCCGCACAGTTGATCAAGCAGAAGCGTTTTGGTTGGAAAGGTTCCGTCTTCTGTCACACCGTTGAAAGCACTGGCCACTTTGCGTAGGACAGGGTCATGAAACACATGAAGATTGAGACCATTGCGCGAAGCTCGTTCACAACATTCTTTATCAAATAGTATGGAAGATAAAACCAGCGATTCCCGTTTCTCAAGCGTTACCATCATTGTCATTGCAGAAAGTCCACCCTTTCTTGTTTCTGACGGCCAAAATAGATTCTGACGTCGACTTCTCCTTCCATGGCTCCTATAATGTATTCTCCGTGAAACGTACTCATAAGAGATCCTTCGTATAGTTCACTTAACTCGTTTGGGAATGCATTGGTTGTAACAATGGTCGGTAATTTTAATTCCTGGCGTTCCTTAATCACGTCTTGAATCTGGGTTAAAGCCCACCCTGTATCCGTGTGGTATTCCTGGAAAAGCTCATCAATAATCAATAAGTCTTTTTTTCGGACGATCGATCGGAAATGGGCTTTTTGCTCGTAGGCCTCGTCTATGAATGTCTTAATACGAATGAAGTAGACACTTTTGTCCTGTTGAAGAAAATCCGTGGCAATCAGGGAAGCCATTAACGTTTTTCCTTTACCTGGGTCCCCGAGCAATAAAAGATTGAAAGAATCGGTTCGGGGCTTTTCATTAAGTTTTAAGAGAGCATGTTTTGAGAAACCTTTAGCGAAATCGACTAAGCTGTCCCGTTTTTTTGCATCATAGGTGCGATCAATAAATTGCTGAGGGGTTTCAGGGGGTTCATTTCCTTTTTTATGTCGTTTATCTACTTTTCGTTTCCCCTGTACAGGTTTTGGTTTAAGGTAGGTCAGAGTGATGGGTTGCTCCAGATGGTCCAATTCCTCTAATTGTTTCCAGTTTGCCTTCCAAAAGTCTGTTGGGATGTTTGCGTTTTCCAGTTTCTTTTGCAGCACTTTTTCCTTAAAACAGCGACAATCAACGGATTTATTGTCAGAGACCGTGTATCCAGATCCATCGCATAAATCATACGGACATTTGGACTGTTCGAACGCTTGATTGAAATCGTCTTCTGTTTTTTCGTAGTGGAACGTTCCATTTCTTATGGAATCAAAAAGTTCGGTTATCAGATCATTTGGCTTTTTTTGCATTGGATTTACCACCTCTTCGATTCTTAAACATATTCTCGACGGGCTGTTTTACATAAAAAAACGAAGTGAAATTTTGCGGATATAGTTTGTGCATGCGATAAATGGTGGCTGTAATTTGTTTGGGTGTCGCAGTCTTGATTAACTTCTTTAGTATAAGAACATCATGCCGCATAAACGAGAGCCCTGTTACCCGTTCGTATGTGGCAACGACCTCACGTTCCCCGTCGGTTAATTTGGTTTTTTCATATTCGCTCAAAATCCTGTTCTCGAACAATGACCGATCCCTCCCGTACCATAGGTGTACGTATTGTAGGGCAGTTTCCAGGAGTTTTCAATAACTAAAAAAGCGCAAAACATCGCGCTTTTTAGCAATGGGCCCCGAAGCAGTCGTCGATTTGAGGGTAAGCAATCGCCCAGACGCTTTTGGTCGTTTTTGCGGTGGATCCCATTTTCACCATAAAGGATTCCAGGAAGTGACTGTGTTCAAAAGCAACTCCTACAAATACGGCATTTACAACTTTGACTTCCTGATCGTTTCCGTTTGAATCTGTATAAACCGTCTTGGTGTTGTCCTCAACGGATGATATTCGCACGTTTTCAGCCGTAACCGTTCCAAGCGATGTTTGGCAAGAAAGGGTTCGTTCCTCTGACACTTTATCAGGAAGCGGGAAGATAAGTATGCATACATTCCCCTCATCTATGGTGGAGAGAATGTCGTTTCCTTGTTGAGTGCTTCCAAGGCCACTGGTTAACATATCGATCGCGGCATGTTTCGCTGCTTTGTTCGCTTCAACGTAGGTGGAAGCGTACTGGGAAGGGAGTTTAGGGTCTGTGTGCCCTGCTATCCCGAGATGAGAGAAATGGTTTACATTGTCGTTGTATCCGAGTCCGCCTGTATGGAAGATTTCAACGATTCCCGTGGCTTCTTTTAAATAGGTATCCACGGCTTGCGAACGGACTCGAGCGGCTTCCTCCGCTGCTTCATTAGCACGATGATACATTTCCCAGGAGGTTGTCATATTTAAAGACAGGGCGAAAAACGACAGGAACATAAGAATAAGAGCTAGTACCCAAACGGAAATGGCTCCCTTTTTTTTAGACATTTTTTTGGCCATGACATCCCCTCCTTTTACTTGTAGTACTGGTAACGACCTGAAAGCTCTTTTTGGCTAACGCCCATACCATCAGCAAACATGGTTTCTTTTAATCCTGGTATAAAATTGCCAATCACCCAGAAACGTGCTTTCGCTTTGACCACAATTTGTTCCTGATCTACCCCTGTTCCTGGAACCGTTGACATAACCGTGTAGGCACATATGACTCGGTGGTTATTATTGTTGTTCATCGCAGTATCGCATTTGCCCTGGTCCTCAAATATGACTTCAGGCGATAACGGTTTCTCCTCGTCATGAAAAAGCAGAATCAGATTACTGAACTGAGTCGTATTTGCCATTTTATTTAATAGTTTCGTTTTCAGCTCATCATGTTGTACACCAGAGGTGGGCATAGGGCCTTCATACCCTCTTAACTCCGATGATAATGTACGGGCTCCTTCCATCGTCGCCCCGTGCATGGTGCTCATGGCATTAGAGTAGAAAATGATTTGCATGGCGCTCCACGCGACTAAAAAGAGTACAGGGAGGGCCGCCAATAATTCTACGATAATACTTCCTTTTTTCTTCTTCATTGTCCCACCTCCTTACGTTTACAGATGAAGATGATAAAGAACAGATAAAAAGATCGGTATGCTGAATGCTAGTTTTTGTTGCTGGTTTTCAGGCATTGGTTCATTCGGTATGGCATAAATGAACAGATGAATGAGGCGATCAAACATGGCTTTAATGCTACTCGGATTCCGAAAAAGAAGAATGATGAGAAACAAGAGTGCCCCTATTAACACCGAAATGAAAGCTATGGAAAAAATATCAGTGGTGTTAAATAGCGTGGAGAATGATGAGATGGCCGCCAGCAATTTGATATCCCCTGCCCCGATGGCGGGCATATTCACCAGTTCCAAGCCCATCCAAATAATCACAAATGCCACCAGTGCAATCGAAAGATTCAACAACCCAGACGCTAACCCGCTCCAACTGTTTAGGAAAAAAGAGGTCAGCAAACCTGTTAAACCCGCACCTATTACAAAACCGTTTGGGATTCGGAAGGTCCTGAGATCCCAAACGGTGATGAAGGTGAGGATACCATATAACACGTACAATTCCATGGATATCCCTCCTCAAGTGATAGCTTATGGAGTACTCGCGCCAGTAGATGTTCCACCCATGCCGCCAAATGCTTCGTTCATGTTGGTTTCCGTAGCAGCTGTTGCATCAGACATTTTGTCTTTAATCGTTGGGAATGCAAACGCCAGGATAATCGCGATAACCGCTAAAACGATGATGTACTGAACGACATCTCCGCGCTCTTCTTGCATGAATTTCGTTAATAGGTTTTTCATATGTAATCCCTCCTTTGTTTAAATCCTTAGTAATATATATAAAAAAAGAGAGATTGCAAGCAGAATTTACCTTTTTTTGGCAACCCCAAAACCCTTGGCTATCAAGGGGTTTCGGGTTTACCCAAAAAAAAAGAGGCCTTTTGGCCTCTAAAACATGGAACCTGCATCGACAAGAGCAACAACACTCGGTCCGACAATCATAATCAAACAGGTAATAAGCAGAAACATACTCGGCAATAAGAGCAGCACACTTGCTTTTCGGGCCTTGATTTCAGCAAGCTGTTTTTTTAACGTTCTCATCTTTTCAGCTTGTACAATTAAGGTTTTCTCAACGCCCGTTCCAAAATCCTGTGCCTGATTGATTTGGGAAACGAGTGTGTCGATTTCGTTCAGACCACAACGTTTCGACATTTTTTTGAGCGCATCTCTTGTTTTGGAACCTGCATTAATTTCCTCAAGAGTGATGGTAAATTCGTCCGTAATTACCCCGTCCGATCGCTCGCACACTTTCGCTATACCATCTTCTAAGTTTTTGGCGCTTGGTGCCGTGGCCGAAAGAAGATCCAGAAAATCAGGAAGCTCGCTCTTCATGATCAATTGGCGTTTTTTTATTTTATTGTTGATTTCTGAATCAGGCAGCGTAAACCCCGCAACGGCTCCAACGATTATAAGAAGCATGGTTTTCCCCATCACTCCTCCTAATAAGAGTCCGAGTGCAGCTAACCCCAGCGTATAAATGATCTTTTTTGCCCAATGCTGAAGAGGGGAGATATCCATTTTAGCCTGGAGCAATTTCAGCTCTAAAGGCGCGAGTTTCCCCCTTGTCATATGTTTCGTCAAAACACGAACTGCATAGGCCTCCGCCATGACATATAATCGGTTCCATAAAGACGTCTGCATGATCTTTTCTTCATCTGAACCCGAAGAGAAGATGTTCATGCTTTCAATTCGTTTATCAATAATCGCCGCCCGTGATGTAAACAGCATGGAAAAGACCAAAAATAAGAAAATGCTCAGTACGAGAACGACAAACCAGGCGTAAAAGCTTAATTCAAACATACCTTCTCCCCTCCTTTATATATCTTTTGACACACCCCGAATAATCCAAATGATGAGTGCGGCTGCTGCGATGTAACTGAGAGCAGCGACTACGAGCAGAATTTGACCGACAAGTGTAGTGATCATGACGGCATATTGTTCTTTATTTAATAACGTAAATGTAATAGCGAAGAAAATAGGAGCTGACAGTAAAATAATTCCCACCATCTTGCTGTTTGCAATGGTTTTATCAATTTCTTTCTTCAGCTCTTGGCGCTGTTGGATAATCTTTGACATGTTGCGAAGCAGGGGTTCGAGCTTCCCTCCTACCTCGTACTGAATTTCCATCGCATTGATTGCCATCGTAAAGTCTTTGATATCAATTCGACGCTTCAATTCTTTCATTGCTTTTTTGAAACTTTTCCCTGCGTCCATCTCGTTGTGTGTTTTGGAAAACTCTTCGCCTATTGGGTAAGGCATATCTTTTCCGACGATTTGAATGGCTTTTTGGATAATGTGGCCTGATTTAAGTGCATCCGCAATGTTTAATAGGGCGTCTTGAATTTGGTCTTGCAGAAGCTTGTAACGTTTTTGAATTTTGACCATGACAATCAACTTCGGCGCCAGGGTCCCGAGGAATCCGAGAACCCCTGCTGCTAAAAATCGACCAAGAGCAAGGCTTACAGAATCCACAGGAATCCAAAAGAAGAGAGAACTCCATAAACCTGGTATCGGGTATAGTAAAAACCCAATAAGACTTCCCACTATCGCCCCTATGCTCATAAAACTAAGGTATTCTTTTGGTTCCAGCAGAATATTTGCTTTTAACAGCTGTGTTTTGATTTTTTCTTCCTGTTTGGAAAACAGGAGAGAAACAAGGTCGATAATGGAAAATTTATTATCCTTGTCTCCTTTTCCTATCCTTGCTGTCACCTGTCTTGTGACCTGATTGGTTTTAAACAGACGCAAATCATAGGTGAGAAGAGCTAATACGGTAATGCAGACCACAAGGTAAATGAAGGAGAACGGGTGTTGAGAGAAACCGTCTCCAATTCTAGCTATCAACGCATCCATTAGGCTTCACTCCCTTTGGTGAGGGAATCAAAGTTACGGCTGTATTTTTCAAATTTGCTCAACAGATTATTGGTTGGTCGGTAGCCCGTGTATTCAAAATGCCCTTCTAATTTTCCATCTTCGTTAACACGATCAAGTTTCCAGATAAAGATGGGTTCTGTTCGAACCTGTTCTGTTTCAGGTATGTATTCTACCACCTCAGATATGTGGGTGATTTTACGTGATCCGTCTTTTAAGCGACTGATTTGAACAATTAAGTCAACAGCTCCTGCGATTTGTTCTTTAATCGCCTGGTCAGGGATTTTATACCCTGCATAGAGAACAAGAGTAGCAATACGGGATACACATTCTTTCGGACTGTTCGAGTGGGTGGTTCCCATGCTTCCGTCATGTCCTGTGTTCATCGCTTGCAACAAATCAAGAGCGGACCCGTCCCGAACCTCACCAACAATGACGCGTTCAGGTCGCATTCTAAGACTCGCTTTGATTAAATCCTGTATCGTAATTTCTCCTGTTCCTTCCGCATTGGCTGGGCGGGATTCCAATTTTACGACATGGTCATTGCTCAGCTGTAATTCAGCACTGTCTTCAATGGTAATAATACGTTCGTCATCAGGTACAAAGTTACTCATGATATTCAAAGTTGTGGTTTTTCCAGACCCAGTTCCTCCAGAAACGACAATGTTGCTTCGGGCCTTAACAGCAGACTCAAGAAAAGTGGCAATGGTTTCGTCGACTGTGCCGAAATTCACCAGATCGTCAATCCCCAGTTTTTCCTGGAAGAATTTACGGATGGTGATGGTTGTTCCTTTCATAGATATAGGCGGAATCACAATGTGAACTCGAGAGCCATCAGGGAGCCTGGCGTCCACGATCGGGTTGGAGTTATCGATTCGACGCCCAATGTGTCCAACGATTTTACGGGCTAGCGTAATAACCTCTTCTTCATCGTCAAATTTGATGTCTGTCAGTATAAGTTTCCCCTTTTTTTCTACCCAAACTTCTTCAGGAGCATTCACCATAACCTCTGAGACCTCATCGTCCATGATTAAGGGGTGAATTTTACCTAAGCTGGTAATTTCCAAAAGGACTTTATCCAGAAGCTCTTGTCTCATATATAAAGGGAGGTTTGTGCCTGAATCATCCAGAATATTTGTAATCCATTCTTTTACTTGTTCAACGGTTTTTTCATCTTTGGTTCCGAAGAGGTTCTTATTTTTCGTTTTTTCAGCTAATTCCGTTGAAATGCGGGCTCTTAGCTCCTCGATTTCTGCGTTTCGTTCAGCTTGTATTTTTTCTTCTCCATGTTTACTTGCCATCTTGTCAAAGTATTTAGACATGCCGTCCACCTCCTTTTATTGATCTTTTTTGAAGAAAGAAGTCAAAATGTTCTTTTCTTTCTTCTTGTTTTTGGAAAGATATAGTTCTCGATCAAACGGATAAACAAGTCGAGCCAGCTCTTTCATCGGTCTTGCAGAAGGGCCGTTATCCTCCACGGGTAACTGACCGTTATTGGATAAATTCGTGACTTTTGGGTCTTCTGGAATCGTAAGACGAATGTTTGTGTTGAAAATTGTTCGCTTTATGGTGTCGGGATGAATATCTACTTTTTGGCTTTCTTTATTCAAAATGTATTGAAATTTGCTCGTGATTTTTTCGGTTAGATTGTTTTCAAATACGCGCATCATGGAGATGAACTTATGGGTATGGAGCAGGTTTGAGAGGTCAGGTTCTAAAACAACGAATCCTTTGTCTGCGATGGTAAGCGGAAAACTTGACCAGTCTTCTCGTATATTGGAAGACGTATCAATAATAATGAGGTCAAACATTTCTCTTAAATGGGTTACGAGTCGCTTTATGGTGTCGGGATTCACGCGACTCATGTCCCGAATAATGTCAGAAGGGGTGTGAAGGATTTGAACGCCTGATGGCTCGTGTGTGATGAGGGCTTGTTTAATTAGTGTTTCGTCAATGTTATTCGGGTCTTCACAGATATCGAAAACATTTCGTTTACAAAAAATTAGGTCGTCTTGATGAAACTTGTGAAGAATGGAAGGGAACAAGAGGTTAAAGTCGACTATACATACTTTGGGTTTGTATTCGCTGTGTTTTCGAATCGTCACTGCTGCATTAACCGCAAGAGTCGTTTTCCCCGCGCTTGTAGGTGAAGAGAAGACGGCTACAATGTTTGGTTTTGTGCCTTTGAACTCATTGTCGTCATAGATTTCGGTGTGCAGGGACGTTCCTTTGGCATACATATCCAATAACGAGCGTTCGTTGGATGAATAGGATTTAGCCTGCTTTCGTTCTTTTTTACTCTTCTTATCTGGCAAAGGGGAACGATCGATTTCTTCGATCGGTTCCGCCTCTTCTTCTTCTTCTTCTGCTTCATAATCTGGTTCTTCATGTTGAGCTCGTGGTTCCATTTTTGGTTCAATTTTGAACTTTTTTCGGTTTTGGTTTTCGCTTGACTCCTCCGCTTCTCCCTTTGCTTCTTCGGGATTGAAGCCCGTTAATTCGTAAATGGTATCTAACAATTCTTTGGCTTTATAAGGCTTTGAAAGGTGTTCGTCAGCTCCTTTTTTGAGCGCTTCTTCTGCTAGATTGTTCGTTTTTGAATTTAGCATAATGATGATTTTAGCTTCTGGGTTCACTTTTTTGATGGGTCCGATTAATTCAATACCCATTTTGTCTGGGAGGAAGGCGGAAATCAGAAAAACATCGGCTTCTTTCGCTCTGGAAAGATCGTTGTAGCATTGATTGAAATTGTGGGAACTCCCGATCAGTTTTATGCCTAATTGGGGGTTGTTGTAGAATAATTCCGATAAACGATCTATCGTAGAACCTTCTTTATCAACCGCATACAATTTGATCTTATTCCTCTTCATTTTGATCACTCTCCTCATTAAGAGTTTCATCTTCTGTCATAAAATCATTAACATCAAATGTTTCATCAGAAGAGAATCCGTCCTCGTTGTTGGATTGGTTGCCAAGGACTTTGTTTATTAATTCATCTGAAGTGATGGTTTCAGGCTTATCTCCCTCATCAAAACATTGCAATGTTTTCAGACGGAAGTCATAAATGGCATTCATCTCTGCTAACTGCGTATTTCTTTGTTCTTCATCAAGCGTCTGGTCTTCATTGATTTTGCTGATTTCATCGTTACGTTCCTGTTGGATATTAGCCATTTCAACATCGCACGTATTCACATCTTTTTGGCCTGGAAGTTGAAGAATAAATGTTCCAATGTCTCGGGCTAGAGATAATTCCGTAAACTCTTTTTGTGAAACAAGCAGATATACCGTGCCCTGATCAACGCCCTGAATACGAACGTTACGAAGTAAAGGCCCTGAAATGATGCTTTCATCGTCGCCTGTAAATTCTGGGTTGATGGTTAAGTTGATATCAATAAAGTCGCCTGCCTGTAATCCAGGTGGTAGAGATGAAACAGCATCAACCAGTTTAAACACCGTGTGATATTTCGCTGTTTCTGAAGCGAATTCACCTGATGTTTTGGTTTTTGTTAAAGCAGCACGCGGGATCGGAGAACCTGCTGGCAAGTGATACAGAAGTTTTGCTCCCATAAGTTCGTTGACGTCTGTTACCAGTGTGTTTCCGAAACGTTCATAATCTTCTTTTAGAATGGATTCCATTTTTAAATGTTCGCCTTGTTTTTCTAACGGGATATTCGGATCAATTTCGTTCGTTGCCACCACGACAACGGGAACTTTATCATTACGTCCTGTTAAAAGGCCTACTAATAATACAGAAATGACAATGGATAACACCATAATCATAAGTTTTTGAATACGAATTTTCTTTTGCATACAACCACCTCACCTTTGCGGAAAGAATGTAGGAGGAAATGGTAAAAAGGTCAAGGAAAAACGGATTCTTTTTTTGTGCAAAAAAAAGAGAGGGGAGCTCCCTCTCGTGGTTATATCTTTTGTTCTTCCCAAAGCGTTTTTTTCAAATTGTTCCCGCTCTTAGAAGCATCTTTTATATTCGCAAATGTTGAGAAATTGGCTATGATCTTCCCTTTTGCATTGGTAACCTTTTGGAATCTTTTGTTGATCCACAAATAAAACTGTCTTTTGGTTTTGGTGAACAAGAGGTCTCGGTTTGGAGATATGAAGTAAAATGTAGCAGGCTCTCCAGGATAAAGATTTTGCATAACGTCATAAATTTTATCCATGGCCTCAAAAAATCCTTCATCTGTATGAGTGCCTCGTTCCACTTCTATGTATTGCTTGATGCCATCCTGTTCAACAATAAGATCAAAATCCTTCCGTCTTCCGCCTGGTAAATCAAAGCGAAGATCATCTCGTTCTGTATACACTTTGTATCCCATTTCTTCAAAAGCACGGGCTGAATCATATATTAAATAACCATGTTCATAGGTGGTATGCTGTTCTTTTACCCGTTTCTTTTCTGGAACAACAGGATTCTTTTTTGTAAGAATGCTGTATATGGCTTTGCCTGTGTCGCTTAATTCAAACAACTGAAAGTTGAATCCTCCCTTTGAGCCTAGATCAATCTTTTCGCTAAATAAATACCCGCTGTCCTTCAAACCTTTTGTCACAGCGCTCAGATCGCTAAGACTGAACTTATTCCCTTTTTGGAAGTATTGTTTCCCTTTGTCATCTTCCGCTAAATAATTTTTGAGCTCCTGGTTTCGTGATATTCCAGTCTTTCCTATAACTTCTATAACGTACTGACGTTCTTCTGGCATGGTTTCAATGTGACGCTCCATATCCAGCAGAAGGTGTGTTTCAATCTCCACTGGTTCTTCTTTGTCCTCATCTGGTTCATGGAGTTCTTTATGGGAATTTTTTTCAATGATTGGTTCCTTGGACGGAGCAGGAGAAACAGACGTTTCCTCTGCGGGAATTTCTTCAGAGGCAGGTGTTTCAGAAGGGGGCGAATTTGACAGGGTTTGTTCAGCCGTTTTTGATTCCATGGACACAAGTTTTCTTTTTAACGCTTTGTTTTCTTCTTGTATGGTTTGGACTTCTGAGGCGATTATGTCATCCATATTTTGTCCCCGATCCACCAGTTTCTTTATATGATCAAGTAAGTCTTCTGATATGTCATTTACGTTCCAAGACGTCGTATCCAGGCGGCGTTTTAAATCCGTCCCCGAAGGAAGAAGAGTAGATACAAGGCGAACCAGTTCTTTCAAGGTATGATTCTCTTTTTTTAATCTTTCGTTGGATATGGAAATTTTGGATGAATTCTGAGAAAGGCTTTGGAACTCTTTTGAAATTTCTTCTATTTTATCTATAAGATTGAGGTACTCATTTTTCAGCTTACGATTTTGTTTTTTCTCATTAAGTTTATCAAGTTCAATGAAGTTTAATTTTTCGATATCTTTCGTGTAATCCTTTGTTTCCTTTTCAACACCGATTTCCTGTTCAAACAAATCTTCAACAGACGTACGTTTGGTTTTCTCTTGAAACCGCTTCTCCTCTTCTCCGATAATGAAATTATCAAGATCAAGTCTTTTGGATGAAGGAGCTTCTTTGTCAGGTTGTTTTTTACTGCGCTCCATATTCGACGATCCTGTAATTAACCTAAAAATATCAGCCATTCTTATCCCTCCTTCTTTTTCGATTGGCCTTTCTTTTTCTTCCATTGTTCTAATGTTATCCAACCACCGTATTTTTGCACGTATTTGACTAATTTTAATTCTTTGTCAGGGTATTTGTATTCAAATAATTTTCGTTTTAATAGGAAGTCAGGTGTCATCATTCCTTTTACATCTACGTATTCAATTTTTCCGTTTTTGAATGTAACTTCAAAATCCGCAACGTACTGTATCTTTTGAAAATTCTTACCATTTTTCTTGAATGCAGGCTGAAGCTCAAAACTGGGCTGGAACTTAATATCTAGAATCTCCTGCTCATCTCTTTGACTCAACAGGTAGAGATAATAATTTGCTTCCTCTCTGGAATCGAAGAGCTGGTCGTTGATAATTACTTTTTTGGATCTGTATTTAAGGTCTTTTTGATGAATGCACAATTCGAATGAGTGGATGATGCCGTTTTGTTTGTGTTGTTGAAGCGATAAATAATAATCAACATCGGCTTTAGATGTAAATGTGTAGTTATCAATGGTGTAGGATAGAGGTTTTAAGTGAGTTTTGCCTTCTTCTTTGCATTGTTCGATGAAAAAGGAGTGAATGAAGCCCTGTTCTTTTTTACTTTTCAACGTGTCATAGAATCGCACATCCGTTTTACTTCGAAACACGTAGGAATCAATTGAGATCAATTTCATAAAACGCCTCCTAAAAATTTCGTCTATGATATCTATAATTTTGTTACATAACGAAAAAAACATTCATTTTTCTGAAATTAGTAAAACAAAAAAACAAATGCAAGGTTTATGCCCTGCATTTATTTTTTGTGAATGATGCATTTTTCAATTTTAGAAGCAGAAACTTCTCGTGTCATAAGCGTTAAGTCGATTTTCTTTTTCTTTTTGTTGTTGTGTTCCGTTACCCAGCGTTTTGTGACAGTTTTGTTATACTCACGGCTCTGAAGACGACCAGATACTCGTACAATGTCATGCTTCGCCATCGATTCAAACGATGTGACCGCTAAGTCTCCCCAAGCAATGATGTTATTATAGAATACGCGATCTTCAAAAAAGGAACTTTTTGTCTTTAAGTTGAAGCTTAAAAATGCCACTTTATTCTCTTGTCCAAGGTAATCGTAGTAAGGAGATCTCATAACTTTCCCGCATAGAACCACTTTGTTTCTGTCTCCGTATAGGGGGTCTTTTTCTTCATCTAAACGCTCAATACTCTTGGCTATAACTTCATAGGCTACGTGTTCGGTTTCTTTGAAGACATCTCCGTTTGCGTCCACCCGATATACGTAAGGGGATTCCTGAGTTTTTTCTTTTCGTCCGTCTTCTTTGTACATAGAGTCCTCAGGTACCGATGGGATAAATCCGATGTCTAGCAGTTTACTCCAATCAATGGGCTGGCGTTTCCGTCCTGTGGGTTGCTTAAGGGCTGGAACCTCTTCTCTGATTTCAATATAGTTCTGTACTGCCATCACAATCAGGTTTTCAACTTCATGATTGTCTCTCGTGTAATTGCGACTTTGCAGTTCCCCTTTTACGCGAATGCGGTCCCCGTTTTCGTATTCTTCGTGGAACGTTTCTTCATCGAACAATACAATACGATTCTCGTCCGTCTTCCATTCGTCCTCTTCTGACTTTCGCTTGCGGTAGGATACCAGATCGAATGCAATAAGTGGTCTCGGTATGTACTTGCAATAATCAGGCAGGTTTTGGATTGTTCCTGTAATATCCACAAAATTCTCATCTCTCTTGTACTCAATTTCTTTCATATTTCTCCCTCCTTCTTGTCTTAGCTGAAATCGTCAAAGTTTAAAAAGATTTCGTTAAGTCCAGGTAACTTTTTCTCGCTTTGGCAATATAAAAGGAATTCTTCTTCTGTCAAATATTTGGCACCGATCAATTTTTGTTTTAATTCATCAAAGTTTTTAACGAGAAATTCATCCGCATCAAACCCGATTTTTTTATCAAATTTTTTGGGTTTCAATTCCACAATCTCTTTCTTGTGGTTGTGATCATAAACCATATTGATGGTGTAATCTGTTATCAGATACACGCCGTCCTGAATTTCATCATGACTCAGCAGGAGCTGTTCGATTTTTGAGGTCTTCCCAGGTTCAACTAAACGGTGGTACAAAAAGATGTAATTTTCCTCATCGCCGTAGTTGCTCTTGACGTACACCCATTTATTCAATAATTCGCTTAACAGACGCTTTCGCTTGTCTTCCACGGCTTTGCTTCTTTTTTTTCCTCTTACGCGCTTTGTCATCCTCATCACCTACTTTTCTTCGTAACCGTTTTTATTAACGAAACCAATGATGAAGAACTTTAGAAAAAAACGGATGTCAAGAAAGGTTTTTTGTTATAAAACCTCTATACAACTAAGAATGGAGGTGCCTCTTGTGAATCAATCGAAGAAGCGGATGGTCGTTTTATTTTGGATAATGTTGGTCCTCTCTTTGTTTGTCATTGGAGGACGTTACGCTTATATACAGATATGGAAGGCCAGTGACTATCAAAAAGAGGTTGTCGAGAACCGAGTAAGAGAAATTGAGAAAAGAGCTGAACGAGGAAAAATCGTAGATCGAAACGGGCAGGAACTCGCTATGAGTTTAATGGCTTATAACATTGATATCTATCCAAACCTCATCACATCGAAAGAGCATCAGGAACGTGTGGCTGAAGTTTTGGCGCTTCATTTAGATCTTTCTTATGATGAGATGTTACGGAAAGCGCAGTCTGATGAAAAATGGATGAGTATACAAAAACGTGTGGAACCGCATGTCGTTGATAAGATAAAAGAAGAGGATGTAGGGGGGATCGGATTTATCAAAACCCCGAAACGGTACTACCCAAACCAGACGTTAGCTTCTGGTGTGCTTGGTTTTGTTAACCATGCTTACCAGCCTGGTGCTGGTTTAGAGGTCAGTATGAATAACTATTTAGCTGGGATACCAGGGTATACCATAGCGGAAACAGACCCAGTTGGAAACATCATACCCGTTGGCCTTGAAACCGCCTCAAATCCGATCAATGGTCAAAATGTTCATTTGACCCTGGATAGCTATCTTCAATATGTGCTCGAAAAGAGGATGATGCAGGGGATGGAAGATATGAGCCCTGTCGGGATTCATGGCATCATCATGGACCCTAAAAACGGAGACATATTGGCTATGGCAAGTGTCCCAGGCTTTAACCCAAATGACTACAACAGCGCCTCCCCTGAATTGTGGAACCGCCAGCCATCAAGCTACGCCTATGAGCCTGGGAGTACCATTAAGCCTATCATCATGGCAATGGCATTGGACGAAGGGGCAATCAGTACGGAGGATCAATGGGATGACCCAGGCTATAAAAATGTAAAGGGAAGTCTGTTGTATGATTGGAACAAAATGGGTTGGGGTGTTGTGGGACTTGAGGACATCATCGTTCATTCCTCGAACGTTGGCATGATCAATATCATTCAACAGATGGATGATGAAACGGTCATAGACCGTCTGGAAAAAGCGGGTTTTGGGGAGAAAACAGGAATTCCGCTTCCAGGCGAACCAACGGGTATGTTCCCAAGAGAAGCACCCATTAATGCGGTCCAAAAAGCAACCATTTCGTTTGGCCAAGGCATTCAAATGACACCTCTTCAACTTCTCACAGCTTTTAGTGAAGTGATTAACGGAGGAAGAGACATAGACCCGAGGCTTGTTTCCCATGTAAAAGATCAGTTTGGTAATGTGTTGTATCAAAATGATGAGCCCACGCTTGAAGAACGCTATTCAAAAGAAACGTCTGATACCATTAGATCTTATTTAAAAACGAATATGGAGATAGGGTCAGGGGTAGATGCCCAGATTGAGGGAATAGAAATGGGAGGAAAAACGGGATCAGCCTGGGTGGAGGAAAACGGGGCCTATAAAAAAGGTGAAATTGTTGGTTCCTTTATCGGATTTGCTCCTTATGAAGATCCTCAAGTAGCCATGCTTATCGTAGTTGATCAACCTCAAGGAGTGGAGTTTGGCAGTTTGTCGGCAGGACCTATTTATAAAGATGTAATGGAAGAAACGCTTCGATACCTTTCTGTAAAGAATGAAGAAGATGTGAAAGTGAAAGCTGAGATTCCAAATGTAATAGGCAAACTGAGCACTGAAGGTGAGGCTGTGATTTTAAAGCATTATCCTTCCGTTACGATTAATGGGGTTTCATCTCAGACAGTGGTAGTCGATCAGAGATATACGTATGTCAATCACCACCTTATAATCGACTTTGAAACGAGGCCATTAAATGAAGAAGGAAATGTGTATATTCCTGATCTTTATGGGATGAAAAGAGAAGATGTTGAGGCCTTCATTTCAGATCTCCCTTTAGAAGTCATGATGAAGGGAAACGGACGGGTCGTTGAGCAAAGTGTCCCATCTGGTCTTTATAAAGAAGGGCAAAACCTCTTAATTTGGTTCGATTAAATACAGCCATAAAAAAACGCGATCAACGCGTTTTTTATTTTTCCTAATTTTCAAATTTTTATGTGTTATAATAAGGAAAAAATGAAAGGGGTCTTATAAATGGAGCTCAAAAATTCGTTCGATACGTTTGTTCAAATGGTGCAGAGCCCTAATGTAACAAAAGACGATGCAGCAAATTATGTGACCTCTTCGCACGGATATTTATGGAAAAGCGACCCCATGAGATTGTTTGCGGTGAAATGGGATCAACACAACGAACATGCTTATCACTATTCGATCAACGATTTTCAAAACGCGGAGGAAATCACAGGATATGACCAGAAAGAAAACGGCGATATCCTCTTGTTTCAACAAGAAAACACGGTGATCTTAAAGCCTAAAAAAGGAATTGAGATCCCGCCTATCATCGAAGTATTGAATAGTGATAAAGTGCCAACAATAGCTATAACTATAAAAGGGAAAGAGTTAGTTAAATTTTTCCTTATGTGTCACCGAAAGTTAAACAATGGATATGAGAACCACAATCTCTTTACTGTTCGAATGAACACGAAAAAAGAGAGTCTAGCGCTAATGAAACAAGGCGATGTGATTCTGGAAAGGTCTGTTCCTATGAAAAGCGATGGGACTAGTGAATGTTCCATCGATTGGTATTACGGCCTTATAAAAGATGTTTTCACTTACGCCAATGGGGTGAATGCTAAAGTGGATCTTTTTGTCTACCAACCGTATTATACCCGCTTTGATTTTGGTGAGGGGCTTCAAGCAGTTGTTCTTCACCAAAAGGAAACGCTCTCGCTGCCTCTAAATACGTAAAAGGGGTGGCAGTATGAAAACAAACAAACGAATGTATCGTTCTGTAACAAAAAATGAATTTATAAAAGAAATTCAAACACTTATGGATGGACTGGATGAAATCCAAATAGAATATAACAATCGAATTAAGTCTTGGAAAGACCTTCATATCAAAGAAACCAAAAAACGATATCGAAAATGGTAAAAGAAAAGGGGAGTCTATATGACGAATAACCAAGAAAAAATCTTGCAGTGTAGTTTTTGTGGAAAAAAACAGCATGAAGTGTTGAAATTAGTTGCAGGACCTGGCGTTTATATTTGTGACGAATGCATTGATTTGTGTTATGAAATTAAGGAAGAAGACCTCATCATGAATCCTAAACAGGATGAGACGTTTGAAGATGTTCCGAAACCTTTAGAAATCAAAAAAATCTTGGATGAACATGTTATCGGTCAAGACTTAGCTAAAAAAGCTTTATGCGTGGCGGTATACGAGCACTATAAAGAAATTCGATCTCATATGGATTCAGGTGTGAAATTGCAAAAAGCCAATGTTTTATTACCTGGTCCTACGGGTTCAGGGAAAACCCTGCTGGCTCAGACGTTAGCAGAAGTGCTTCATGTGCCGTTTGCTATTGCGGATGCTACCACATTAACGGAAGCAGGTTATGTGGGTGAGGATGTCGAAAACATTTTATTGAAGTTGATCCAGGCGGCCGATTTTGATATTGAGAAAGCTCAAAAAGGGATTATTTATGTTGATGAGATTGATAAAATAGCACGAAAAGGCGAAAACGCCTCCATCACACGAGATGTATCAGGTGAAGGGGTTCAGCAGGCTCTTCTTAAGATTATTGAGGGAACCGTTGCTAATGTTCCTCCGCAAGGCGGACGGAAGCACCCACACCAAGAACACATACAGATCGACACGCGCAACATTTTGTTTATCTGCGGCGGAGCGTTTGATGGGATTGATGACATTATTAAACGACGCTTGGGTGAACATGTCATTGGTTTTGCGTCAGATGAGGAGAAAGATGGGGCTGAGGACGAGGAATTGTTAACCTTTATCCAAACAGAAGATATGCTTAAATACGGTATTATTCCAGAACTCCTTGGGCGTCTTCCTGTTATAGCGCCTCTTGAAAAACTCGATAAAAACGCATTGGTTCGTATTTTAACAGAGCCAACGAACGCGCTTGTGAAGCAGTATGAAAAACGTTTCTCATTAGATGGCAAACGCATTGCATTCGATGAAGATGCGCTTGAAGAAATTGCTAATTTGGCCATGGAGCGAAATACAGGCGCCAGAGGCCTGCATGGAATTGCTGAGGATTTACTCATGGATCTTCGGTTTGAACTGCCGTCTAACAAAAACGTGAACTACGTTCGCGTCACAAAGGCTTTTGTTCTAAGCAAAAACCCTGACGATTTAGTGAAAACATGGACAGATGATCAACAATCTGCATAAAAAAACTCCCCTTGGGGAGTTTTTTTAGTAACTTCGATTCATAAATATCCGCTCGATATCTTCTATCTCTTCTAATGAGTATTTTTTCTTATTGGCGCTTTGTATAAAGCGCTGAACTTGTTCAACGTGTACGGCTTCGTAGGAGCTTGGGAATCCTTTTAACTTCACGTCCTCGTGGGTCATGCAAATCACAGGTGTTACTTCAATGTCACCAAATCCTTCTTGTTTCAATATTCGTTTTAGGAAATGGTTGTCAAATTCTGTGGTAGTGGCGTAGTTTTTGGTGTCATTCTTGGTTGCGGCTGTTCGCTGAACACTTGTGGATGTAAACGAAACGGTTCCCGTCCAGTTGCAGGGATACACATGAAATACGCCCGTTGGACCGATTACGATAAAGTCATGCGTGCTTTTTCGATCCCCGTGCAGCAGCGTGATCTCCTTTAGATACCGATAAGGAGATGGAAGATGAACGAGTTTTCGATTAATTGCTTTTTTGGATGCGTCGAGGGAGGGCTGATCCACAGGCAAGGGGAATGATGAGGAGGAAACGGTTGGCGGATCATTCCAGGTAACGCCAGGTGACAAAGGATTCACTCGGTTTTTCAGGCACCCCATCCACCCTGCAACGAACATGCAGAAAAATACGTAAGGAAGCAGTCCGTACGAAGGATAATAAGGGGGATAAGCAGCCAGAATGAAGGTTAAGAAGAAACCTGAAAATCCCGAAAGAGCTAAGGCTACGTACCCCTTTCCTCTGTGGTAGCTCACCCTTACAATGGCGAGTCGGAACAGAAGAAATAGGGAAGGGCAAAGGATGAAAAGGGGGATAAGGTTGTAGGAAAAAACAGACATAAGCATCGCTCCTTTTTTTGAGACTTTAGCAATTCCCGTCTAAACAATCTACTTTTTACCCATAAAAAAAGCACCGCTATGTGCGGTGCTTTACATTTTAATCCGTCTTTTTCGTTTTAAGTCTTTTGTCCAGTTTTGCTTGGCGTCATACGTTTGGGAACGGACGTGATTTAAACTGCTGATCACTTGTTTCTCATTCTCTTTGATGGTTTCTTCGTAGCGTTTTAAGATTGAGCTTGGGAAAGGTAATCCTGTAAACAAAGCAGCGATGTCAGAGCGTTCTGATTCATAGATCCCTGTAAAGGTTTCAAGAGGAAGCCCCAAATTATGAAGGTAGGCTTCTGGTTTTAGTGATGCGGTCCAGGCTGTTGGGATGTTGTACAGGGTGGCGCTTTTTGATATATGTTGAAGGTTGTTTTTGGCGTGAATGCCGAATGAGGAAGCGTGATTCATCCGTTTAGCAAGTTGTTCAGGATCTTTAGCTTCTTCTTTGGATAATGGTGCTTCTGTGATCATGCCTTGCCCTCGTTCCGATAACACCGTTAACAAATCCATTGAATCCAGATTCGAGATAGGGCTTTTTTTGTCTGTTGTTTGATTAAATGCGTGCAGGCCTGTTAAAAAGTCGATTCGTGATCGCTCGTATTTCTCATGCAAGGGGTGGGATTCGTATAAATTCATCACTTGTTGATTATCAATCATAAATGTCGTTCCGATTTCTTCAATTGAGCTGATATCCGTAAAGGCTTCCAGTGCATTCATCTTAGCGCGAAGGCTTTCTTCTTCGTCAGGAAGGAATAAAATGGGGGAAACGACTTTCGTTTGAAATGTATCCGTCAGCATTCGAACAACGTTTCCTGCCATGCCGCTTCCTGTTCCGCCGCCTATTGCAAATACAGGAAACAACACGTGCGCATGTTTAAACTGTTCTTCGATTCCGCCCCTGATCAGATCCTGATGCTCTAAAAACGCTTCTTCTCCGATACCGCGGTCTTTGCCTGCCCCTTCAAAACCTGCCAGGTGTGTTTTTTCTTCGCTGTCTAATTCTGATAATCCCTGCAAATCCACTTTCGCGGTATTAAATGCAAGGGCTTTGTACCCTAGGCTTTTAGCGTTATCTGCAAAAATGCCTCCTACTTGACCGAATCCAATAAAACCGAAATTTAACATAAAAACACCTCCATTCATAACGTATGTTCAGGAGTATGATAAAAGACGTTTTTTCACGATTTCCACACCCTCCCAAGCCATTACCAGGAAACAAACCCCAATCCTGCTCGTTATTTATCCCTTTCGTCACCTTCTTCCTTTCGTGACTCCAGTTTCGAAAACGAAGTCACACCTCCAAGGCATTAGAAAGTGAAACGGGAAAAGCGTTTCATTTTGAACGCCTGCTTATAAGTATACTTCTTGGGATTGTCATCATTTTGCTTGTAAGCAGAAAGACAAAAAACAACAAAGAAACATGAGAATCGTCTCATGTTTCTTTTTTTAGCGGGAATAAGGATTATTTTGGAATCAATTTAACTTCTCGTGAATAGGATAGAGCGTGAGGGGCATGGAGCTCCGAAAACAGAAAGGATGAGGATATAATGGCACGTTTTAATAGCGCAACATTGCTTGGGAAAGTTGTAAATGAAAAGTTGGAACCAAAAATTATCGGCAAACATCAAACGGACGGCATCAAACCAAACGCGGTGCTGAATTTCTTAATAGAATATTTCGACGAAGAAGATAAACGAACCTATCGTTTGCCAGTAGCCGTATGGGGCGTCGATGAAGTCGAACAGTGCGAAGAACATATGAAAAAAGGGGATCTCGTCCTGGTTCAAGGCGAGGTTCGTTACAAACATATACCGCTTCGGGATGAATACGGAAAGATTCAACGGGATGAGAATGACGAAATTATCATGGAGAAGATTTTCACAACCTTAAAAACGAATACGATAGAATTTGTTTCGAAAAAACTCAAAAACGAAGCCCTTCAATACGGCATTAACGACGTGAAATTGATCGGGAATCTCGTCTCAGAACCAACAGATAGTGAAGAAGGGTTTGTGGTAGCCGTCGATCGCTTGTATCCGACAAAAGAGGTTAAACCCAATGAAAACCTCGCCGATTTCATTACTCTTGTCGCCACTGACAAAGCTAAGATTCAAGGGGGGCTGAAGAAGGGATCAACGGTCATTGTGGATGGCAAGATGATGACCAGGAAACGACGGAAGGACATCGTGACGCCTAACATCGTTATCGGCATTAAAGAGATGGTGGGGAGGTAGTTATTGTGAATCAACCAGCTAAGACGCGAGCGTTCTCGTATAAACAAAAACAAACGTCACAAAAAGTGATTGATACACCTCAGCTGGAAACAAAACAGGAAAACATTAAGGAAACCGTACCACCAAAGAAGAGTCGCAAAAACGACAAGTCATCTGAAAAACCAGCGCAACCGAAGCAAGAAAAACCTAAAGACATGTCCCTTGAATATTACAAAGGGAAATCCGTTGAGGATATCGTGTTTGAAAACAGGCAATTGCGACGTGTCAGAGACCAAATGAGCGAACAGATTTTGGGATTAAATGACGAAGTAAAAGAAGTTCGCTCTATTTTGCAGGAGAAAATCAGGAAATGCGTGCTTCTTCATACGGAGGTTACAGAACCCATCGTATGCCAGTTTGAGGTTCATCCTGATGATTCCGACTATCAGGAGAACTTTGAAAACATCGAAAAGTTGGCAGGCGCCATACGTTGGATAGAAAGTTGCTTTATGCCGAGCGAAAACGATTATGTAGCGGAGATTCAAAAACTAAAGAGGGCGCTTGAGGAAACGGATCAGGCGCTCAGGGAATTAAAAAAGAACCCCCGTGACGTAAAAGCACCTGCTTCTCAAAAAGGCACACGGGTCGTGGCTCATAAAAAAATGCTCCATTCGCTTTCTCCGCAGGAATTGAAAGATATATTCCTCTCGCAATTCTCAAGAGATGAAATCCTCGATTTGTTTAAGACGTTAAAAGAACAAAAACTTAAGGAACAGGCCCAAAATGGGGCACCTGCATCCCAACCTGCCGCCCAAAATTCAGACAGCGAGAAAGCGTTTCAACAGAAAGTGGAACAACCAAAAGCAAAGTACTGGATGCTTCTAGAAGAGAAGGGGTATAAACCGACGCCTGCTGATCAAAAAAATATCGACGCTTATGTGTGGTCTGGAGATCAGAAAGTCCCGCTCAGTTATATCGATTATGATATAGCGGATTACACGGATTTTGACAAGATTATGGGCAAGACCGATCAGATCTATTTACTGTTTGATTCCAAACAACATAAGGATAAAGGAAACACCAACTTCACGTCCTGGCTCTTGAAAAAAGCGAAAGAACGAAAGAAACACATTTCATTCAGTTTCACAACGCTCGATGATTTAAAAGTAAGTGGATTAGATGACTTAGATACGTTATAGGAGGGATGAAATGTTAACCGTGATTGCCTTTTCTTCTGTTATCGGCCTTGGTGTTTTGCGTATTTTTGAAGAAGTTTATCACAAAGAATAGGGGAGAATATATGAAACATTTTAAACGCGTGTTGATTTTAGTCTTGCAGCTTGTGATGTTATTTGCCTTGTTACAAACTCTCGTTCACGGGGGGATGGGGGCTTTGCTCGGAGAGACATTCGGGCACGTGTCTCGGGTGATTATCGAGTTCGGGGTCACGATTATGTGTCTGTTTTCATCTTTACTCAGTTTCTATTTGCCATCGAGACGTCATCGGATTCTGCGAGATGCTCAAGTCCATCTCATGAAATATATTTCTGTACTTGGGTTGTTTCAGGTTCTGGCTTATTTTCTTGTCAACGTCACATCCTCACTCGTTGGTTCAGCAAGTCTTCATCCGCTGATGTTATCCATTATGATTATGCTCTATTGCATGAGTGCCTTTATGATTCCGTTTAACTATGTGAAAACGTTGTTCAATAAAGTCAAAGCTGTGGAAACAAGAGATCCGAGAAATTTGGTTCGGCAGTTTTTTGAATAAAAAATCAAAACCCCCGAGTGGAATCCCTCGGGGGTTTATTGATGCAATGATTGAATCGGTAAAGGAGTCGGCAATGCTTCCATGATGTAATCCGTGCCATACGCATAATGGATTCAATGAAAAACCTTATGGGGACAGGGGTTGAGCGGTCATCTTTTCCTTTCTTCAGCATATAGTGATAGAAGGAGGGTGATTGATATGCTTAAAAAATTCAGCAACCCGTTTCGGGTCGTGGATAAGGGAACAACACATAAGAAAACGATTGTAAGTGGTGATTTAGACCATATTGAAAATCAGGAAATTGAACCCGTATACAAAAAGAATGGAACGCTTGATTACATTCTTTTTAAACATAAACAAAACCGTAGAGAATGGATTCGCACGCTTCATTTGTTTCGTGTTGCGAGTGTTTCGAATGAAGTGCGAGATAAAACGAGTAATGAGGAAGCTTTTAAAAACATATTAAATGATTTCCGACGGGACGGAAGTTCTCTTGTCGTGTTGTATGCGTATAAACCAGGAGAGAACATCATCATAGGATATGGGATTTTGCAGGAGGGACCCCTGAACAAGCGGGAACAGATGGTAAAAGAAGGGCGCAGAAGCGTCAACGTTCTTGAGACTCAATTTCGGTCGGCTTACAACAATATTGAGATCGTGCCGTTAACCTACGACGAGTCCTGGGTGATTGACAGCATATACTATGAGCATATGACGATGGCGCGCGGAATTCCTAAAGCGGATTCGTCTCTTGGATCAAGAGTTGGAACGAATTACTCGAACGCTCCTAAAATCGGGCGACAGGTAAGTGAGATTCTTTTGAAGGGGATGACGGCGAAAACCGTCAACGGTCAAATTGAGGGATATGGATTCCTCTTTTTAACGGTATTTGATCCGCTGCCGAAAGAAGAAATCAGACGCGGGATTTCCCTTCTTCAAAACGAACTCGGTAAAGCGGATTCTTCCTCTCAAATGGGAGAGAGTGAGAATGAAAACTTTAGCTTCCCGCTTTTATTTGGATACGGATTTGGTGAAATGTTCGGCCAAAGCGAAGTAGACACGATCGGAGCAAGCGAAACAGAGACCGTCTCTCAAGGAGAGTCCCAAACGAGAACCGTCGGAACGAGTGAAATGAATTCAGAAGGCATGAGTCAGCAAACGAGCCAGGGAACGTCTTTAACGAATACCGATTCTTCCTCTAAATCCGAAGGGAACGGAGGAAATGTAGGTGCCAGTCTTATTGTTCAGGATACGTGGAACTGGACAGAAGGAAACACAGAAGGTCAGTCCATCGCAGAAGGCCAAAGCAATTCCATCTCACAAGGGATGACGGAAACGAATTCTGAAGGCCGATCTGAGAGCAATGCCACAGGCGTTACAACGTCTCAATCTTCCGCTCAAGGAACGACTACCTCTCAGGCGGTCGGAGAGAGCCAGTCTCAAGGCAACAATCAAAGCGCAGCTGGCGGGGTCAATATGGGAGACGGGGCTGGGATTTCCCGTCAGATTAAGGACCACTATCAAGCCTTTTTGGCAGAAATCTTAAAAATCAATGAAGTACGGTATCAGTCTTCCCTTCGAGACGGAATGTTTGATTGCCGTATGATGGTGCTGACAGAAGATGAAGAAGCAAAGCTAGCCGCAGAAGAGCTGATTAAACAGGCGTATATGGACAAAGAAGCACCTCTTCCGATTCGCATATGCACGTTCAAGTCAAAAGAAGAGGAACGACTGATGAAGCGTTATGTGAAGGGGCTGGTCAAACCAAAAGCCCTTGACGGACGAAATGTTGTTCCAGAACGCTATCGGTTCTCCACGTATGTGACACCTTTTGAAGCAACAGCCTTTAATCTGCCGCAGGATAACTTGCACGGGTATATCTCTTCGTTTGATCCCATACCGCCTACCATGGCCTATGTTGGTAAGATGCAAGAGGGGGCTATTCTTGGAAAACAATGGGACCGAAACCTGAACCTGCAAGGGAAACACAATTTCACACTCACAAAGGACCAGTTACGAGGGCATATTGGCATATTTGGTGGAACAGGAACAGGTAAAACGGTTTTCACCCAGCGGTTTATCTCAGAGCTTCACAACAAGTTCGATATGAATTTTCTTCTCATGGATTGGACGAAAAACCACAGAGCATTAATCAACCAGGTAAAAAATCCGAAAAAGTTTCGATTTAACTCGTTTGATCCGAACCTCATGCCCCTTCATGTGAATCTTGTCCGAACGCCTCAGGGGGTGAGTGATTACAAGTGGAACTCTGTGTTTGCAGAACTTCTGTGTTTCTCGATGGGGCTTGGGGACCGATCGCTTCGCATTATTACGAAGGTCATGAAACTGACGAAAGAAAAAGCGCGCGAGGGGAACTATGAACCGACGATGAAGCATTTTATTGAAGAAATTGCGGTATTGTTCCTGAGTCGTATGTCTCAGCATGCTGGCGACCGAGGGGATCGTTCCATTTCCGCTCAGATTCGTAATCAGATGCGGTTTATGCCGAGTAATGAACAACAAAGTTTTGGTTCTCTTATTGAACGAATGGAGGAGTGGATGGACGAAGAACATCCCGCTTTCATGACGATGTGTAAGGGACCGTTCATGCCGATTGAGGATTTGGTTCGAGGAGACTTCGTTCACCTTATAGAGGGGGCTGAGATTCCAAAGGAAATCCGACCATTTGTCATTAACGGATTAGCTGCTGGAATTTTTGAATACTGCGCCGCTCGGGATGAGAAGTTAAAAAAGCCGACCTACCTGATCTTCGAGGAAGCGCAGGCTGTGCTTCAGGAACCGACGGGCAATGAACCGTTAAACATCAATGAAACTATTTTTGAAACCATGAGTAGAGAGGCCCGAAATTACAACCTCTTTATTGGTTATGTTTGCCAGAGTCCTGAAACCCTTCCGCCCCTTATTTTTGATAACATGCCGATACGGGTTGTTTTTCAGCTCTCAAGTGAAACGGCTAAGTCTAAAATTGTGTCAGCGGGTGGACGCGATCCGAATCGTTTGGACGTTGACCTCGTTAAATGGCTCTCGATGAAGCCAAGGGGGATGTGTCTCATACGACTCAGCAACTTCGATCGCATACAGGAAGGGCAGTTCGTGGCGGTCAAAACGATTATGAACCATACGGAGACGATGACAAATAATTTCTTCAAAACACTTTATTACAAGAAAACAAAATAAGATAAACCGCACAAGAATATCTCTTGTGCGGTTTTTCATGTGGAGCGATGTAAGGAAGAAAGAGCCCCTTTCGTTTTCCTGAGATGTTTTCCTAAATGGGCGAGAGACGCGTAGAGAAGAATATAAGCATCCTTTTCTTTATCTAACAACAGTGTTCTAATCACTTTGTGCGCTTCTTCCCCTTCTTTCTCAAGTGCCTCAAGGGATGAAGGCGGGATGTCCCCCTCATAACACAGGAATAATTGTTCATCTAGTGAAGTTAAGCTGTACAGCGATTGCTGGAGACACCGTTTCTCCTCGTCGGTTAGTTGGTGAATGCTAGATCGGAAGGTTTCAAGGGTCTTAACAAGTTCTAATTCGCTTTTAACAAGCGCGAGAAAACGAAGAAGTGTGATTTGTTTTTTAAGGAAAGCTCTCGTGTATTTCCGTTTGTGAAGGAATTCATCACCGTACAATTCAAGCAGGGTTTCGGCTTCCTCTATATTTTCAGAAGCAGTTTTTACAGCTTTTTTGTAAGAAGCATGGGTTAAGGTGTGATAGGTTTCGGTTCGGAGTAAGAGAGAGAGGTGATCGCTCGTTGTTTTCAGATGCTGAAACAATCGTTTTTCATAACGGGGCGGGAAGAGAAGCGTGTTGATCACAAGAGAAGAGAGGATTCCGATCATAATGAGGGCCACCCGTTCCCCTGTAAACAGAAGGAGTTCTTCATGCTGAATTTCTAACACAATGATGGCCGTCAGAACGGATATCCCCATATTAGAAACGCCAAGGCGCAGGTTCACGGCAATGAGAAGCATAACCACAACTCCGACGGTTAGCGCATTGTATCCAAAAAGGAGGAGCGCGATGAGAGCGATGGAAGCGCCGAGCAAGTTTAACAGGAATTGTTCGAGAAGCGTTTTATAAGAACGATAGACGGTAGGCTGAACGGCTAAAAACGCAGCCACTCCTGCATATGCGGGATACGGAAGTCCGAGCATGTGGACGATGAATACAGCCAATCCTACGGCGATCCCTGTTTTAAATGTACGTGCTCCGATGTTCATAGATTCCCCTCCTTTTAGAACCCGTAGCATATCCTAAGGACGGGAAAATGCAAGATTTATAGGGGCTTTTGTGAGAGAAAGGAGGAGGGTTTATGGAATCCAGGTGCAATGTATCTGTAACAGATATGTGCCACAAGAGAGTATCTCAATGACCGTTTCGCTTGGTAACCTCTTGATTGAATATGCATGATCACCAGGGGGCGGGTATCATGTAACCGTTAAAGGATCACCTTCTGAGTATACGAGCACGTTGACATGGATGATTTCTGCTGGACCCTGAGGATTTGTCATATCCCCTTTTTCTGCTTCATATATATAAAGTGTATAAAACAGATAGGGGTGTTCTAATATGAGTCAGGTTGAAACAATACAATTGGTACAATTTTTTGTATTAGCGTTATTGCTAGTGGCGATAGGGATACAATTAGTAAGAATGTGGTTAAAATACCGCGTTCATCGTATGGTGTATGGAAAGGGTCTTGATAAGTACGTGGAGCACAAAGCGTTAGAACAAGAGTTTAAATTGAATAAGTCGAAAACGACTGACACGAATTAAAAGGATGCCACCAGGCATCCTTTATTTTTTGAATACATCCTCTATATCATCAAGCGTTTGGACTTTCAGGGAGTCGATTCCCTTCTCAAGGAATTCATTTCCGTTCAATTGAACGTCAAACGGGGTTACGCTCGATTTGATTTTCACTTTAAATTCTTTCTTATTGGCCTGGAAGCGAAGCCTTGTGAAGGAAAGGAGTAAACGTCTTAACAGGACATATGCTCCTTTTTCGGGTGTGTTGCTTAACAGAATGGCGAATGTGTCCCCTTTGATACGGGATGGCATGTCAATTTTACGACTGCTTTTTGAAATAATTTTAGCCACATCCTGCAACACGCGGTCGCCAACTTCGAATCCGAGTTTTTCGTTAATCATATGAAAATCCTGGATGTCAATGACAACAAGGGTGAGCGGAACATAATACCGAACGGATTTCTCAAGTTCCAGCTGAAGCTGATCCTGAAAATGACGGTAATTAAACAACCCTGTAAGACTGTCCTGGATGACGTGGTTTTTGTTTTCTTCAGCCATCAGATAATACTTAAACACAAAGCTCATCAGGTGGAGAAGCGTGTAAATTTCTTCCCAGCATGTGATCGTTTGTTCTTCATAAATAATAAGTGTGCCAAGGAAGCGATCCTTGGATGTAATCGGCAAAGCAAGAAAATATCCGTCCTCCTCAGGATTTCCAAAAAGGGGTTTATCTTCTTTTCGAAGCTGTTTATAGAGTTGTGTTTGCTCGCGTACTTTTGTTTCAAGTTCCGCTTCATTTCCGAAGTAGGCCACCATGTCAAATGAGCGGTTCCCTAGAGCTTGAACTAAGACAACGTCCCCTTCTAATGGTTTAATCGTGCTGAATGCTTTCGAACAAATATTATGTATGGATTGCTGGTTGCTTAGCATTTCAAAGATTTTCGAGAACACTTCATATTTCTTGAGCGTTACGCCTTCTTTGTTTAACAAGTGTTTTGTGTAATCCATATGTGTACACCTCCCTTAAAATTTCAAATATTATAGGGGGGAGGTGGGGATATAGCAACTGTTTTCCTTTTTTTGTTTAATAAAATCAAGCATAGCGCTTCGCTATGCTTGATTCGTGGCTTCTTCCCTTATTTCTTCAACCAGATTTTTACGAAGGGTTTCGCGGTTCTCGTGGAGTTTATCCTGATACTCTCCGAATTCTTTGTTGATGGTATCAAGCATCTGATCCAGATAACGATGCGTTCTTACGATCACATTTTTGCTGTATGCATCCACTTCTTCTTGTTTTTCCGCAACTTCTTTTTCTGCCTCAATGACAATATCATGCGCATAGCGCTCGGCTTCTTTGGCAATATCCGCTTCCTGAACGGCATTTTCAGCACGAGAGCGAATGAGTTCTGCTTCCTCTTCGGCTTCCCTCAAGATGCGATCTCGTTCTTTGACGATCTGATCTCTCAGTTCGTAAACGTCGGCCAAATCTTTAAAATCGGACTTGAATTCCGTCTCTAATTCCATCAGGAGTTCTTTAAAACGTTTTGCTTTAATATACATACCGAAACTTCTTTCAGCGTCTAAGGAAGCTTTCATTTTTTCGAGCACCTGTTCTGTTTTTGTTTTGGACATGATTTTCCCTCGCTTTGTTTATCCTTTTATAACCGTACTTTGAATGGATTAAGAGAAAACCCTTTTTCCCCACGCAAAAAAGTAGCGGCTTTTCCGCTACTTTTTAAGAGCCAGACATTGTTGATCAGAAATGCGGTAGGTTTCAATCGGTTCGATTAGAGAAGAGAGCAATGAATAACGGTTCTCGCAATGATTATCACCTATGAAGAGCAAACATTTTCTGCTGAAATCCTTGTGGCGCTCTGCAAGAAACGACGTGCTGAGCGGTTGACCGATATAGGCGGCGGACGGAGTGTAAATCACCTCTGTACATTCTTTTACTTTTTGTCCAAGAAACGAACCATGTTCTAAAACATCTTCCCCGTACACAAAGGTGGGCCATTGCTCTGTTAAGGGTTTGGCTTCGGCGACGGTTTGAACGTGTTGAGGGGGAAGGATGTCATTTGATGCGAATGAAAAGAATCCGTACGGAGAAACAATGCCGTAATCATAAACTTCAACACCTAACAGATTCAACAACGAACTGATATAAGTTGCCTGAATCCGATCCTGCATGCTGGGATCGGGTTGATGATAAGGGTGATTGTGAACCACCATTACTTTAGAGGATCTCATTTCTGAGGTTGCTCTGATAAGGGCTTGGCGGTCGAGCGTCCCGCTTATTTTATCTTCGTTTTTTGATATAGGGTAGGGATGAAGTCCGTCTGATTCCATAGAGAACAGCATCTGTTTCTCGTGACGGAGGGGTTTGAACACATTCCAAATTTCTTTTATGTGTGTTTTCATGTTTTACCACTCCTTATATATAGTATATGTCAGGAGTGGAAGAATTTTCAGCGCTTAATACTCTTTGTAGAACATATTTTCTTGCAATTTTATCATTTCCATTTTTCGCTTAACGCGTTGAAGGGCGTTATCGACTCTTTTGGCTTTTTCAATTCCTAGTGTTTCCTGGATTTCTTTGTAGGATTTATCTTCTGTATGTAAGGCAAAAATCTCCCGTTCAACGGGGCTGAGCTTCGGGAGGAGCTTTTCTTTTCTGCTTTCTTCTTTTTCTTCTAACAGCAATTGCTCTTCAGGTGTCAGAAAGTCAAACGGCATGCCATACAACACTTCTTTTTTACCGCCAAAAATATCGGAGAAAGTCATATTATCGTTTTCAGGGAGGGGGCGATCAAGGGGGATTCCTTCGTTTAATGGGATGTTTTTCTTCCTGGTGCTATATTTGATTGCTGATATCAGGTTTCGGTTAATGCAGAGTTTGATGAAAGACTCAAAACCTTTTTGCACTCGGATAAGTGCGAGTTCCTCCTCGCAATCCTGACTGCACGTCTGGACGGTGTGGTCTTCTTCACTGAAGATTTCTGAACAGATCATGCAAGGGCGTTCCGTTTCTTTTGACGGTTTTACGCGTTTATTCATCATGCTCTCTTTAAAATCTTTAATCGCTTTATAAATCGCGTACAAACCCTCCTGAACTAAATCTTCAGGTTCTCCGCCTTTTAGAAAGTAGTTTCGGTGGTTAATGGTTGCATGAACAAACCCTTCGTATTGATCAATGATAACGCGTATCGCAGTCTGATCTTCTTCTTTTGCGAGTGCGATCAGTTCGGCCATAGGAAGTTTTTCATCCTGGTAGTAGGAGAATAAAGGAACTTTTTTGTACTCTTTCAATCAAAAGACCTCCTTTTATTAAGATCTTTTCTTACATTATCTCAAAAGCACTGTTTCCCTTTAAAAAAGAGAAAACAGAACGTTTTCTCTTGTTAGCGTGATTCAACCAGATAAAATTCTACCTGTGAATCTTCCGTAAACGTAACATCGGTTCCTCTTCGAACTTCTAGGACGACATCCTCTCGCAACTGATGATACTTTCCATCAATAATTGCAACACCAAGGCCCTTACGACCAATAATCAGGCGTTCTTGTTTGGATGCTTTGATGCTCGCAGAACCACCTGGTATGGTTATGATATTTAACGATAGTTCTTTAAGGTCTTTGAAGTTGTATGTTGAATCGATGAGCCCGATATCTTCACGCTCCACTCGACTCGTTGGTTGCATATGATACATAGTAAACCCTCCTCAAAAGCTGTATTTTTCTTTTATACAGTACACCTTATCCCCGTGCCTCTCCTTTAAAAAAAGAAAAAAGAGGGGAGATCCCTCTTAATTCTGAGCATCCGTCATGTGGTCGTCTTTCATCCGATCTTCTATCGATTTTCTCACCATATCTCGAGGCACACCGATCAAAGAACGGGAGCGATTGCGAATCAGTTCGGCATTTGAATTTCCGCTTGATTGAAGAGGCATGAAGGTTCTGGCGATAATCGGTTGAGACTGTATCCCTGATTTTGTCATAACCCGCATCACAACTTCCCCTCGACCCAGGTTTGATATATCGTTCGCTTTGTATCCTTTATCCGTATCTTTGTCATAGTAGACGTCCTCATAGAATTTGGAGTCCGTTGTTCCCATACGGAAGGTAATCGTCGTACCACAGTTATTGAGAATGGCCGACATAAGGAAGTTACTTCCTGTTTGTTTCAATTGATCCAAGAACTGGTGCGCGATAATTACACGTTTGTTACACTTCACTGTAATAGCGAAGGGTGAGGGGATTCCTCACTCTTGTATTCTCATACAAGGTCAGACTATACCATGTACTCGCAACCGAGTACCGCCTATTATAGTCGTTGAACGTCCCTCTTATCTAAAAGACTTAGAGGTTTCGCTGCTGATTGCCGATTCAACAGATTGTTACCTGTTTATCACATTGTTTTTCAAACCGTCGCGTTCAGTTTTTCAACTCCCGCTGTGGTACAACATGTTTTACGGGTTTCCAGCAATTTAAGACGTTTGCTTATCATGTCGCCACGATAAGGGGCTAACGGTAACCCAAGTCGATATTTTCGCGCTTCCGATAAAATTTCAGCGAAGGAGCGGGCTCCCCCTTCATCACCAACGAAGTTTTGGACAAGTTTTCCATATATGGAGCTATTTGCCATATACGCGTTCGCTTATGAACTGCTGCCTGTCGCCAGACAGAAAAGACTATATCTTCATCTCGTTTCCGAGATGCTCCCCGTTTCGGCTACGCTTGCAGCCTACGAGCTTTCGCTCTAGTCGTTGCACCTTCCTGATTGCTCAGGCTTGGCTCAGGATTGTCTCAAAGGATTTGAGAGTTTCCCTGAATTAGAGGAGTTTTTCGATACGTGTCACCACGTAAAGGAGCTACCTTTAACTCATCGACGTATAAGAACGTCGGAACTCGTTGGTCTTGCGGTATGTTAACGCGTTGCATGGCCGCGATTTGGATTTTTGAGATCAGCATGGTTCCAAGTAGTGCTGAGTTCTCAAATCCCATGTCACCACGGCTGAACCGTGCCAGTATGACACCGCCATTGTTGATGGTGTCGGCGATATTTAACGTTGATTTTTTCTGACAGATAATGTTTGAAACCAGGCCGTTTGCAATAAAACGACGGATTTTGTTTAGTGGAGCATGTGGCGATAGGTAACATGTGTTTTCCCCCGCCCCACACCGTGCGTGCGACTTTCACCGCACACGGCGTTCCATCATAAGACTACGCTTATGACTTGAGTCCTTCCCTCCCTGTTGGTTAGACAGTTCCCAGGTACTATGACTCTACCGAACCCTTGATAAATTGCTGTCACCAGCAAACGATGTCAACGAGGGCTATGCTCTCCATCGTCAAGGGGTCACACGTTCCGTTTTTCGTATCTCTCGCTTCTGCCCTTAGGTGCCATTTATCTACCGCTTGTGAACTCGCTCCCCTGTAAGGAACGAAGGAGGTTCCTAACCTAACACCGTACTGCTCCCTCACAAGAAACGCATAGATGCGCCTGTGCTAACGATAGGTCTGTCAATGGTTCGTCCCGCATACACGATCCTCACCATAGGCAGGTTATAGAAACACATCGCGAACTTCACACCCTTTCTCTCATAGCAAGAAAGCGCATGTCGCTAGTGCTGTGATCCTTCGAGGCGTTACCCTCTCATTTAATCACTCCGAAAAACAGTTCTCATTACCGAGCTATGACTTTTCCACTAAGAACTTAACGCTCGATAACGGATGAAGCTTTTCCCTTCATAACGTGTCATACTTAGGTTTTGCACAAGGAATTTCCCTTGCCCAGCAAGGGTTGGGAATACAACTTCCCAGTAGTTTCGAACAACAGGATCTTTAATGTGTTGGATAACGCGGTGACGGTACGGTTCATTTACGAGGATCAACAGGAGTTCAAGAAGGCCTCCGCCTTCTGGTGTGTCAAGGATGGCAGAACATCCCATTCGGAAGATATCATCCGTATTCGGTCCGATAGCACCCTCGCCAAATACACGCTTCATGGCTGTGATATAGGCATCCACAACGAGGATCTTTTCCATCTCTTTCTGGATCGGGTCATTGGAAGATAATTCCAGCAAATTCATCCCGAAGGGGTTCAGAATATCGGCAGGATCTAGCACAAAAATATCTTCTCTATCAACCTCTATCTTCTCTAGTATTTCGTCTACCAATTCCCCGTGAGGATCCACCACGACCACACCTTTACCTGTGTTAATATCATTGGCGATCATGTTTTCTAACAGGGTAGATTTCAATCTGTTATCCTATCAGTTTTTTATCTGATAGATCTTATTCTTGTATTTGAATAAGTTCAGCGTACATTTTTGCCCTATCTAGTAACTAGACTTAGGCAGCGGAGACTCTTGGAGGTATTTTTGCTCTCTTAGCGCTCAACCTCTACGCGTTACAAAGACTTCTGATGGAAGCCCTCTCGGTATTCCCGTCTCAGGGTTCACCGATTTTCCCCACTCGTGCTCTTTGATGTTTCCATCAAAGACGGCAAATCTATTTATTTACCAACCCCTGTCATACCTGATACATAGACATGGCGCATTCTACCATTTAGATCAAGCCCAACACGGCGTTCGTTCCCGTGCATGTCCATGGCGTAGGCAAATGCGTTTTCTTCTGCCATATCAGGCGGTACCTCGGTTCGTTTACTTTGGATTTTCTTAAGGCCTGGCGTCGTGTTTGTTTTATTCGGAAGGTGGGCGAAACCAGCTAACTCAACAGCTGTTAACACATCATCGTGATTGGTGATGCTGAAGTGGCGATGTTTCATACGGTGGTAGGTTTTTTTCTTATTAAGAATGAATTCTTTCTCAAACCCGTTGTTTGGTCCATCCAGTTCCTTGAATGAAGCGATGATGTTACGCACCTTTTCTTTTGCGACTTCGCTTCCAAGAGGAGAACCGACAAGGATGCGAACCTGAAAAGCAAAAGGGTTACGGGTTACTTTCTCAAGCATTTCTTTTTGTTTGTTTTTATCAAGGCTCGAGTTTGAAACATCAAGCTTTGATTCAGGTACTTTGGAGCCAAACATGGTATCAAGGATCCCTTGGAGAATTTTGAAGATCCCAATAAAGAAGAAGGAAACGAAATTCAGCCATTCTGGAACTTTCCCTGGTTTGCGTCCGCTTTTCTCATATTTGATCAACGTGCGTTCGGCTTTACGAAGCCACGAAGGAGCTATGGGGCGCATAACCATTTGAATGACAGCAATTTCTTTATTATCTTGTTGGGTCATGGCTGATGTGATGGAAGAAAGGGGATCGGCTTCGAAATCTTTAAACAGTTTGATGGCAAATGCGCTATCATCCCGTAATCCGAGTTCTGCTGTTTCGATGACTCGAAGCTGATCTTCTGGCCCTGGTATGTAATCTTCTGTATGAGGATCGAGAGACCTGATCTGAGCTTTTGAGTAAAGGCCTAATATGCGTTGTTTAATGAGAGATTCGTATTGAGCTGGCACCCAGAAGTTAAACGTGATTTCTTTTTTGGCGTCCGATGCAGTATGCTCTGATTTAATCTCAAATGTGATATGAGGTTGTGGTTTAAACGGACGCTTGTGCCAGGGAATATAGAGCCCGCTGTAAAAACTGGACCACATTTGTTCAACGCTTAAATGATTGGTTTCGGTATCTTTTTCTAGAATGACTTCTAACAATACAGCGTCCTGGCTGTATTCTCGCATTTGGCTCATCATGTAGATGTACCAAATAACATAACTGATAATCGTCAGGACAAGGACCCCTAACGGTATCAGGACATATAAATCCATAGGCTTCACCTCTTTTTTTTCGTGGTGAGATTATAGGTCAGCAAAAAGGAAAGTCAATGTTATAGGGGAGGAAAGTGCAGGAGCAGAGACTTGAAGAAGAATAGAGAAAAAAAGAGGGAATTTACTCAAGCTTGTTCATTTGTTTGCTATAATCTGGAAAACACAAAACCACTCTAAGGAGGACTCAACATGCTTCAGATTGCAAACTCCATGAACGTTAACTTATTTCGTCTGAATGACGACATCAAAAGATTTCCTCAGGTTCATCCGATCACAGCGGACATGCACCAAACAAGAGAGGGAATATCCCGTTTGGTTATGCTTGACCGTTACAGTTTTAAAGATTCTATGAAAATGACGCTAAAAGACGGGGATTTTGTTGTGGTTACCGTCAAAGATGATGAAAAGTATCCTTCAAAGGGGCTCGGTAAAATTCTTCAAATCGACAGAGCCAGAAATAAGGCTATGATTCTAGTAGAAGAGGAATTCAGAGGTCCTTTAAAAGATGAAGAGGCAGAGAAAGGGATTATCGAAAGAGGGATGAATGATTTTGAGAAACCATTAGAAATCTACTATGAACAAATCTGTCATCGTGTAGCAAGGGGATTGGCAGAGCCAGAGCAAAATGAGGCTAAACGAAAAGAAGATGAACGTCTGTTTTACGAGGCTCTAGCTTCCAATGCCTTCGTACCAGCTGGTCGCGTCTTATACGGAGCAGGTTCTGGAACGCAGGTAACGTATTTCAATTGCTACGTTATGCCTTTTATTAAAGATTCAAGAGAAGGTATCAGCGATCACCGTAAAATGGTGATGGAGATCATGAGCCGAGGCGGGGGTGTCGGAACAAACGGTTCAACACTCCGACCGAAGCATGCCAGAGCAAGAGGTGTAAATGGAAGGTCAAGTGGTTCTGTCTCCTGGTTAAATGATATTGCCACGCTCACTCACCTTGTTGAGCAGGGAGGATCAAGGAGAGGGGCCCAAATGCTTATGATGGCGGATTGGGCACCAGATATTGTAGAATTTATCGTTTCCAAGATGCAAAATCCAGATATTTTGCGTTATTTGCTCCGAACCATCAAAAATGAATTTATCAAAGAGCACATCCAACGAAAACTTACCTTCAATCCCCTCACGGACAGCGAGAAGAGGATGCACGAACAAATCGTGGCTTTGAATGGTCGATTCGATGAGGAACAGGTTCGGTCTTCAGAACAAATTCTGGAGGACGGGGGCACCTACGATGTCATCAACAAGGAATTTCTGTCTGGAGCCAATATCAGCGTAACGATTACAAACGATTTTATGGATGCTGTAAAAAACGACGAGGACTTTCATTTGCGTTTTCCTGATATCGAAAACTATTCAAAACAAGAGATGAAAGATTACAACGAAATGTGGTCTGAAGTTGGCGACGTGCGCGAATGGGAGCGAATGGGGTACGGTATTAAAACATATCAGACACTTCCCGCTAAAGAGTTGTGGAATTTAATTAACACATGTGCCACATATAGCGCGGAACCAGGCATTTTCTATATCGACAATGCCAATGATATGACGAATGCCAGTGCTTACGGGCATAAGGTCGTTGCGACCAATCCGTGTGGTAAGGAGTTTGCCTCACGTTAAACATCGCAGAATAAAGCGGGGAGCCTTACAGAGGTAATCCGAACCGAAGGCATTCCGTAAAACGGATGTCAGGGGCAACGCATAGATGGTGAACCTGCAAAGGCAGAATATAACCCATCCACGAGGCTGCGACGCTCGCGCAACGGTCTTATAAAATAACAGCGAAAAGCTATGCTGAACTGGGCTGGAAGTAACCAGCCGTACCCTGAAGCAAGGTGCATGCAAAAGGGAATGGGGGCAACCTCCAGAAGCAGGGGATAAAAAGCCCTTGTGGTTAACAATAGGCGGAACAACCTTTAGCACCATACAGTGTATGTAATTTGGCAGCGGTAAATTTATGTGCCGTCGTTGATAAAAAGCATAAAAAGATTAATTGGAAATTGCTGGAGAAAGTCGTGAAAATCGGCGTTAGGATGCAGGATAATGTCATTGACTCGACCCCGTACTTCCTTGAGGAGAACAAAAAACAAGCTCTAGGAGAGCGACGGATCGGGCTTGGTGTCATGGGGCTTCACGACATGCTGATTTACAATGAAATACGATACGGATCAGAAGAAGGAAACCAGCTCGTCGATCAGGTGTTTGAACGAATCGCCACGACGGCTTATCAGGCTTCCGTAGATCTTGCCAAAGAGCGGGGGAGTTTTGGATTCCTGGTCGGCGAGACAAAAGAACAAACAGTGGAACTCCGCAGACGTTTTACCGAAACAGGCTTTATGAAAAAAATGCCTGCCTCAATCCGCGGACAAATTCTGGAGCACGGAATCCGCAACTCTCATTTACTAACAGTGGCACCAACAGGATCGACAGGAACAATGATGAACGTATCCACAGGTCTTGAGCCGTACTTTAGCTTCAGTTATTTCAGAAGCGGCCGCTTAGGGAAGTTTATCGAAGTCAACGCACCTATCGTGGACGAGTATTTGGCGAAGCATCCTGAGGTGGACCGAAACAAATTGCCTCATTGGTTTGTTTCAGCGATGGAATTATCGGCTGAGGAACATGCTGACACGCAGTGTGTCATTCAGAGGTGGGTGGACTCCAGTTTATCTAAAACTGTAAACGCGCCTAAAGGGTATACCGTTCAGGATGTACAAAAAGTGTATGAACGTTTGTACGAAGGAGGAGCAAAGGGCGGTACGGTTTATGTAGATGGAAGCCGAGAAGCTCAGGTGCTCACCTTAACAAAGGAAGACGGGGGACCAAAAGAAAATCAACAACCAAAAGAAAAGAATGTGGGGACTGAAGTGGGACAAACATGTCCGACCTGTTTGGAAGGTGTGATCGAAAAACGGGGAGGGTGTAATTCTTGCTCAAACTGTCAGGCCCAATTGAAATGTGACTTATAAAACACGAGATCTTCTCGTGTTTTTTCTTTATTGCTTCTATCACTGAACCTTCATTGCATCAGTAAATGCGTCAATCCTTTATCAGTAACGGATGCAATAAGAAAAGAAGGAGGAGGGGACGTGATCGCTAAAAGAAAGAAGGGGTACCAGTGTGAGGAATCTGATGAAATAAAGGGAGGCGTAGAAATGAAAGCGACGTATATGGTCTTACAAATCAATCACGAACATTGCGCTTTGCGAGCCTGTGACATTTTAGAAGTGGTCGAACTTGATACGATGGTGCAAACAAAACGAGAGGAATTGCATGTGATCAGCTGGGGAGCAGGATCCATTCCTGTTATTGATCCTAATCGCATTCTCTCGGACAGAACACATGAACCAACTGTACATTCAAGAGTGGTGATCGTGGAGCGGGAGGGGGTAAAATATGGGTTTTTAACAGAAGCCGTTCTTGATGTGATCAGCGTGGATGAAGAATGCATCGACGAACCCCCTGTTAGTGCTCCTCGTTATGTATGTGGTGTTGTTCCGTCGGAAGGAGTAAGAGTGTTAAATCCAGATGCCTTTTTACATAAGTCCCTGACAGATGTTTTCGACTCTGTTTACGGAATTGATTTAAGCTCATTGGAACAGGGACTTGTTATTCAGGGTGTTTCGTTATCGGGACGGGATTGGTTGATTGAACAGACACGCCTTAAAACCTTAAATATGGTGATTTATAACGTACGGGCTCGGGGTGAAGAGGATTCTTATCTTATGAAGGAATTGCTTCAAATGCATGAGTTGATCAGGCACCTTCAATAGCGGAGGCTCTCAATTTGCGACAAAAAAATAACAACAGGCGTTGCTGTTGTTATTTTTTCTCTTTTAATAGGTGAGAAAGAGGATTGCGGTACCCTTTTTGATTACGGTTGTCTTTTTTAGGTTTGTTTTTGTTTCCTGGACGAATGGGATTGGTAAAGATGTTTTTATGGACCAGGTTAGACATGATAATGAACGTTTCGTAAATGTGTTCGGCTGGTTTTTTGGACAGCAGAGGGGTACCCTTGTAGACACTAGGCAGAGCTTCTTCGAAGTGTTCATGTATGGATCCAACGCCTCTTTCTAATAAGGTTTCGACGCCTCGTTTGAAACTCGCTCGTGATTCCTCCTTTGATTGCGTAACGATAGGGAGGATTTTACTCGGGTCGATTTTCTTCTCAACAAACGGTCCTACTTCTGTATCGAAAAATCGGTAAAGAGCATTTAAGGTTCCTGGGTTTTCAGAAATATGTAAAAATATTTTCGTAGAACGTTTCAAAATAAATGTATTAAGGTCTGTTAATCCGCTTCCTGTGTCTATAAGGATCGTTGAGTAGTTGCTTTGTTCGGCGAGGGTGATCAGTTGGTCAAACAGGGGTATGAGGAAATCATCATCCCGTTTTTTCATTTTTAATATACATCCAGGCAGGATATTCAGGTTGTCGTAAGTCGGGTGGGTGATAATATAATCTTCAAATGTTTCAGGTGTCAGCTCTTTTCCTCCTTCAACATCTTCTATAATGGCTCCAAGATTACGGTCTGGATCAATAAAGTCAAAATATAGATTGACGTTTGCGTTCATGATATTAAAATCAAGCAGCAAAATTTTGAGCTCTTTGCGCCCTGCTAATGCAAGGGCTGTATTCGTGATGGAGAATGTTTTTCCAGACTGATCTAAGACAGACCAAAAGGAAACGATTTGCTGATAGAATGAATCTGTTGCAGCTTCAGGTGAAGAAAGTGCTTCGTAGCCATCTCCCTTTATGCCCATTGTGTCAATGGACTCATCCGACGAAGATGGAATTTCTTTTTGGTACTTTTTTAACTGTTCCATTTCTAAATGAACATCCTCAAATCCTTTCGGGTTTTGGAGACATTCTTTCAATTCAGGCACACTGAATGAGCCCGTGAATACGTCGAAGATCATCCATTGGTATAAAAACGCCTTTTCTCTCGGGTTCTCATCCTTTAGCACATATATAATCCTCACTTCAGGATGACGGGTTCTGATTTTTAAGATTAATTCCCTCATTGGTGTTACACCGTCTAACAGTTCGGACAAAATGAGGACATTGGGTTTCCTGCGGCTGACCACATCAACAACCGCTTCCTTATATAGAGCCGACCCGACAAAGTTGGCTCCGCTTACCCGTTCCTCTATCGCCTCATCAAGTTCTGGCACTCCTGTTGCTAGTACAATATCCATAATAATCACCTCGCTCACACAATGTAAGCAAAATTCATGAATGTTCAATCTTTTAGAACGGTTTTTTTAAAGGGGAAGAAGAAAGAAACGGAATGTTTTTGCTGGACACTCCGAAAATTCAAGTATAATGCGTGCGAACACACTACACATTAAAGGAGCGATTGAGATGGAAAAAGTTTTTGAAAACAGAAGATTGTTGATCCTCTTAGTTGATGTTTGGCATGTATTGTTAACGGGTGGGATATTCCTGTTAGCTTTGCCTGCATGGGTTAAATATGGAGATTTCTCGCAACAAATGATCGTTTGGGGGATTGTTTATGCCATTTTGTCTACCTGTGTTCTCATAGATAAGGGAGACGACAGTCGAACAAAGGCTCCACTCGCTTATGCTCTTGCCCTGTACGTGCTGTTGCAACCGACAGCTGGGTTATCGTTTTCCGTTCTTTTGGCTCTCGGTTTGTTTTTCGGGGTGCGTCAGTGGAAGACTGCAAATACTTATCCATTAACGGGAGTTCTGTTCGGTTTTTGGGCCGTAAGCTTTTGGGGAGCCATGGGAACGTCACGTATTGAAGATGGAGATCGTTTAATCGCCATTTTCTCACCTGTTGCTTATACGTTTGTCTGGGAATACATTTGGTTCATTGTCGCATGCGGGGCTATCACGTATGCGTTAAATGCCTTTGTTGATCGCTTTGAATTCGAAAAACGACAACAAGATGTGGGCAATTCCGAACGAACGGAAACTGTGCCTGAAAAAGAGGAAGAGAAACGCCGACCGAAAAGGGATTACAGCCATTTAAAAGGCTATGTAAATCCAGTCACGGAAGTTGCCAAAAAAATAAGAGAGTCCAAACAGAAATCAGAAGAACCTAAAGAGGAATCAAAAACAGCTTCACAACCAGAAGTAAAGGAAGGAAAGAAACAAGAAAAGAACACGACCAAGAAACCAATAACAAGAAAAGAAAGAAAAGAAAATCCGAAACAGCAAAAAGAAATAGAAGAAAAGCGAAATAACGAAAATTTCTTCAGGAATCCTGTCCCGAAGAAATTAAAACGAAAAATAAAAGAAATCATTATAAAGCTAACCCGTTAAACACAAGTCCTCGTGACCTGTGTTTTTTTTATAAAAAAAACACCACCCAAAGTTGACAACTTCTATTCCGCCTATATATTGCCCCGTGAGGTGTTGCCAATGAAAACAGTGAAAGAGTGGGTTCGTTCCAATCAGGAAAAAATTCATACGTTGCCCGTTTATATAGGGATCGTCGTTTTTGTTGGATTGTTTCTGATGGGGTTCTTTATCGGTTTTGGATACTTTGCTGCCGCCGTTTTGTTTCTTGGTTTTTACTTATTTGCACTCCAATCTGCGAATGAGCGGATTGTGAGCCCGAAAGAGCTGAAAGAAATAGAAGAGGCGCTTAACGATTTGTATGAAAAACGGAGTATTTTTGAAGAGCATTTACGAGAGTTCCCAGAGGACTTGAACGCCAAACTGGAATTGAACGAACTACAAAAAGAGATCAAGTCCTTAGAAAAAGAAAGAGGGGACGAGTAAAAAACGAAACATTTTTGATTGACATTAGCATTCGTGTGGTAAAATCTGGGAGAATTTAAAAGGAGGTTGATTACATATGAACTATGTAATGCAAAAATTTATGATGGTTATCATGGCGTTGGCCCTTATGGTAAGTGTATTCAGTTTAACAGCAACAAATGTATCTGCTGCATGTACGGCCGTAGTAAATGAAAATACAGGAGAATGGGTAACAGACGGAAATGGTAATGGATCCTGGGATGAAGGAGAGAAAACAGCAGCAACCGATACGGTCATTACAGAATGTACGGCAGCCGCTGACAGTTTATCTGGGAAAATCCTGCGTTTCGTGAAAATTATTTCTACCTTAGTCATTGTATTTGCCGTAGGTATGATTATTTATAGCGGATTTAAGTACATAACGTCACAGGGTGATCCAAAGAAATCAGAAGAAGCAAAGACACAAATGTGGCATGCAGGCGTTGGATTGTTCATCGTTATGGCCGCGTTCACAATCATGCAACTCTTCTTAAATGCAGCAGGTGGCATGTAATGACAAGGGGGTGGAGGATATGAATAAAGTGAAACGGCTTCTCATTGTAGCTGTCATCGCTTTGGCCTCCACCTTTTTCATCGCTTACGGTGGAGAGGGTGAGGTAGAAGCGAAAACATGTCCGATTGGTCAGTTTCCCTGGGTATCCGACTATAACGGCGGGGATGTTGTTGTGAAATGTAAGTTCCCTGTAACAGAAGACAACTCGAACGAAAAAATCAATAACATCAAGCAATATGTACTTTATTTCCTGAAAATGATCATTGTGACAACGACGGCTTTTGCAACATTAAGGATTGTCATGGCGGGGTATAATTACATCTTTTCAAGAGGAAACAGCGATCAGATAGAAGAGGCCAAGACAAAGATTATGCAGGCTGGTATCGGAATTCTGGTTGCAAGTTCCGCATTTATCATCCTGAACATCGTTACAACGTCATCAGGGTTTATTTTATAAGGAGGTGGATGATGTGAAAAGGATTCAAAAAGGTTTACATATTCTTTTATTGATTGTACTTCTCATTCCCATCATGGCACCTTCTTTGGCTATGGCCAGAAACGTAGAGGATGCCATTAATGTAAATGGAGATGATGATAGATCGGTCAGTCAGGAAGTATTAAATGCGGTGGGTCAAAAAGGGACGAACATCCCACAAGGCATTCCAGAAGGTTCGGCTATTATTGCTTATGAAGGGCTTTTGACTAAAACATTTATCGAAGAGAACGCTTGTACGATCAGTGATAATGGGCCGAAAATTATTGAGGATGCCAAACCAAGTGAGGAAGCAGGCAAATCGTTATCGGGGAAAGTGCTCGGAATTGTGACAAGCATCATTGCTGCTCCGATCAAATTGATCGCTGATATATTATTTTCAACAGAGTGTGCTTCATACGGAAATAAAAGTGCGAATTTCAGTGTCGTATCTCAGATCACAAATATCACCAAACCGCTGAACCTGACAAATAACGCTGTTGTGATGAAGCTGACGTCCATTATGCAAAGCCTGGCGTATGTTGTTGCGATTGGTCTTATTGTATTTTATGGCGTGATGTATACAACAGGGTACCAAAATTTAAATCCTGTTTCATTTGGGATTCGGGTCTTTTTCTCCCTCATGTTTGTGTATTATCTCCCGTATCTGATCCAGGATGTACTCAATATCAACAACATCATTGTACATAACTTAAATAATATCACGATGACCTTTGACGGTAGTAATGGCAGCGCATCTAGTACGTTCGCTAAAGCGATCCATGACTTTGCAACGGCCTTGACAGGAGAAGATTTCCTCAAGAACTTGCTTATGTTAGTGATTGTTATTGCGATGCTGTACTTCTCTATTGCACCACTATTAAAAATTATCATGTGGTGGTATATGCGATTGCTGCGCATATTCTTCTATTCTATTATTGGCCCAATCATTGTTGTTTTTATGGCACTTCCGCAAACCGCAAGTATGGCTGTTAAATGGGTAAGAAATATGGTTGGTGAAATCTTCTCTCAATTGTTCATGGTGCTCGGAACGGTGATGGTTTCGTATATCCTTGTAAACATGAAACCATTTGCCGAGATGGTGGATCTTGGTTGGCTGGGCCAGATTGTGCTCGTTTACGCCTGTATATATTTCCTCGCATCAGCAGCTGATGTGAGCAAAGAGTTTATCGGCGGGATTAACGCGGGTGACGCAGGCGGTGCGGTTAAGCAATTGGGTAAAAATGCGAAATTTGTAGGTGGCCAAGCAACAAACTCTGGAAAAGCAACTTATGCTGGCATGAGAGGTAAGGAGATGGGAGGTAAAGGTGCCAATCAAATTGGTGCTAAAATCGGTCAAAAAGTCGGCGGAGGAGTTCGAAAAGTCGGAAGTAAGTCTCCACAAGTTCATGCAATGAGACATGCGAAGAACACGGCAAAAGAAATGAACGCTGCCCGTAAAGCGAAGGGAGAGGCGCGCAAAGCAGAGTACAGCAAACAAGGTCAGCACAAGTTGGATACATTCGTCTCTTACCACACAAAAGGGAAGGCCACGTCTACCTCCATGAGGCAAAAAGCAAGAGGAGACGCTGCTACCAATAATAAATTTGCAGAAGCTTCAGGACGAAATCAGGAACGAGAGCTCAATAAGTTCGTCGGGCCGAACCTTGAGTCCAATGATGAGCTGAAAAATCGCAATAAATCTGGGTCTGGCGGTCCGCCTGATGGACCACCACCAGGTGGAGGGGGCGGGCCTAGTGGTCCTCCAGACCCGCCAGGAGGCGGCGCGTCTAGTGGCGGAGGAGACGAAGGTCCGATGCAACATACAAACATCCAGGACTTCCTCAACAACCGAGAACGAGTAAACCAGGACGGGCCTGTATACGACCAGCTTCACAAACAGGGCGGGAATACAAATCGACAAAACAAAAAACAAGAAGCATCAGAACAGCGGAAAGAGGACAATCAAACTCGTTCCAAAGGCCTTGAGAACAAGCATTTTGGAAACACAAATTATACGCCAAGTCAGCGTACCGTTGCCTATAAAAATAAAAAGCAATCGCATTTGCTCCGCAAGAAACAACGACAAAATATGCAAACGCCAACATTCTCTGAAAGAGGGTTGCCGAAATCGAGAGTAACAGGAGAATTTGAGGGCCGATCAGACATGAGGCAACAGGCGATCAATGAAAAGGTCGACCAAAATGCGAAGAAAGAAGGCTACAAGCCACAAGAAAAACCTAAACAAATGTCTCAGGAACAACAAGACGTGGCTGTTAAGAAATCGATTGAACGACACAAAAAGAAAATCAACAAACGACCGCCAGAAATAGCGTAAGCACTTAAAAAAGAGGGGTGAAAAACATGTATGAGTATACGGTTCCGCAAGAAATGAACCAGCAAGACCGAATTGGAAATTTCACAATGTCTCAAGCTGCTATTTTAGGAGCGGGCACCCTGATCGGGATGCTCCTCCTTGCAAGCGGCATGAACATTATATTGGCATTGGTGTTGGATGTATTCATTGCTGCTGGATGTGCTTATTTAATGTATAAAAAGAAATATAACATTCCAATTTATGAATTTGGTCTGGTTTATTTGATGTTTATTGCAACACCGAGATTATTAGTCTATCGAAAAGAAAACATGCTAGATGATGAGACAGGAGACATCCAAATTTTAATCGATGAGGAGGAGGAGGAGGGAGATGAGTGATATCTTAATCGGAATTCTGCTCGCCATCGTTGGGGGAGCAGGTTTCATAGCATATAAATGGTGGAAAGGGCGGGATCATGATTCGACAAGTCCCAATCAGCTTATTCCAACAACTCAGGATCACCTGGCCATTGATTACATCAGAAGTGGTGTGGTGAAGCTCAAAAATGGCGGGTACCGTCTTATTGTAGAATTGCCTTCATTGAATATTGATCTAATGGAACCCGAAGAAAAAGAGGGGATCCTGGAAAGGTATCGACAGGTGTTGAATGCTATCGAATTTCCTTTTCAGTATTTGCAACAGTCCCGAGTGGTGGACGTGTCTGAGTACCTGGACACGTTGGACACCCATAAATCGAATGCCAAAAATCCGTTGCTTGAAAAACAGTTGGAATACTACTCTGAATTTCTGGTTGACCTGATTCGTGAGCGTTCTGTTTTAACCAAGAAGTTTTACCTAGTCATTCCCTATGATGAGGAAAAAGAGATGGCGAACCGTACATATGCCAAAGAAAAGAACAAAAAAGGAAAAAAAGAAACGGCTCAGTCAAACAGTGTCTACGATGAAGAGAAACGGTTTGAACGAGCGAAAAAACAGCTGTTCTTAAGAGGTACCATGATTGAACGAGCGTTCCGAAGGTTTCAAATAAATCCTGTTATTTTAAACGACCAAGAAGTACTGGAGTTGTTTTATACGTCTTACAACAAAGACCGATCTGTCATCCAATCATTCAAAAATAAAAAGCTAGAAGATTACACCACTATACGTGTTAAAAGCGGTCAACGTGCAAAGGGAGGGGTGAACAATGAAATTTGATTTATCAAAAGTCAATGAGGGAGGAAGCCATGAGTTTGATACGCGGAAACGAGATATTTTAGATCGCGGGCAACTGCGAGTAAGTGATTTGATTGCACCAGATGCGATTGAAAATGATGTGAACCACATTAAAGTTGGAAATCGTTTTCTCAGGACGTTAATTGTGACAGGGTATCCGAGAACCGTTCATATCGGCTGGCTCAATCGGCTGTACTCTTATACAGCTAACATTGATATCTCTTCCCACATAGAGCCCCTTCCGACAACACGTGTTATTAAGACCCTGAATCGGAAAATCGGTCAATACATATCCACTCAACGAATGGATCAGGAACGCGGGAAGCTTTCTGATGTTGCGATCGAAACAGCTTTGGAGGATGCGATGACATTAAGGGACTCCATCCAAAAGGGAATGGAGAAGCTGTATTACCAAACGATTTATATCAGTATTGCTGGAAAATCAGAAGATGAGCTTGATTCATTAACGGATGAGATCGAGACCCTTTGTGGCGGGATCGGTATGACAACTCGTCACGCCATGTATCAGCAAACACAGGGGTTTCATTCGGTTTTGCCTGTATCGGATGATCGTCTTCGTTACCGCAGGAATTTTGATACATCTTCTTTGGCCACCTGCTTTCCGATCGTTTCGGCCGAGTTAACGGATACAGACGGAACACCAATCCTGTATGGATTGAATATGATTAATCAATCACTTGTTCTGTTTGATCGTTTTAAACTCAAAAACTACAATTCTCTCACCCTTGGGACAAGCGGAAGCGGGAAAAGTTATTTTGTCAAACTTGAAGCCATACGAAGCATGGCCCTCGGGACAGACATACTTATCTTGGACCCCCAGGGAGAATATGGAAGAATTGCAGATGCGATTGGTGGTCAGAATATTAAACTATCATCGAACTCACCACATCGGATCAATCCGCTTGATCTTCAGTTTGTCGGTGAAGAAGAGAATGGGCAAAACTTTCTAACTCAAAAAATCCTGGATGTATATGCCATTTTAGAAGTTATGATTGGGCGAGAGTTTAATGCAAAAGAAAGGAAAGTTGTGTTACACGCACTGGAAGAAACCTATGCGGATTATAATATCACAAGAGACAAAACCAGCTTAAAAACCGATGAGTTTGTAGACGGGGAGCGGTTCACCCTTTCTGGTAAGAAGAAACGAATGCCAACGCTCACAGACCTTGATAAAAAGTTGCGTAAGGATGAAATCGGTGTTGAAATCTGTGAAGAGCTGCACCCTTACATAAACGGATTTCTTAGTTTGTTCAACGGAGAAACGAACGTGAACACAGATTCGAACTTCCTGGTCTTCGATATTAAAGATATGGAAAGAGAACTCTCTGACCTTTCCATGTTTATCGTGCTCGAATTTATATGGAATAAGGTAAAAAGTGGCGACAACAGGCGACGCTTGCTTGTGGTCGATGAAGCCTGGATGCTCATGCAGAACGAGCAAAGTGCTTCCTATGTAATCCGAGTTGCGAAGACTGCCCGAAAATTTAACTGTGGCCTTAGCATTTTAAGCCAGCAGGCAAGGGACTTCTTCGAGAACGGTGGAGAGGGGATTGTCGGGAACACCTCCATGCAGATTCTTCTTCAACAACACTCGAATGATGTGAAGTATGTAGGGGAGATGCTTGGATTATCAGGTAATGAAATTGGAATGCTCACAACAGCAGACCGAGGAGAAGCTCTTATATTCGCAGGGGATAATCATACGGCTGTTCAGGTGGTAAGTCATGAGTTTGAACATATTATATGCAGCACAGATCCAAATGATATTGCTCAGTTCGAGGAATTGAAAGCGATGATTGAAAACGGTGAGCTGTAAGACCAGATACCCATAAGGTTCTGGTCTTTTTTTATGGACTTTAAGATGCCCGCTGTTATAATTTGGAAAATTGTGAGGTGGTGAGTATGCCTTTATTAGGTGCCTTATTGAAAAAAGTGCTTCTGGCTTTTTTGAAATCTAAAATAGGGAAGTTCATGATTGCTTTGTTTGTTCCGCTATATTTGATGATTGTTGTAGCTGGTCCCATAGCCATATGGAGTACTTTTTTATGTTGGGGGCCACTTGGGAGTTTTTGCGATGATGGAGAAGAGGAATATTATAACGTAATCGCAAGCTCTATTACAAACAAAGAAATTATGGATATGGCAGATAAAATCAAGAATGCACGAGAGCGCATTAATGAAGATGTAACGATACCAGGAGAAGATTACACGATGATATTTCCTGGTATGGTAGGCAGCGGAAATGCCTTTGTTCTGGCGTCTGACGGAACTTTGGCGGGTGAGATTGCTAATGTGATCTCTCAAGTGGAGAGTGGAAAAGATTATGGGTTGGTGCATGGATCCGATATTGGCGGGAAAGTTGCAGGTATGACGATCGGGAAATATCAAATGACCGCAGATCGTGCCGCAAAAATGCTTTACATGATTTGGCAAGAGGATGAATTGACGTTTTATCAGTATATTCCAAAGGGGACACCGTTAGCCAATGACATCGAAAATCATACGGGCTGGGATTACTGGAAAAACAGAGCGTTGGAAAGTTATGAGGTCAATGCTGTCGAGCGTGTAATCGCTACCGAAGTAGGCATACGAATGCAGGAACTGCAAATGAAGCAAGATGTTCAAAGTTACATAAAAAATGGGCGAGCGGCAGGGATTCAACAGGATAAAGCGTTGTGCTATTACTCAGATATTGTCCACCAAAGTCCAGCATCAACAAAAACCATTTTGAATTCCATCAGCGGTGAAGTGACGCTCGAGGTTTTGCACGCAAGAACGTTAACCATGACCGCTTTATCAGAGTATAAAACAAGGAGAAATACGGTTCATGATTTTTGTAATAAAATGGTGGTCACTGAGGCTGAAGATCAAGGGGACGAAGATACGGAAGAAGAGCCTGCTGAAAACGAACAAGACGGTAAGGATAACGAATCTGATGAGGAAGGAAAAGACGAAGGAAATGTAGAAGACACGGCGCAAACTAAGGGAGACGCCATTGCGTTAGGGGCGATGGAAATGTGGAAGAGTTATAGCAACGATTTAGGTGTAAGCAACCCGATTACCTATCAGATGGGAGCGGGTCGTCCGACAAACGGGGATGCACATACGATTATAACTCAGCGTCAAGGAGACTGCTCCGCATTTACAGCTTATGTGTTTAAACAGTACGCTGATATCAATATTAAATGGACGGCTGCAACGCAGGCGACGGATGGAGCTCCGATTTGGAACAAAAGTGACTTGCTTCCTGGGGACTTGGTTGTGTTCGGTCCGTCGGGTGCGTATAGAGGGCACATCTGGAACTCTCCCAAAGGACCACAATACATCAGTCATATAGGCATTTATGTCGGGGGAGGAGAATTTGTTCACCTGCATGGAGGATCGCCTGGAACAATCAGTAAAACATCTTTGTCAAATTATACTTCTGTTCAATTTATTGCGGGAATTCGCGTTACAGACCCAGGTACCGCTCCTGATGGTTATGGGTTGGCAGGTGAAGGGTATGATATGGCTGAAGTTCATATTATGGCGATGTTACAAACGGATTATTACGCCGCTTTAGGAATGGATTTCACGGTAAAGAATGAGGATAAAGAAGACATCTATGTGAAGGAATTAGAGGAAGAATACAAAGATACAAAGATAGGGAAAACATGGAAGCTCGCAAAAGAGTTGCGAGAAGATTATATGTTCGGGGTTTCAGGATTCTTAAGCAAAACGAAACATATTGTGACATTCTGGAAATCTGAAGAAGATTTTAAAGAATGGGAAGTGGAAGATTGGATCATGGAAGCAAGAATGCAAGTGTTGGCCTGTTATTTAATTGGTGATAATACGGGTGGAAGAAATTGGTACACGGCAGGGTGGGTAGCGGTTTGGGGAGACAATCCTTGTAAAAAAGTAAATGATTATCATTTATTAACTTCCTCAGATTTTTCGAATAAAAAGATGAATAAGCACAATTATTACAATGGAACACTGACTCAAAAGCATGACAGAGAAATCACCAAATGGAAATGCGTTGGGAAAGAGATCTATTATGAGGATCGTATTACATTGGATGATAATGGGAACGAAGTGATCGAACAAGTAAAGAAAAAAAGAAGTGTTGATCTGGAGACACCTTATACAGAGATTATATCCACGGTTATAAAAGATGAAAAAGGGAATCCATTGCAACCTGGACACCACAAAGGGTACCGAATCGATGTCGTTGAACAAGAGAGAGCTAAACCTGATTGCACCTCGTCTCGATCGGATATTGTTGAAGAAAAAGCTGTGTCTGTAAATCCAGATAAGTTTAAGGTCACCACCTTTCATGATTTAAGAGACGGGGAAGCGGATTTAACTGGGGTTGGAGGAATATTGTATGAGTATGAACAATTTTCTCTTATAGAGGAAGGGGTAACGGTGGATGAAGAAGTCGATGACAATTACATGAGTCTGATCAAATACTACATTGATGAAATGCTTGGAACAGAGGATTATTCAATCCCGATCAATACGCCTCAAATTGATGGGTTCTTGTACTCAATTGATCCAAATGACTACAATTGGCAGATCACATCCACATACGGAATGAGAACCCGAAACGGGGTTTCGAAACTACATGAAGGCACTGATGTAACTGGAATAGAAGGAAAAACACCAATACGAGCTATGAAAGATGGGCTTGTGGTTGTATCGGAAGACAACAGTTCATATGGGAACCTTGTGTTTTTGAGGCATGAAACGGACACTGGCGAATCGATGTACACAAGTTACGCTCATATGACGACCCGATTGGTAAATACGGGTGACTCCGTTTACCAGGGAGAAGCACTTGGGTTCCTTGGGAATACAGGGGATAGTGATGGTGCTCATTTGCACTTTGAATTTTGTGCTACTCTGGTAGGTTCAGACTGTCGTGGCGCCCTCAAGCCTACAACGTTCCTTCCTATGCCTCCAAAGGGTGTTCCTGTTACGGAATGGAGTGGATATGATGAATATTTAGAAATATTGGAATCAGCTGATGATCTGCCTTTTGAAAGTGATACACCCGCTCAGAACAACTAAAAAACACCTGTTTCCAGGTGTTTTTTACTTTTCCCAAACCATTTTTTCCGCTTGTTGAGAAGGGTTCACATAGTAAATCGCCTTGTTATTTACTTCGAATTCGTGTACATCTGAACGAAGCACGGAACTCTTTTTTGTTTCCGTGTTGTAAATGGTTAATATCCCTTCTTGCGAAACGAGTAAGAGAGTGTCTGTCAGCCAATGAACATCTGTAATAGTGGTGTACCCATCTGCCCGTTCATTGTTCACATACAATGCAGATGTATCAGAAGCACGGTCGTGAATGAACCAGTCACCCTTTTTATTAAATTCCAGGGAAACAGGAGATGAGATAGATTGATCGATGTCTTTGTAAGGGATTAAATTTTTTGCACCGATTTGGATTTGACTGATCGTGCTTGTTTCTGGTGACACAACAAGCAAACGGTTGTCGTGAATATCGAACGCGCCGCTTGTATCAAAGTAGGCATACGATTGCTCTTCTGGGAGGTATTCATCCCTTTTTTTTGGGACAATTTTATACTGAGTGGAATCTGAGGTCTCCTCGCGGTAACCATGGGTATAAAAGACTCCCCCCTCGTGATAAACAATGCCTGATACAGGAAGCGATCTTGAAGCAATATCGAGCACGCTGTGATCAAAGAAGTCGTTCAGGTTGAAAAAATGGACGGATTCTTCTTCGGCCGTCTCAACCCGAACCGTATAAACGATGTAGGTCTCATTATCTGATATAGAGGCAGCATTTACATATTCCGCTATTTTCTTCCCTTCCTGTTTTTCTAAATCGTAGTAGTAGAGATAGCCTCCGAATGATTTGAAAAGCAGGTAACGGTCCGTAGAATCAATCAGAACAGGTGCTGTTCCTGGAACCGTAAACAACGCTTCTACTTCTGGTTTTTCAAAAGTGACCGATTCCGTGGTGTAAGAAGCTTTCGTTCCGTCGCTAAATGGATCCTGGGCGCTATCTGGATGGTCATGATTTTCCGAAATTGTTTCTTTTGTATCAGGGTCTGAAGATTTGCTCTCTTGATTTTTAAACAGGGGAATAAGCAGCAGTAACAGACTCAGAGCAATCAACAAGCCAAAAAAGATCCAGCCTTTCTTTGTAATCTTACTCATGTGTCCACCTCCTAAAGGTTTATACAATACTACACCAGTTTCCGTTCATTTCATCATTTGTTACAAAAAAACTTCCCCCTTATCTATTCTATGGTAGAATGCTTGAAAATAGAGGGGGGATCGTATGTTTTTACTGGAGATTGGGTTGTTTTTGGCCATCAGCATTATGGCGATCGTGATTACGCCTCGGATACTTTGGATTGTATTTTTCTTTTTTGTCTACCGATTTTGGGAGCTGGTTTTGACCTACGAGTTTTTGTCATCTTACATATCATTTGAAATGAAGAAAGATTATTATCTGATACTTATCATCATTACAATTGTCACCTACGGCCTTGTCATGCTCTCTGCTCGTCACACTCCGATCCTCCAGTACGTTTTTTGTGTGGTCATGATTCTTTACACCCTTAGGGTACATAGTCTTTCAGACGTTTTCTTGTTTAAAGACTATTTAGAAGCAAGGGGGATGTGGGATCTTGGTTATTGGAAGGATCAATTAGGAGGACTGTTTGATATTACAATGGATGATGTGAAAGGAAGTTTAGAAAAGGTGTGGGCAGCGATCGTATCATTCTTTTCGAGGCTTGCTGACTATGTGAAGGGATTGTAACTACGGGTTAACCGTAGTTTTTTTTGTTTCAAAAACAGGAGGAGAAAATGGGATAAGAATGAGGGATCCCCCTTTAAACAACGAAATGTTGAAGGATGGAACCACTTAAAAAGGGGTGAAGCAATGAAAATCGAAGGGATTCGTCAAAGCGGAGTGCCTGAACAACCCTTTACCAATAAGGGTGCACAGACCCAGGAAAACCTTTTCACCAACATCTTGCAAAAACAGTCTAAGCCTGAACCAGCCCATGTATTAGAAGGAAAGATGGAGGAAATGGTTCGAAGCGTGGAAGTGTTAAGGAAACAGCTTGATTTTGATTTAAACCTTGAAAACTTAAGGGAGTACAGGGCAGCCGTTCAGCAGTTTCTGCGTCATTATGTGAAGGAAAACCTTCAGGCAGGGGAATTTCGGATGAATGATGGAAAGAAATTAGTGATTATACGAGAGATTGATCGGAAAGTGAATGATCTTGCAGAAGAATTATTGGAGACAAATGAAGGACATTTAAATGCTTTAAAAGAGATCGGGGAAATACAGGGGCTTCTCGTCAATTTGTATATGTAACGTAAAGTAAGGTAAAGAAGTGTAAAGATGCTTAAAGATTTCGCCAAATAAGCCGACTAGTAACTAATAACCAAGGAGGTTATCCTATGAGGATTGACGCGAGTGGTTTTGGTAGTTTGTATAAGAGAGATGTTCAACATTCAAAGGTCGGGGCGGACGTGCGCCCTTTGAAAGAAAATGCGGAAGACGTGAGCTTGAAGGTAGAAACAAGTGAACTCTATGAGTTGCAGAAGAAGGCTGACCGTTTAGAAAACCTAAACATTCAAAAAATCAAACGCTTGCAGCAGGAAATAACAGACGGAACCTATGAGGTTAAAGGAATGGATATTGTATCAAAATTAAAGGCAGGTCGTGGATGATGGATGTAATGAACCAATTTAAAGAAGTTGTAGATAGAACGGAATCCCTTTACCTTGCTCAAAAGGAGAAGTACGGGAGTCTCCAACGAAAGGACTGGAAAAGGTGGTCTGCTTTACAAAAAGAAGAGCAACTGCTCATGTATGATCTCGAACAGGCTATAAAAACCATGAAAACCATGTTAGGCAATCATTCTCTTTCGGATTATGAAAATACAGAGGACCTCGGGGAAAGGGAACTATTTATGGCGTGTCAGCGACGCGCCATTCATTTTGATCGTGAGTTAAAAAATATAACAACACAATGCGAACGTCTAATGGAAGGGTATGCCACAACAGAACGCATTAAATTAGAGGCCTTTCAAAAGGTTGCTCAACAACAGGAAGGGCAGGTCAGCTTATTCAATCACAAATATTAAGGAGGGGTTTTTATGGGGTTTAGCTTTGATATATCACAATCAGGCTTATTGGCAGCCAGGCGAGGAATCAATGTGGCGCAAAACAATATCGCAAATGCCAACACGGATGGCTATGCGCGGGAGCGGTTAGAGCTGGCTCCGAATACCACAAATTCAGGAGCAACAATCGATGGTCAAATCGGATCAGGAGTTGTGACCAAGGAAGTTGTCCGTTTAGTTGATGAACTAATGCTTCAACAGTCCCGTCATGAAATGGGTCAGACAGATTATTTCAGTTCCATGCGTCAGCATCTGTCGAACCTTGAGAGTGTCTTCTCAGAGACAAAAGAAGGGTCCGTTTCAGCATTACTCTCTCAGTTTTACTATGCGTATGAAGAATTAGCCAAATATCCTGAGCAGCATTCCTACCGTCTTTCGTTAGTGGGACAAGCAGAACGATTAGCCGAGAAATTTAATTCCATTCAGGAGAAAATGTCTCAAATGAGGAGTGAAGTGGATCAAACTATTGAAGTGAAGAGAAACAAAATCAACGAATTAGTAGACAAGATAGCGAACGTCAATGATCGGATTGGGAAAACTGGGGGCGGGAACGCCAACGCTTTAATGGATGAACGGGATCGGTATATAAACGAGTTATCTGTTTATGGAGGTGTTGTTGTTGAGCAGAGTGCCGAAGGGAAAGGAATTGTGAATGTTCGTTTCGGTGAAGCGCTGCTCGTGTCTGGCACAAGAGGGAATCGTTTGGAAATGATGGAGATGAATGACGGGGAGATTGTACTGCACACAGGTAGCGTAACAGCTAGAGTTGAAGGGGGTTCTCTGGCTGCTGATCTTGATTTCCGAAATCGTTCCCTTCCACAGTACAATGATACGTTGAACCTGCTTGTCGGAGACGTAATCGCAAACGTAAACGGCATTCACGCAACAGGTTACGGGCTCGACAATACGACAGGGGAACCGTTCTTTCTCGGAGGTAACGCAGGAAGCATTGCCGTCAATACTGTGTTAAAACAAGCGCCTGAAAAAGTGGCCACCTCTTCCGTCGCTGGTGCAGAAGGGAATAATGATATCGCCAGACAAATTGCTTCGCTTCGAACGTCCCCGACTTTGAACGGAGGAACAACATCACCTGTTGCGTTTTATGACGGGTTTAGTATTCAAATGGCATCCGATTTGCATATCGCTAAAGATAATGAAAAAGTGCATGAAGCTATTTTGTTGAATGTGAATGAACAAAAAGAAGCGGTTCAGGGTGTTAACACGGACGAGGAAATGACAAATCTTATGATGTTCCAACAATATTATCAGGCTAATGCGAAGGCCATCAGTATCATCAAAGAGTCTCTTGATGCTCTGATGAGAATGATTTAAACAAGGGGGGATAACGATGCGTATTACGACGTTTAATCAGTTTCAGGCAAATAAATATTACATGAATCAGTTGCAACAAAAGGCTGTAAATGAACAAATTCAAATCGCTACGGGGAAACAGTATAAAACAATCAGCGATGATCCGATAAGAGCCAATCAGGCTATGTTGGTGCAGGAGTCTATGGGCAGGATTGGTCAGTACATAAAAAATATCGATGATGCTGATACGATCGTTTCAAAGGTTGAACAGACCTTAGGTCAGGCCATTAATCTTATCCAATCCCTAAAGGAAGAAGGGCTTCGCGCTTCAAATGGAACGTATAGTGCAAGCGATCGGAACACGGTTGCTAAAACCATTGAGCAAGGCATACAACAACTGGTGAACCTTGCGAATCAGAAATATTTAGGGAAGTACATTTTTAGCGGAGAGGTAACTCAATCTCCTTCTTATGCCTATGACGGGATCACAGCAACCTATCAAGGAAACGGGAATGTTCCTGAAATTCAGACAAGCGCTTACCAAAGCACAAAGACAAGTTTTACTGGGGACGACGCGTTTCAAATGGCGTTCGATGCACTTATTGACCTGAGAGATCAAGTGCAATCAGGGAGTGCGGCGACGATTAGCACGGCTCTGGCAAGTGTTGATGCGGCTCTGGATGAAGTCGGAAATAAGCAGGCTGAGGCTGGCGTCCGAATGCAGAGTCTTGAATCGATACGAGGAGCTTTCCAATTCGAGCAACTTCAACTAGAGGAAAAGAAGGCAACAATCGAAGAAGTTGATTTCACTAAGATCGTCATGGAACACAGTCAAACTCAACAAATGTATCAAGCGGTTATCATGTCCAGCCAACGTATGAATCAGCTTAGCATATTGAATTTCATGTAAGTGATTTGCTTCGTGTAAGGGGGGGAGTAGCATGAGCGAATTGTTTGGCAATACACAAATGTCCTATTTTGGTGACCGTCTTCAATTGTGGGGGATGGGAAGTTCAGGTGGAGTAGACACAAAGAGTCTGTTAGAAGCTGAGTTGCAGATGTTGCAAATGAAAGATGTGCCTTACAACAACCAAAAGAGTATATATGAGCAAGAAAAGAAAGTCTGGGGAGAGGTAAAAAAGGGGTTAACATCGTTAACGGAATCCTTGGAAAATCTAAAATCCTTGTCATCGATTGATCGGAAAGCTGTTTCATCTGACGAGGAGGTTTTGGCTGTCTCCGCTACTAGTGAATCCATTGAAGGGCGATATGAGATACAGGTGCATCAATTGGCGCAGCGTCATAAAATATCGAGCGACAGCCTGGGAGATTCCTCAATTCCCATGGGGGTAGCTGGTGTGTTCCAGATAAATGGGAATGACGTTGTGGTGGATGACACGATGAGTCTGAATGATCTTGCCAGTCTTATTAACGATAACAGTTTCGGGGCCAAAGCTGTTGTGATAGGAGGGACGATGGTGTTTACATCTGAAGCTTCAGGAGAAGAAGGGGCCGTCGTTTTGAACGATCCAGAGGGAATCTTAACAGATCTGGGGTTCTTGGATTCAACTGGCGCTGTGAAAAATGAGATCAGAAAAGCGCAAAATGCATCATTAACCATAGACGGAATCTCGATCGATTCTTCCAACAACACCGTTTCAAATCCGATGACGGGCGTAACCATTACCCTGAAAGAAATAACGGAAACCCCTGTATATCTGACGATAGAGCGAAACAATGAAACCATTCAAGAAAAGGTTAGCGCTTTTGTTGAAGCCTACAATAAAGCCATCATGCAATTAAACACCTACACAGGAGAAGGAGCTGTGCTTCAAGGGGAGTCTCTTCTCAACACGCTACAAATGGAATTAAGTTCAAGGCTCATGAGACCCACGGATTCATCGTATTATTTATTTCAGGGAGGGGTACAAACAAACGGAAATGTAAATGACGGCACACTCGTTTTGGATGAAGCGATTCTTCAGGAAAAATTAAGTGAAAATCCCGATGAACTTCTTAAGCTTTTCGGGGGAGAAAACGGGATTGGACAGATTTTGTACAGCAAGATGAATGAAGTCACGAAAGCAGGGGGTTTGATTGATGGAAAGATCGATGGGATCGGGAAGAGCATAGAAGATATAAACGATACATTATTTAGGAACGCGGAGCAATTTGAATTACGAAAGGAAAAATTAATTGAGAAATATGCAAAATTTGAAATGATGATGACGAGTCTCCAATCACAAATGGATTACATGGAAGCAGCATTAGGGGGAATGGAGGGGGATCAGTAAATGAGTAATTGGAAACGGTTTGACCAGAATGAGTTTGTGACAAGTGATCCTGACAGCCTCACCATTCTTCTTTATGAACGTTGCCTGTTGTTTATGAAAAAGGCTCAAAAAGATTTTCATAGTGAAGATCACAAAGAGAGTGTTTTGAACGCCTTGGACAAGGCATATCGGATTGTTAACGAACTGTCCATGCAGTTAAACAAGGACGAAGCCCTTCCAGCGAGTGTTAAAGATGTGATCCAAAGCATGGAACAGGACTACTTAACGGCTGCTCTTTGTATTGAAGAGGCTGTCCATAATGGAAACCTTGAAAAATTAGACATTGCCATTCTAACGATTTCAAATCTGCTCGAGGCTTATCGGGAGGTAAAGCGTCGTGGACAATAAACGCGTTGAATCCTATTATGAAGCTTTGTTAACAGCTATAAAAGATGAAGATACACAACAGTTTCAATGTCTGCTTGAAAAGAGGAAGAAATGGCTGGAAGAAAATCGGGACCAAATGGCGTTTTGTATGGAAAAGGATCGAGCCCTCATGCAACTCCTCAACCAAAAGCAACGACATATTGGAGAGGATCTCGACCACATTCACAGTAAAAAGCATCTTCATCAGACGTACAATCAATTTTGAGATAACCACGTACCAGGTGGTTTTTTTTTATTAAAGAGAGGAGTCGCAAGGTTGGAATAAAAGAGTATAGATAGAAAACAAAATACAGATAAGAAGGGGGGGAGACTAGTTTCAGGTGAGCTGAAACTAGGATTTTCTATGTTTGGTGAGTATATAAATTTTATTGAAACAAACATGAATTTTGCAGCCAAAAACCGATCTTTAATATCAGACAATATAGGGAATTACAACACGCCTGACTACAAAACAAAGCGGTTGGACGAAAAGAGTTTTGAACGAACGTTCCCCATGATTACCTCCAATGATCAGCATATTCAGATCGATATGGACATGCAGGGCGGCAGTGGTGTGTATGAAGAGACAAAAGGGATAGCAAGACCCGACGGGAACAATGTTGATTTAAGTATTGAAATGATAGAGATGATTAAGAACAACACACGCTTTAATCAAACAATACAAGCGATAAATAAGGAATTTATGTTGAATAAAATCGCGATAGGTAAATAGGGGGGGAGCATATGGGAGATCTTTTGTCGAATATCGGTTCATCCTTAACGGGTAATAAAATGTGGATGGAGACCATTACGAACAACATAACCAATATGAACACAACAAGAACGGAGAATGGGGGGCCTTACAAAAGGCAGACCGTCCTTTTTAAGGATGTGTTAGACGGGGTTCAGGTCAAAAAAATTACCGTAAACGACAGTGTTAAAACGGTATTTAATCCAAATCACCCTGACGCCAACAAAGAAGGGTATGTAAATATGCCAGCCATTGATTTAACAGCTGAAATCACAAACCTTATGCAGTCTCAGAAAGGATATCAAGCCAGTGTAACGGCTTTAAATGCTGAGAAAAAAGTGATCGAGAAAACAAGTACCATCGGACAAAATTAAAAAAAGGAGAGGATCAAATGAACATCCAATTTAACCCCAATGTCATGTCGCCTCCGACAACTTCTTTTGGCAAAGACGGTTCCTCAGATAGTTTCGCTTCCCTCTTAAAACCCATCGACCAATTAAATGAAAAGGATACTGCTTCTAAAGAGATTATGAAGAGTGTGATAGAGGGCGATATAGACAATTATCACAACGCTTTAATTGCTGTTGAGAAGGTGGAACAACAGTTTCGTTTGTATGATTCAATCCGTACCAATGTTTTAGATGGTTACAAACAAATAATTAACATGCAAATATAATGGGATGTGTTAAATGATGACAAGCGTCATGCAAATATGGAAAAGATTAGCCATTTGGCAACAAATCTTGCTTGTTGCTCTGTTCGTGAGCGTAATCGGATTTGGAGTCTACCAAATGAAGCCTGACACCTATGAAGTCTTGTTTCCTAACCTGACTGCGGAAGAATCTCTTGAGATCCAAAATGAAATAGCAAAGATGAACATCCCGTTTCAAGTTCAAAATGATGGGTCTACTATTTTGGTCGATAATCTCTATGTCAGCGACGTCAAAATGAAACTAGCTCAACAAGGGTTGCCTTATTCAGGAGGTCCAGGGTTTGAGATATTAGATGGCGGAACGCTCGGGGCCACGAAATATGATAAAGAAAACAAAAATAAACAAGCCATCATCGGGGAAATCACAAGAGGTCTCGTCCAGGGATTCGATTCTATCGAAAAAGCCTATGTTCAGCTTGATTTTACAGAAAAAGAGCATTTCTTCGAAGAAGAAAAGGCGGGGTCGGCCAGTGTTAGCATACAGTTAAAAAGGGGGGTTCAATTGTCCCCTGAACAAATTCGTTCATTGCAGATTTTCGTGGCAGGTGCTGTTCAAAATTTAAGTGCGGATGATGTGGAGATCATGGACAAACGCACCATGGTCACATTGAGTCAGTCTGGAACGGAGCTATCGTCTTCAGCCGCCTATAACAAGCAACTTGAAATTGAGAACGCGGTGAAGGAGCAAATTATACAGGATTTAAGGCCAACGTTGTCTCGGGTTTTTGAGGAAGGGAACTATACCATTAATGTGCGACCGAAGATTAAGTTCGATGAGATCGTCCGCAATATAGAGGAGTATGGTGATAGTGTTCTTGTTAGTAAACGAAGCTTAAATGATAACAGCGAAACGAGCGAAGGGGAGCCGCTTCAAGAACCAGGTGTCGAATCAAATGGTACGGTTCCAGATTACGAAATGAATGAGGAAACGAAAGTGAGTTTATCGACCCATACGAAAGAAGAAATCATTGAAAATTTCGAAGTAGAAAAAACCATGTCCACCATAAAAGAGCACCCAGAACTGATCAATATGAATGTTAGCGTAACCATCAGTAAAGATGAAGTGGACAAACGATACATAGAAGATTTGGATGCTTATATTGATGAGTGGGAAAACATTATCGCACTTGCAGCTGGTATTGTTGTAGAAGAGGATGAAATGATCAACGGAAACGTATTAATATCCGTCCAGGAATACGCGGAAGCTCCTGACAATAATGTGGAACAGGATGCTTATGAAGGGTCTGAGCGTTCTAATGAAGATCAGCAAAGGATCGTGAAGTGGTCTGTTCTTGGCGGATTAGGAATTCTGATGGTTGTTCTCATGAGTCTGTTTATGATCCCGCGTCATAAAACAACTGAGAGTTCTCCTTCAACCAAAAAAGAAAAGGGGGCTATTCAAGAAGAGTCTGCTCGAACGGATTCCGAAGAGGAAGCTCTTTTACATGAAGTTCCGAATTTCGTGAACAAGCAAAAGGGACGTATGTACGAAGTTGAAGATTTTAGCGAGGAACAAACCCAACTGGCTGAAAAGGCAAAAGAAATTGCAGAGGATAACCCTCAACGCACAGCCGAGTTTATTAAAAAACAAATATTCGAGGAGTGATTGCGTTGGAAAATGAGCTTTTAAAAGAGATCGAGGGGCGGACCAGAGCTGCCCTCTTGCTCGCCTTTTTGCCTGTTCCTGTTCGCCAGAAGATTGTTGGGTTCCTTACAGATGAAGAAACGGCCATTATGGTAAAAGAAGTGACAGACCTGCCGCCATTTGGGGCTGACATCATTGAACAGATTCTTTTGGAATACATACGTTTTATCAAAGGCAACACGTACGGCGTTGTGCCAGGTGGTGTTGAAGAGGCACTGAAAATGTTAGAGGGGAACATGTCGGAACAAGATTACAATGACTACATGGCAAGATTATATGATGGTCAACATCATTTCTTTGAGCATCTGCTAAGAGTTGGGGATGTGGGTCCGCTGGCAACATTTCTCCAAAATGAAGATCCTCAAATGATTTCCCTGATCATGTCGTATATGAAACCGCCCAAAGCAGCTGAGTTGATGCAACGATTGCCTGATAAAAAGCAAGATGACATCGTAATCTCTTTAGCGCAGATGGGGCAAGCCAATCCCGATGCGGTGAAAGAGGTTGATGAGTATATCCGAGAGAGGATGAACTCATTTACTGTCGATGACACGAAAAAATCAGAGGGTGGCATTAAAAAGCTGACCAACATCTTAAACAATATTAACCGATCGACGGAGAAAAAGTTGTTCGAACGGCTGGAAAAGATTAATCCAAAACTCACTCAGGAGATCAAGGACAACATGTTCCTGTTTGAAGACCTGGTGGTGCTCGATATGTTAGCGATGCAAAAAGTCATTGAGAAAATCCCTAGTGATGAAATTATTGCAACCGCTCTGAAATCAGCGCCAGTCGAACTGCAAGAGCGTTTCTATCAGGCGATGCCGAATGCGAGAAAACGAGTTGTAGACGATGTGTCAGAAGGACTTCGTATACGGCAGCAGGATTCAGAAGAAGCGCAGCAAAAGATCGCAAATATTGTTAAGGATTTAGAACAAAACGACCCGAATTTCGTTATTCCAAGGGGGGCTGATGATGTCATCTTATAATCATATCCCCAAGGGTAAGGTGAGAATATCGCCGAACAGGATTATAGCGAATGATTCTGTCATCGCCAATGAAGAGGAATATAAAAGAGAAACGATAGAACATTATGTCGACCAAAACAAGAAACAGATTGAGAATGCGTATAATGAAGCGATGAAAGAGTTAGATATAAAAAAGCAAGAATGGTTCACTTCTTATCAAGAGCAAATAACAAGAGAAGCGATTGATAAGGCCAAAGAAGAGCTACGGTCTGAATACGAGGCAGATTTCAATAAGGCTCAAAAAATACTTGAACAGGCTAATCTTTACAAGAAAAATTTATACGAGGAAACCGAATCGCTGAAAGAAGCGTATTTAAAAGAGCAAGAGGATTCGATCGTCACACTTGTATTCGATTTGTTGAGGCTTTTGTTGGAAGAAGTAGAAACAGAGCGGGATGTTGTGCTGAAATCACTCCGAAAAATGGTGAAAGAGATGCCGAATGATTCTGCATCTGTTTCCATTCGGGTGCATCCAGACGTATATGAACGAGTGAAAGAGAAAGAATCGGGAGGTTTTAGGTTCTATGCCGATCTTTCACTTAATCAGTGTGACTTTGTTGTTGAAACAGAAAGTGAATATCTGGACGGAACGTTAACCTCGCGGTTGGAACAATTAAAAATGTACATAAAAGGAGAGGGTCTTCGTGTTTGATTTATCCAAGTATACTGGACATGGAAGAGCTCCTTTTTTGTCTTTTGGAGAAGTAATCTCAAACAATGGAACGACAATTTGCTCAAAAGGGCCCCGATCCCGTGTCGGTGATGTTGTAGAAGTTGGGAAGGGAAAAAGCTTGTGTGAGGTGATTTCGGTCTCAAGCAACCTCATTACCATGACTCCTTATTCTTTTACCCGAAGTATAGAAGTTGGTGATCGGGTCGTCAAAAAGGAGCGCGGGTTAAGAATGAAGCATCCTTCTGCATTCGTAGGAAAAGTGATTAACGGATTCGGGGAGTCGCTAGAAGGAGACTACGACATTCCTTACGAAGAAAAAGTGGAATTGTCGTTATATGGTGCAATCCCGAATGCTCTTCACAGAAGACGCATACAAACCCCGTTCGAAACAGGAGTGAAAGCGATCGATGCGACATTAACCATGGGGGAAGGGCAACGGATAGGAATATTCGCAGGAACAGGGGTCGGTAAAACAACTTTGCTGAGCATGATTGCACGAAATGCCGCTTCCGATATCAATGTAATTGCTTTAATCGGAGAAAGGGGCCGAGAAGTGAGAGAATTTATCGAAAAGAACCTAGGTGAAGAAGGCATGAAAAGAAGCATTTTAGTCGTATCCACCTCAGACGAAGGAGCTTTGATGCACATACGCGCTTCACAGCTGGCCATGTCGATTGCTGAGTATTTTCGTGATCAAGGACAAAATGTTTTGTTTATGATGGATTCCATATCCCGCTTTGCTATGGCTAAACGAGAAGTGGATATTGCGAGAGGGGAGATGCCGCTCGGAGGGAAAACCCCTTCGATGGAACCTGCCATGCAAAGACTTCTGGAGAGAGCGGGAACGAGCGATCGTGGTGTGATTACTGGCATTTTCACGGTGTTAGTTGAAGGAGATGATTTCGAAGGAGTTATCCCTGATACAGCAAGAGGGATATTAGATGGGCATATCGTGTTAGACCGAAAACTCGCTGCTCACAATCATTTCCCAGCCATCAATGTACTCGATTCCATCAGCCGTGTAATGGAAGACGTCTCAGATGAAAAGCATTGGGCGATGAACCGTGTGTTCCGTAAATACTACGCGTTATATAAACAAAATGAGGATAGTTTTATGTTTGGTGCTTATCAGCAGGGAAGAAATCAGGAATTAGATATGGCTTATCTTTTGTACCCGAAATTAAGTAAGTTTCTACAACAGGATGTAACGGAAACGTATGCTTTCAAAGATTCGTTAGAGCAATTGGAAGAGGTGTTGAAATGAAGAAATACAAAAGCAAGCTAAACGTACCTATTCGGATGGTGAACGAGGATATCGAAGAAGTGGAACGGAAACGAGCTGATTTATTCAATCGCATAACGAAGGGAGAAAAAGTCATTCATGATGAGGAGGAACGAAAGGCGGGGTTGCTCCAGTCTTGGGAAGAAGGAGAAACGATGCCTTCTTCTTTTTTTCGAAGTTTTGTGGGGAGTGAAGAAAAAACAAGAATTATTCATGAAATCGAGCAATGTCGAAACGACCTATTGAAACTGAACACACAACACAGGCAGCTCTGTAATAAACGAGAGCGTTTATTAGAATTGGATAAGAAAAGGAAAAGAGAGGTAGAGAGAGAAGTGGAGAAGGAGGAAGAACGAACCAACAATGAAATAGCCTTTCTTCGAAAAAAGGAGGGGATGTGATGATAAGTCTGTCGGTAATGGATTTATATTCAATGGTTGCCCTTGGGGGCAGCGGTTTGAAAGGTTTGAACACAGAAAAGCAAAGTGAAAGCGTGTTTTCGTTGTCAGGGATTAAAGAGGAAGCGGCCTCAGCAGGAAAAACGGCAGTAAATAAAGCGCCATTATCGTTAAGGTTGCCAGAAAATGCATGGCAATCCAGGGCGGGTGCACTTCCGCAAGGAGAAATGGAAACGAAACTATCTGAAGAAGCTATCCCGTTCATGAAAATCCAGGGAAAGGAAGCCGTTTCATTCTTTTTGGAAGAAACAAAAGGTGAGCCTCTGTATATGCTGCAAGAGGAGGTGGGGAGCCTGGTCCTTGTTCCTGAAGAAGTGCTGAACAAATGGAAGGCTGTCCTCTCTGCTGATCCTAACCAAGAAAATGAACAGTTGAGTGTGCTTCGGAAAGTGGTGGAGGCGGCTGTCCCTTTTGGAACACGACCAACGGAAGGGATGGACGACAATGTTTCACATGAAACATTACAAAAGGACAGCTTTCCTCAAATAAAGAAGAAAACTGACAATGTTTCACATGAAACAAACCTCCATTCTTTTACAAGGAAGGAAGAGGTCATATCTGAAGTGACTCAAGAGAAGACAGGCATCTCGAACCTTGATAAGAATGCAGAGAGCGAGGGTGTAGCGGTTTATTATGCTCCCCGAAATATAGGCGATTTGCTCACAAAGAGCATAAGACAAGAAACAACAAATCAACAACAGCCTGTTCCTGTTCCTGTACCTGATGGCGGAAGAAAAGAAGGGGCCACACAACTTATCCATATGAATCAAAAAATGGTCGACACACATGATTTCGTGAAGCAAGTGCAGTTTTTAAGAAATGTAGAAAAAGAGATCGGTCACTTAACGACAAATGCAAATCCAGTACCCCCCGCTCCTTCGCCTTTAAAACCCACAACAGGAGTTCTGTTTTCAAAAGATCATACTACATTAGCAACTCATTCAGAGAGTGGTGCAGATGCTGTTCTACCCCCGTTCCTCATGGCGGATAAATCGACTCCTTCCTTGATTGGGGGATCAGAAGAAAAAGGGGGAGCGACGATTGGAGAATTAAAAGCCTCCGTTGCTGAGACTGTAAAGGTGTATGCAGATTATAAATTCATAGGACCGAAGAAAATATCCCTTTCTTTAAATCCGAATCATTTGGGCTCTGTTCAGGTTGTAGTTGAAAAAACAGGTGATGTTGTGCAAGCTCACATTAAAGTGACGGAAGAATCAGCGAAAGGGCAAGTTGAACGAGCGATGGAACAAGTTCGGGATGAAATGCGCGAACGTAATATTGACTTTCAGTTCCGAGTGGAAGAAAAACGTGATCACGAAGAACGGCAAGAAAAAAGAAAGGAACAACACAATACCTTGAAGAATAATCAGACGAACGGTGCTGAACATGATTTTAAGGAATTTTTATTATCTCTGGGAGGCGAAGAACATGGAGATTTCTAGTGTAACTCCATTAAACCAACAATTAAAGACCGAATCGTCACAAGATAATTCATTTAACTTAGGGAAAGATGATTTTCTGAAACTCTTTATGGAAGGATTGAAGCATCAAGATCCTCTGAATCCGATGAAGAATGATGAAATGATGAGTCAGATTGCGCAATTAGGTTTCATGGAACAAGTAACGAAAATGTCTAAGAGCGTAGAGGCCCTTCAGGAATCCGTTACAGGGAATCAGTTACAGCAGGGTTCCGCATTCATCGGAAAAACGATAACTGCATTCGATGGAAATAATGAAAACCCTATTGTAGGTGTGGTGCAAGGGGTCAGAAAAAATGACGCAGAGAACCTGATTGAATTTTTGCTTGAAAATGACACGGTTCAATTAGGGCAAATCAAAGAAGTGTCTCTATCAAGGGGGGATATGAATGTTAAGAGCGATGTATAATGGAACGTCTGGGATGGGTGCCGCACAGAAAGCGTTGTCTACCATATCAAATGATATTGCTAACTCCAATACAGTTGGGTTTAAGCAACAGCGGACTCAATTTGGTGAAGTGTTTTTTCAACAATTAAAGTCACCTAGCGCGCCTGGGCAAAATCTAGCAGGGACAAATCCTATCGATATAGGAAATGGTGTGCAGGTAACAGCCATTGAAAATGATTTTTCGAACGGGAATATTACATACACTGGAAATAAAACCGATATGGCTATACAAGGAGATGGCTTCTTTATTTTGGGGGACAACAATGCGAGGGATCGATTATATACCAAAGCAGGTAACTTCCAAATTTCTAAGGAAAACCAATTAACGTCGAAGACAGGAAAGTATGTTTTAGGGTGGAATATGGATCCTTTAACAGGAGATATCAATACAGGTGCGACACTTGAACCGATTCAGTTGGCATTGGGACAAATCAGCCAGCCAAAAGAATCTACATTTATGAATCTGAAAGGGAATCTTGATATGGAAATGCCTCAGGGACAAATGTACGGTCTTCAAGCGGCAACTTGGGATCGGCTGGGTGTGAGGCATGACATAGACTTCAACTTCATTAAAACGTCTGGAAACACGTTCCGATATACAGCTGTTCCAACGGACCAATTCAAACCTTCCGCCAGCATCACGGCTGCGGTCTTCCGATCTTCTGAAGCGGTTGCTTCCATGCTTCAAAAAGGTGACTACCAGTTGCAGGCTAATCCGAGCGCCACTCCTGGTATGGTGGATATATCTGTCGTGGATCCTGGTGGTTCTACCGTTTTTACCCAAACCATAACGGATGTAGACCAACCAGTAACACTTGGAGATGGAACGAATTCGTGGTTCAGCATTCAATATGCAAGCGGGAATGCGCCTAGTGCAGCCTCTTTCACAATCGGAGAAGTGGGGGATATTACATTTGATGCTCTAGGTCAGGTTCAATCCATCACAGGTTCAGGCGCTTCAGGTGGGCCGCTTGTCAGTTACACCCCTGATTCAACGGGGCAGTTGGTTAATATTGATGTGGATATGCTTTCGTTCACAGGGCTTGCAGCGGACAATGGCATCAGTGTAACGGATACAGATGGAATGCCAGCTTCCACGCTGACCAATTTCACCATTACAGATGGAGGGAAGGTTGACGGGTATTATTCGGATGGATCCATTAAAACGATCGCACAAGTCGCAACAGCAACATTCTCCAATCAATCTGGCCTAACACGTGTTGGTGACGGTTCTTTCTTGCCTACGCCCAATTCAGGTATAGCTGATGTTGGTCTTCCGTCAACAGGACCTCGAGGTCAAGTGAAAGCGCAGGCGTTAGAATCATCCAATGTAGATATTGCTGATGAGTTCACTGAAATGGTTACCATCCAAAAGTTATTTCAGGGGAATTCGAAAGTCATTACAATCGGGGAAGAAATTTTGTCCACTGTGATTAATCTTATTCGGTAGAGGAGCGATCAGCTTCTCTTTTTTTGTTAGAAAGGGTTCTTGCAGAAATAGAAGAAAAATAAAGAGACTATCTTTTGACAAACGTCCTGTTTTTAGTACTATGCGTAGGCATATATCCGCTTAAATGGAGGGGTGTATATGATTCTTCTCTCGAAGAAAATGACAAACGAAAGGTTTTATTTGAATCATCGGTTAATCGAACGGATTGAATGCCGCGAGGATACTGTCATTATGTTGACAAGCGGGAAATGTTATATGGTCTCAGAAACCCCAGAGCAAGTTCGGGAGAGAATCATTGAGTACGAAAACAAGAACAGCAAAGGGGGGTGAACGAATATGAACTTGTCTCAAATGGATTTAGGTATCATTGGAGAAATTGGAAATATTAGCGTAGGAGGAGCTGCCTCTTCATTAAGTAACTTCGTCCATAAAATGGTGAACATATCGGTGCCAGATACAAAGATTATGACATTTGAGGAATTGAAAAAGAGGTTTCCGTCCACTGTCGTTTACGCCAAAATCGATTATGATAACGGGATGGAAGGCTCCAATCTTTTGTTGATGCATAAAGAAGAAGCTTTAGAACTCTCAAAGATTATTGTAAAGGAAAAGTTAGGTGAGGAGATTGAAGGATGGAACGCTTATGCTGAGAATGTATTAGCTGAAGTCTTTAATATAATGGTTGGCCACATGTCGAGTGTGATGGGTGAAATGTTTCACCAGTCCATAAAAGTCAAAGTGCCAACGACATACGATGAATTACACCGATTGGATGTATTCCCAAACGATGAAAAACTGGTATCAGTTTGGTTCGAAGTAAGGATAGAGAATGCATTTAAGTTAAAGGTGGTCAAACTTCTAAACAGTGAACAGGCACACTATATGGTTAACAAAATAAAGGAGGATCACCACCTATGAGTGAAATCAATCCAAAGGCTTTAAGAGGCGTTACGATGAAGATGGAATTTGAAACGGGAAGGTGCATCAAAACAATCGAGGATGTTCTGTCACTAGAAAAAGGGGCTAGTATCACCTTAGATAATAAAGCGGGCGTGATCCCTATTACGTTGAACCGTTCGCCTTTCGGGAAAGGCGTTATTCTTCGAAAAGATGGGTTCATGTATGTCCAAATAACAGAACGTAATCGGTAAAAAAAGGGGGGGTTTTTATGACTAAAAACATTATGGTGGTAGATGATGCGTTTTTCATGCGGAAAGTGTTAAAAGAGATTTTAAAAAAAGGCGGATACGAGGTTGTAGCCCAAGTGGACAACGGGGTCAAAGGCGTTCAAACGTATAAGGAGTTTTTTGGGGATGAAAACAAGAAAATCGACCTCGTCTTGATGGACATCACGATGCCTGAAATGGACGGGATTACGGCCTTAAAGAAAATCATGGAGTTTGACCGTAATGCGAAAGTCGTTATGTGCACAGCTTTAAACATGCAGGATAAGGTTGTTTTGTCGGCAAAGATGGGCGCTAAAGATTTCATCGTCAAACCATTTAACGCTCAGATCGTTTTGGAGAAGGTAAACAATTGCTTCAAATAATAAACCAGGCTGGTGATAAAAGTGGCTGATGAATTATCCCAAAAACAAATTGATGCTATATTCAAAGGCGGCGAAGAAAAGCTGAGTGAAATGGCTCAAAAAGACAGTGGTTTAGGTAGTTACGAACAATATGATTTCAACCGACCCGATATGTTTAACAGAGACCATCTTAACAGTCTTAGAAGTATTTCATCGAACTTTGCGAGAGGGTTGTCTCAGTTCTTGTCCGCTTCCCTGCGGACTAATGTTGAATTTAAGTTAAAAAGCAAAGGAGCGGTAGAGCAAGTCCCTTTTGCATCTGAATATGTGAAGGAGCTTGTCGAAAACTACTTTGCTTTTTGCATCACAGAACTGGGGGTAGAAGGGCTCGGTGCCGTTATTTTGGAATTTGATTTAGACCTCGTTTTGGCTATTCAAACCAATTATTTGGGAGGTGGGGATAGTTTGAAATTTGAGGACAAGCGACGAGCTTTGTCTCCTCCAGAGATGCGGATAATGGAAGGTTGGGTAAAAAAGATCGTTTTAGAACAATTAACAGAAGCCTTCAAACAAGTCATTACGTTTCAGTTTCAGATTGAAAAAATTGAAACGGACCCACAGCATTTGCTTAGGGTAACCAGAGATTCAGATATGCTCGCGATTTTGTCGTTTGATTTGGAGCATGAACGCGATGGCGAAAGAGTCGTGAAGGAATCGGTTATTCGTTTGTGTATCCCTCATCAATCAATAGAACCAATTATACATGAGTTCACCACTGATAATATCCGAGAGTTTACGGTCGATAATCAAGATTCCAATGACAGATTGTACATAGAAGACCATATCAAAATGGTAAAAAGAGAGCTAGAAATTGAATTGGGTAAAAGCGCTATGACGGTGCGTGATCTTATGAAAATTGAAGTTGATGACTATATTGAGCTGTCGCAAAAAATAAACAAGCCGTTAGTTGCAACCATTGATAATAAGCCAAAATTTAGTTGCAGACCTGGCAAATCTGGGATATGGAAAGGTGTCAGAATCGTAGAATTTGCTAAAAAGGGGGATGTTGAAGTTGAGTAAAGACTGGATAGAAGATGAAGATTTGCAACAGGTGTTCGGAACAGGTGAAGAAGGGGTGGAGGTGCAGGAGGTAGAGTTTCAAGAGTTCGAAGAGACCCAAGAAAGAGGGGACGCTGCTTCTTTGGAACTGCTCTATGACCTGCCTGTTGAAATACGTGTTTTGTTTGGCTCTGTTGAACTCTACATTGAAGAAATAACAAATCTGAAAGAAAAGGATGTTATCCCTCTTGATAAATTAGCTGGGGAACCCGTTGATGTTCTTGCAGGAGGGGTGTTAATCGCTAAAGGGAAGGTGGTTGTGAATGAAGAGCATTTCGGTGTGATTATATCTGAAGTTCTTCCTCCGAAAGAGCGATTGCAACGCTTGCGTAAAAAATTATTATAGGGGGAACTCGAATGGAATATCTGGTAAATATGTTGCAAATCTTCCTTGTTCTCGGTGTTTTCACACTCGGAACCTATCTTTTGATGAAAAAATTGAAAAACAAGCAATTTAGGAGATTGAGCTCTAATCGAATGATTCAGGTTATAGATGGAGTGCAGATTGGAATGAAAGATGAAGTCATGTTATTAAAAATTGGTAGCGAATATATCGTTATGAGTACCAATAATGGTCAGATGATAGGACTCCGTCAGAAAGAGATCTTGCCAATTGAAGATGATTTTCATAAGCTGTTGCAAAAAGATGGTTCGTCTCCACTGTCTTCAACGTTTGTACAACGGCTTAAAAAGAAGGTGGCGCGCGGATGATCAGAAAAGCGTTTTTACCGCTCTTGTTCATGTGTATGCTACTCCCCTCTACGATTCACGCCACTACTGGAATAGACCTTCAAATGAACCTCGGAAGTGAAGATTACTCAGAACCAATCAAAATTTTTATTCTTATGACTGTCCTTGCCATATCCCCTTCTATTCTTATTATGTTCACATGTTTTACTCATATTATTATCGTGCTCAGCTTGACACGCCAAGCTCTCGGAACCATGACCCTGCCCCCTAATCCTGTATTAACAGGCTTTGCTTTGTTCTTAACCATATTTATTATGATGCCTGTTTTGGATGAAATAAAAACAGAAGCGTATGTCCCTTATGAGAATGAAGAAATAACGTTAAAAGAAGCGATTACAACATCAGAAGGAACGATCAAACGGTTTATGGTTAAAAATACATATACAGATGATTTAAAAGCATTTATTTGGATGGGGAATGAGGAAGAACCTGAAAAAATAGAAGATGTCTCGATATGGACGGCTATTCCTGCTTACACTGTTTCTCAAATATCGAAAGGTTTTTTCACTGGACTCATGATTTATGGAGCTTTCGCTTTTATAGATATTTTAGTCGGGTCCATTTTGATGTTCATGGGGATGTTTATGTTACCTCCTCAAATGGTCAGCCTTCCTCTTAAATTATTAGTTTTTGTCTTTATAGGGGGATTCAACAAAATCATAGAAGTGTTATTCCACTCGATCACCGTATAGCGTCCATAAGGGCGTTTTTTCTTATGCGAAGGGCTTTTGCTAAAACACAGCAATAGAAGGTTATGTGAGGAGAAGAGGGGTGAGTCTCGGTGGATGTAAGTTCTGTTATAGAAATGTTTCGTTATATGGTTTTGAATGGGTTGCAAATTATTGCGCTTCCGCTTGTGGCTAGTTTATTTGTGGCCATTGTTGTCGGGGTCGTGCAGGCCGTCATGCAAATACAGGAGCAAACATTATCTTTTTTCCCTAAAATGCTTGTTCTGTTCGGTGTAATTTATTGGCTTGGCTCATGGATGTTAGAAAAAACCGTAGTGCTTATACAAGATTTTTTAATTTCCATTCCAGGGATGATGTAAATGATAGAAATTCCATTTGTAATGAATCTCTTGTTGGCAATGTCAAGGATAACGACGTTCGTCTTTATGACGCCTTTCCTTAAGGGGAGGACGGTTCCGAATATGGCGAAATTGGTGATCAGTGTTGCGTTATCCGTGTACGCAGCTCGCAACATGGAGGATGTGGACGTAAGCGGGATTATTCCTTTTGCAGCGATGATTATGATGCAAATCATGATCGGGCTTTTGCTCGCCTATATTACGGAACTTGTTTTTTCGGGTGCGCAAATGGCAGGGGGGATCATTGACCTGGACATGGGGTTTTCACAGTCATCGTTGCTTGACCCAAGCGGAGGGGCTCGCATAACAGTCGTATCCAACTTGTTTTCCATCCTTTTTATGATCGTCTTTTTGGCGCTCGGGGGATTTCAAGCTTTGATGTATACCGTCATGTATTCCTTTGATTTCTTGAACATGGATGTTGTAGGAGATAAAGATTTGTGGTTTTCGCTTATTGTAGAAGTATTTGGGTACTCGTTGTCGATGGCGATTCAAATTGCCATTCCTTTAATGGCAAGCATGTTCATCGTGAATTTTATGATTTTAATCATAGGAAGGATGGCTCCTCAAATGAATATACTCATGAATATGTTTGCTATCAAAATAGCAGTTGGACTTTGTTTCCTGTTTTTGAGCGTTCCTCTGTTAGGGGAGCTTTTTGCAGGGATGACTGACGAATTACGAGCTTTTCATTATGATGCGATTGAATTGCTTCTCAAAAAATAGGAGGGGACTATGGCTAAGGACGGGCGTACAGAAAGGGCCACCCCCCAAAGGAGGAAAGAGGCCAGGGAAAAGGGGAATATTGCGAAAAGCAAAGAATTGGAGATGTTTTTTTCTCTGTTTTCCTTCTCTTTGTTCTTGCTGGCTTTTGGGGGTTGGTTTGTCGAGGAAATTAAACAGTTTATGGAATATGCTTTTGAATTGATGATACTTGAAATGGACCCCCTTGGATATCTTAAAATTCTCGGGATCGAAGTCCTTAAAATTATCATTCCCATCTGTTTATTAGGTTTAGGATTTATGGTTGTCAATTATGTCATCCAAGTTCGTTTTTTATGGGCGTGGAAGAAGGTTGTTCCTGATTTAAAAAACCTGAACCCCAAGAAGTATTTTCAAAATATGTTCAGCCGAAAGTCGCTTGTGAATATTGCTAAATCGTTTTTGATTTTACTGGTTTTGGGGTATGTGGTTTATTTCGTTTTTAGAGGTGAAGTAAGTTCTATCACTAATTCCATGGTCATTCCTTGGGAACAATCCATCGTGGTGCTGTGGGGGGTTTTTCAAAGCATTCTGATTAAAGTTTTATGTGCGCTTTTAGTCATTGGGATTATTGATTACGTGTATCAGCGCTGGGAACACGAAGAAGATTTGAAAATGAAATTGCAAGATGTAAAACGAGACAATAAAGAGCAAAATGGAAATCCTCAAGTCAAACAGAAGCAGCGAGATGAAATGGTTCAGGTTTTGAAAACAGAAGTGGTCAAAAAAATACCCGACAGTACATTTATTGCCACAAACCCCACCCACTACGCAGTGGCCGTTCGATATAAACCAAATGAAGGAAATCCAAGGGTGTTGGTGAAAGGGATTGATCATTTGGCTATTTTTATGAAAGAGATTGCTAAAACGCATGAGATACCTGTTGTTGAAAACCCGATCCTTGCAAGGGAGTTATACAACAGGGTTGTAGAAGAAGAAGAAATTCCTGAAGATCTCTGGGAAGCCATTGCAGAGATTATTCAAAGTTTAATGATATCGAAAAGGATTGATTTAAACGAATAAAGAGGTGATGATGTGAAACCGTTTCTTTCTCAATTGACTGGTAATGCAAAAGCCCCCTTATCTTTAATGATTATGATTTCCTTCCTCGTAGCGATTATCGTTCCCCTTCCTCCTGCCATTATTAACTTAGCCGTTGTTTTTTCCCTTGCATTAGCCGTCACGGTGTTCATGACTGGAACCACCATTCAAGAGTGGCACGAATTAAAATCGTTTCCCACCATTCTTTTATTGGCTGCTATATTCAGAATCGCTCTTAATGTATCTACCACAAGAAAAATATTAACAGACGGTGAACCAGGTGCTGTTATAGAAGCGGCTGGCGGACTTATTGTCGGTTCTAGCATATGGGTAGGTTTTGTGGTTTTCATTGTTTTAATTGTGGTGCAATTCATTGTAGCAAATGGTGCCTCAAGGGCTTCTGAAGTCAATGCGCGATTTACGCTTGATGGATTGCCTTTTAAACAATTGTCTATTGATAATGATGTGAACAATGGAGCCATTACCACAGAAGAAGCGAAGGAAAGAAGACAAAAGCTGGATATGGAAGTGGATTTTTATGGGAATATGGATGGTGCAGCTAAGTTTATTAAAGGAGATGTTATTGCTGGAATTGTCTTGTTTCTTGTGAATATCATCTTCGGCTTTATTGTTGGAGTTGCGGTAGAGGGAATGCCCGTTGCTGATGCAGCTTATCGATATACGCTATTAACGATTGGAGACGGGATATTAAATCAATTGGCTTCGCTCGTTTTGGCCGTAGCTTCTGCTATTGTCATGACAAGAGTGTATAGCGGGGAAAAAGAAAATGTAACAGAAAGTATCTTTAAGGAATTAACCCGAACGCCTCTTGTGATGTATGTCGTAGGTGGGATGCTTCTTTTCCTTGGCGTCTTTACAAGTATGCCGATCCTTCCGTTCTTTATATTCGGTATTATATTTATTTATATAGGCTATGCGCGGAGTAAAAAAATGAAGCAAGAACAGGAAAAGGAACAGAAGTTAAACCTTGAAGAGCAGGAAGAAATGCAAAAGCAAGAAGAGAATCGGATTGAAGTGGAAACAGGTGTCGAACCGATTCGACTAGAATTCGGCGTTTCTCTTGTGCCGATCGTAGGAGCAAGTATAGGGGATAAGGTTATCCGAATGAGGGCCAGTATAGCCAAAGAATTAGGTGTTAAGATTCCGAAAGTACATATTATTGATAATGTATCGATCCCTATGACTCATTACCGAATACGCATTAAGGAAACCGTGGTTGCAGAAGGGGAGTTTAAGAAAGATCGTTTGTTGGCCATAGAACTACCATATGTCATTGAAAAAATCAGCGGTGAACCTACAAAAGACCCTATTTTCGGCGAAGACGCGCTTTGGATTCAAGAACATCAGGCGGATCAGGCTAAGGACAATGGGTATATGGTTTATGATGCGACTCAAATTATGACGCACCATTTAAAAGAGGTTATTCAAGCGCATTTGAGCGAACTGATGACAAGACAAGAAATACAGGATTTAGTTGAACAGGTTACGTCCAAACACCCTGTTTTAAAGAAAGAAATAGAAAAGAATGAGATCAAGTTGTCCGTGGTGCAGGGGGTTGTGAAAAATATGCTTCGGGAAACCATTTCGATACGTGATCTCCCGCTTATTTTAGAAAGTATTATAGATGCCTATGATCAGTCGAGTGCTATCACAAAAGACCCTAACAGCTTTCATTTGGTTGATGAAATTAGCATTTACGTTCGTCAAAAAATGGCGAGCTACCTCTGTGAAAAGGCCAAAGGAGAAGATGAACATCTTAACATCATTTTATTAGATCCAAGCCTGGAACAGACCATGCAGATGTTCACCAACCATGAAGGGTATCAATTCAAGCTGGGGTTACAGGAGGAAAAAAATCTGATTGAAGCGGTTATTGATCAAGTGCAGAGGGTTCAGCGAGCCAGCTTTAATCCTGTGCTTCTTGTGAGTGATTCAAGAGCACGGTTTGCTTTATCCAGAATGCTTCAACGTTACAAATTTCAAATACACGCATTGTCCAGTGAAGAGCTGGCATTGGCTCCTAGTTATGAGGTGAAACGAAGAGGAATGGTCCAAGCCAAAGCGGATTAAAGAAAAAGGAAGGGCGGGGTGGAAATGATAAAGGAATACAGAGGGAGAAAGTTTAATGTTTTAATGGAAGACATCAAGAAGGATTTCGGAGACAACTTCACTTTAATTGAAGAAAAAGAAGTTCGAAAGAAACCGTGGATATGGATGAAAGAACATCAGGTGAAGGTAAAAATTATAGAAGAACCGTTTGAAAAGGCCTCAAAAAAGCAAAAGTTGCTCGACTTGTTAAACCAACAAGATTATCAGTCTAGGGATGGGAAAGAAGATTATGTTCAGGTTAAAAATATTGAGCAGACCATGAACAATATGCTTGAAACGATGAAAACGATCCAAGTTGGACAACAAAAAACAGCCTCTTACCTGGGTGAAGAACACGAAAGAGTGTTGAAAGAATACTATGAAAAACTTATACATAGCGACGTTAACGAAACATTGGCCAAAAAGATCATTTCAGAGAGTCGAATGCGGCTCTCTGAAAGTCAGATGTCATCTCATCAGGATGTGGAAAAAGAGGTCCTGAAGTCCATCGCCAGCAAAGTGAAGGTAACAGATGAGGGAGATTTGCTGCGCTCGAACATCATTGCTTTAATTGGTCCGACGGGGGTCGGGAAAACCACAACGATCGCAAAGTTGGCAGGGTATTTTCAAACAAAAGAAGAGAAGGTTGGTCTCATTACAACGGATGTATATCGGATCGCTGCCGTTGATCAGTTAAGAATTTATGCTGAGATATTGGAAGCACCTTTCCGTTCCGTTCGGGAGCCTGAAGAATTGAAAGAAGTGACACTGAAAATGATCGAAGAATATAATTTGGATCGTGTTTTAATTGATACGGTGGGCAGGAGCCCCATGGACACCCAATCAATATATGATTTGCAGGAATATTTAGATGCAACCGACCCTGATCACATCGGTCTTGTGTTGTCCTCTACGCAAAAAAATCGAGATATAGAAAAAATATTAAACAACTTCCAACACATCCCTCTCTCTAGTCTGTTTTTCACGAAGCTTGATGAAACGCTTCAACATGGGTCAATGCTCAATGCCGTTCACGGGAACGATATTCCAATTTCCTATGTAACGAATGGTCAAAATGTTCCAAATGACATTTTCAAAGCGTCGCAGGACGGGGTAGCGAGAAAAATTTTGAATGGGGTGGATGATTTTGGATCAAGCATCGTCTCTACGAACATTAATGAGTAAGACTAAGTCATCGAGCGCCAGAGCGATCGGTGTATTGGCAGCTTCTGACGAAGCATATGGGTTGTTGTGTTTAACTTCCATTGCGTATTTATATGGCAGGGAAAGTGGGAGTAAAGTGTTTGTTTGGGGAGAAGAAGAAGGTGTGGGTGAACACTTATTGAAAGATATTGCTGATGGGACCTTCGTAAAAAATAGTGCGGAAGACAATCATCAACCCTATGACCATCTCGCGTCTGATATAAGTGGTATGGCTCAATACCGAAAGAAGGGAGAAGCGGTTAATTCTATCGCTTCTTTTGTAAATCATATTGAACAAACATACTCCCATTTATTTTATTTTGCAGGCAGGGGTTTAAATTCTAAAACCATAAACTTCGCGAAAGTGGCGGACGACTTAATCGTGGTTATAAAACCAACCAGGCAATCCATTAATGATGTGCTAAATATGCTACATGTATTTAATAATTTAAAAATAGACGTTGCTGTTACTGTTTTTATTGATACCTCCAATCAATCTGTTTACGAGGAAGTGTTTTCTAAATTACAGGATAAGGTGTTAAAAGAATACAACTACTCCATAAATTCAATTGGATTTGGCAAATTGGAACAAGGTGATTTAAATCTAGTTCCTTCTGAGAAAAATCCGCTTAGTGCCCGAAAAAAAATACGCGAACCATTCTCAATGAAAGTGAAGAGGTTGTTGGATTGAAAGGGTAGCAGAAGGGGGGGAGTTGGGTGTCGATTAAAAAAACCAACACAGAAGAATTGGATGCTTTGTGGAGCAATTACCTTAAGACTAGAACCGTCAAACTTAGAAACGTTTTAATCGAACACTACATGGATTTTGTGAATTATTTGGTAGGGAGAGTTATGGTGATTCCGCAAGGGATGGACCGAGAAGATGTTAAACAATGCGGGTTGTGGGGGCTTATAAAAGCAATTGAAATCTTTGATCCGACGAGTGGTCATAAATTCGAAAGTTATGCCTACAAACGCATTATGGGAGAAATTATGGACCAGTTTCGTTATAACGCTAAGCTTAACGGAAACTCGAGAAGTTCATTGGCTAAACGAAAAAAAATCGATCGAGTCACGCACGAGCTAGAACAATTGCTAGGCAGGCACCCCACGAATCAAGAATTGGCTGAGGCTCTGGGGTTAGGTGTTCAAGAATATGAAAAATGGCAGGCAACGATCGCTATGACGGTTCCGTTGTCCCTTGATAAGATGGTTGGGATGGAGGAGAATCTGCCTGCTATGGAGGTGATTACCGATCGAGAGACTGCTACACCAGAAGAACTTTTGAAACAAAGTGAACGAAACAACCTGTTAGCGAAAGCAATCGACGAGCTTCCAGAAAAAGAAAGGTTAATCATTTCTCTTTACTATTATGAAGAGTTGACTCTAAAAGAAATAGGCAGAATATTAGATTTAACCGAGGGACGGATATCGCAAATTCACACGACAACCATGTTTAAGCTCCGCCATCAACTGTTGGAAAGCAACAGGGGATAAGTGGTTTGTTTATATCAAAAGTCATCCGATCGTCCATTTTGAAGGAGGGATACGATGAGCGGTTTATATACGGGTGCAATGGGGATGATTTCCCATATGCAGAAATTGAATGTTCACAGTAATAATATCGCCAATGCCGAGACAAATGGGTTCAAAGCACAGCAATCTACTTTTAAGGTTTTTCAGGAAACGGATGTGATGCGTATTGACAGTCAAGGTGTAAAGAATATCGGGGGTTATCAAAATCAGGTCTATATGGATGATATTCATACGAACTACGATACGGGGAATATTTTGTTATCGGAAGCCATATGGGATGTTGCGTTACTGGACAAAAGTGGAGGGACTTACATATCGTTTTTTCAGATGAAAAGAGGGGATGACGTTTATCTTTCGCGGAATGGCCATTTTGTCAGAGATGAACAAGGGAATTTGACAAATGGTGGCGGGAGTCTTCTTCTTGGGGAAGATGGAGTTCCCATTAAGGTTTCTACGGGTTTAAATTTTAGTGTTTCCGCGGATGGAACCATCGTGGATGTAGCAAGCAATGAGCGTGTAGGGAAGATATCTGTCGTGAGTGTAGACAAAGAGCACAGTGGATTGCTTCAGCGGGGGACTAACGGGGAGTATTCCGTTCTAACGTACGAGAAGATATTGAATCAGTTTCAATCCCTCGAAGAAGTGAAAAGGTCTCTCCCAGAGAATCCGACGTTACAAAGGATCTTCGGATCTATTGAGATGGTGGAAAGCATTCAAGAAAACCAAGAGGTTGCCATCATTCAACCGTTTACAGGAGAGCTGAAACAAGGGTTTATAGAGACCAGTAATGTGAATGTTTCTTCTGAAATGGTTGCGTTATTACAGACCCAAAAACAAGTGAATGCGAGCTCAAAAACGCTCACCATAGCGCAGGAGATTTTGGAGATGGAAGCAAATAAATTAGGGAATTGATCGGTATCGACAGAAAAAAACGAGGGGGGGCTGTTACCCTCGTTTTTCCGTTTGGGTGAGAATTCCATTAACATCTATAATCAAGCTAATATCTCCTGTTCCAAGGAGGTTACAGCCGCTTATCCCAGGGATGTGACCAAACGTTTCGCCGATATGTTTGACTACGATGTCTTCATAATGCATAAATTCATCTACTTTTACAGCTACTGATCGATTCCCTGATCTTACTATAACGAGTTTCATCTTCTTTTCATCAATGGGATCGGGCGGGAGGTTAAAAAAGTTTCGCAGTCTAACGATCGGCATCTCCCGTTCTTTTTGCACAACGACTTCTTTGTTTGCCACGTATTTAATTTCCTCAGAATGAATTTCTATATTCAAATCAATTTGAGAGGACGGAATCGCATAAATTTCGTTGTCTAGCCGAACGAGAAGTGCTTTGACGATAGCGAGTGTTAAAGGAAGGACAATGACGATTTTTGTCCCCTCTCCTTTTTTGGTGTTAATTTCTAAGTGGCCATTCATTTCCTCTATTGCTGTACGCACAGCATCCATTCCAACACCTCTTCCAGAAATGCCCGTTACATTTTTAGCAGTGGAAACGCCCTGATGGAAGATGAGTTCAGTTTGTTCTTTTGCAGACATTTTAGAAGCTTCATCTGCTGTGATTACACCGTTCTTTATGGCCTTTTGGGTGACAGCTTCTAAGTCGATCCCTCCTCCGTCATCTTTAACTGTAATCATGACCCGATTTTGTTCGTGGCGGGCCGATAACGTTATGTTACCTGTTTCGCTTTTACCGTTTGCCAGTCGAGTCTCCCTGTCTTCTATGCCATGGCTAACCGAATTTCGAATAAGATGGGTTAAGGGATTGCCCAGTTCGTCTAACAAGGATTTATCAATTTCTGTTTCGCCTCCGTCATAAGTAAATGCAATTTTTTTGTTCAATTCGTTAGCCGTTCTTCTTACATCGGAAGGGAATCGTCCAAATAGGTGGTCTAACTTTGTCATTCTTATGCTCATTACACTATCTTTTAAATACTCGACTGTTTGAGAAATTTCATGTGCGGCATCGCGGATGAGTTTAGAGGTTGTGTCATCAGAATCAGATACGCTGTTCAATAATTTGTTTTTTAATATCACGATATTTGAGACATGTTTTAGAACATCATCGATTCTAGAAACAGCAACTTTGATTGTTGAATTTGTTGAAACACTTGGCTCCTCTTTGATCTCCGTTTGAGTATCAGCGCCTTTTTCATTAGGCTTATGTTCCACGCGAAGGACATTGTCCCTTGAAGAAATGAAAGCTACCATGTCATCTACGTTTTCAACCTCACCTATTGAGACAATGGCATGCGCGAAATTTTCTCCATTTATAATTTCCTCGTAAGTTGGTTTCATGCTTATTACGTTGTATTGATCCTCAAGTTCCCTGTATAGGAGCGATAAGTAAGCATGTTTAAAGTCGGATTCTTCCATTGTAATAAGGAAGGATTCGAGCGGAGTAGGATCTTTCGAGGGTGAGGAAGCGGGAGTTTTAGCTAGTTGTGAGTTAGAAAGTTTTTGTAAAAGAGGATCCGTTGAAACCAAATCATCATGGTCGCCTCTTATGAGTTTTGCCAGTTGGCCTAGCGTGTATTCGCATTCAAAAAATAGGTCAATGTGATATTTATGCAATGAGATCTTTTCATCTCGGGCATCAGATATCAGGTTCTCTAAGTTATGAGTCAAATCACTCATATCATGTAAAGTGGGGAGAGAAGGATCCTCTGGTGATTGGTCGATGATCATATTGTATGTGGTGGAGGAGGATCCTTTCATAGTGTGGACACAGCGAAACAAACTTTGGATGTGTTCTACATTGGTTGGATCCTGTTCTAATTGAAGCAGAATGTCCGAGAAGTCATGGAGATTCTCAAAGATTTCTTCTAGGAAAATTTGAACAATCATATCCTTGTCCATTTAAACACCTCCTTTTATTCAGCTCGTTGTGGGAGCAGTTTTTCTAAGTTAAGAATGATGATAAGTTCATCTTCGTTTTTCGATATGGAGTTTCCGTTATCATCACCCTGGTCTCTGGATGGCCGATAGATGCCATGGATGTATTCGGTGGACGTCCCTGAAATTGTGTCCGAAATGGTGCTTAATTCTACGTCATCTGGGATATCGCGCACCTCTTCCACACTGTCTACGACAAAACCGATAGCGGTTCCCTTCTTGGGTTCTCGACACACAATAATATAGGGGATGTCTTTATCTTGATTAGACGAGATGTTGAATTTGATTCTAAGGTCAAAAAGTTCCACCGTATCTTCTTCTACGGTGATCACCCCTTTGAATTCTGGCGGAGTGTTCGGGATAGGTCTTACTTTTTTATCGCTTTCGATGCGAAGAACGTCTTTAGCGTGGATTGCGTACACTTCTTTATTCAATCTAAAAATAACGTGCTTACCCATGTGGCATCACCTCGCCTATACCCTAAAGGGGAGCGTTTTTATTGTCAACAAAACAATAGTACATTTTAGGCAGACAAGCGAAAAGCTTTGGCCGAGAGGTTCACGGTGTTCGTGTAAACCCGATGAATGTGAGATAGGGAGAGGCTTTGGTTGAGGTTTATCATATGAATACTCCCCCACTAAATGCTATGCATTTTGAAAGGGTTTCAGATGTATCGTCCTAACGGACGCTTAACACCCGTGGGGTTGACACAAACAACCCCTCTATTCCGTCCAGCCCTTTAAAGGCATCTGGAACTACTTTTCTTAAGATATTACAGGCTCCATTTACATCGGCATTCAACAGAATGCCGTTTTTCGTACGGTACAACCCTCGCTTGACTCGTTTCCCGCCAAACACATGAGTTTCTCCTTCTTTATACAGAGGGAGGTCATCCCCGTCCAGGAAGCTCGCTTTGGACGTATAACTTTCCTCTGTACATTTAACGGTAATTCCCAGGCGTTCCGCCTTGTAACGGATCATGTTAATGAGCAGGGCATGGGGAATGTGACAAAACGCTTGGTTGTTTCTTTTGCCTGTTTTGACGCTTTGCTTCCATCCAAGGTTTTTCCCGATGACGATCGTGTTTACGTTTTCCTCTAAGGCGATCCTGATGATTCCATGGCTCACCTTATGAAACTGATCCTTCAGTTTTAAAAAACGCTTACGGTGGAGTCGTTCTAAACGCGCGGATGAAAACGCGCCACTTTTCTCGTTTTGTCCATGCCGAAGAATCCCCACGTAGTGAGCACGTTTTTTATTGTAGAAGTGATTATCACTTTTTACGCGCTTGCCCTTATACAAAACAGGGGTCATCCCTGTGTTTGTAATGATGGTTGCAAGGTTGTTTACGCCTAAATCAATCCCCATATACCGTCCATTGTCCTCTAAAAGATCTTTTTCCTCTCCCTGAAATACAACCTCAATGACGTAGTGATTGTATTTCAGGATGATGCGAACTTGTTTCAGCTTCTTCCCGCTATTACCGAGTTTCCCGATGTTGAGCTTGGTTTTGGTTTTTGGGAATTTCAGATATTTATCCTGTTTGATTGTACAATCCTGATTGGTTAGGAGGAGTTCTTTTTGACTGGCTTTGGAGTAGCCTGGGATATTGGGCCTGCCTTTATATTTATGAGGATGTTTTTTATAGTCCCGAAGGGACTTAAAGAAACTTTTCCAGTCCTCGAAGGCACTCTTCATGATCCACTGACTGGATTGGGTGGGAAGGGAACGATAATCAGCCTGACCTGTACGCTTAAACAGGGCATCTAAAAAGCCGTACGAAAGAAACGGTTTTTCTTTTGACGGCAGCTGGAACAGATTCGCTTTAATCTCTTTGCGTTCCTCTTTTGGTTTCTTATTCTCTTTTTCTAGCTTTCGTTTGTACGCAAGGAGCTGATTCTCATTCATCCCATCAAGGTTCGTTTTGATCTCGTTTAAAACCTCCTCTTGAAGAGGCTGTAACGGTTTTTCGCTTTTAAAAGCCGTGAATACCTGCCGTATATAAAAATTGGTTGTATTGTACATGTTTTTCGCGTTTTGGCAGGAAGACTGGCAATAGCCGTACAATTCATGGCCTTTCTTAATCCAAATCTGTTGAGTTTCGTAAATCATATTTTCACCTCCCTATACATCTAGTATATGTTCAAATGAAGCAAAATATTAAGACTGGGAATAAAAAAGACCCATTCACCCCCACTAAATCAAAGATTTTGAAGGGGTACTCTGGGTTATGTTTGATAGTCTTTCGTGCCTTTTTATGCTATATCTTAAGTACGTTAAGGGGGGAATGACATGGAAGAGACATTTAATATTGAAGAAATAAAACGAGCTCTGACTGAATTGGAGCCTGAAATTGAAGTGAATCCTGAAATAGAAGAGATAAAAAAAAGATTGGGTGAAATTCCAAGTCAGGTCTATTATTTATCTCAACGCGGTTTAGAGGTTGAAAAGAAGATCAGTGATCTTAAACATACCATTAAGCGTAAAAAAATAGAGCGAGAAACCGCTATGAGTAATACCCGTATGGAACTTTTGAAAAAATATAATCAAAAAAACAAACTATATCTTGAACAACTGGAAGAATTAAAAGGAGAGCTGAGCTCGGGGAAAAAGAAATTATCTCAACCTTTCATCAATGATTTCATTAAGGCGAATCGCCCTGAAAAACCAACCCAGAGTGTATTAGATGACTTTGCATTTGTTCGAACTCAATCTAAGGCCACCGAAATTTTAGATCTTGAAAAACAGATTTCCAACTATGAACATCTTCTGAGTTCACTCCGCATACTAACGGAGAAATACGAGACAACAAAATACGCAGTTAATAAGCATGCTGATTTGTACATAGCTGAACATCGTAACGGAATGAAAGGGCAGAGTATGTAAGTGGAAAGAGATTATAAGAATCGGAAAATGCAATTCTTATAATCTCTTATTTCGTAGGATTCCACCTTTTTGAACATCTTCTAAGATAAGGGGAAAAATGTGCTAAAATAAGGAAAAAAGAAAGGGGCCATCACGATGACCTCATCATTTGTGCATTTAAATGTAAAAACCGCCTTTAATTTTAATAGTACGGTTCGGATTCCTCAATTGATGAAGAGCGTCAAGCAAATGGGTATGAAGGCTGTTGCAATGACGGATGAAACGACGATGTATGGGATGTATGATTTTTATGTAGAAGCCACGAAAAACGGCATCAAACCTATTATTGGCTCTGTTTTCCGTTTCCAGGATGAGTGGGAGTTCGATGTTGTTCAGCTCGCCAAAAATGACTCAGGATACAAAACCATTATTCGAAGAAGTACGGACGCTCAATCTCAAGGTGTGTTACAAGAAAAAGATTTTTGGCAGAGTGAAGATGTTGTGACGATTGTGCTGATGGATTCATTTTTTGAAAAAGGGCAAAAGAAAGAAGCCCAACAGGCAATCATCCATTTGAGCAGAGATAAAAGCCCTCATTTGTATTTTGGTATCAGTGATCATGGTCACGCTTATCAAAAAGAAATGAACACATTTTTAGCCGATATGAAAAACGAACTCGGCATTAGACTCGTTGCGCATAATGATGTTCATTATGTAGAAAAAGAAGAAAAGGAAGCCCAACGCATTCTTGCTGCCATAAAGACAAAACAAAATGCGGACCTTTTAAACGGTTCTCACCTCAAAACACCCGAAGAAATGTCCGAGCAATTCGCACGTATTCCAGAGGCTATTGAAAATGCTGGCATCATTGCAGATATGTGTGAGGTAAATTTGGTGGACGGAACAGAACATTTCGGGAGCAAATTGCCTGCTTTCCCTATTCCTTCAGACTACCAAACACACTCAAACCTAAAGAAGATGTTTACACCTGTTGATGGGTATTCGTTGCCCCATGATAAGGAGGAAGTTAGGCGCATCAGCTATATGTGCGAAACCGCTTGGAAAAATATGTACAGAATCTACGGCAGCAACAACAAGGAAGCCATTGATCGATTGCGTTACGAAATTGGTGTCATGATTTATAAAAAATCCACAGATTATGCGTTAATCGTTGCGGACTTTATGAACTATATCAAGCAACACAACATCCCATCCGCGAAAGGAAGAGGCTCGTCTCCTTCTTCCCTTCTGCTCAGGTGCCTTGGCGTCAACGATTTAGATCCACTTCACTATGGTCTTTTATTTGAAAGATTTCAAAATTTAGAACGAAAAGATGATCCAGACATTGATTTGGACGTTAGCCAACAGAGGCGTTTCGAAGTATTTCAGTATGCCATTGATCGATATGGGAAAGACCATGTTGCCAAAATATGCACATTTAATAATTTCGGGGTTATTCAAACGGTTCGAGATGCGGGAGAGGTCCTCGGGATAGAGGCGAATGTTTTAAAAGAACTCTCAAAAACCGTCAAGCAGTTAGGGATCAAACGAATCGAAGACGTTAAGCACGCTCATGTGTGGCCCCGTTTGTTAGAAAAGGACGAGCGACTGAGCGATTTAGTTAAAGTGGGGTGCATCATACAAACGCTTCCCAAAAACCGCTCGACTCACGCGGCAGGCTTGATTATTTCCAAACAGCGTTTAACTGAGCAGTTGCCCCTTTATCCTATTAAGGAGGACAATATTGAGCAGGGGATGTACGGGATTCAAATGGCCAATAACCGAAGTCAAATTGAAAATTTAGGCTATCCTAAAATTGATTTTCTTGCTCTGGTTGTGTTGGATATAATCGAAGGAACAAAGGCAGAAGAAGGTGTAAAGGAAATACCGCTAGATGATCCATCGACCTTTCAATTATATAAAGAAGGACATACCGTTGGCGTTTTCCAAATGGATTCAAAACCTATGCAGGAAATCTCTCGAGATTTAGCTCCGTCAACAGTCGAAGAGTTGTTTCCTCTTATAGCGTTGTATCGCCCTGGTAGTGCAGAACAAATCCCTCTTTATATAAAAAATAAGCAAAACAATAATCGAACGATGGAAGGACTTGAAAGAGAACAAGAGATTTATCCGATCCTCGCTCCAACATACGGAACGATTGTATACCAGGAACAGATCATGAAAATCGTGCAAGTCTGGGCGGGCTATGCGCTTGGAGAAGCAGATGTGTTAAGAAGAATCATATCTAAGAAAAACCAAAGAGAGATGAATCTTCAGGAGAAGGCCTTTGTATCCCGATCAGTAAAAAATGGCAGGCCTGAAGATGTTTCCCGAAAAATTTTCGAATTGATTAAAAAATTTGGTAATTATGGGTACAACATGCCACACGCGACCGCTTATGGGTTATTGGGGTATGAATGTGCTTATTTAAAGACCCATTATCCAGCCAGCTACATGGCACATCTCATTTCTCTTCATTCAGAGGAAGTGGATAAGGCTTCTCTCTATATATATGAAGCCAAACGAATGGGTCTTGATGTAGCAAGGCCAAATATTAATCGCTCGACTGTGATGTTCGAAAAGATGAGTTCTTCTTCGCTATCATTTGGTCTTGCTTTTGTAAAAAATGTTGGCGAGAAAGCAGCATCCCAGGTTGTATCCGAACGCGAAAATAACGGGCCCTATTCCTCACTTCAAGATTTCGTGCACCGAATGAAACACAGTTCTCTTACCAAAGGAGTTAATGACGGTGCGATTAAGGCTCTCATTAAAGTAGGGGCTTTTGATTGCTTCGGATCCCGAAAAAATCAACTGGACCAATACAAAAATATCAATCAGGGTAATGTGGTCTTTGAACAACAGTATGTATTCTCTGATATCCCAGGTTTCTTGGACCAGGAGTATATGGATGATGAGGATTTCTCGGTTGAAGAAAAGATAAACATGGAAACGGCGTTGACGGGTGTCGCTTTGTCCGCCCCGTCCATGGAATCACACCGTTTGTATTTAGAATCTAACAAGCCAGGAAATGATTGGGATTATGGATACCTGTTATCCCTTGAAGAAACCGTCGATAAACGGAAGAACAAGATGGCACATCTGAAAGTATTGGTAGGGAATCAACCGAAAAAGTTTGTTATTTTTTCTTCTAGTTGGGGACGCCATCAACACTTGAAAGGAAATAACGGGATGGTGTACTTCAAAAAAAGCAACCATGGAAATAACGTAATCTCAGACATTCATTTAGCCAACGAGCCTTCCAAAGTTTGGGTGAACTTGCCTGCCTATGTTTCTGAGATGGGGGTGGATGAAAAAAAACAGTGGACCAAAAGACTGATTTCTTTAATTAAGCAGCATAATGGACATGAAATACTCGTATTTTCGTTTCCAGAAGGTCGGGTTGAATACGAAGTTACCGTAAATACAGTGTTTCTCGATAAATTAAATCAACTAATAAAAGATAAGACATGTGTTCGCGTACGAAAAGTTCAATACCATTAAGGTGTTGAACTTTTTTTAGAGGATTTACATAAAAGCTCCAAAAAGACATTGTAGAGGTTTCTCATGGTGAAACCCGATGGCGACAGACGTTATTGAACCTATAAAACTATTATTAAGCGAGGTTTTGAACATGGAAACGAACAAGGAAGAAACGATATCGAAGTGGAAGCGATTAAAAGATAGCAACACCATTAAAGTGTTTATAGCTATCGTACTCGTGTGTTTATTTATCTATTTTTTTGTATATCAGACTCTTTCATTTATCCAGCTCCGATATCAAAATTCTCAGTTAAATGAAGAATTGGTCGAACTCAGAAACACGAATGAAATATTGAAGCAAGATATAGAAAAAATTCAAACAAATCAATACATAGAAGAAACAGCAAGAGAGCGATTGGGGATGGTCAAAACAAACGAAACCCCCATACAGGTCATCGAAGAGAAACCTTATAAGATGGAAGAAGAGGCTCTCGCGCCTGAGCGAAAAATGAATATATATATGGATGAATGGTATAAAGGGTTAATAGCATGGTTTAAGGAGGAGAAAGGATGAAAAAAATTGGGATCGGGAAGAAGATTGATGATTTAGGCAGGGTTTTAATCCCTGCTGAAATTCGCGAAAGCCTGGGGATAGAAAAGCAGGACAGTCTCATCATTTCAGTGAGAGATGGTTCCATTATCCTTACAAAACAATGGGATTCATGCATCATATGTGATAGTCAAAAAGGGTTATTAAAAATCAAAACCAAGTATGTTTGCAGCAGTTGCGCTCGTAAGGTTAATGAAATATAAAGACAAAAGCACTTACTGAAGGGTCTCTCAAATGACGTCAGCAAGTGCTTTTTTTGAAGCTGGGCGAATGAACTCTAAAAGAAGCTCATTGTTTCCGTTTAATTTATAGAGGCAATCGGCCGTATTCGAGATTGTTTCTGGCGGGCGAAAACAAAGGGCTCGGTGAGTCCCAAGGGAACATTTCATAAATTCTTCGTTTTTTCCAAAGCGCTCAACCCCGTTCAGCTTAACCTCGGAGGTTAAGAAAAGAGGAGCAGGGTTGTTCATGCCAAATGGCTCTAATAATACCAGATCATCTAACAGGTCAGAACAAAGTTCTTGAACAGGAAGGACATGATGATACTCAACTACGCCTTCCATGATATGCTTTGGTATCTGATAAGATTGGACGACTTCTCGGAATGCATTTACATGTTCTGGCGAGACAGACAAACCAGCAGCTGCTGGGTGTCCTCCGTATTTCGTAAGCCAGTCTTTTCCGCTCTCTATGATCTCTATTATGGACACATCTGAATTTGGAATGGATCTGCATGAGGCCTTTCCGTTTCGATCCATAATTATAGCTGGCTTTGAATATTTCTCTGCGATTCGGGAGGCGATAATCCCGATAATTCCATCATGGAAATCCCCTTGCACAAGTAACACGTCGTAATGGAGAAGTTGTTGTTCATCGATTATGCGAATAGCGAGCTCTGTTTGTTCCTTTGTCATCTCTTTTCTGATTTTGTTGAGCTGAAGCAAATGGTCGATGGCTTCTAATTTTAATTCACTAGACGTGATAAGGCTTACACATTCATTTGGATCACTGATTCGGCCCGATGAATTCAGTATTGGTGCAATATTGAATGCTAACACGGTGCTTGTTACGTGATGAGTTTGTATCCTCTTCATCAACGCACTAAAAAACAAGGATGGCTTTTTGTTTAATCGCTCTAAACCTAATTGCACAAGCGTTCGGTTTTCGTCTAAAAGGGGAACTAAGTCGGCAACAGTCCCAACAGCTACCAATTCTATATAACGTCCCATATGATGTTTCCAGTGGAGTCCTAGTGTTTCATACATAGCCTGAACCAGCTTAAAAGCAACACCCACGCCTGAGAGATGGTCGTGTGGATAGCTGTTGTCCTTCCTTTTTGGATTAATGAAGGAATAAGCATCAGGGTTTCCTTCGAGGATTTCGTGGTGGTCCGTAACGATCACGTCTATGCCGTAATCTTTTGCACGTTTCATCGCTTCATGGGATGAACTCCCGTTGTCCACCGTGATTATAAGAGATGGGTTCCATTCTTCTTTAATCCGTTCAATCGATGCTGCACTGATGCCGTATCCTTCTTCTCTTAAAGGGATTTTATAGTAAGGGTCTGCCCCGAAATGGCGCAATGCTTTTACCATCAAGGATGTGGAAGTGATCCCGTCTACATCATAATCTCCGAAGATGAGGATAGTTTCTTTGTTTTTTATGGCTTTTAATATCCTGAAAACACTTTTTTTCATGTCTTGAAGCAAGAATGGATCGTGAAATGTGTTTGTTGAAGGATATAAGTGATGATACATGGAAGACATGGTTGTGTACCCTTCTTGTGATAGATATTGGATGACAAATGGATGGATGTTTAATTGTTTTGCGTATAAATGAATCGCCCCAGATGATAGGGGGATCTTTTTTTGTCTCCAAAGAGGCATAGAATCTTCTCCTTTTGTATCTAGTTTTGACCGATGATGCAACGTTTATACAAACAGCTTCATTGGTCAGGATGCACGAAGAGAGTGTGAAGCTTTGCTTGACAAACAAAAACACTAAAGTAAATTAGGGAAAATGGGAGGAGGGGTTAATATGAAAGTGGTGCCTTTGGATTCCATATCGCTCGGCATGAGGTTGGGACAAAATATTTACCGAAACGATGGTTTATTAGCGCTCCCAAAAGGAGCTGTTATTCATAAGAGGGAACGCGATACGCTTCGCTTCCATCAGTTGGAGTTTGTGTTGATTTTGGAAGAAAACGATCGATACGGAACTAAAGAAAATGACTTGAATACGTCTCTCAATATATTGGAATCAGCTTACAAAAAATGTTCCTTATGGGATGAAGCCTTTGGAGACAAGTTGTATGAAAACATATCCCGAAAGATATTAAAAAAGAAGAAATTGCAAAAGTATATCAATAAGCTCCGCACCATTGATTCGTATTCCTATGCCCATTGTATTAATGTAAGTATGGTTGTGGCGTCTTTACTGCACGTCCATTATCAAGTGGATGAACATTTGAGTGACCTTGTTCTCCTGGCTTTGCTTCATGATATCGGACGGATCAAGCTTGATAATATTTTTAATAAGGACGGGAAACTGAATGGTGATGAGTTTGAACAATTGAAAAAACATCCCATTCTTTCTTACAACATGTTAAAAGGACTGGGGTTTTCGAAGCATGAGTTGAAATTTGTTGTCGAAACCCATGAAAATTGGGACGGCTCAGGGTACCCAGCCAAATTGGAGAAAGAGGAAATATCCGAGCTGGCTCAGTTGATATTCATTGCTGATGTTTATAACGCCCTGTCCAGTTATCGACCGTACCGCGGGATATACGCCCCTTATGATATTGTGCAGATTATAGAAGGGGAAAAAAATAAAATGTTCGGAGAATCTTACATCGCCTTTTTTCTCGATCGTTTCATGCCTTATCCAGTTGGAACAAAGGTGGAATTAAATAACGGTCATCACGCCGTTGTTGTCAAAGTAAGAGAGGGGAAGAAGATGCTCCCCCTTGTGGAAACGGTGTGTGAAAAAACAGGGGAGCGAATCGAATTAATCGATTTATCTCAGCACCAAGGACTTCGTATTTTGCGGATAAACGCTTCCTATTAAAATGGTTTCGCGCGTCCTCATGGACGCGTTTTGCGAGAGGGGAGAGGAGGAAGTGTATGAATCTTTTATCATTTTATCTCGCGCTAATTTTTGTTCTTTTGGCCGTATTTGTGGGATCCGCGAAGATGTTTCACTTCTTGGATGATCTGTTTTCTGTCCACCCGTTCACTGTTGTGCTCGCGGGAGGGCTGGTTACTTTCGTAACTGGCATCATAGGGTTCATGGAAATTCAGGATGGGAAGTCGCTAGCCAGGAGCGTAATCACGGTCGGGGTTTCCTCTTTATTAGTCATTGGTATTTCGTTTGTACTCGGGGTTGGTCGTCTCTTTTCCTGATGAGTATAGTCAAAGTGATGAAGCTGAAAGAATGGAACACCTCCATACAAGATGGGTCCGTCTTGTATGTTTTTTGATGGAGGAAAAATAAAGATGAAAGGAGCATATGCTATAATGAGTAAACTTAAAAGAGAGAGGGTGATGACTCGTGGGAAAAATATTGATTTATAGTGAAAAGCCCGATATGGGTAAAGCGATTGCTTCAGCGATAGAAGCGGGAACAGGTCGGTTTAAAAAAGGGCGTTCTTATTGGGAAAATGACACCTATATTGTAACGTGGGGAATTGGTCATCTATTAACGGCTAAGATGCCAGATGAGTACCCTGAGATTGCAAAGCATCCCCGCAAAGGGTGGGATTGGGATGCCATTCCGTTTTATCCTCCTGGCGATACATTAGAATATGCTGTAAATCCAAAAACAAAGGAACAATTCAGCGCTGTCAAAACGTTGCTGAAACGAGCTGATGTGGACACCGTTATCAACGCATGTGATGCGGGGCGCGAAGGGGAATTGATCTTTTCAACAGTGTATGATTATGTTGGATGCAAAAAACCAGTCAAACGATTATGGGTCAATGATTTAAATAAAAAAGCGATTTTAAAAGCCATGAACGATCTCAGAGGACCAGAATTCTATAAGCCAAGAGCAGAAGCTGCCTACGCGAGACAATTCGCCGATTGGTCACTTGGTTTGATTTTAACAAGAGCTTACTCTATTAAAGCAAGGGAAGTATCTGAAGGGAAGGTGAGTTTGCATGTAGGCCGTGTTCAAACACCCGTTATATCAATCCTTGTTCAACGCCTTTTAGAAATTGAAAATTTCGTGCCTGAAGCTTACTTCGAACTTCAAGCCACTTTCGGAGATAAGTATAAAGGACAATGGTTCAAGGAAAAACCAAGCAACACTCGTTTTAAAAACAAAGAAGAAGCGGAATCCGTACGTTCTAAAGTGGAAGGGAAAGTTGGGGTTGTAGTTAAAAAGGACGTCACCAAAAAACCGAAACAGCATCCTCCGCTATACAGTTTGGGTCTGCTTCAAAAAGAACTGAACAGCAAACTTGGATTTTCTACTGAAAAAACAGATGCCATTGCCCAGGTTCTTTATGAAAAATACAAACTCACGACCTATCCTCGTACCAGTTCACAATACCTCACAGATGAATTCCTTCTAGAAGACTCCGTTCAGGCTGTTAACCACGGTCCTTATGCCCCATTTGCTCAAACCGTTATAGATGATGGTATAAAAACTAAAAAAAGTTTTGTAAACAACAAGGAAGTCGGTGATCACCATGCTATTGTACCGACTGAGAAAAAGGCGAATCTTGAAGCCTTTGAAGACGAAAAAGTAAAGGGTGTGCATGTAAAAGGGGAAGACATCAAGAAAGTTTATGATTTCATTGTGAAGCGGTTTCTTTGTGTATTTTATCCTGATGCGATTTATGAAAAGACGTCCATTGTAACAGATGTGGAAGGAGAAACATTTAAGACGAATGGGAATATTCTTGTGAAACCAGGTTGGAAAGAAGTGTACGGGGCAGAGGCTTCCCAGGAGGATGAAAACGGGAAGGATAAAGAAACGACACTCCCCCCAATCGAATTGCATGAAAAGAACCCCGTAACAGAAGCGAAGGTCTTGTCGAAGGAAACACAACCCCCGAAGCACTATACAGAAGGGTCGCTTGTTGAAGTCATGATTAACCCTAAAAAATTCCTTGAAGATAAGGAAATGAAAAAGGCCCTGAGTGAAGCACAGGACGGAAAAGGGGCGGGGCTTGGGACGGATGCCACACGAACCGAAACCTTGAAAAAAATTAAAATGCGCGGGTATGCGAAGGAGGTTGGGAAAAACATTGTAGCCACAAAACATGCCGTGCAGTTTATCACCGTTGCTCCTGATGAACTAAAGTCGCCGATTATAACAGCAGAATGGGAGCAAAGGCTCAGTTTTATTGAAGAAGGCAAAGGAGACAGGAAAGCATTTGAAAAGGACTTAAAAGCTTATATTCAAAGAAATATTGACTACTTAAAATCCACTACGATGACCGTTTCCTTTGAATCTCCCAGTGATGCCAAACAAACGGAGTATGCCTGTCCTAAGTGTCAATCACCGATTCAAATGGTGATCTACAAAGGAATGGAATATTACATTTGTAAGAATCATAAAAAGGAAGAGCCTTGCTTCCGACTCTATCAACGAACGCTCGGGAAAAAGCTAACTAAAAATCAGATGAAAGAAATTCTTACAAATGGGGAAACAAAGTCCGTGGTTAAGGGGTTAAAAAGCCAGGCTAAAAAAACGAACTATGATGCCAAGATAAAATTTGACATAGACCAGGTCAGAATGATTCCTGTATTCGATCAATCGAAACCAAAGGCGGCTCCTCTTCCTAAGATTTCTTGCCCGTTTTGCGGAAGAGGAGTAGAGGAGAACGCAAAAGCTTTTGGTTGCACGGCATGGAAGGAAAAGAAAAAGTGTAGTTTTACTCTATGGAAAAACGACAGCAAAAAGTTAAACGTTAAACAGGTTGAAAAAATCATACAAACAGGGCAAACGGATCTGATTGATGACATGAAGGGAAAGAAAGGGAAATATGCCGCTTATTATGTTTTAAATACCGATGCTAAAACGGTAAAAAAGGAATTTCTGAAGTAAGCCGAGCAAACGGGCTTGCTTTTTTTTCTTTAAAAAAAGCATTCGGGACGGGATCACATAAGATGTATAAGAAAGGGGGGGCAAACGTGAATATAGTGGATCTGATAGATTATGGATTAATTGGCGTTGCCATTCTATTGTTGTTTCGCCTGATGAGAAGGACTGAAGCTCTCAGAATTACAATCGGTATCGTCATTATCTTTGTCATTTCTTTCCTCGCTTCGTTAGCAGGTTTAAGTAAGACGGCTGCTATTTTGCAAACGTCAACAGAGATGTTAATCGTCGGGTTGGTCGTGATCTTTCACCCAGAACTTCGCATGACGTTGAAAAAACTGGGCGGCATCACTAAGATGCGGTTCCGTGAAGAGGTTGAAGTCATAACGGAAATTGAAACGTGTGTTTTCGGTTTGTCCAAAAGAAGAATAGGGGCGCTTATTGTATTGGATCATGACAAAACATTGGCGTATCAATCTGAAAATATGACTTCTGTTGACGCTTTATGCACGAGTGACTTGCTGGAGACGATCTTTTATCCGCTTACCGCTCTTCATGACGGGGCCGTCTTAATTCATCATGACCGCATCGCTTACGCAGGTTGCAAGTTACCTTTAAGCGGGCGTAAAAGGGAAGGATTCGGTCATTTGGGAACACGCCATCTTGTGGCTATTGAAAATGCTGAAGCATACGGCGTGACCGTCATTGTGGTTTCGGAAGAAACGGGTACGATATCGGTCGCGACATCCGATGGTTTTACGCGTATTTCAGAACCAGAACAATTTCGCGCTTTCTTTAGAGAAAAAAGCCTTAAACATCACACTTTTTGATTCCGTGAAAAAACGCAAAAAAAAAGAAGGAATTCTTCTTTTCCCCTAGCAAGTATTGTTGAGAAAAATAAAAAGAGCAACTAGGATATGATGGTTTTTTTGTAAATACATAGGTAGACAAAGACACTTAGGGGGTCAAAGAAATGGAAAATGGAATTCAAAACGCACGGATTAAAGTGATTGGTGTCGGTGGTGGTGGTAATAATGCCATCAATACTATGATTGAACGCTCAGTGAACAATGTAGAATTTTTGGCTATGAATACAGATCATCAAGCTTTGGGTCTCTCTCGAGTTAAAGCGGAAAATCGTCTTCAACTAGGCGAAAAGGTTACTGGCGGACTTGGAGCGGGTGCTAATCCTGAAAAAGGACGCAAGGCAGCTGAAGAAAGTGAAGATTTGATCAGAAAAGCCATTGGTGACGAAACAGATATGGTCTTCATTGCAGCTGGTATGGGTGGAGGTTCAGGTACGGGTGCCGCTCCTGTTATCGCGCAATTGGCAAGAGAGATGGGAATTCTGACAGTTGGTGTCGTCACCATGCCGTTTGGCTGGGAAGGGGATCACCGAGCAGAATTAGCTAAAAAAGGTCGTAAAGAGTTGCTTGATCAAGTAGATACATTGATTACGATTCCGAACAATCGGTTGAGTGAATATTTAAAACAACAGGACAAGCAACCATTATTTAGACAAGCGTTCCAGGAAGTGGATAACGTTTTGTTTAATGCTGTGGTCGGTATTGTTGAAGTCATTATGCAACACGGTTATGTGAATTTAGACTTTGCTGATGTTAAAACCATCATGCAATCGTCTAAGGGTTCGGCCCTAATGGGAATCGGAACCGCTCAAGGTGGTAGTGATCGCGCTGAGAAAGCGACGTTAGAAGCTATGCATAACCCAATGCTTGGTTATGGGATAGACGGGGCTAATGGTGTCATCTTGAATGTGACAGGAGGTCCTGATTTTACATACGAAGATCTCGATGCGGCAAGTTCTCTTGTCAAAAGTACAGTATCCCCAACTGCTAACATGATCGTTGGAACAGCAGTTATGGAAGATGAAGAATGGGAAGGTCGTGTTCAGGTAACGATCATTGCAACAGGGTTTGATGAAGACGTTATCAGCCAACTGAATGACCCTCAATCAGAGACGATTTTAAAACGAGAAACCAAACCATCAAAAGAGGTATCGGAGCCAAGGGCCAAAGAACTCGAAACCCTAAATGATGATTTGATTGATATTCCTATGTTTCTAAGAAGTCGTGGGATCGGGAAGTAAGATTACATTCAGGGGGAGAGGGATTAATGATGCAAAAGCTTAGCAAGAAAATTATGAACAAAGAGTCCTTTGTGAAAGTCAAAGCGAATGTCATGGGATACGGGAAGGTAGGATACGACCCTGAAGATGTGAAAAATTTCTTGAGAATTGTGAGCAGAGAAGTGGAAATGCTTGAAAATGAACTGGAATCTCTGAAGGGGAGAACAACTCAGGAGGTAGTTCCTCAAATGGCTCCTCCTGAACAAAGCGAAAAACAGGCAGAACTGGTGGCGGAATTAAAGCAAGTGGAAACGTTAAAACGATCATATGAAAAGATGGTTATTCTAGCTGAACAATCGAAAGAAGAGACGATCCAAGAAGCTGAAAAAGAAGCCAAACAGATTATATTAAATGCGAAGAATGCAGCGGATGAGCTTATTGCAGAGGCTAAGCGGTTTTATAATGAAAAGCAAACAGATGTTAATCAATTAAATGTAACATCTGCTCAACTGAAAGAAGAACTCAAAACCATTCTTCACAATGTGGAAGAAGCTATATCTTAACGAAAGAGCTCCGAAAGGGGCTTTTTTGTTGTAATCAGGTGTGACGCTGATTAGTAGGAGGGGAGCAGAATGCAAAAGCTCAAGTTTGATATCCCGATGCTTTTTATTATACTCGGATTAATTGGATACGGAATCTCGATGAATTATAGCGCGAGTTCAGCGCTCTCATTAAGAACAACAGGAACCTTAAATGCGTTTCTTTCTAAACATGTGCTGTTTGCCCTTGTTGGTTTTTTTGTCATGATTATGATCGCCAAAATTAAGTATTCGATAGCTCGAAAAATCGTGTGGGTGCTAAACGGAATCACCATCGTTTTGTTATTTTTAACCTACATTCCAGCCTTTCAAATGACCGTAAACGACGCTTCTCGGTGGGTAAACTTGTTCGGGATTTCGTTTCAGCCCTCTGAAATTGCGAAAATTACCGTTGTCTTCACGCTCGCCCATTTAATTGATGAAGCTAGAAAAAAAGGAACTCTCAATCAATTCAGGGATCCAAAACAAGGGATCATACCTATTTTGGGTTACATAGGTTTTTATCTTTTGATTGTCTTAATGCAAAAACATTTAAGCGCAGCGATGTTAATTGGATTAATTTCCATAACAATGTTGTTTATTGGCGGTGTTAAAAAAAGGTTTTTACTTATTATGGCGACAAGCGGAATTCTTTTTGGTATAATAGGAATCATTATAGAACCTTTTCGAGTAAGGCGAATAATGAGTTTTACTGATCCCTTTAAAGATGAGCTAGGCTCTGGGTATCAGATTATTCAAAGCTGGTACGCACTAGGATCTGGAGAGTGGTTCGGTCTCGGGCTTGGTATGAGTAGGCAAAAATTTGGTTATATACCTGAAAACCACACCGATTTTATCATCGCTATTATTGGCGAAGAAATGGGTTTTTTGTTTGGAACGCTAGTAGTGATCATATTATTTATTCTTTTCTTATTAGCAGGGTTAATTATTGCTTCTAAAGGGAAAAATATATTTGAATTGACATTAGTGTCTGGAATTGTTTTTTTGGTTTTTTATCAATTTATGATCAATTTGTTCGTTGTCGGTGGAATTATGCCTGTTACGGGAATGCCGTTGCCCTTTATAAGTTATGGCGGAACCTCACTTGTCGTATTAATGGTTGGGATTGGCTTAATTTTCAATGTCACTAGTACTCATAGTGACCTTATTGAAAAAGAAGGAGAGAAGCGTAATGACGAAGAAAGCAGCAATCAACGAAAAACTTAAAGAAATCTTTGTTTACGATGGGAACTTAGATGAGGATCATGTTGCTGAGGCGTACAGTGATTTTTATAAAGAAGCCACAACATATTATTCGAGTTGGAGTAAAGTGCTTCGGAATAATCAGATTACAAAGAAAAAACGAAGAGAACGCGAAAAGTTTATGATCTATATGATACTGAAACAGCGCTATGAAAAACACGGGGAAGAAGCTTTGAGGAAGAAAAATGTACAACCTGAAGAATTTAAGAAAAGGGTTTTAAAAGCGTTTAAATCCCTTCAGGATGTTTTGGATATTGTGGAAAAATGGAATCCAGATCGTGTGTTATATGAAATGCACGCCTCTTTTTTATCAGGAACTACCGTTCGTTCCTTCTCTCAAGAAGAGCCAGATTTGTATAAACGAATGATGAGAGAGTTTGGCGACTATAAAACAGCCATCGAAAGATACGATGCACTGTTCGGAATGCCAACCATAGACCCAGACCTCATTTCTTCAGGTGGTCGCGAACAAAAGCCTGCACCTTCTAATGAAAAGCCTCAAAAAATCAATGATGACCTTTTAAGCATGATGATGAAGCTTTCTTACATTGAGGATGAAAAAGACGTTCAATACATTGTTCAAGCTAATCAAATCACGAAAGAACAAGTCATCACTTACTTGTTCCAGCAGATGGCTGAAGCGAAGATCCAAGATAAACAATTATCAGATTTATCTATAAAAGATAAGGACCCTGCCATGCATTTTGCGATTCAGGCACACTACGGTTCTTTCCAAGAGGCGATAAGCGAGATGAAACAAGCGCTTGTCGATGTCGGTTAACTATATGAAAAAAGCAACCTGTTAAGGTAAGTAGTTCAGTTGTGAAGTAGAAAACACCAATTCACAAGCGAAATAACAAGGTAAATCGCATAACTTTGGACAGCAAAATCGCACAAGAAAACGCAGAGGTTCATGTCCCTCTGCGTTTTTAATGTTTTATTGACTTGCTCTTCAACTAAAGCACCCGTTAGTTCGATAATTTCCTTCTCCGTATTTTATTGACTAAAACAAAAACCAAAAATCCCATCATATAAATTCCAGTCAATATTGAGATATAAATAATTGGGTTAGTCTTTAAGGCAATTAAAAATACATCAATCGCATAAATATCACTACAATACTGAACATCTTGAGGTGTAAAAATAAACTTTGGTTTGCATTCTGATTGCGGTAAATAAGCGATTTTACTTGATATAACCATCGAATAAATATAGGACACGGTAAAAATAGGTATGCAAATCCACCACAGTCCCCACCATTTACTCACACAAATCCCTCCCTATAAACTACCGCTTGTTAAACAAACCTGCCCCGTTAGTTTAAGTACAATGTTTCACAAAGTCTGCATATGTAGTTAATCATTAAGCCTTTCGATCCTACAAAATCTTACAATTAACTATACTAAATAACTTCGGTTTTGACCATGGTTTTAGCATCATTTTAACTTGTGGACAATAGCTGTTGTCCAGTTGCTAATTCCTATGCTAAAACCTTTGTTATTTTAATCACCAAACCACAGTAATCCTTGTTATATCAATAGAAAGAAACATGCGAATTCAAGTGTGAATTCGCATGTTAAAAGCCTTGCTATTTTCATTTTTCTACCTCTGAACCGAACTACTTACTGTTAAGGGTTGTTTTTTGGTTTTTTGGATTAACAGAACCGCGTCTTTGTTAGACTGTCCATTCGGAGAAATCAAGGATGACAAGTTTTCCTTTAAGCTCCCCCCATTGCACATGACTTTCCAAATCCTCCATTATAAAGCCCGTCACTTCTTGTATTTTCTTTATGAGTGTTATCCTTTTCTGTTTGTAAACCTGGTGGAAATCTCGCTCGCTTACATGAGCGGCTTTTTTGAACAAAAGAATCCCATTATCAAACCCGAGAATTGGAGCGAAATGGGGTTTTAATGATCCAGGAAGGCCTCCCCAAAAATCTCTTTCTTCAATGTTGTCTCTGTAACCCGCACTATATAACGGGAGTTTCGCAGCAGCCCCGTCTACCTCAATGACAAATCGGAATTTGCCGTTTCCGATTAAAGGGAACCCCAACAAATTACTCAAGTATAAGGCTTTTTTGTTATGATCTTCCGCTGTGCATATATCTTGAAGATGTTCATTCATATGATGCTTAACCTCACCCCAATTCAATTGAGAGGTTATTTTCCTAATGCTAGGGTGCTCAGAGAAACTCATAGTGTCCCACCTCTTCCGTTATTATTCCACCAGATCTATTCTCCACCTTAAGTATAAGCGTTTTTCGTCTGCCCTTATAAAAAAAGAATGTAAGATCTTGAATGCCTATGCAGTCTTTTTCCGAAAACAAAGATTCCTCATAATTTGTGCTGATTCTTGTCAATCGAAACAAGGGTTTAGCGGCGATAACGTTAATAAAAGGGCGAGGTGAATAAAATGATCGAATATCAAGCTGTTCAAAAAATCTACAATCGCAAAATACCTATAAAAAGCGCTAGTTTTTCGGTATCGAAAGGAGAATTCGTTCTGCTTGCGGGTCCATCAGGAGCAGGGAAAAGCACACTTTTGAAAATGCTTTATAAAGAAGAAAAGCCAAACAGCGGAAATATCATTGTGTATAACCGAAACATTAGAAAAATCAGAACAAAAAAGTTAAGACGCATGTTAGGAGTGGTGTTTCAGGACTTTGAAGCAACGCTTTTGAAGAATAAAACAGCCTACGAAAATGTCGCTTATGTGTTGGAATCTCTTGGGATGAGCCCTTTCCGCATTCGGAAACAAACCGAAGAAGCTTTGGATCGTCTCGGGATATTGGATAAAGCAAAACAATATCCGAGTGAATTATCAGGCGGTGAGAAACAAAGAGTAGCCATAGCTCGGGCTATCGTGAATAAACCAGAGATCATCTTATGTGACGAACCGACGGGGAATTTGGATGCTGAGAACGAAAAAATTGTGATGCATTATTTAAATGAGTTAAATCAAGAAGGGGCTACGATTTTAATGACAACACACAATGTGAACATACTGAACGAGGAAAGAAAACGAATCCTCTGGGTAAGTGACGGAAAGGTTTCGGATTATATTGTGGAGGATGTCAAAAACAAAAAAATCGATATAACTTCCTTATTGCAAAAGAGCGTAATGGGATCGGGGCAGGAGGGAACTCAATGACACTCATTTGGTTAATGCGATTGTGGGTAAAAGAAGCGTTCATAGGTTTCTTTCGGAACTTAGGGTGGAATGTTTCGGCCATTATGATTTCTTCTGTATGCATGATATTTTTTCTGTCTTCCTATGTCGCTGGAGAGAATGCCAGTCATTTTTCTAAAGAGCTTGGAGAAAAAGTGGAGATTCGGGTTGATTTACTGACAGATATTTCTGACGGGGAACATGCGAAAATCCAAAAGGAGTTAGAGGCTAATTCGAAAGTGAAAAGTGTAACGTACGTAAGTAAAGACGAGGCTTACAATAAGGTTAGGGATCAAATGGGAGAAGACGCAAGCGTGCTTGATGTACTTGATACCAATCCATTTCCAGCCCGATTTATCATACGACTTCATAATCCTGAAGAGGTGGCTGTGTTTGCGAATTACGTGGAGGGTCTTGGCGTTGCTGAAACGGTCCAATACGGCGAAGGGTATGTAGAGAAAATGTTAACTGGAACGAAAGTGTTAAGCCAAATCGGATACTATTTTACGGCTGCATTCACCCTGCTGGCTTTATATATTGTGGGCAGCGTTATTAAAATGAACATTACGCAGCGGAAGGGTGAAATTTCAATTAAGAAATTGACTGGTTCAGGAATGTTTACCGTCCGTTTTCCGTTTGTATTGGAGGCGCTCATCATTACAGGGGTTGCGAGTGTGTTGTCGTATTACTTCTTTGTTTTCGCTTATGAATACGCAGTTAAGCTATTAGGAGATTTCATCCCTTATATTCAATTAATAGAACTAGGAACTGTGACAGAAACTTTAGTATACTTACTGGCTGGCTTGTCTCTGTTAATTGGTGTGTTAGGAAGTGTTACGTCAACGAAGCAACTGTTACAAAAACAATAAAAACTAAGATATACATTTATATCTTAGTTTTTTTTGTTTCGTTTTCTAGCGAACGAATGATAATGGTGGCTTCTTTTTTGGTGAGTCCTCCCAGTTTATAAGGGATTTGTTTGCCGTTTTTTACAAGCAGCCCTTTCAGGTAATTGATCTGCTTTGGTGTTGCCAACACTTTTTCTTTTGGTTTGTTTCCTCTTGTCTCATTAATGAACTTCGTCGTTTCTTTGGCTTGTGTGGTTTTTTGTAAGGTATAATCCCTGCGCCTGTTTTGCATAGCAATAAAAAAGTCATATTTCGAAGAAAAGGAACCGTTTTTAAAAGTGCATTCTTTGGGAGAAAAAAAATATTCTGTTCCTATCACAAACCGCTTCAAACTTTCTTCTACGATCAGAACGACAAATTGTTTTGTCAGCGTGTCGTAATAAATGATTTTCCCCTCGACCTCTAAGACAGCCCTTTCTAAGTTGTTTAATTTGTGCGCCCGTTGATGTTTCGGGTTGGCGTAAGTATGCATGGAGTACCCTAAAACCCAAAAGCTCTCAACATCAGCTTCATGGTACAATGCGCGCCTTTTTTTCCATGTATCCCCTTGTATAGGTGAACATTGAAATTCCACGGCATGTTTTTGAGAGGGTAGAAATATATCTGCCCTTTGGTTGGTCTTTGAGATGTGATATTCCAGTTCGACACGCGTCAGATTGTTTGTTTCTGAAAGCCATTCGTATAAGTGTTGTTTGCCAGTGTCATGTTCAATGCTTTCTGGTTCGCTAAAAGGAGAACTGCACTCCTTTCTGACGTGACTGAAATGACTTTGAATCGTATGGCCGTGGCGGTAAAGTAGTTCCCCTTTGCAATCTGGGCATAGGAGACATCTCTCTTTGGAGAGTTTTTTCAACGTTTCCGCTTTATGAGAGTGAATGGATATTAACGAACCTTGATATAACGCAATCAGCATAAACTGCACCCCCATTACAATTTATGCTGATAAAAAAACAATATGAAATCTTTCAATAAACGGAATATCAAGGTATACCAGATTGAGGGGGGGATAAGATGGGGAAAGCGCTGAACTACTTCACATCTATATACCGTTTTCTCATAATTGCGGTGGTGATTAAAGAGCATATAGAGGCCGTTTCGTTCAATTATGAAAAGGAACACCTCATGCTTTACTCAAGCTTTGTCCTTTACGGATGTTTGTTTTCAGTATTCAAACGAAATAAGTTTGCTGCCTTTTTGGAAACGATCCTTATTTTCATTTTCATGCAAATGAATCCAGTTATTTTGCTTTATTTCCTATTGTTAATTCCGTTCGGTGTCATTATTGCATCTATGGCTAACAAGTTCGATCTTATTCTTTATGGATTTCTCGTTACTGCTTATATAGCATTCCAATACAACCTCACCCTATTTCATGCTTTTATGGCTTATGCTGGGTTGGAAGTCGTTTTGTTCACCCTTCACGCTAAGTTTTACTACATAGAACATTTGGAAACGGAATTATTTCAGGCTAAGAATGCCATTCAGGAATCCAAAAAACAGGTGACAGGCTTAAATGAAGAGTTGAACATCGTGGCAGATATGTTTAATAAAATCAGAGAGTTAAACGAAGCGGATGATAAAGAGATTATTATTGAGCAAATCGTTCATTCGGCCAGGGATTTCTTTCAAGCTGATTTGGCAGTTTTGTATTTGCCAAAAGGAGATGGATTTGAAGTCTTTAAGCAAGTAGGAAAAGAAGAGAGATATACAGCTCCTCGTACGCTTACGCAACAGGATTTGAACGAAAGCCCATTTGGAAATGAACGCTTACAAGTTGGGATATATGATGACGATAAAGAGCGAAACCGAGATGTATGGGGAGTGCTCAGGGTTTACGGAAAACGGGCCAGCGTATTCAAGGATGGGCAGCTGATGATCGCTCCTTTCACAGACATTGATCTTGAAATCCTGGCTACCTATGCTCAGCAAGCTCATAAACGTCTCAGTCATGTTAAGCTTGCCCAAAAAAACAAGTATTTGGCAAATTATGATTTTCTAACAGGCGTCCCGTTAAGAAGACATTTTATCGAACAGTTTCAATTATATGCAGAAAAAGCTATGCGGGGTGATGCGTTTACTCTTTTAATCCTTGATGTCGATGATTTTAAGCTGTTTAACGATCGGCACGGTCATCACGTGGGGGATCAGGTATTAAAAATTGTCGCAGAAACGATCTCGAATTCTGTTCGTAAACCAGGAAAAGTTGATATTGTGGGGCGCCTGGGCGGGGAAGAATTTGGTGTTATTTTATATAACTCCAAAGACCCTGCGGTGGCAGCGGAAAGGATTCGGAAAAACGTTAACTTGGTTCCGACTGGTTATGACAGAATCGGCTTGTCCATTGGCATGGCTCATTTCGGTAAGGACGGAACTGACTGGAATGTTTTATCCAAGAAGGCTGACAGGGCCCTCTATCTGGCTAAAGAGAGAGGAAAAAATCAGGTTGTTGAGTGGGAAGAAGTAGAGGAAAAAGAGTGAGAAGGGACTTCCCTTCTTTTTTTATGCTGTCATCCCTCTTCTCTGAATCTTGTGGGGCGCTTTTTTGACACGTGTTCCAAATTCGTGTAGTATCCTCAAACATTTAAGCAGAGGAGGGGGAAGGATGAGAATTGGTTTTCAGTTGCCTTACTCAGGAAACTTAAAAAAATTAGAAACCAGAATCCGCGTTTCAAGGGGGAATGCGTTTCAAGTTTATGCACGAAGTAAACGGGGGATCGACGGCGAAGGAAATCCTTATCCGCTTCATGAGCTGTCAGACAAAAACGTCAACATGTTTAAATCCCTTACAAACTCCATTTATCCCGCTATTGTTCACGCCCCTCTTTCCCACAATTTAGCGCAGAAAGAGCGGAAGAATAAGCAAGGGGAGCAGTGGTCGCAGGTTGAATGTTTAATCGAAGAGTTGGCGTTCTGCCAGCGTCTCGGTTGTGATTATTACGTCCTAAATGCTGGTCATTCTAAAACGCTGGAGCGGGATGAAGCGATCCAAAACATAAGGATGCATATTGAAGAGGCGCTTGGGAAAAGTGATTTTGAGGGGAATGTCCTGATTAGAAATGCGGCTGGAGCGGGAACCGAATTGGCAGCGGATTTGGAAGAATGGAGTAGGCTTGTTTCATGGAACCCAAGGGTAAAAGGGGCGCTTGATTTAGGGAGGGCTTATGCATATGGACATTCATTTTTTGATGAGAAGGAAACAGCGGCTTTCATTAAGGAATTGGATGACGTTGTAGGTTTCGACCATATCAAAATGGTTTACATTAATGACTCAAAACGGGGAAGAGGGGCTCAGAAAGAATCGCCAACAATATTAGGAGAAGGATTTATCCATTTCTCTGGTTATGAATGTATATTGGAGCACCCCGTTCTTCAAGCGTTGCCATGGATGCTTGAACATCACCCTGTTAAACTTCCTGATCTCTACGATCGAAGTCTGGAGTTTTTAAAAGACAGGAGGGGGAGGGTATGAGACATTCTCTGTTCCTGATTCCTTATTTCGTTATCGTGTTGGTTTATTTCTTCGCTGCTTCACACTCCTTGTATGCGGTATTCTTGTTGTCCGTCTTACATGGATGGGTTTATTTGAAAGGAACGCAGGAGGATAATGAACGATATGCTTTTGGATATAAGGTGACCCTTTTTGCTGTTTTGTTTATGGAGATCGCGAAAGGAACGGTTTGGTTTGAAACGACTTGGGTTTTCCTGTTGTTCTTCGGAATGTATTTTTATCACAGATGGAAGGGTCTTTTCAAACATGAGGGAAGCGTATCTCTCGCGGAATCGTATTTGATATACGCCCTCACGCCTATTGGTGTCTATGCGACCTTGCCTCTTGTTACATCTGGTATGATTGCGGATGCTTTATTTGTCATTTTAAATATGACCGTATTTTCTATGTTTGTGCGAAGGGACAGACCGATTGGTGTATGGGCAGTCTTTATTGCGGGTCAAGGGGTCATTTTGTTGTTATCGCTAATATGGAACACATTCCAATTTGTTTATATTCCCATGGTGCTTTATATCATCTGTATCAGTATCAGTTTACAAATAAGGAGAGAATGACATGATCCAAACGTTTGCAGAATGGTTGAAACGTGAGCAAAAAAACGGTGCGACGATCAGATTTTACACCAAAGAAGCCGATAAATTATTGAGTTTTCTAAGAGAAGAGGGCATATTATTGGCCGAAGTCAAAGAAGTTCATGTCCAGCGATTCCTTGATCTGTGTAAATCAAAAGGGTATTCCTCGCATTCTGTCGCTAAGACTAGCAGCTCAATACGTTCGTTTTTCAAACATTTGAGAAACGAAGGCGTTATGATACACAATCCCATGGACAACATTAAGCAACCCAAAACAACTAAAAGAGAAGTGACTGTCAGCGAACAGGAATTGGATGAGATTCGTCAAAGGCTCAGAAATTCTCGCGACCGAGTTATGTTTTCGATGCTTACGTATGAACGCATTCGACTTAATGACATGATTCGGATTCGATTGGATCATTTCGAGCCGAAACAAGGGATCATATACTTGGATAATAAAGCTTACCCATTAAGCGAATGTACGAAAAGAGATATGGTGAAGCATATCGAACAAGAGGGGATTACAGATTACATATTTTTAAATCAACACAGAAAACCATTAACTTCACAAGGGGCATATTACATTATCAAGCAATATTTTATAGAAATAGGCAAACCAGATATTCGGCCTATTGATCTTGTTAAACTCGGTTAATTCCGAGTTTTTTTTGTGTTTTCTTTACAAATCCCAAAAGCTTTGCTATGTTCCTGTCTCATTAAGGAGGGGGGCATATGGGAGACATTATTCATCTGCATTCTGAGGACTATTACAAGCGCCGCGGAAGGCAATTTTATTTAAGCGGCATCCAATCGGTAACAGCAAGCAATAATTTTGAAAAAGCGAGATTTTATTTCACTGAGGCGCTTCGGTTTCATCCTGATAATAACGAATACAGGTTTTATATAGGGGTTACTTATTTTATGAACAATCAAGCAAAAGAATCGCTCCCTTATCTCAAGAGCGCTTATCAGCGTGAGCCTGTTCATGCTGATTACACACACATTTACGGGATGGCCCTCTACCAATTGAAGAGGTATGAAGAGGCAGCTTCTGTTTTCGAAACGAATCGGGAGAACAACCCAAACCATCTTAATAGTTTGTTTTACTTGGGGAAAATCAAAGCTTTGGAACCCGCGACCCAAAATCAAGCCCTCGCATGCTTTGATCATATATTGGGTATGGATTCCGATCATTATGATTCCTTATTTGAAAAGGGGTGCATTCATCTCAATCAACACCATTACAATGAAGCTCATGATCTGTTTCAACAAACGATCTCCATTCAACCTACTTATGCTGTTGCATACTACTATTTATCAAAAACACTATTAAAGCAAGGTCGTCATGACGAAGCCATTCGTATATTAAGCGCTCTATTAGAGCATTGCCCAAATGAAAAAGAATTGGTTGAAACCAATATTAATGTCATAAATACGCTGAAAGACTTATGAAACAGCTCAGAATGAATACAACTGGCTTCCTCGGTTTTATCTAGAACCGAATAAGGGGAGCCCCATCTCGCGATACGGAAAAGGATTCATTTAAAAAAAACTAAATAGAATCATATAAGATTTGCGGTTAGTTAGGAAGGGGGAAGGCACGTGCAAAGGTGCCAAAACATAACATGTCAAACAGAATAAACATAGTGCCACTAGGTGGACTAGAGGAAATCGGAAAAAACATGACGATCGTCCAATATGATGACGAGTGGTTCATTATCGACGCAGGGATTGCCTTTCCTGATGAAGATATGTACGGGGTTAATGTTGTTATTCCAGATTTCGATTATGTAAGGAGAAACAAGGAAAAGATCAGAAAAATCGTTATTACTCACGCTCATGAAGACCATATTGGAGGGCTTCCGTATTTACTTGATGAGATCGATGCGCCTGTTTTTGCAACGAATCTCACAGCTAAACTGATTGAAAAAAAACTAAAGCGTCATAAAGAACGAATTCACGTAATCAAAGAAGATGATCGACTAGAAGAGGATCAATGTACCATTAGTTTTTTCAGGACGCATCACAGTATACCTGATTCTGTTGGCGTTGTAATTGAAACACCCCTCGGCTTAGTGGTTCATACAGGGGATTTTAAATTTGATTTAACACCTACTAATGGACAATACATAGATTTCAAACGATTGGGAGAGATAGCAGGGAATGGTGTTGTAGCTTTGTTGTCCGATAGTACCAATACGATCAAAAAGGGAATGTCGATTTCTGAAGATGAAGTAAGAAGAAACCTGGAACGAGAAATAGGGGCGTGTGAGGGGCGCGTTATCGTAGCCACGTTCGCTTCAAGTTTGCATCGGATCCCTTCTTTGTTTCATGTAGCTAAGAAACTCGGAAAAAAAGTGGTTGTGTTTGGTAAAAGCATGGAAGAAAACATTAAAATAGCAAGCAAACTTGGATATTTTGAAGACTTTCAGGATATTCTGATTCCTCAAAAAGAGATGGATCGTTACGATGGTAAGGAATTGATGGTGATTACAACAGGGGCTCAAGGGGAGTCTTTAGCTGGTTTGGCTAAGATGGCAAACGGCAAACACAGATTCGTTGAATTAACAGAAGGAGATACTGTCGTTTTCTCCTCTTCGGTCATAGTTGGGAATGAAAAACAAGTAGGAACTTTGGTCAATGGTTTATTGAAGAAGGGTGTCGGCGTTATACAGGGGTCGCACATCCATACATCAGGACACGGACATGAGAAAGAACAACAACTCATGCTTAGTATCATGCGTCCGAAGTACTTTATCCCCGTTCACGGTGAATATAAAATGCTTATCCAGCATAAAGAATTAGCCAAGCAGGTCGGGATTAAGGATGAGAACATCTTTATATGTGAGAATGGCAGTGTTATTGAAATCACAGAAGAAGGGGCCTCTTGTAAGGCTAAAGTGAAAGCTGGAAATGTTATGGTGGATGATTCAGGCATGGGAGATGTCAAAAAGTCCATTATGAGAGATCGGCATCGAATGGCTCTTCATGGTATGGCTGTAATCAATGCAAAGTTCGATTATCAGAACAAAAACATGAAAGTATGGGTGAACCTTCGTCTTTTTGGAATTGTTGCCGATTATGATCATGCTTCATTGCAAAAAGAAGCAGGCAAAATGATCGAACGATTATCGCGTGATGCGGAAGATATGAATGCATTGAAAAATACGCTATACAGCGAAATAGGGGATCTTATACACCAATATGTTAAAAGAAGGCCGCTTGTTTCGTTGTACCTTGACGGATACAACAAAAAAAGAGGATAGAAAAGAAGGATTGAGAGTCCTTTTGTTATATTTACGTTATAGAGTGAGAAAGGGTTCGCAAATAGGTGCCTGGCAATAATGAATCCTGGATGGAATAAGAACGAAAAACGATGCAGCAGACCAATAAAGCTTAAAGGGAGGCCTTTAAGCTTTTGTTTTCGTCTATTTGCAATATCTAAAAGAGGTGAGGGCATGAAACGTGTTAACTTTGGTAAGGTAAAAGATGCAATTGAAATGCCAAATTTAATTGAAAATCAACTGGCTTCCTTCGAGGAGTTCAAATCTAAGAGAGTTCATGATGTCATGAAAAATTTCTTCCCTGTTGAGGATCATTACGGAACGTATGAACTTCAGTATGTCTCCAGTCACTTTGGAGAGCCTTCGATTAGTGTTGAAGAGGCTAAGAGAAAAAAACGCACTTACAGCGCACCTCTAAAAGCTACTTTTCGGTTGGTCCATAAAGATGTAGATCATGTAACAGAATCAGAGGTATTTCTCGGTGAACAACCGCATATGACGGATGTGGGGTCGTTTATATTCAACGGCGTTGAGTATGTTGTTGTGCCTCAGTTAACGCGATCACCTGGTGTCTATTTCAGCAAAGAGATGAATGCAAAGGCTCTTTACAATTATAAAGCAAAACTAATGCCAGACCGCGGTTTATGGGCTACATTCGATGTTGATGCGAAGCGGGTTGTGAACGTGAGTGTGGATAAGGGAAAAAAAGTGCCCGTTACCCTCCTGTTAAAAGCGCTTGGTTTTGGTTCGAATGACGACATTTTGGAGCTTTTTAATCACAATGAATTTATACAAAATACCCTCGAAAAAGAAAATGCGGTTGATGAGGAAGATGCCCTGATTCAATTTTATAAAGGGGTGAAACCAAACGACCCTCCTGTTTATGAACGCGCAAAGTCTTATATTGACACAATGTTTTTTGATCAGAAACGGTATGACATGGGGCTTGCGGGTCGATTTAATTTGAATAAGAAATTGGATATAAAATCAAGGGTCCTTCGTAAAGAATTAGCCGAAGACGTTGGTAACCTGAAAGCTGGCACAATCATCAAAAAAGAACACTTAGAAGCCCTTAAAGGGGCGGACCTTTATGTTACTGACAAAAAAGGGGAAAAAGTAAAAATCATCGGAAACGGTTCTCCTGAAGAACGGCACCTGATACTGGATGATATTGTAGCCATATTAAATTACTTGATCCAGATGGATAACGGTATCGGGGAAGTTGACAACATTGACCACCTCTCTAACCGAAGGCTTCGTTTAGTCGGGGAGTTGCTCGAAGCTCAATTTCAGGTTGGCATTAAACGTATTGAAAAAATCATACGCGAACGAATGAACACAAGTCAAAACTCCATTGATTCCTCCAAAGAAGCCATTACCCCTCAAAAACTTATCCACACGCGTCCGCTTGTAGCAGCCATGAGAGAGTTTCTGGGAAGCAGCCAGTTGTCCCAATTTGTGGATCAAGCCAATCCATTAGCTGAATTATCTAATAAAAGAAGAACCTCTGCTCTTGGCCCCAGAGGATTAACGAAAGAACGGGCTAGCATCGATGTTCGGGATGTTCATTATTCTCACTACGGAAAGATTTGTCCGATTGAAACACCAGAAGGATTTGGAGTTGGGCTGATCGGGGCTCTTGCTTCCTATGCGAAAGTAAACGAGTACGGCATCATTGAAACGCCATACAGACAGGTCAATCAAGAAAAAGGGGTCGCAACGGATGAAATCGTTTATTTCACCGCAGATGATGAGGATAAATACTACATTGCGCAGGCTTCCTCTGTTGATGAAAATGGGGTTTTTCTTCAAAATCCTGTTACAGTTCGATCCTGCGGAGACTATTTGTTGGTTCCTCCTGAACAGGTGGATTATGTTGATGTATCTCCGCGTCAATTAGTAGGTGTTGGTGCGGCGCTCATTCCGTTTTTAGAAAACGATGATGCTAACCGAACCGTAATGGGTGCGAACATGCAACGTCAGGCTCTCCCTGTTTTAAATCCTGAAGAACCGCTTATCGGTACGGGTGTAGAATCGCGCATAGCTCTTGATACATTATCAAGTTACGAGGCGGAAGAAGACGGGGTTGTGGAAACGGTGAACGACCATGCGCTGGTTGTTCAATATAAGAATAAAGGAAAGGTTACATATAAAATAAGAAAATTCGTTCGAACAAATAACGACACGTGTTTTAATCACAGGGTATTGGTTGTTCCTGGCCAAAAGGTAAAAAAAGGAGACGTCTTGGCGGATAGCTCTTCAACCAATGACGGGGAGTTGGCTATTGGGAAGAATATGCTTGTAGCCTTTATGCCTTGGGAAGGGTACAACTACGAGGACGCGGTGCTCATTAATGAACGTCTTGTTAAAAAAGATGTTTACACGTCGATATCAATAAAGGAATACCCTATTGATGTACGGGATACTAAAAACGGTCCAGAAGAGATTACAAGAGATGTTCCTTATACAAATGAGAAGCATTTAAAAAATCTTGACGAAGAAGGCATTATACGAGTGGGTTCGAAGGTTCACGAAAACGATGTATTGGTTGGGAAGGTTACACCAAAGTCTCGCCGCGAAGCGTCAGCTGAGGAAAAATTGTTAGAAGCGGTGTTCAAGGAAAGTTCGAACGATGTGAAAGACAACTCGCTGCGTATGGGGCATGACAAAGAGGGGATCGTTTTTGATGTTGTTCGAAACACCAAAGATGACTCTGATTTACCTAGTGGTGTTAACGAACAAATAACGGTTTTCGTAGCGGAAATCAGAAAGATACGAGAAGGGGATAAAATTGCGGGGCGCCATGGGAATAAGGGGGTTATCTCCCGTATTCTTAAAGAGGAGGATATGCCTCATATGGCAGATGGAACCCCTGTTGATCTGGTGCTGAATCCACTTGGCGTTCCTTCTCGAATGAATATTGGCCAAATCATGGAGACCCATCTCGGGTTTGCTGCTAAAAAGCAAGGCTTAAAGTTCCAGGTTCCTGTATTTGATGGCCCTTCTATTGGAGAAATTCAAGATCAGTTAAAGGTAGCAGGAATTCCTGAAAGCGGAAAAGTAACCCTGTATGACGGAAGAACAGGGGAACCATTTGAAAACCCAGTGACTGTTGGCGTTATGTATGTTTTGAAGCTTCATCATCAGGTAAAGGATAAGCTTCATGCCAGAAGCACGGGGCCTTACAGCCTGGTCACGAAACAACCGTTAGGTGGAAAAGCGCAAATGGGTGGGCAACGCTTTGGGGAAATGGAAGTGTGGGCCTTGAAAGCACACGGAGCCGCTTATACCCTTCGTGAATTGCTTACATTGAAGTCCGATGATCTGATGGGACGGGCACGAATGTACAAATCTATTGTTAAGGGCATGGAGTTCCCAGAACCAAGCGCAACGGAATCCTTTAAAGCTCTCGGTCAATATATACGCGGGTTAGGTATGGATTTCGATGCTGTCGATAAGGAAGGGAATTCAGTGTTGTATTCCAAACATAAAAGGAAGGATAGATAGGGGGGATCATATGAGTTCTTTAAATGAGTTGGATCATGTTCATATAAGGATAGCTTCTCCTGAGACTGTTTTGAAATGGTCTTATGGAGAAGTTACAAAACCTGAAACGATCAACTATAAAACACATCGGCCAGAAAAAGATGGGTTGTTTTGTGAAAGGATATTTGGCCCTTCAAAGGACTATATGTGCGCTCAGTATTGCGGGAAATATGATAAGAAGAATCACAAAGGTATTGTGTGCGAAAATTGCGGGGTAGAAATTCAAAGTTCTATGGTACGACGTGAGCGTATGGGGCATATTGATTTGGCTGCCCCTGTCGCACATTTTTGGTATTTCCCTAAAACAACTAATAATTATATAGCTTCCCTCCTTGATATTCAGCCCAAGGAATTGGACAGCGTTATTTATTGTAAAACATATATGGTTGTAGACCCTGGCGACACCCCTCTTGAACGATTGCAACTTTTGAACGGGCGTGAATATACAGAGGCGTTGAAAGAGCATCACGGCCAATTTAAGGTCGGAATCGGGGCGGAAGTCATTAAAGAATTGCTGGAAGAGTTGGATTTAGAAAAGCTCCAACAATCTTTAAAAGAAGAAATCGATCAAACCAAAACTTTAAAAAGAAGAAAGCTGATTAAGAGACTTAAAGTTGTGGATAGTTTTCTTCATTCAGGAAACAAACCCGAATGGATGATTATGGATTATCTTCCTGTCATCCCTCCCGATATGCGACCGATGGTTCTGCTTGATGGAGGTCGGTTTGCGACGAGCGATCTCAATGATTTTTACAGAAGGATCATTAATCGAAACATACGTCTCAAAAAGCTCATTGACGGCGGTGCACCAGATGTCATCATTAAAAATGAGAAGCGGCTTCTTCAAGAAGGGGTAGACTCCCTTATTGCGAATCACCGACGTGGTCAACATTCCTACAAGGGACCTGGAAATCGTGTATTGAAATCCCTTTCCGAAACGCTCGAGGGGAAACAGGGGCTTTTCCGCCAAAACTTGTTAGGGAAGCGTGTTGATTTTTCGGGACGATCTGTTATTACGGTTGGTCCTACTCTTCGCTTAAATCAGTGTGGTTTGCCGAGGCAAATGGCCATTGAATTATTTAAGCCTTTTGTCATTCATGAACTTATCCGTAGAGAACATGTTGAAAAACCAGAACAAGCCACTCGGATGATCAGGAGAAAAGAAGATGTAATATGGGATGTATTAGAAGATGTGGTCAAACATCATCCAGTCCTTTTGAACCGCGCTCCAACCTTACATAAACTTTCTATAAGGGCTTTTGAAGTGGTGATCATTGAAGGGGAAGCCATTACACTTCATCCCCTCGTGTGCGACGGATACAATGCGGACTTTGATGGCGATCAAATGGCTGTCCATGTTCCGATGTCCATTGAGGCTCAAGTAGAAGCCCGCGTGTTGCTTTTGGCGCCAGAGAACCTGTTGCATCCTCAAAACGGCGAGAGCGCCGTAACACCTTCTCAAGATATGGTTCTCGGGTGTGCGTACTTGTCAGTCGAAAAAGATGGGGGCCGAGGGGAAGGGATGGTTTACGGTTCCCAGTTCAAAGCGATTCGTGCGTACGAAGAGAAAGAAATTGAACTTCATTCTAAAATCATCTTATTTATTAGCGATGACCCTAAATTCAAAAAGGGGAACTATATCGTTACGACCGTAGGGAAAATCTTATTAAATGGCATTATGCCGTTACATATTCCTTATATTAACGGGGAGAATGTCGGAACAGAGCCTGATCGTGTGTTTGATTCCATCGGAGAAGCACAAGGGTATGTGACCGCCTTTTCAGCTAAACCTTTAAAGAAAGGCCTGCTGAAAAAAATTATAGGACATGTATTTGATTATGCCACCCACGACGAAACCATCGTGATGTTAGATGGTATGAAAGATATAGGGTTTAAATACGCCACAATTGGCGGGTTGACCATCTCTTTGTTTGATATCAAAATACCAGACTCAAAACCTCTTATGATTGATCAAACGGAAGAAAAAATAAAAGCGGTAGAATACTATTATGGAATAGGGCAAATCACTGATGAAGAACGATATGAAGCGGTTATCAGCCTGTGGACGAAGACAAGCGAAAAAGTGGCCGAAGAGTCCGTTAAGTCGCTCTATGAAGATCCGTTTAATCCGATTTGTATGATGCTTGATTCGGGAGCAAGGGGAAATGCTGGGCAGTACCGCCAGTTAGCTGGAATGCGTGGGCTAATGGCAAACCCTGACGGAAAGACGATTGAAAAACCGATCAAAGCAAATTTCACAGAAGGCTTAACGGTGTTCGAGTTCTTCATCAGTACTCACGGGGCTCGTAAAGGGCTGGCGGATACGTCGCTCCGAGTAGCAGATTCAGGGTATCTGACAAGGCGGATGGTCGATGTTGCGCAGGATGTTGTAGTGACCGAAGAAGACTGTGGTACAGAGCTTTATAAATTGATCACTAAAATTGGTGACGTGATGACGCTTGAAGAGCGGATCACGGGACGCCATCTGGCTAAAACGATGCACGAATCAAACGGGACCGTTATAGCGGAAAAAGGAACACTCATTACAAGTGATTTGGCGCGTGAACTGGCTTCTCATCATGAAGAGATCCCGATTCGAAATGTGCTTTCCTGTGAAGCTGAACAGGGGGTTTGCGCTTCGTGTTACGGGATGAATTACGCCACTCGAGATGTCGTTGAGATTGGTGAGGCAGTGGGAATTGTCGCGGCTCAATCCATCGGAGAACCTGGTACACAGCTTACAATGAGAACATTCCATTCTGGCGGGGTGGCAGGAGACGACATTACCCAGGGGTTGCCTCGTGTTGAAGAGATTTTTGAGGCGCGAAAATTGGAAGACAGCAATCCACAAAAGTCTAAAAAAGCGATATTATCCGATGTAAGCGGGGTTGCAGAGATCAAAGAAAAAGGACGATTAAAAGAAGTGCTGATTTATCCCGACAATGGCGAAGAGGCTAAGGTGTTTCGAATTCCTTTTGGCAAAAAAGTCATTGTGTCTGACGGAGAGCGGGTGGAAATTGGCCAGGCTTTAACATTGGCACCAGTCAATCCTCACGAATTATTGAAGTTAAAAGGGATGGATGCGGTCCAGGAGTATCTGATCAGGGAGATACAACTGGTCTATAAGAGCCAAGGGGTAGACATAGGGGACAAGCATATCGAATGCATCGTTCGCCAAATGTGTAAACGGGTTATCGTTACAAATCCAGGAGATGCGAAAGTTGCGATCGGAAAACTGATGAGCCTCCGAAACGTTATGCGTATGAATCAGGAATTAGAAAAGAATAAACAAGAACCAATCGCCTTTTTGCCAAAGATACAAGGTATAAGCGAAGCATCGATGTCTTCTGAATCATTCTTGTCAGCTGCATCTTTCCAAGAAACATCAAAAGCGTTAACAGTGGCTGCTATTGAAGGGAAAAAGGATTATCTAATTGGATTAAAAGAGTCGCTTATAGCTGGTAAGGTTATACCAGCGGGAACTGGTATTTATCACTCCCAAAATATGAAATAGAAAAATCTCCTCGTATGTAAAACGAGGAGGTTTTTCTTTTTTTTTAAACAGTAAAGAAGGAAACAATCAAGGGGGAAGTATTATGAATTTGGATTTCGAGAAACCGTCTGTATATTGTAATGAAGAAGAGAAGCCCTTTTGCCCTGTTCGGGTGGAGATTGAACCTGTCGCTAAAGGGTTTGGTGTGACAATTGGAAACTCCTTAAGAAGAATCCTGTATTCATCCATTCTTGGAAGCTCTGTAATTGGGGTTAAAATTGATGGGGTATCGCATACGTTAGATGTCATTAAAGGAGCCTCTACTGATGCATTGGGATTAGTGCTGCGCCTGAAAGAGGTGCGATTTAAGAATGTTCATGATGACATGCAAACCGTGCGTTTTAACAAGAAAAAAGCGGGTCACTATTATGCCAGGGATTTGGAAGTGCCAAGCGGCATAGAAGTAACAAACCCCGATCAACCGTTGATTAGTTTGACAGGAGACCAAGAGGTTTCGTTTGAAGCATATGTCAACAAAGGCAGAGGGACTGTATATGCAGATCACCAGACGTTATTTCAGAATCGACCTGATATTATCGAAATTGATGCTCTTTATTCTCCAGTTATTCAGGTCGGGTACGAAACAGAAGAGGTGCGAATGGGGCATTCCGTGGATCACGAACGGTTAATTATGCATATTACAACGGATGGATCAATCACAGCAAAAGATGCTGTGCAATTAGCGGCAAAAATTAATATCGAACACTTTACTATGTTTAATGATATTAAGGATATGGTTGAGAAAACGAAGGTGTTTAAAGAAAAGCAAGAAGAAGAGAATCTTGTGCTCGATGCACCTATCGAAGATTTGGAACTATCACAGCGATCCTATAACTGTTTGAAGAAAGCTAAGATTCAAACGGTCCGAAAAATATTGGAATACACCGTTGAAGATTTGTATCACATTCCGCAAATGGGCAGAAAATCAGTAGAAGAAGTTGTGGCAAAGATGGAAAGCCTGGGCTTTGAATTAAATCATAAGCCATAATAGGACCCGAATTTGGGTCCTATTTTTGTTTGGAAATCTCCTGAATTAAAAACGGGATTTTGTTCCTTTCGTTTTCTGCTTGTTCCAACAGATAGTCAGCAAACCTCTCTTCCAGTTGAAATAGCGTATCCACGACCCATTCCCCTTTCGAATAACGTGGGAAGCTTGAATTTTTCTCCAAGCATTTTGTGATAGGGGACTTTGAAGTAAGGGTACCCAGATCGGAAAAGCTCATAAATACGAAAACAATAGAAAGACTCCGAATGACCACGACGAGTTCGTCTTCTTCCTCAATAAGGTGGTAGGTCCCATTAATATTTTCTATAAATGGAAAGATTGATTCGTGGAGAGATTTTTGTTTTAAACGTTCTCTTAAATTCACTACATTTCCCATTATCGATCACCTTCCTTCTCTTCTCCTATCAAAGAAGTGGAGGTTCTTCAAGATTTAAGCAGGAAAAAGAGGGTGTTATGGAAATAAGGGGGATATAGAACATAAAGGTGGAGGTTAATTATGAGAAGAGTGGCTATAAGCATCTTAACCATTCTTGTCTTGATGCTAGTGCCTTCTTACGCCTATTCTCTCCCAGGGATCTATGGGGTTCGAGGGGTAGCGTTAGAAGTGAAATCTGGAGATGTGCTCTATGACAAGAAGGCTCACGAAAAGAGTTATCCAGCTTCTGTTACGAAAGTTTTAACCGCCATTCTGCTTGATGAATACGTGAAGGCGGATGAAGATCTTGTTGTTAGTGAGTATGCGAGTATACAAGAATGCAGTTGCCTTGTTCTTGAGCCAGGGGAAGTGTTGACAAAAAGAGATGCCATGCATGCCTTATTAATTAAAAGTGCCAATGATGTTGCGACGGTAATTGCTGAGCATATTGCGGGAAGTGAAGAATCATTTTCGGATCTCATGAATCAAAAAGCTCAGGAAATCGGAATGACGAATAGTCATTTCGTTACCCCGAATGGGCTTCACCATGAGGATCATTACACCACGGCTTATGATTTGGCTTTATTAGGGAAAGAAGCATTGAACTACCCCTCTGTCATCCAAGCCATGGGCACGACTGAATATACAGTCCACACAAGTAAGCAAACCATCCCCATTTACGCTATTCACAAGGTGATGGATCAGCCTGACGCTCTTGCTGGGAAGACGGGATATACATCTATGGCACAAAATACGTTACTTGAGATTTTTCAAAAAGGGCATAACCAAATCGTTACGGTCGTACTAAAAACAAGCAGAGATCAGGAGTATCAAGATGTAAACACAATGGCTCAATACGGTTTCTCGCTTTTAAAGGAAAAAAAAGTGATTCAAAAAGGGGATGTATTGGGGAAGGAAGAGGTTTATGGGAAAACGGTCGAATTACACTCTACCGAAGACCTCGTTTTGACGCTCAGGAAAGAGGAAAAGGCGTCCATCCATACGGAAATCGAACTTCGTTATCCGAAAGGCAAAGATTTGGGTGAAGGTGACGTGATCGGAGAAGCGCTTGTTTATAATGACGGTGAGTTTATTCAGGTGTTGCCCCTTGCGATCTCGGAACAAGTCATATACGAAAAAGAGAATCGGGAGTGGGTGACGTGGGCTGGATTAGTCATCCCGCTGTTGTTTTATCTTACATATGAAGCGCGTAGAAAAAAAGGGAATTAAATTGACATTAGAAACGATTGTGTTTATATCAATACTTGAATAGATGGAACGGTACGCCTAAATAAAGGGGGGTCGTTAGAGTATGAAAGAACGATACTTAGAGCCGATTTTAGAGGCCGCTCAATATGTATCAAACGAGTATTTTAAAATGGAGATAGAACGAACGCACAAAAAGCTTGAGAAGACGTTAGCCATTAATAAAGAAGTTGTGATCGGTATTGGTGTTCAAGGGGCAATAAAAGGGTTGGTGTTGATTGGTGTTAGCAAGAGGGAAGCGATCAAGTTAGCACAGCATGTTTTGAAAGATAAGGGATGGGAAGACGATGAAGAGTGGGGCGATTTGTCTCAGTCCGCTCTTTTGGAATTCGGGAACGAGCTGGCAGCCTGGGTAATGAAGGTATACGATCAGGAGGATATAAAATGTTTCATATCGACACCCCGCTTTATTGATTCTGATCAGGTTCGTCAATTTCATCAAGAGTGCGTTCGGCTTGATGTAACAAACAAGATTGCGGAAATTGTGATTAAGGTTCATATAAAAGAAGAAAAGTAACGCTTCCTGAACAAGAAGCGTTACTTTTTTATCATCTTTGGCCAGAAGACTCCCTCTTCAAAATCAACATTTAAGGGGGAGATGAATGGCTGGGGTCTGGTATATTTTGATCTTTTCTTCCTATAATAAGAATGAGGAGGTCATGGCATGAAACCATCGCTAAACCATAAAGCGTACAAATTCCGTCTATACCCAAATCAAACCCAACAGGCGTTGTTCCACAAAACGTTCGGTTGTGTTCGCTTTGTGTATAATCATGTGTTGGACCTCCAGATTGAAAACCGTAAAACCACGGGGAAGTTTCGATCAAAAACAGACACGATTAAAACCCTTCCCCTCTTAAAAAAACAGTATTCATGGCTTAAAGAGGTGGATTCGATCGCCCTTCAGGCGACGCGTTTTTCAAAGTCCCGTGAGATTGAAGGGCGTATTTTAAACGCGACGGTCAGACGAAGTGCAACAGGAAAGTACTATGTGTCGATCTGTTGTGAAATCAATCAATCCCTTCTGACTCGTCCCGTTTCAAACGACATGATCGGATTAGATTTAGGGTTGAATCATTTTGTCATTCTGTCGAATGGCGAGAAAGTGGGGAATCCAAGGTTTTTACGCCAACATGAGAAGCGTTTAGCGTTTCTCCAGCGTGCCCTGGAACGAAAAGAAAAAGGAAGCAGAAACTATCTTAAAAACAAGCGAGCCATCGCTCGTATCCATGAGAAAATCACGAACAGAAGACTCGATTTTGAAAACAAGCTAAGCACTCGGCTGATTCTCGAAAACCAAGGGATCGCTGTCGAGAGCTTAAAAGTCCAGAACATGACTCAAAACAAGAAACTGGCTAAAAGCATTAGTGATGCGAGCTGGGGTTCATTCGTAGCTAAATTAAAATACAAAGCAGAGTGGCACGGACGTGCCTTTGTTCCAGTGCCAGCACATTTCCCGTCAAGCCAGCTCTGCTCTTCCTGTGGGGTTCAAAATCCTGAAGTGAAAGGGCTAAACGTACGGGAGTGGACATGTAAGCATTGCGGAGCGACCCATGATCGGGATATTAATGCCAGCAAGAACGTACAAAAAGAAGGCCTGCGCCTTCTAAAGGAATCAACCGTCGGCACGACGGGGGTAGCTTAGTAACTAAGCACCAGGGGGTGCTTTTGCCTAAGAATCCCTCTCCTCAAAACGCGAAGCGTTTAGGTGGGGGTAGTTCAATCGATGGATAGGATGGTGTATGTTGTTTCTCCAAAAGGAGCGTCCACGATGATTTCGTCCCCTACTTTTTTATCTAACATGGCTTTCCCCATTGGGGATTCGACAGATGTGGTTGTTGGTTCCGTGTCCCATTGGCCTAAAAGTGTGAAATGTTTGATCTCATCGTTTTCACGAGATTTTAAGGTAACGGTATGTCCGACGTCAATCGTATCTTTTCTGTCTTTTTTCTGAATAATCGTAGCGTTTTCTAACTTAGCTTTGATCATCGTTTCCTCTTGGTTCAGTTTTCCTTGCTGTTCTTTCGCATCATCGTACTCCGCATTCTCTGATAAATCCCCCAGTTCTCTGGCGTTTTGGATATCCTGGATGTTTTCGGGTTTTAATACCTTTTGGATGTGATCCAAGCGCTCAACTAATTTATTGTATTGTTCTTGGGTAAGCGGAATTTGTTTTGTCAAGTTCATCACCTTCCTTCATTTGTATTTATTGAAAGAAAGCCAAATGAATCCTTGTAAAGATGTTGCTTTTCAGTTCGTACTGTGTTATTAACTTTACAATTGTAAAAAAATGAAAGGGGTCATGCTTGTAGAAAGCTAATTACAGGGGGGGGATTCTTATGGAACCGTTAGGATATGTCATTATAGGGGCGCTCGCGCTAAATGCCTTGGGTTTCTTATTTGTGGGGTTTGTATCCAAAGGACGCCGAACTGTTGAGAGGAAGGAAGAAATATCAGAGCAGGAAGACGTGGAGCGAAAGGATGATGACAAAACCTTTCCTTTGGAGGTTAACGAGGGTGACGAGCACGGTTCGTTTGAACAATACGAGGAAGTCACGGAAGACCTGGTGCCAGAATCGGAACCAGAGCCCGTTATGCCCAAACATAGAAGAGAGGTTTTTTATACAAGTAGACTGTTAGATGAAAAGAATGAAGGTGGCGACTCTGCCGATGCAACAGATAGCTTTACAGATGAGACAATTGAATTAAGCCAATACGAACCATACAAATATTCAGGAAATGAATCTGATCAAAAAGGGATCGAGCAATATGACGTGGATGAGCGATTGGAATATTTGCTTCAACGGTTGAAGGAAGAAAAAAAAGAGCGTCATGTAGATCTTGAAGAAGAGTTTCAGTGAGCATCCCTCCGAAAATGATGATAGGGAGTGCTGAGTGGCGTCTTTTTGAAGCATCATTGATGCTTTTTTTTGGAAAAAAACTCGTTGACTTTGGACATTTAGGCGGTATACAGAAAGTCGAGGGGGGTGATTCTGTGTTCAACCCAATACAGAATAGACCAATATATTTGTATCAAAAAGAAACGAACCAAAACATGTATTCGCTTCTTGGTTCGAAACGTTCTGTTGTAGCAAAAGGAGGGGAGGCAGAAAGGATAGATCCCAGCCAATTGATGAGGTGGGCAAAGGCCAAGCAATCATTGAAGGAGTCTGCTGTGGCTTTATATGACAAAACGTTCCAGGTTCAAAGAGAGTTATTGTCTTCTGGATTAGCGGATGTAACAAGAAATGAAAGAGGTGGGGGTTTAAACGCAACGGTTCTTAGTGGCGATTTTGATGTTAGTGCTTCTTCAAAGGCGAATCCAGGAACCTATACGTTTGATGTGATGGCGCTAGCTGAAGCGATGAACGTGCAAAGTGTGAATGCATTCCAAGAAGGGGTGGCACTTGGTTTAGAAGGGGATTTCAAAATCAACGGAACGACGTTTTCTGTTACGAGGGAAATGGACATCGAAGCCATTGTGAATTTGATTAATAGTGGAACCGCTTCTACAAATGTAAGGGCGTTGTACGAGGAAGGTGCTTTTCGGTTAGAAAGCACGCTGCTTGGTGTGGAAAGTTCTATTGTTTTAGAAGATTTTGGCGGCGGTGGATACTCTTCTACCAATGAAGGGGTGGCTTCTATTGAAAGAGTGTTTAGGAACGAAGCTTTTCATTACCACCTAAACGTGCTCAATTTGGCAGGAGAGCAACAAGAATCAAGAGAAACGATCCTTACTGAAACCTTTTACAACGGTCGTCATGATGATAGCTGGGAAATGTCAAACGTGCTAACTTCAGATGACGATGCAACGTTTTCTGTATTCGGATCTCTTCGGAATGGTTTGTTGGACAGTCACGAGGCCATTAATGGAGGAGACAGAAGGGGTTTGTCATTCCAAGGAAAAATTACAGAGGGATCTTTAGAAGTCATATTGGCACAAGATGCAAGAGGATATACCAAAGTAAACCTTGACGGGCTAGGAGATACTATTACATTTGAAAAGAGTGTCGATGGCGTAGTCAAACAGGAAAGCTTTTCTTATTCTTTCAGGAACGAGAAGCAGAACTTCATGCTGGAGGAAACGGAAGAGGGAACCTTTTTGTTAAATATAAGTGGCGGGGGATTTTTAAAGCCTTATTCCGTGGATTTTGAGGTAACTCATTGGTATGATGCGGTCTCAACAAGGGGTGATGTCGTTTTTGAAGGACGGACCCCAGCTACAAACGCCCACATTGATATAGATAATATTCGTTTGAACTCCATCAAAGATGGCGGGTACAAAGAAGCGACCTACGAAATCGACGGTGTCTCATACACATCCTCTTTGAACACTATAATGGTAGACGGGAACGTGAGAGTTTCGTTAAATGGATTGGGGGAAACGGATATCACCAACACAATTGGAGGGGTCATTGGTCAAGAACTCGGCTTACTCGATGAAAACGGGGCGTTTGAAAACGTTCTTCAGCATGGGCAGGAGGCAGCGTACACCTATAATGGCGATCTGTATGCCGCCCGTTCCAATCGCGTATGGCATGACGGGGTGAGTATTCGGTTCAATGACCTTGTCGAGGGGGGCGTGTTTGAAGTGGAACGTTCAGGATCAGATTCCAATGCAGAAGCAATAGGACTTTACGAGAGGCTTCAGGAGATGATTCAGGCTTATAATCAAACGATCCAAGTGAAACAAACGTATAACGATGTCATTAGTACGCGCGCCATTCAACCCGTAGAAACGTTTGTGTCATCCTACCAAATGGACCTCGAAAGAAAAGGGATTCTCACAAACAATGAAAGCATGACCTTGTTCGATGAAGGAGAATTTCTTAAAGTGAACGAGAATTTAACGGATTTAACACGCCTCCTTTATGACGGAAATAGGAAGCTCACGGATGTGATGCTTCAGTATGCTAGTTCGATGGATCAAAAGACGGAATCATACCTTATCCAACAACCATCTGGAAACTTGATTTCTCGTTACTACTAAAAAAGTGCTTGATTAACTCGAAAAATAGAGTATATTCCTCTCAATCAAGGGAGGGGTATACATGAACTTATTTGGAAATTCCTTTTATTCATACAAGATCGATCAGTACCGAAATCAGATGGACATGTACACGCGGCAATTATCAACAGGGAAGCGGATTAACAGCGCACGTGATGATGCGGCAGGAATGTCCGTTGCGGTACGGTTTGGCAGTCAGATCGCAGGAAACCAGGGAGGTATCCGAAGCATTGACCAAACCACATCAGCCCTAATGACCATTGATGGAGCATTAAGCGGGGCGATTGATGTGTTAAACGAAATGAAAGACCTAACCATACAGGCTCAGAACGATACGTTATCAGCGGCAGACCGCACGAATATTCAACAACAGATCGATGATTTAAAAGCGGTTTATGATGATAGTATTTCCACTTTTTCGTTTAATGGGAGTAATTTTCTTGATAATACTACCGTTGTGACAATGCAGACTGGAAGCGGGAGTTTTACCTTTTCTGGTAAAGATGTGACAGACGGAGGTGCTGAGGGTGTTAACTTAACAGGGATTGATGTCTCGACGACCGCAGGAGGACAGACAGCTCAGGTGCAAATCGAAGCTTCAGTTGAAACGTTGCTGGATGCGCGGTCGTATTACGGCGGAAAAGTAAATGCACTCAGTTACAGAAAAGATGCACTCGTTCAGCAGAATATTGCTCTTCAGGAGTCCCGTTCAAGGATAGAGGATGCGGACCTGGCCAAAGCGATGTCTGAGTTCACAAAATTCCAAATATTGGAGCAATCCAATTTGCAAATGATTCAACAACGGGATGCTCTGAACTATAATATTTTGTCTCTATTGAGTTTCTAAAAGCTGATATGATCAGCTTTTTTTGTAGGCTCGAAGATACTTTTTGAAGCGGTCGGGTTCGTTTTGATAAAGGGTTTTATGGATAAGCATCATTTCGTTTATGAGGTGACTTTTTTCTGGAATGCTCTTTTCATTGAGATATGGGAGATAGCTAAATAATTTTTCCTCATATTTATTCGACAGCTGGAAAAGGCGTAAGAAAGACAATACGGCTTCCTCACCTAACATAGATGCCAGTACGCCAAGTGTAATCTCCATTTTCATGGCTTTTGGCCGAATCGGAAAGAATTCGGGGGTAGGAGGGAGCGAGGGGATGAGGGAAAAGGAAGATAAGGATTGCAGCGAAGCTAACGGATAAGAGGAGAGCAATATATTGTATCCCTCTGATACCATTCGGTTCGTTGTATTGAGGTAGAACAAATGCGTATGTTCTTGAAGGAATTCTTGAAGAGAAGGGTCTAGAGAGAATCCTAATACACCTTGTAACCGAATGACCCGAAGAAATTGCTGGGGTTTCTCAGGGTATAGTTCAAAACTTAAAGGATGAGCACGTAAGGTGTTTTCTTTTATATCTTCCGCGCCTTGACAGGGGTCATAGAGGTGCTCCCCATCATGATACAGGCTGTTCAGGGTAAGGTCTCTGGTGAACATAGAAGACTCAAAGGCTGAGAGGTTGTCATAGAATGAGATTTCATATGTTTCATTATTGTGGCGAATTCGACCTACACCAAAGCGAAGCCCTTCTTCAGTTCCGTGAAAACTAGGGAAAAGGGTTTTGATCGCTTCCATAGATGCACACGTAGCAAAGTCAACGTCATTCGGTTTTAATCCAGCTAACTTGTCCCGAAGGTATCCCCCAACAATAAAAGAGGGGCCAGCTGTTTGAAGCTTGTTTAAAATGTGGAGATAACGTGGCTCTATTATCATGTTCATCACCTCAGGCTCTAACGTAAGGAAATTGAGGGAAAACACAAGAAAAGGGAATCTTTCTTTTCTTTCATGCTACAATAAGAAAAATGTGGAAACGGGGGAAGGGCGATGAGGAATGGGAAATTTATTAACACAGTTATCGAATTACAAAATCACCCTAGGTGGGACGAGTTCCCTTCTAAAATCGAGGATAATGTCGCAAGCCACTCATTTCGAGTTGCGGTATACACATTAATAGCCTCCTTGCTTGAGAACAAAATGTTTGGGGAGGAAATTGATGCGACTAAAGCAGTATGCCGAGCAGTCTTTCATGACATTAAGAAGACGAAGACGGGTCCGATTAATTACAATACTAAGAAAGACCCTGAAGTGGCAGATATCATTAAAGATCTTGAAACAGAATCAGCAGAGGAGATAGTTTCCTATTTGCCAGAAAGTCTGCAAGCCATATTCCGAGACTTTGTCGTATCTGCCGAAGATGATACGACTGAAGGGCGATTGATTGATGCCATAGATACGTTTGATTCCTATATGTACTGCCACAGAGAGAATTTATATAGTTCTGTCGGCGTAATGGAAGCGTATATGGACATTATCAAGGAGTATCTTCCAGAAGATGTTGCAAGCAAGGCAGAAAAGGCATTCGAAGAACGGATGAATCAGTTTCAACAGGATCATCATCATGCCACCTACTTCCTTCGGACGTACAAGAGATTGAAAGAGGAATTGTTAAACAGCGAATTTGAAAGCGTACGGTGGCTTGTGCGACAAGTAGAAGAAAAAACGGAATGCTATCAGTTTTTAATGAATGTGATGAACATGGACACGGTCAGGCGGTGGAAAGGAAAGTTTAATATGATTCATGACGACGATGCCATTCACGGTATCAGATCCACTTCAATCGCCATTTATAACGCGTATTTAGAGAAAGAGGTATACGGAATAGATGTAGATGTATTCCAGGTGGCTGCCAAAATGCTTGGACATGATTTGGTTGAGGGCATTACTGGAGATGTGCTCGGCCCCGTTAAGCACTCTACACCAGAAAGAAAAGCAGCATTTGAGCGATACGAGAAGTATATCTCTGAGAAAATGGTCCACTGGCTCCCTCAGGAGTTGAGGGGGGAATTTCACGAGTATATGGTAAATGCGAAAAGTTCGGATTACGAAGGATACCTGGTAAGTGTAAGTGATAAGTTGGATGCGTTAGTAAAAACGAATTTAGAGCGACTGCGGAGCAATTCGATAGAACAGAAAATCGATTATTATGATCAATTGAAAGGCATAAAAATGAAGTTCGATAACCCTTCTACCGTTGATTTTATCGCTTATATTCTATCAGACATGGAGTATCAAATTTTCGATAATAGACTGTAATGAAAAAACCTCGATCTTAACCAATCGAGGTTTTTGTATGCAAACAGGATTGCATCATTTATGTACTGTTTGATTGATTCAATTCCGTCGCAATCATGTCCGCAATAATAGGTGGAATACACTAAAACAGCGTCATAGGGTTCACGAAGTTTTGGTTAAACGGGAGTTTGCTCACTGCGAAATGGAGATGATACCCTGTGCTCGTCCCAGCCGTACCGATGGCTGCGATTTTTTGTCCCTTTGTTACGTTTTGTCCAACAGAAACATAGATCTGATTCGAGAACATGTGGCCATATATCGAAAAGTATCCTGTGTTGTGGTCGATTACAACCCAGTTCCCGTACCCCCTGGCTGGACCAGCATATATCACCGTCCCGCTGTCAGCTGCGAGAATGGGTGTGTTAAAACTCGCTGCGAAATCCACTCCGTTATGACCTGCTTGTACACCTGTAATAGGGTGAGTGCGCATCCCGAATCCAGATGAGATGTAGTAGCTCCCTTTTGGTACAGGAATCATCATCTGACCTGAACCTACAAGGTCCGTGGACGGTATATTTTGTTGCTCTCTCTTGCGACGTTCTTCTTCCCGTTTTTTGATGATTGCACTGATTTGATTATGAATATATTGAATGGCATTTTTCTCACTCTCTATTTCTTTCACTATGGAGCTTCTGTTCGCTTCGGCTTTCTTGAGAAGGGAGAGTTGTTCTTTTTTGTGTCCTTCCTGTTCCTTTTTCATATCAAGTAAGGATTGTTGTTTTTTCTCTTGTTCAAGTTTTTTCTTTTTGAGTTCTTCTTTTTGTGCTTCTAATTCATCAGCTATTCTTTTCACTTCATCATAGAGTTCCCGATTGGCTTTCGCGATGTCTTTGATCGTTTCAAAACGATCCAAAAAGTCCCACACGCTGTCAGATCGAAACAAGTATTCCATAAAAGATACATCTCCTTTGGAATACAAGACCTTTACGTTTTCAGCCAGTATTTTTTTCTTTTGTTCCAATTCTTCTTTTTTGGATTTTATCTGCTTTTCTAACTCTTCGATTTTAACCTTCAATGCTTGTATTTCATTTGTGGTTTTGGCTATATCTGCGTCTAACCCTTTGATGAGAGTAGTCAGTCTGTTGATTTCTTTTTCTATTGCTTGAATCTCAGCTTCGGCTGCTTTTTTCTTTTCCTCTAAAGAGTTTATTGTCGATTCTTTAGCTTCAATATCGGACTGTAATTTCCCTATATCTTCCGCTGATACCGTGGAGAATAGCAAAGATGTCGACAGAAACGATGATAATAAGAGTTTTAAGCTGCTTTTCATAATGGCACCCCCTCCATTGTTCTTATATGTATTGGCAGGGGATTAAAAAAACCCTTCCATAAAGGAAGGGTGAAAACTTATTGTAACAATTCAATCACAGTTGAATGGTTTTTGGTTTCGAATATAATCAGTTCTTCTTTCCCAAATGTGATTTTGGTGTCGTCCGTTAGTGGAATGGCAATTTCGTTTTCGTTTGTTTTCGCCTTCAGGCTGATTCGCTCTTTATCCTCAAATAGCTCTACGGATGAAACAATTCCGTCGATCTGACTTCCGTTAATAATAATATGAACTTTCTTACCGACAAGAAGCTGTCTTGTATAAACCTCTACCAGGTTTAGTAGGGGCTCTCTGTTGTTCGTTATATGTATTCTCATATGCATCCCTCACTTTCATGAAGCATAGATACTCGGAAAGAAGGTAAATGTAAAGATTTTTGGAGTATTATTCTTTTAATGGATGTTTCCGACTTGCCTGATGCACAGTGAATGCAAATAAAAAAAAGCGGAAAATCATTTATTTTCCGCAAACAAGTCTTCCACAAAGGTGCTCACGTTGTATTTTTTGGCATGAGACTTATCCGTGTATTCTTTTATGTAAAGACTGTTTATAGCGATTCCGATTTCTTCAACAGACATCGTCTCGTTCCCAAAACTTACAGCGAACACATCAGCATTAACGATCTCGTAGAATTCCAGGTAGTTCGAAACATTGTAAATATCATAAAATTTTTGTTCATCAATCATTTGTTCTGCTAAAAGTTTTGTTGAGATGGCTTCCTGCTCATCCCACCTTCCTTCTCTGAACACAAAACGACCGATCTGTCTTTTGATATCAATAGCGTTCATAGTTTGTTTTACGATGATCTGATGCGTCTCGGATTCCACGTCGTATAATTTCTCGATAATTTCAATTCCCTTGATATAAGATTTAGGAAGGTTGTATAAAATGAATTCTACGTCTTTTTTTAATTGTTCCGTTGTTACATCAATAAAGACGCCATTCTTTATTTTTTCTAGTTTTATTCTCCATTTTCTTCCCCATTTGTTCTTCTGGTCCATAAAGGTTCGCCTCCCTGCTTGTCGTCTGCGTTTTTATAATCTTAAAAGAAAAAAAAGTCAAGTTGTGTTAAAAAGCTTTCTGTAATTAAACACGGTTGAATATCCGTCTGAATAATAGACAGTCAGGGTTTGGTTGTCGTGTTCCTTGGTATGTTCCCCGTATAAAAAGCTTGCGTCTTCTCTGAGCAACGCTTTAAGTTCAAACGTCCGTCCGTCTCGCAGGAAGAGGTGGGTAGGTTTTTCATGGTCGTCAAACCCCAAAAACGGAACACATTCGATTGCCGTGTAATAGCAAAAACCAGCTTGGTTGTATTCAGCGTAGCGGTATATGAATGTTTTACTCAGGAAAGAGTAGATCTCTTCGAATTTATAAAACGTGCGCATGGCATCCCCCCCTGATTTTTAAAATGATAGAGAATTGAGCGCATAAGTCAATAATACAGACAACAATAAAGGTTTTTTTTGTTCCGTCCTTAATCATGGGATGAGGTGATAGAGGGTGAGAATGATGAAAACGTTAGGGGTAATAGTAGGTTTACTTTTGTTGTCTGTCGGGTGTTCGGAACAAAAAGTGTTGACTGTGAAAGATGCTCCAGAAAAGGGCGTACAGACATCCGTCAAGGCTGTTCCAGAGGAGGAAGAAACCCCTATTCAGAAAAGCGATATTTGGGTGGAAGTGGAGTTTGAACATGGTGAAACCATCGGAACCATAAAAAGCCTGGTGGCAAGCAAAATGGACCTTCATTTGGCTGTAACCCAGAATGTATGGGTGAAAAGCGGAGGAAACACCATCATGCAACAGGTTTATTCAAAGGAATCTATTCATCTTACGGATAAGGGGGAACATTCCTTAGAGGTAAAACTGGATATGGCGAAATGGGAGACTGGAAAATATGACATTGAAGTAGAAACACTCGTTAAAGTGCCAGAGGGTGACGAAGTGTTTACTTATAAAACTGTTGTGGCGACTGAAATAAAACAATCGGAGGCCGATGCGGACTCGGGTGTTCAAAATGAGGCAGATCAATATGATTTCATACCTGCTCAATCTACCGCTTATACGTATGTGGATTATCAGGGGGATGAAACAACAAAAGAATTTTTGTATGTAAAACAAGGAGTAGCGCAGTCTGTAAGCGAGGGAGGCACGGAGTTTTTGATCTCAGAAGAGGATGGACTTTATTTCTCGAGCAGCAGTGAGGTTATCACAGACGATAGAACAATGGATACGTTTCAGGATAAAGAGATGGTTCTTTCCTACCCTCTTACAGTCGGTCAGACTTGGGAAAAGGCTCGCATTCTTTATACCGTTGTTGATGTAAATGCATCTATCGAAGTTCCAATTGGAAAGTTGCAACATGTGATTGTCGTGGAAAGAGGGAGCAGTGGAGATGTTCGATACTACTATCACAGAGAATACGGACTGGTTCAAATGGCTGTGATAGCAGATGAAAACTGGATACCTATTATGCAATTAAAGAGCGTTCATTAATCTGGAATGACCAGGAATACTGGCGGCTAAAAAACCCGTCCCCTGAAAAATGGGGATGGGTTTTTTTGTTTAAAAACTGTTCACAAAATCTAAGAGTTCCGATCGTGTAAGAGGTGTGGCATCGGACTCATCATTGAAGCTGTAAAACAGAGTATAGTGAATTCCATTTATATTCCACGTAACAAGGGAGTTGTGAATATCGCTCTCATAATACCCTGTGTAGGATGCTTTTAGAGAGACTTGTTCGAACCCCTCTGTGCTTAGAAGCGGAGTGGGGGAAATGTGAAGAGAGAGGGAGTGTTGATTTGCTTCGTCAATATAAAGAATTTGAGCTTGTTCGATCTCGCCGTCTGATGTGTATACGGGAATGGTGTCGCTCACGAATACAGGAAGCTCTTTCGGGATTACGACAGAGTCTCCGTAAGGGATCGCCTCTATAAGACTTTCAACTGATTCGAAATCTTTCATTTCACTCAGCGGAACCTCCTTTTCCTCTTCTGTTGATTCAATTGGCTCTTCTTTTAATGGAGGATCCGATTTTGGCTGACAAGCAGAGATGATAAAAAGACATGCCACAAACAGCCCTCCGATTCTTAAACAATTTAATAAGTGCATACAACCCCTCCTTTGACCTACTATGTATATCCTTTTGGCGGAAAAATGTCAACGAAAGATTGGTTAATCAATACGCAGGGTTTCCTATCCGCTTGCCCCCCGTCAGATAGAGAAGCGGGACAGGAGAAAAAACGCTTCAAAAAAAATATATCTCTCGGAATCCGCGCTATTATTGGAAAAAAGGGGAGGGGAACGTATGATACTGAATTTACATATTCTTTTGTCGGCTGAATGTTTTTATAATGACTTTACAAAACAGGGGGGATGGGAGATATGAGTAAAACGTTAGTGCCTTTTCACTATGAGAAGATGGAATTTTCAAAGGACGGACAATTAGATGAGTTGATTGCGCTTGATCGGTATGCTGTTCAAACTTACGATGATTTCCGTGTTGGAGATACGGTCGTTGTGATTACGGATGAAGTTATGGGAACGAAAAAGGTCGGAACCATTGATGGTATTTTGGGAGAGGACAGTTATCGGGTTCGCGATCGGTTAGGTGAATTCCATAACGTTCGGAAGGAACTGCTCCAAAAACCACTGGAGACCAAACCGCATCACTTCTGGACACGCTGGGCAAAAGGGGGATCCAGCGTTGAAAAAACAGACGAGCTAAAGGCTTACTGGGAAAATGAATTCCGATGGTTGTTTGATGGGTATCGGTATTCCCTGGGAGGGCGTATTCAATTGATGTTAGGCCAGGAATATTTGACGGGTGAAAAAGCGAATTTAACGGCTTACAATTGCTATGTAATCAAGAGTCCAAGGGCGAAGCGCTCCCCAGTGAAACAATTCCTGGAAGTTCTCGAAGTGGCGCGTTATGAAGGGAATATTATGCGTCGTGGAGGCGGTGTGGGAATCAATATCAGTGACATCTTAACCACGGATGGATCTGGCAGAACAAAGGGCTTTTTCCAATTTCACCTCCCATCCGATCATCGTGACCACGGCGAGCTGAAAGACCGAGAGGGGCTTGGTAAATTTGAATCTGTTACGCTTGCGGATCAAATTGAGGATTCTAAGCGCGCTGCCCGTATTATTGTGGGAGACAGTGTGGAAGAACTGTTTGACAGCATGGTTGAAATGGTTGAGAAAGCATATGATGAGTCTGTTGACTACGTGCTTCTGGATTTTTCAAAGGTTCGTCACCGCAATGCCATCGTTAAAGGGGTGAATGGACGTTCAAGCGGAGCGGTAAGCTGGATGGAGTTATTTGTTTTGATTGCAAGTCTGTTGCAACAAAAAACAATTGATAATGTTGAGTTTGCTGAGATTTTTTCATTTATTGTTCACCTGATCATCCAAGGGGGATCAAGACGCGGCGCTTTAATGCTCGTATGTAACGACGACAACAGCGAGGTTTCAAAGTTCATAACGAGAAAAACAAAAAAGGGATACTTGAGCGGCGCAAACATTTCAGTCGGAATCAGCGACGGATTTATGAACAAAGTGAAGGAAGCAAAAGAGACCAAAACGCCGAACAAGGAGTCGGAACTGTGGACCCTTATCACAACATCTGCCCATGGGAGTGCGGAACCTGGTGTTCTTTGGATGGAGCGATACAACAAAGAGTCTAACTCCAACTACTACGAAGAAGGGTATATTGTAGCGACCAATCCGTGTGGCGAACAAGGATTGCCAGAATTTTCCGTTTGTAATTTAGGCCACTTTGTCTTACCTCGTTTCTATGATTCGAAAACCAATGACGTGAATTGGGACGATCTGGCTCGGGCATGCCGAGCAGCGGTAAGGCTGCAAGATAATGTGATAGATTACACTCCATATTTTTTGGAAGAAAACAAAAAACAACAAATGAGCGAACGGCGCGTGGGGATCGGGTCCCTGGGGCTTGGAACCTTATTAATCAAAATGAAGCTCCGATACGGAAGTGAAGAAGGGAACGCTTTTGCTGATAAGCTTTATAAATTCATTGCATACCATGAGTATAAAGCGAGCATTGATATTGCGAAAGAAAAAGGCGCTTTTCCGAAGTTCGATTATAAAGGTTTTGCATCTTCAGAATATATGAAACGACTTCTGTCGGAGTTTCCTGGTCTGAAAACCGATTTGCAGAAGTACGGCATTCGAAACGTTACGTTAAATACACAGGCGCCGACTGGCACTACGGGAACCTACATAGATAACATCCCTCAATTTAGGGAAGAATTTGGAGGCACCACAACAGGTATCGAGCCCTATTATTCCTGGACGTACTGGAGAGCAGGGCGGCTTGGAATGCACGAACAAACCGTTCAGTTTGTGCACGATTACATGGTCCAACATAAGATAAAAGACGCTAAAAATTTGCCTTCTTACTTTGTAACGGCTATGGAATTAAAACCAGAGGAGCATGTAAAAGTTCAGGCTGTTGTTCAGAAGTGGACGGATTCCTCTATTTCTAAAACGGCCAATTGTCCTAGTGGCTATACCGTTGAACAGGTCGAAGAGTTGTATACCTTATCGTATGATCTTGGGCTGAAGGGGATGACCATATACCGTGACGGTTCAAGAGAGGCTCAGGTTTTGGCTACGAAAAAAGAGGATGCAAAGCTTGAATCTCACATTGAAGCTACTGAAGCTAAAAAGGTGAAACAAAAAAGTTCAAATGCCTCTATCGAAAGGGACGAAACACGCACCTTTACGTTTGAAAAGCGACCAAAACGTCTTTATGGATTCACGGATAAAATTGGGTTCACATGCGGAGATAAATACGGGAAAGCCTACGTGACCATTAACCTTAAAGATGGACAACCGTGGGAAGTTTTTATCTCTACAAAAGTAAAAGAAGCATCAAGTTTGGCTAAAGCTCTCGGTCTCATGTCCACAAAGATGCTTCGGTTAGGAGCTGCGGATGATAATTTGCAGCAGGTGATCGATACGTTGAGTTATGATCAGACGATGGGAACGTTGCCTGCTGGACTTGCGAATATCCTCCGTTCTTTGCAAAAAGATCCAGTATCCATTGTTCCGATTAAGTTAAACAGTGATGAAGCGAATGCCATGGCAGAACTTTCAGATGAACTCAAAAAAACCATTCAGGGATTTCAATCACAGCAAAAATCGGGTTCAGGGTTAACAGAATGCCCAAGCTGCGGAGAGAATCATTTTGATAAAGTGAATTGCGTGTGCCATAAATGCGGAAGCGGCAAATGCAATTAAAGGATCTCCCCCCTTTTCAGGGGGAGATTTTTTCTGTGGTAAACAAAAACCTTGTCTTCTCTTTGCTGGGCGATGTGCTACAATACGTAAAATATCAGAAGAGGGGCGAAGCCATGAAAATTACGATTGAGGATAAAAAAGGCTTCATTCGCTGGTTTCTTAACCACCATAAAATGAAAAGACGCGAAGGGAATTGGATGCTCGCATATTTTTTAAATCATGAATCCATGTTAGAGCGGGTTCACTTCGTAAGAGACGCGCGTTTATACAAAAGAGGAATCGTTATATCGGCTCACGGATGTGCTGGGGAACCTTTTTGTTATTACAAGGATCAAGAAATCATTAAAGATGCGGAAGAAGGGTTTCATGATGTTCGTTTGAATCGGGATGATGCGTATTATATTCAATTGAATTTCAAAAACAGCATCCGTAATGATAAGTATGCATATATATTGGAAGAGGATGAATCCACCTCGGAGAATCCATTTAAGGATGAAGATGAAAAAGTAGCTGAGCATTTCCTGATGGCTTTGGTTCAACAAAAGCAGATGGAGGAACTGAAAAAAGAAATTGATCAAGCTTTGGAGAATCGGGACCAAGAACAGTTCTTATTCCTTGCAAATAGAATGAAAAACCTCTCGTGTTGAGGGGTTTTTCATTGCATCGATCATGCAGTCGTCAGAGTTACGTCATTGCATCAATAATGCAAACAATTCAAAAGGGGCTTCTTATCTTGTTTGCGGTTTTTATTCATCGCGCTATATTTGTGGATGATTAAACCGAAAACGGGTGTCTCGATTTTTGCCCCCCTTGTACGATGGCTGGGGAGAAAAACGATACAAATCATTACGGTTGCGAAAAGCGTGTGTATAATGTGTAAGGTCCAAATTATAAAGGGGGTACAAGGAAATGATAGTCAAAAATAATTATGTTCTGAAAGATGATGTTGTTAGTGTTAGAGAAACTACATCACTACAAAAAGCTTTAGGAATCATTGAAACATCCAATTATCGATGCATTCCCATTTTAGATAAAAAAGGGAAAAAATATGTTGGGATGTTATTTCACAAGCATATTGAAACCTATCTAAGTAATTCATACAGACAAGGTAAGGAACCAGATATGGGAGTGGAATGTGCGTTCCTTGCTGCTGAAAAAAAGGCGATTGTTGAAGAAGAGAGTTCGTTTCAAAAGGCGTTAAGTACCGTGAAACGGCTCCCTTTTGTGGCTGTGGTGGACGAAAAAGGGTGCTTTGCAGGCATTTTAACACACAACAAAGTATTTGAAATTTTAGAGCAATCGCTTGGACTGCACTCGGGGAATCTTTTGTACACCTTGGCATGCCCAGAAACGATCGGTTCCTTGTATGAGCTAACCAAGATTTTGAAAAAGTTAAACATTAACATTGAAGGCATGACCACTCTTGATGATGGGAGTCGTTTTGTTCGACGAGTTATGTTTGCTGTGATGACCCTGGATAAGACCAGGAAGGAAACTCTTAAGAGAAAATTGGATGAGAAAGGGTTTAGAATCATCCACATTGAATCGATATGAATACTCCCCCACTAAATCAAAGATTTTGAAGGGGTACTCTGGGTTATGTATGATAGATATAAAAAGCCGAAAAGGCTTTTTTTTGTTTTATCATTCACGCAGTGTTGCATAGGTTATTGAATCAATAACTCACGCATAAGGGTTTACGTTGCTAGGGAAGTACAGTAAACCGTTTCAGTCCTTTACTTTTTGCTCACCTGTCGAAAGTAAAGGACTGTTTTTAGGGTTTCATTACATAAGAGGAAACGATTTAGATGAGTAGAACTAATCATAGGGAACAGAAAAGGGAGGGAATCGTATGGCTGGAAAAGTAAAAAAGGCGATAGAGCAAATTATAACAGAAAATGCAAAAGGAGACTCTTTATTAGAAGAAATGACGAAAACCAAGATCATCATGAAGGGCATTAATCCTAGGTTGTATGATGTACACACAGAAGATGACCCTGAAGTGTTAGGCAAGCTTCAAGACTTAGCTCACAATTTAGGGGTAACGATTACAAAATAAAGGAGGGGTCATATGTTATCAAAACAACTAGTCTCACATAAAGAAGATCCAAAAAGCATTGCTAATGATTTGAAGGGACAACTGGGGAATGACATACCGAAAGCACTGTTGGTATTTTCATCCTGGAGTCATGACCACGGAAGTTTGATTAAGGAGCTCGAGGGGGCTTTTCCTTGTTCGACCGTTTTTGGTTGCAGTTCATACGGGGAGTATATACAGGGGTCCTACTTCAAAAACTCAACGGTTGTTATGGCTTTGGGTGATGAATTAATTGAGGATATATCCGTGGAAGTCATTGAAGATGTACATAAGGATTTAAAAACAAAGACGAAAAATGCTTTTCGTTCATTTGAAAACCATTATGGAGAAGCGTCAAACCGAATGAACTTACATACCTACGTCGGAATGGTTTTAGTGGATTGGTGTATGATTGAAGAAAAAGTGATGGAACACATAGGGGATTATACAAACGTCGTATTTGTTGGCGGGACGAGTGCTGATAAAGATTTTGTCGATTTCAAAGAACACAGTGTTTTCGCTCAAGGGAAGGCTTTTCGGGACTCAGCTGTATTGGTGCTGATGAAGCCTAAGCGGCCATTTGAAATTATTAAAACCCAAAGCTTTCGTGTGTTAAATGAGAAGCTGATGGCCACGAAAGTGGATGAAGAAAAACGTTTAGTTCATGAATTCAACGGAAAGCCAGCGCTTGAGGAATATGCCAGGGCCCTGAACGTTGATGTTTCTGAAGCAGAGAATTACTTCTGGACAAATCCAGTTGGAATCGTCGTTACCGATCACCCGTTTGTTCGAAGCCCGATACCAGGCGGGGAAGATGGCAGCATTATGTTTTGCTGTAATATCCTAAAGGATATGGATGCTCATTTGTTGGAAGAGACAGAAATTGTCGATGAAACAGATGCGCTTATTAAACGGATCAATAAAAAGCAAGATATTACAGCGTTGATTCAGTTCAACTGTTCTGCTAGAACCATTGAACTTGAGAATCGCGATTTGATTCATGAGTATGCGAACATTTTCAACCACGTTCCTCACGTAGGAATATCTTGTTTTGGAGAATCGTACATTGCTCATATTAATCAATCCGCGACCATGCTAGTCTTCCGTTAAACAGAGGAACTGCCTCTGTTTTTTTGTGGGGATAAAAACTTGAGCTATGAAACGGAAGTGTGGTAGATCGTGTATAGAAAATGAAGGAGGGGTCCCATGAAAGGGAAAGTGGGGATGTATGTCACAACATCATGCTTATTCATTGCAGTCTCTTCTCTCTTTGCTTCCTTTCTGATAACCCTTTTGTTAGGAGTGATTAGTATTCTTTTGTGGGTTACGCTTGATGCAAAGAAGAAGAATACTGTTTTAATGGAAGAGGTGGAGGAGCTACAACGTGTGAACAGAAAAAGGGAAAGTGAGAATGAGAAGCTTTTGACAGAGACGAAGAGTAAATATGAAAACAAGGAAAAGGAGATTAAGAGGCTCTTAAATGAACATAAAGGAAAAATAGAGGGCGATGTTGTTGTAGATTGGGTGAAGTTTCGCTTCCCCGATCTCCCAAAAATAAAAGAGGAAAACCAAACGCATGAAGATACAAGATTAAGTGAATACATCGCTCAAGTTGTGAAACAAACAAATAATGTAGCGATGTCTTCTAACGAAACATCCGATCATATGAAAGTATTAAACAAGCAAGCAGGAAACATCCATGACATTATACAGGTTATTCAGAGTGTAGCAGAAAGGACTAATTTACTTGCCTTAAACGCTTCGATAGAGGCAGCAAGGGCTGGGGAACAAGGGAAGGGGTTTACAGTTGTGGCAAATGAAGTGAAAAAATTAGCGGATCAGACTCAGACAAACGTAGCCAAAATCGCATCTATTATTGAAAACATGAATGATTCCATCGGAAAAACCAATTCATCCATGACGCAATTAGAGCATGACACCGAGAAAAGCATGTCTATTATCCTGTCATTGGGAGAAGCGGGTCTAAAGGCAGAACAAACGATTGAGTTGCTCCATAAGGAAAATAGGGAAAACGTTCAAGAAATGCGTGATCTGTTGCATGCATACGCAAACGATCTGGAAGACAGTTATGAGGAATGGAAAAGACAAACGGGAGAGCAAGAAGGAGGATGGATGGAACGACAAGGGCGATACAAAAAAATGCTTGAGGAGGTGGAACGGTTGTGAATGAATGGAAAAACCATGTCGTTCTTGGACACCAGTATTTGGAATTATACTTGTTTATGGATTACGGGATTAACCTTATAGAGAAATGGTGTAAAGGGAAGGATTCTGCGGGCATCCAAAAGGATATGGATGAGTTTTTGTTCTTTTTTCAAGACGAAAAAGAAAAAACAAGGTCCCTTGCACAAAGATGGGATTTCGACAAAAAGGATATGGATGAATTAGACGAAACGTTAGATGCTATGCAAAGAGTGGTGTATCAATACTGGGCATACGTGGATGAAGAACAGTTTACAAAAAACAAAGAAAAAGCTGCAATTCTCTTGCGTGAGACCATTACAATATGTGAACGAACGATTCGTAATTATTATCAAATGCATTTTAAAGTCATGGATTCATAACCCTGGAAAGGGTTTTTTGTACGCATATGGCGCATATGTTTACCCGAGGTATTCCCTTTTTTTCATTCTGGTTCTACAATACATTAGAAGAAGAAGAAGAGGAGGAATTGATATGATCGAATGGAACGTTACCTCAGACCTTGAGCCTGGATTAAAGGAAGCGGTTACCAAGATGGTTGGTTTCATGTTGTCTCATGAAGTTCATTCCATATCATTTTCGCTGTACGGTTTTTATCGGTACGAGTTCCTGATTAAAAAGAACAGGGAAAAATATGAAGTTTTTTTAATAGAAGAAGAGCCAACCGTGCCTGATTTCTTGACAGGTGGAGAATTGAAAGATTACCAGGAAGAAGTTCGTTGGCATCGGGATAAAACCAATATTCAGTGTAAGGACATTCATGTTAAACAGGAAATAGAAGAAAGTATGAAAAAAAGGGTAATGCCTCTTATAGAGTCGTTCTTAGGGGTATGGGAAATGTGTAATGGAGCGGAAGTGAATGATATTGAAATTCAAACTCAAAACGAAGACATTTGTTTGCACTATGAAGAATATGAAGGCATTTTTGTAAAAATAGAAAAAATATAATCATTTCCTCTAGTCTACTCAAATGGAATCGTCTACAATATGAACGCTTATAAATGATTCGAATAATGGACCCATAGCTCAGCTGGTTAGAGCAATCGGCTCATAACCGATCGGTCGCAGGTTCGAGTCCTGCTGGGTCCACCATTGATGCAAAACTGATTCATTTTATTGTGCCAGTAGCTCAGCTGGATAGAGCAACAGCCTTCTAAGCTGTGGGTCGGGGGTTCGAATCCCTTCTGGCGCGCCATATGTTTTGCCCACGTAGTGTAAAGGATAACACATGAGATTTCGGCTCTCAGAATATGGGTTCGATTCCTGTCGTGGGCGCCAGCTTTGCCGATGTGGCGGAATGGCAGACGCGCTCGACTCAAAATCGAGTGTCTTCGGACGTGTGGGTTCGAATCCCACCATCGGTACCATTTTATCATATCGCGGGGTAGAGCAGTCTGGTAGCTCGTCGGGCTCATAACCCGAAGGTCGCAGGTTCAAATCCTGTCCCCGCAACCATTTTCAATTACGCTCCCATAGCTCAGTCGGTAGAGCACTTCCATGGTAAGGAAGAGGTCGGCGGTTCGAACCCGTCTGTGAGCGTCGCTTATATGACAGCGTTCTCAAATAAAGTCGTTGTTCTTGTAAATAATTGCGAAAAAGTAGATTTATTTATCTTTTAATGATAAGTAAATCTACTTTTTTCTGTCAGAATCGTATAAAAATCTAGTTTTTCCAACAACTTCTTTGTATAATATTAGGAGATGCATATAGGGAGGAAGAAAAACATGGTTTTCATATGTGCAAACGAAAATCAAAATGAACTCAAACGTTTAGTAGATGAAATTACAGCGGCAATCGGTATACCCCTTATGATAATGGGGTCATGTATCTATACAACATCAAAAGATTATGTGGAACAAGCATTACGGGTTCTTGTCAACTACCCCCACTAAATCAGAGATTCGGAAGGGGTCTCCTTCGCTAACGACGATGAAATAAAGGGGTTTTTCATCAAAAAAAGCCAAAATCATGGTATAGTACCCCAAACACTTATAGGGGGAATTACTTATGTACAAAGATCTCTCCGATTCGAAACGCCAGGAAATTGAAGGGAGACTTTCCTTTCTTGCTCCGCATCAAATAAGGGAACTCGAGAGTGTGTATGGCGAGGAAATCGCCTCTTCGACAAGCGCGGTTGAATTAGGGTCTATGAATCCTAAAAGTGCTGTTGCTGGGTCTGCTATCTTAGGTGGATCGGTTCTCGGTGGGCTAAGTCTTATGTTATCCAACATGGGGATCCCCACGCCGCTTGATGAAATGTTCGCGTTCTTTCAACAAACGTGGATGTTTATCAAGTTTCACGCTGTTTCCTTCTTATTTGATTGGGTCATTGCCTGCTTAAAGGTGATCGGTCTTGGAGTTGCTGGAGTTGGGGCTTATAAGTGCGCGAAGCCGATGGTTTTAAAAATCAACGGTAAAAAAGTCAGTACAGAACAAAAGCGATGAATCCCTTTATCGCTTTTTTCTTATTCAACCATATTTTCTAGTTCTTTCTTCAACTCTCTTTTTTCTCTTTCGATTTCCTCTTGTGTTTTCGGGGATGCGGGTTCATCAGACGGCGGGTCTTTCTTCTGTTCTAAAAACCAACCTGGAACAGGCGCATGATCAGAGGTAGCAGCGTCAACCGCGTGACCAGCCTCTTTTAATCCATAATACTCTTTCAGCTTGTGAATCAATAGGCCGATTGGTGTTGTTACGTTCGGCTGTTGGATCAAAGAATGAAAGGTTACATAAAGGTTGTGACGGGGATTGTCGTCCCAAATGTATTCCGACCATGCCACTAATTTTTTAAATGTAGCCTCCGTTAGTTGGTCTCCTGATGAGGATAAAAGGGAATTCATAGAACGATGAAGTTCGTCCTCATTTGGTTCCCCGCATTCGTCGCCTGAAGGTAACGTTTCGATTCTTGCGTTCGAAGTTCTAACGAGTTGAAAACGAATTCCAGAAACCTTTCTTCCGCTCTTTATCGTTTCGTATGTAAAAGAGATGTCCGTTTTTTGTTTCAATTCTTCTTTAGCAGGATTGAGGACGCGTTTCCTGAGGTTGTGAAATTCTTTGTATTTATCTTGTAGCCCCAATTGTTTTCTGAAGTCCGAGAGATTCACGGTCATCTCACCGATCCGATCCCATTTTTTCAAAAGCTCGTAGATCCGTATAGAAGAACCTCTTTTCAAAGCTAAGATGTTTTTCAACTTGTAAGAGGTGAATTCCCGTTTCAACTGTATTAAATAAGGTTTTAAGCGAGGATCAAAAGACATAAGAATTGTTCCCTCGTTGTGATCGTACTCTACATAAGAAATCCATCCCATCTGTTTTGTCTTTTGTCCGTCTTTGATCTCAAGAATTTTGGACATCAGGTTTTTCGTGATCGCCCTTAGTTCTGAATATTTAGGCGTACCTGTTTGACCAATTAATTCGCAAAACAGTTTTATAGGAAGCTTATACGTTTTAAAGTCCTGGTCATCTTTTCGGATTTCACTCACAAGGAACAATACGATTTTCTGTTCCGTCGTCGTCAAATGATAATTAGCTTCTACAAGTGCGTTAAGTTTCGTTACCACATTTTCCTCTTGTTTTTGTGCAATGAGATTACTCCCTGACATGTATGAACCTCCTTAATGCTTCTAAAGGAAGTTTAGCACACGAAGAGATTTTCGTACACAGAACCAAAAGTGTACGGGTTTCTTGTAATGTCTTTAACCATAAATGTACGGAGTTTATTCCTATGTCCGCCTGAAGTACTTCTGTATTAGAGTTTATAACCAAAAGTGTACGGAGTCGTTTCGATTTCTATGCAAAAAAGCTTCTGTATTTATCTTCATAACCAAAAATGTACGGGTTTCTTGTGGATTGTCTAACCAAAAGTGACGGAGTCCGTTTCGATTTCTATGCAAAACGCTTCAATATTTGTATTGATAACCAAAAGTGTATGGGTTTTTGAATCGTTGTAACCAAAAATGTACGGGTATAAAGCGGAAAAACATAGAGGGGGCCATCCGTAATCAAAACGGGAAAAGGATAACCAAAAAAGTACGGGTTACATGCCTGCAACCAAATTTGTACGCTTTTTAACCAAAATGGTACGGGTGTTGCACCAAAAGGATACGGGTGTTGCACCATTTCTGTACGGGTTTCTAACCAGAACTGTACAAGGAAACCACCAAACTTGTACGGGAATCAACTTCAAAACCTACGGGAGACAAGGGGTTTAAAGTTCCGAAAACAACAAAACAATAAAACGGTGTAAAACAAGGAAAAACACCAAAACAAGGGTTTGATTATCCGTACATTTTTGGTTATTCCTTTTTGAATACAGGGATGACTCTTTTAAAAATATGGACGGACACCGCTATCAGTAAGGATAGTGTCGCAACATTTGCTAGTACATGGTCTGTATAATAAAAAAGATACGAAGCGAGCGACGTCGAACAAAAAAGCAGTGTTCCGTATATAAGAAGGCGAAGGCCTTTTGACATGTCTATTCCTCCTGTGATCCGTATTGGGTAACGATATAGTGTACGCCAAGAACGAAATAGTTATGAGAACAAATCTTTTTCTAGATCATTGTATTGCCTTTTCCTTCTTAATCGCGTGACATCCTCACGGGGTTAAAACCCCATGCATCCTGCAAGGATCTAAGGAAGTCTCTTACTCCTTCGGAATAAAGCAGTGTTTTTCTGCTTTACAGTTGTTCTGTTTCCAACCCGAATTCAACGTAGAGACCACAGGCCGTGTCACGCGGCCCTCCCAGCTCGGATTATACCGTCTGGGCACCCAGTCTATCACCAGAAAACTGGCTACACCGCTAGGCTCGTGCGATATTATGACTTGCGTTTAAATCAGCGTGCGAGGCGTACCCACAAGAACGACACTTAAATCGATCTCTCGATCGATTTTTCTTTTCAGCATGACCACATGCAGAACACGTCTGACTCGTTTTGTACGGGTCGATATCCGTTACGGTTATGCCGTATTTCGAGGCGCACTCCCTAATAAACTGTTTAAGCTGATAAAATGCCCAGGAGTGGATGGTACGATCGCTTCGTTTGGTCGACTTGCACGTTTTTCGTATGTCATCTAATTTCTCAAGTTTAATTACAGGGTTTTCAAACTGAAGGGAAAACAACACAATATCACGGGCTAATTGACGGTTAAAGTTCGTCATCCAACGCTTTTCTTTTTGACCTACGCGTTTAACGGCACGCAGTGCCTTCTTTTTACTTAACGAACGGCGCAGGGAACGAAAATGACGTCGTTTAAACCCAACTTCTTTCCCGCTGAAAAACTGACGTTTTCCACTGGTTGGTTCGGAAACAACAGCCAAATGACGAAGACCTACATCGACACCAATCGGTGTCTGTTGATCTCTGCCCATTCCATCAATTGGAGTGGCCATTTCAATCGGGATCGCTACATACCATTTCTTTCCCTTTCGGAATAGCTGCAAGGTCTTTCGGATGCCTTTATACCCTTTCGTTAAAAAAGGGAAATAGGTCCGTACGGTTTCATTCTCGATCACAGGAAGTTGGAGTTTACCAAGGCCTGACGTGAAACTGACATACCATCTGCCTTTTTTCTCGACGGTATTCCAGTTCTGATTGTTTATAGAGATTGGAAGAGACGACTTAAAACGAGGGACTCGTTTAGCCAGCCCCTGCTTAACGTCTGAAAGGGCTTTTTTAGCCCGTCGGATGCTTTCGTTTTTAATCGCACTTTTAAGCGGACCAGGCACGTCTTTAGAGGACAACTTGGTCCCCTTTTGAAGTTCCCCAACAGACCAGTTTACGGCTTTGGAGTATTCCTTTTGATCCTTTAAAAACGTTTTATGCTTTTGTCTTGTTAGCTTTTTTAACTGGACGGTATAGGTTACAGTAGACATGATTTTCACCTCCTGTTCCTATTTTATGCAGAAACCAACAAGAATAACAGGCAAAATTCCCGATTCATCTCGGCTTTAAAAAACCGAGCTTTCTCGGTTGTGAACGTAAAAAAAGGGGCAGAATAGGATGGAGGATCAGACTTACATGTTGAGGGATCAACTTGCAGGGGCCCTGTTGGAGTTTGCAAACACTCCCCTTGATAAGAAAACAGCGCAGCGTATAGCAGAACAAGCACTAACAAACGTTTCATTTGAAAACGAGCAACTGGCTCATAAAGGTTTGAACTGGTTTGCGAAGGAACTGGTGAAAAGGTTGTCTCTATAAATTCTAGGAACCTCAGATTCTATTTGAAATACAATTAGAAGGGGGGATTAGATGGCGTCTGTTCAGTTTTATAACCTTACGAGAGACTGTATGTCGTTTGAAGATGTTGTTACCCACATTGTTGCTTTTATGAAGAAGGATCCGACTGGTGAATATAAGCTGATGGTGGGGACCGATTCGCAGGTTCATACCCACAACACACGATTTATAACAGGAGTCGTTATACAACGAATCGGAAAAGGGGCATGGGCTTGTGTTCGTAAGGTTAATGTTCCCAGGCAAATGAGAGCGCTCCATGAACGTATCTCACATGAAACTTCATTGACAGAAGAAGTGGCAGGGCTGTTCACCGAAGAGATCAAAGAACAACTCATTGCCATCGTGCTGCCTCATATCTATAAAGGGGCTTCGTTCTCCATTGAGGGACACATTGATATTGGTGAGGGGAAACGGAACAAAACAAGGGTCTTCGTGAATGAAATGGTTGGAAGAATCGAATCGTTAGGTATGGAGCCTGTCATTAAGCCTGAAGCCATTGTGGCCAGCAGCTATGCGAATAAATACACAAAATAAGCCCCTTATAAGGGGCTTATTTTTTGGTTTTATAGTATTCCAATTCCTGTTGTGTGCCAGATATAAGCATGTGCACTATCTCATTTGGACTTGCGTGAGTTTCCCGCTTCTCGACAGCTTGTTTGTTGGGGTGATCCAGGTGAATGATTACATCACACTGATATGGGGAGGGTTCTGCTGTAAAAAAAACGTCCCCGCGGCCGTAGCTTTGACGCAGGTGGTCACATGCTTCTTGTGAGGAGTGGTGAACCACCACGGACTTCCCCTCTTTCATACATGTGTTAATTTTTTGAAAGAGCAAATACTGAAGAGAGGATGTTTTGGATAAAAAAAGAGACGAGAGAACAGCATTCGTATCATCGGTCTGTTTCTGACGGTTTTGAAGTCTGAGGTACGAATGGTTTTCTTCTTCTGACAAACACACATAAAACTCGTGGATCTTAGCAGTCATGGTATACCACCCTTCTTTGTTTTACACAGTATACAAGGATTTTATGTCAAAAAAGGAGGGGGTATGAGAGAAAAAGACTATAATAACCAAAAGGGGGCGGGGCATTTGGGAATAAAGGTGAGGATCCATTACAATCGAAACGAAATGAAATGGACGGTTAAAACGTATAAAGGATGCCCTCGATATGAATGCGTGTGGGTCAAAAATGGTTGGGAAACAGAGGTTAAGCGAGAATCTAAAAGCAATCCCAGAGGGTTTGTTTTAACAACAGATGATAACATCGTGATCCTTACAAGAACAGAAGCTGAAAAGGTTAAAGAAAGAGCTAAAGGAAGGCTTACATATGACAAAGTAAACATGTGTTTTAATATGCAAAGAGGGGAAGAATTAATCTTCACAAAGGAAGGCGCTTTCATCATATGAAAGAAGTGGTGGTCTTTATTACCACTTCTTTTTTCTTATGCAAAGCTTCTGTGAATCTTGTATAATGAACATTATCAAAAGGGAGAGGTGATAATATGTCTGAAATCCCTAGTTATTTGGTTAAAGTTGTAAAAAATGAGTTAGGTAACACGTCTAATAGTATATTTGATAAATTGTTTGATGAGGACATTGAGGATCACATTAAACATTTGATTGTTCAGCAGTTCAAAGACAAGGACGCGAAAGAAGTTCGTTATAAAATCAACAAGGATGCGATCCAAAAAAATAAAAAACGCTGGTTCAACACCATTTCTAAAAGTGTGATGGAGGGCGATTCTAAAAGAACGGATATCGTCAAAGAAATGGAATTGGCCGAAAAATTTCTTACGATGTATGGGGAAGAAAAGTTTAAAACGTTTTACAATGCGGTCGATATAGATGATCTAAAAAGGATCCGATTAGAAGAAACGAGAGATTGGAAAGAGGATAAGGACAGTCGTTTAACCGAGTATCCTTTTTTCATGTATAAAACAAAAAAAGCGGCTCAAAATGCCTGGAATGCAGATGCTTCCATTGTCATTGCGGATGTTTTGTTAAATGAATTTAGCACTTCTAGCCTTCGAAACGTTATAAAAGGAGAAAATGACTCTGTCAGTCAGGGGATTTTCGCCCCCTATTCCAGAGAAAGCCCTGTTATTTCTGATGAAGGAATTGAATTAGACGGACAACCTTATTTAACAAGTGAATATAGCCCCGATGATGAATTTACGGTTAAAACCATGTATAAGAAAGATATGATTGAGAACGAGGATGTTGTTAAGTTTTATTTAAGGAAGTTAGATTCTACGGATCGAAAAATTTTTCAGTCTGTTCTTTCTTTCCGTAACATTGATTTTATTAGTGATCAGAAGATTTATATTGATAGCGGTCAAGTTGTTCGAGACATATTCAATGATACCTCTAAACAACGGTACGAGCGCGTTGAGCAAGGCCTTATTAAGATGGCGCATATCACATTTCATATCATTCAAGGAGATAATGGGTATAAAATCTTTCACTTATTTGACAAACTCGAAAGAACAGAAAATACAAATGAGTTTGTGGTAACCGTTAATGAAGACATCCAACAAGAGTTTATCAACAATCAGGTTACACATATGTATGGAGATAAACTGAATAAATTGAAACATGATTTATCCAATTTAATTATATTTCCTTTACAGAGAAGAAGGTTAAGTATGTTGAGAAGTGAGAATGAAACAACAATATTAACCTATTCGTTCTTTTGCCACCGCATGCAATTAAAACGTTCACGTAAAAGAGAAAACATGAAAAAGATCGAAGAATGCTTACAGGAGTTTGTGGACCGAGGGGTAACGGTGGAAAGTTTTCAAAGAAAAAATGAATACTTTTATATAAAATTCCTTCCTATACAAAACTATGAAATTGTAGATCTTTTAGGTGAAAACACTCAAATGATAGATACAGAACAAATGTCACTTGGATTTAATGAATAACCCTTCTTATGAAGAGGGTTATTTTTTTAGGTAAACAAGCGGGAATCCTCGGTATTTCGATGTCGAGAGGTTCACGTGAACTATGCGTAAATCAGAAAAATGTCTCCATTTTAGCGTATGAACTCTAAAAATGTCTCCGTTTTGGCGTATGAACTCTAAAAATGTCTCCATTTTAGCGTATGGGAGATGCGTAGGGATATCCAGAAACAAAATGTCTCCGTTTTGGCGTACAAACTTTAAAAATGTCTCCATTTTAGCGTATGAACTTCGATAAAATAGAACAAATTTTATCGGTATGCGACAAGAAATACGACTATAAACATAAAAATGTCTCCATTTTAGCGTATGGGACGCGAAAAAAGACGAAAATAACGAAAAATGTCTCCGTTTTGGCGTATTGGGCAGCATAAAAAAAAATTATCCACTGAAAAATGAGGCATAAAACCTACCAAAAAACCATTACACCGCCTACCGTGGTGAAATGTCTCCATTTTAGCGTATCGGAGATAAGAGGTTGATTTGATGGGCATTGCACGAAAGTGTCTCCATTTTAGCGAAAATAACGTCGTATTTACCTGCTTTTAGCAGTCTTGCTATAATGACGTCAGTTATAAGGCTGTCAGGAGGTGAAACGATGAGAGTGAAAGAATTTGCTAGAATTAGTAAGCCTGTGTTGAAAAGATTGTCTGGTTCTGTTGAAATCTATAAAACATTGCAAGAAATTCGCGACGAAAAGATTGTCCCTTTTCCAGGGCACATGCGTCATGACGACATTCAGGATCAGCAGGTATCCGAAGAGGAATTGCAGCAACGCATGAAAGATCTATATCAAGACGGACGTTTGAAATGTGCTCCTCATATTGCGGAAGAATACATACAGAAAGCAAAATCGGACTTTCATCGTTATTACCATACAGCTCAAGCTATGGTTCATTCCATGGAACCAGGAGCTCAAAAGGAACGGTTATCTTACATTCTTGAAGGGCTTGCTCGTCTGAAAGGAGTAAAGCAAGAAGAGGAGGCTGCTGACCAGCCGCCTGTATATATCGCACAAAAAAAACGTCTTTCTAAATTACAGATCCTTCAATACATATACATTCACTTTATAGCTGACGGGAACGGGATGGTTCTTGGTGTAAGCGAACACCAAATCGCTCGTGACATTGGGTGTAGTGTGCGTTCTGTCCGAAACAATAACGCAGCCTTAGAGAAGGCTGGGTTACTTTGTTATGGACATAAGGAGCAAGGCGTGCTGAATTATAAAATTGAAGAATATGCTCATATTTCAGAAGACTATCCGCAAGGGTACTACTTATCCTTATACTACGGTGCTTTCGAGCAATTAATCGGCATGTCAGATGTCAATCTTCTTCGTTTGGAGCTTCGTAAAATCCTTGTCTACGATAGTGATGAAATCCAGCGTCAAAAAAGAGGGGATCATGTTGCCTCTGTTTTGTCATACAACAATTTAACGACGTTTTTACCACAACATGTCCAGTATAAAAAGAAGGTAAGAGAATTGTCCCAAAAGGAAACATCCATGTTCCGCGCTTCCTATCAGGACGACCGTTTGACGTTTACAATGGATCAGTCCTTTTATGGTCAAACCGTTAAAGAAAAGAAAAAAGAAGAGTATATGATATCCATTAAGAAGGAATTAGAGGATGTCGATCGATTGATCAATAAGCAGGATGAAACAGACCTTCTTCAACTTGCGTTTGAATACGGGGTTTCTATGCTAATGACTACACTTCAAAATGTAAAACAAGAATGCTTTTACTCTGAACAGGCTGAAGTGATCCATAATTTCGGAGGATTCGTGCGTTCTGAGATGAAGAAAAAATTAGCTTCATAAATACAAGGGAGACGTCTGTCTTTTTTTAGGTCAAAGTTTCAAAACGATCCAACAACAAAGCTTCGCTATGCCGATTTTAGAAGATAACCTGTTTTTTTAAACAGGTTATCTTCTTTTTTTTCGTTACTTATCCACAGAAGAAAAAAATAAGGAACAAGAAGAAAATTCTCTATCCACAAGATAATGAATCATTACATGCTTCGAAAAAAACAGGGAAGGTAAGACATAAAACTTTACAGAAGAGGAACATTTGATGTTCACATGGAATCAGTTTTATTAGAATTCATAAATTTCATAATCCATGAATAGCTGGAAGTCAACGGAGATAAGAGATTTGGAGGATTTGCAATAGCCCTAATGTCTGATTTTAATTTTTGAACATAATCAATGTCCTAATTTTTGATTGTATTTATGAAGGTAATGAGTGTTTAAAGAAGGGAACCCCCTCCTCCAAAACCAATGAAATAAAAAAGGAGGGGCATATGATGCAAACATGTAAGCATGAAGAGCAAATTCAAGAACTTGAAAAGAAAATAGATGATTTGAAGAATCAAATAGATGAAAAAGAGAAAACTGAAAAACGAAAAATAATAGAAACGGTCGGAGGCTTTTTGCTAAGTGCAATTGTTTTGGTGGGGATTTTTATAGTCTGATGAAGTAAAAAAGTTATATGATTTCCAACCACTCTTCTTGTTGCTCCGAATTTAAGGATTGGAACGTTTCCATTATGATGGATATCAAATCCCCGTTATCCCGCCATTCCATAATTTGAACGGGGTCTGTGTGTAAAAGTTCTCCTAAAATATCATCGTCCAATTGGGAAAATGAATAAATAAGATGTTTTAGCATCTTTCTCCCTCCTCCTAAAGTGATAGTGTAGTTTAGCAGATTTTAATTCTTACTTGGATGGATAGCACTCACATTTTCAAAAAAAAGATTGACAAGCAGATAGAAAAAGCGTATACAAGTGCAAAGATATCCGTAACCAAGAGGAGGTGCTGAACCGTTAAAACATGCAGACTTTTGGACGTCTTACGGGTTTTTTACTACTCCGAAGACTTTTCTCGACAAGGGGGAGTGCAGGATGAGGAATATTCATGAATTTGCCCAAGAAGAAAGAGAGGTAATTGCTAGTTTAGTGGATGTGTTTCATTACTCGCACCAGGAAGCGATGATGGTGGTAGAGGGATATAAAGAGGTGATTACTAAAATAGGATTTTTTGAAAATCCGTTCATATGGGCTTCTAAGATTGATGAGGCATTGAATAATCACATCACGCCTGATATGTGGATGCCTCTATTAAGTTAGTGGATCAAAAAAACGGTTCTGTGAAAGGACCGTTTTTGTATTAGTAATGTCGCTTTTTGTATCTGAATTCGAAGGCTCCGATTTTTATTTCAAATTCTTTTGAGCCCCTTTTTTTTGTTGAAGAGGTAGGTTTGTTTTTCATTCGTTTGCCTGGTTTTTTTTGACGGTATTGTAGGTAGGATAAAAATCCCGCAATTGAACCTAAAACACCTAACGGTTTAAAGATCGCTAAATCTGCGATTAGTGTGTACTGCGTTAAACCTTGCGTAAGTAAAATATAATGTTCATAAAACATAAACATCCCTCTTTCTTGGTTTTGCCTTATTATAAACCGTGCGTCATAAAGTCAAGGAAGTTTTATGTTTTAAACCGAGAACGCTCGTTTGACGAGATGAATCGGAGGCCTTATATCTCCCTACTTTATGCATATAATAGGAATAGGAGGTGAGACCATGGCAACGGTTACCCAATTGATAAAAATCAAAAATCCAACAACCAAAAAACACAAAGAATGGTTATACGCACAACAAAAGTATGCTTCTTGTGTAAATGAGTGTATCCCTAGATTGTTAAAGGGGGAAACCCTTTCTTCGTCCAATGTGCCTGCCGATTTGAAGTCCGCCATTGTGAACGAAGCGATAAGAAGAGCCAAAAAGGCGGTTTCTGATTTTAATACAAGTTTGGCAGGTTCTGTGCCCCAGTTCAAAAGCAAACTGCCTATTTCCATTAACAATCAAAACTGGGATACAAAACAAAAGAATGGACGCTGGTACATTGGTTTTGTGGTGGATCAAAAGAAAAAGTACGTTCCTGTTGAAGAGAATGCGATAACGAGAACATATTTCCCGTATTTTGAACCGAAAAGGAGGAAACAAAAGAAAAAAGTAAAGAGCAAAAAGACAGGGAAAACAACCCTAAAGGATGTACGTGTGGATGTAAATCGAGAATTCCGAGGCACCATTCAATTGTTGAGGAAAAACAAAAGTTGGTTTGTTGCCATCCCTATTGAATTATCATCCAAAATCAAAACCTATTCCGTGTTGCCAAAATCGTATATAGGCGTCGATTTAGGCCTACGTCATTTAGCTGTGGTTTCTGAATTAAACAGCAAAAAACGACAGTTTTTTAGTGGCAAAGAGGTCGGTTACACCCGAAGACATTTTCGTTCCCTTAGACGATCGCTTGGAAAGCGTAAAGCACTGCGTGCCATTAAGCGTCTAGGGCAAAAAGAAAACCGTTGGATGGAAGATTACAACCGCAAGTTGGCTAAAAACATTGTTGGGTTTGCAATGGGTTTTGAACGCCCTGTAATCAAAATGGAAAATCTGTATACCATCCGAAAGACTTGCCGTAGCATGAAAAAATCCGATAAAACCATCCATTCCTGGGCATTTTATCAGCTTCAGCAGTTTATTGAAGAACGAGCGGTAAAATGTGGCGTTCAGGTGGTGTATGTGGACCCAAGGTACACATCACAAACGTGTTTTAACTGTGGGCATGTCGAAAAGAAAAATCGAAAAAAAGATAAATTTAAGTGCAAAAAATGCAACTACACTTGCCATGCTGATTTGAATGCAAGTCGTAATATTGCCAGTAGCACGTCTCTTGCGGTGTAGTTGTCTAGCTCCTAATAAGAGATAGACAACGTTTGATAGCAAGTGTGCCTGTTAGGTATAACCCTGAACAGGAGGGTAGTTGTGACTCTACCTATGGTGTCTGTATTGAAGAGTGGTCAGAAATGGAACAACTGGAACGTCGCGAGACGTGCCTCATTCTGAGCAAGTCACCACCGAACTTCCACAGGGAAGCACGGGAACTCAATCCCGTGAGGATGTCACTGCTTATTTTGAATCAAATGTGAACGTTTTTTCCGTAAAGATGATACGATGAAAAGAAAAAAGGAGGGGTACGTATGGAGGAGAACCAGCGTTTGCATAATGCTTATCGCTATTTCAAAACGAACGTGGATCGTCAAGGGATCAAAGTAGCTCTGACCTTTTTGAATCAATTCCTTCCTCTTTATTTAGAGATTCAAAATTCAGGAACGTCTCAACAAATTAGAAAGGCTGATTATCTGTACAACTGTGCCATGGTGCAGGTAACTGCTGAATTTGCTGATATGGAAGCCGCGGACGTGTTCGGAGAACGGATAAAAGATACCCATAAGTCAAAAAAGATCTCATGAAGGGGTCTTTTTTTGTGGGTTTTGCTATACTTCGTTTAATCATTTTAAAGGTGAAAGGGTGATCTGAATGAAAAAGGGCAGAAAAATGGCGGGAACTATATCGTTAATCGGTACGACGAACGTAAATCACGTCAAAAGCATGGTGAGAGAGTTGCCATCACACTTAAAAGCTTTATGTGCACTGGAGCGGAAACCCAATGCTTCTTTAGATGAAATGAAAGCTTTCGACATCGTGTTCCTTTCAGAGGGGTGGATGGGGCGGATCAGAGAATTGAGCGCATATAGTGATGCAACGGGGGTTCAATTTGTGATTGTTTTCACGTTGGGTAAGGAAACAAATAAACGAGCAATACGCCAGGAGGATTTTGAGGGAGCTGGCGCTCATCGTCATGAACTGGCTCTTATGGCAGCTATGACGGAAAAAGGAGTTGAAGTGGTAAGGAGTCGCTATCATTATGAAGGGGAAACGAGTGGGATTGGTTTGATGATGATGATGACCATTTGATCAGAGCACGTATCATGAATCTTGTTCTGAAGGGAAAGACCAAAAGCAGCGCGCCAGACGGACAAATAGGCTTGGTATGGCATCTTCAAAAGTGGATTGAACTAGGGATAAAAATCAGCCATATACCTCATACTAAGAGGTGAGGTGATGATGATGGATGGTCATTTCGAAGATGTTTTCAACCAATATAAAGAAGAAGGTAAAATCAATGCGGTAAAAGAACTCCCCAAGCAAATGAAGGGCCAAGAACGAATCGTGGCGGTCCGCAGGAATGAGGAGGACAATATCATAGCTTTCAAAACGCATACAGGTCGAGAATTAGACTATGTAACGGCTTTAGAAGAAGCGAAAGCAGGTAAGTTGTTCCATGTTGATGTTGTTCACAAGTACGGACGGGATATCGTAAGAAGTGAGCCAGATGGAATCGAAAGCAATAATTTTGAATACTTGCCCACGTTTTAACGCCAAAGGGGTCGGATCCGTGTCCGATCTCTTTTTTTTATCCATTTTACGCAGAAGAATCATTCCTTATCGAACAAGGTGTATACCATTACACGGTGGCAAATTCAGAATTTGTGCGGTAATGGCCTCTTCTACCCCCTTTATCTATTTTCTATAATGAAAGAAACGAGGAGAAATGATTTATGGAAGAACAAGCAAGAGGGCTATTAGGGATGATGAAACACGTCTATACGCTCGATCAAGATATGGAAGTGAGGCTGGAAGAATTGTTTCCAAAAGCAGCTGGAGAATTCGAGCTGTTTCGCTCTGTTTATGAAGAGTTGTGGATGGGGGCGCTGGACTTGATAGGAGTCCGTCGAGAAGAATATGGTTATTGTGCAAACTCTACGAATGGGGAGGATTTCACTGGCTGTTTGGAACAACAAATAGAAGATATAAAATTAGATTTTATGGAGGAGGGATTGAAGCGATCTTATGTTCTTAAAGAAGTGAAAAACACTCACTTAAATGCCTTGGGACGCATCATCCCTCTTGATAAAGTGGAAATAGCGGAGGTTTTTTTAAAAATCAATCAATGCATACTACATATTGATAAGGCGATTACGGATCTTTTTGGAGGGGAAGCCAGGTTTATTTCAGGTGAACACAAGAGAGATTTGGTGAATGGATTTTATAAGTGCCTGGGATTAAGCGAGCGATTTATCAGGAGAGATCAAACCATTCTGGATCAAATTTTTATAGATATGGCCCTTGAAACGCTTTCAGCGGAAGATGGCGTTGCCGAGATAGAGGCAGGTTATCAAATCTGGTTAGAGCGAAATAAAAAAAACGACTGATTGAGAATCAGTCATTTTTTGAATAGATGGTAACTTTCATATAAGGGTCTATACTGGCTGTTAACTTTTTAATGCTTTCGAGCAAGATGGAGTCTTTCTTTCGTTTAATCTTTAGAACGGTGTTCTTATCTTCATGATAAACCATGTGTTCCCCGTCTGATAATTTGGCATAGAGAGAGATCAGGGGCCCAGTTACCTCATTTTCTTGTAATCCCAACTGGCGCAACGTAAATGGGACGGATTCTTCAAAGTAGATGGTGTATTCTTCTGTTGTTCCGTTAATCGTTTTCTTTACATGGCGAATTTCTTTCATCATCTTCCCCTCCGCGGCTGTGTTTGTCTTTAGTTTATCATAAAAAGAAAGAATCGGTTCAAGAGAACCGATTTATAAGTTGACTACTTGCATGGATTTCATCCAGGAGCGGGTTTTATTTAGCCCCCACATGGATTGAATGAAAAGCTCGTTTTCATTTTTTTGACAAACAAACTTAGACTCTTTATACGTAACGATTACTTGGGCTCCATCTTCCAGATTTTCTAGTTGCAGAAGATGTTCATCGGTGAAATATTGTTCGAACATACCAGCAATCTCGTCGAACTCCACCATGTTTTCTTCTGCTTTTCTGGACGTCGTGATGACTAAAGCTCCTGCTTTTCTCGTAATCTCGTATCTGAATGTCGGTCTGCCATTCCCAGCAAAATAGTTTCTTGAAGCTTTTGTTTGGTTGTAGATCATTAGGATCATCCTTTCTTTTTTGTTCAGGATTATTATATCTATAATGTTGACATGTGTGTAAAAAAAAGATATTTATTCGTGTTGATCAATTCGCTTCTCATAAATCATAAAAAAAACTTGTCATTATTGTTGTTACGGTTTATAAAGAGTTCATATTGGGGAGGGGGTAACATGAGAAAAGCAACAGCAGTGCTCCTTACGTTTTGTCTTTTCCTTGCTGCGTGCGGGTCAAAGGAAATGGAACAATACGTAACTCAGGGGGATAAAGCCTTGGCAGAAGAAAAATATGACGATGCGATCAGTTTCTATATGAAAGCGTTGCAACTGGATAGCAAAAACCCAGACACGGCTGGAAAGTTAAGGGAAGCGCGAGGGAAAAAGAAAGAGGAAGTTCTGGCTGCGGCGAGTGAGTCATATTCCGCTATGAATTACACAGAAGCTGAACGTTTGTATACACAGCTCAATGAATTGCCGAATCTAACGGAGGTGGAAAAAGAGGAAGCCGAATTAAAACTCGAGGAGGTTTCTCTTCTGAAAGAAAAGCAGATCTCGTTTAACCAGTATATTGATTGGAGCACCCCAACCGTTAAAGACTATTATAAGATTGCCAGTGAATGGGAAAGGTTGTCGAGTTCATTTGGGATCTCGGCGATATCCAATGAAGAGATGAAAAAAGGGGTGACTCAAATTGCAGGGGAAATGAATGTAATAAAGGCGAGTATTGATACGAAAGCGTTTGATATAGAGGACACAACGCTGTTAGATGTTCACAAGGGGTTGTCAGATGTAGCGGAGAGACACGCAAAAGGGTTTGTGAATGTGGTTCGTGCGGTTAATCAGATCAAGGAAGGAACGGACATGAATGTTCATGAAAATGATAATCTGAATAATATGAAAGTATCATTGGCTACATACACAAATAGTCTTTCATCCTATGCGGCTACTGAAAAGTTGGTCTATTCGTTCGAGATTACAGATTAAAAGAGGGGGACCCCCCTCTTTTTTAGTGGTTATGATTTTCTTCTTCTTGCACATCAAATAGTGTGTCGTACTTTTTATCTTTGATCGTAACTTTGGTTTTATTTTGTAAGTCTTCAACAATTTCACCGAGTGATTTCGAGTTGGCTTCTTTCAGTTCAGCGCGTAATGCCTCTTCTAATTCTTCAAATGGAACGATCTGCTCGTCTGTTACGTGGATAATGTGATATCCAAATTGGGTGGCGACAGGGTCAGATGTTTCTCCCACTTCCAACGAAAACGCAGCAGTTTCAAATGATGGATCCATTCCCTCGTTTTTTCCGAAAAAGTCCAAATCGCCTCCGTTGTCCTTTGTGGCAGTATCTTTGGAATACGTTTTTGCGGCTTCTTCAAAGGAAAGGCCGTTTTCTAATTTAGCGAGGATGTCTTTGGCTTCTTCCTCTGTTTCCATTAAAATGTGTTTCGCTTGTACTCTTCGTTTTCTTTCTTCGTAGGATTCTTGAATTTGATCGTCTGTTACGGTCACGCCATCAAATCGGGCTTCATCAAATAGTAAGCCTAATTCTAACTGCTCACGAAGCTGACCCTCTGTCATGGCTGAGCTTTGGAGGAAGTTTTGGAAATCTTCTTCTGATTCCAGGGCATATTGCTTTTTCAGTTCTTCTACACGCGCATCCACATCAGACGCATCAACGTTGTAATGCTCTTCTAGTAGAGTTTTATAAGCCAGTTCTGTTAAGAGCTGTTTGCCGACGCTTTCTTCCATTTTGGTATAGAGATCGTTTTTGGTAATGGTGTTGTCCCCAATCTTAACAAGGGGTTCTGACTGATCCTGGCAAGCGCCTAGCAATAACGCGGCAGGAAGCAAAAGAGCCGTTACAATTATACGTTTCATTCGTGTCACCTCGACTATTTTTTATAAGCAATCATAATATAGCATGAGGGTGAGGGGGAGAGAAGTTGTGGCTATGAAAATAATTGAATTACTTCAAAATAAAGTATAATAGAAAAAAACAGTAAGGGAGACGGTTATGATGGGTGTATTTACTAAAAAACATATCATAGCTCCAGGTCTGTATCTGAAACAAGATGAAGAGGGGTATTGGGACATCTGGCAAGAAAAACCTCAGAGTATTGTCATGAGTTTGGAAAAGGAAGAGGAAGCGAAAATGGTGGCAAATACGTTAAAAAACATGGGAGAGTGGGATAAAGAAGACGATTTCGTTCGCTATATTCAGGAAAAGATCCCGCCGAAGTACCAGTATTTTTCTGAACTGAAAACGAAGCATCACGTAAGTAAAAGAAAGAACTTTCTCTACCGAGAGACCATGAGCTCTAATGGTGAAGTTCGTTACATGGTTCTTGAGGGAGGGAAGGATCGACACGTTAAGGGGGAGCTCATTGTAGATGGTTTAGGCATTCACCAACGCAAGGATGGGTTGTGGGCCCTTGACCATATTGCAACAGGAACGATTCTAACTAAATTCCATTCCTACGAAGAGGTGAGAGTGTTTGCGGATGCTGTGAGCAGTTATTTGGATTGGGAAAACACGCAAGTTTTAGATTTGTTTGTGAACATCCCTAAGCTTTCGCAGTTTTTTAAAGAGGTAAAGGGAGATATTGAAAAGAAATCATCGCCACGGGTCATGCCTGATATTCTCCAGTTTCAGGTGCTGTTCGCTCAGAATGAAGACATTTCTGAACGATGGAAAGTATTTGAGCGTTCGTGGAATGATCTTCAGCAAATGGTCGGGCTCAGTGAAGTGAAGTATGAAATCAAACGATTGATTGAACAGCTGAGAGGGAGTTTGAGAAACAGGGGAAAAGTTAAAAAGCGGAAGGCCAGGCTTCACATGATGTTTACGGGGGCTCCTGGGACAGGTAAAACTCAAGTAGCAAGAATTGTCTCGAAATTGCTCTATTCTCTTGGGTATCTGGAGAAAAATGTATGCAATGAAGTGGATCGTTCCTCAATCGTGGGTACTCACATAGGGGAAACAGAGCAAAGAATGAAGTCAATTATAAAAAAGTCCATGGGCGGTGTGTTGTTTATAGATGAAGCGTATGCACTTGCAAAGGAGTCTGAAAGGGATTTTGGTCAAGAGGCCATTGATGTCTTAATTAAGGCAATGGAAGATCATAAAGACTCCTTTGTCGTAATCTTAGCGGGTTATACGGTTGAGATGAAGAAGTTGATGAAGATGAATACTGGATTTGAATCAAGAATTGCTCAGGTTTTTTCCTTTCAGGATTTTACACCTGATGAACTCTTAGACATTTCCCTTCGTATGCTTAGCTCTTATGGATATCGCATAGGTGAAGAAGCTAAATTTTTGCTACTAAAAGAAATTAAATCGAAAGCTAAAAAAGGCATGATGAGCGGAAATGCGAGAAGTGTTGAAAAAATGGTAGATCGAATCATCGATGAACTGAACATACGAATTGGGAAGCAACCTGGCCTAAAAGAAACCACGCTCATATCGCCTGATGATGTGGAGAAAGCATTAGACAAAAACAAGGATTCGGAAGAACAACAGGGATTAAAGAGTGTGAGGGATGAAGCTTACGATGAACTTCAAAGTTTGATAGGTCTTGATGAAGTTAAGACCGAAGTGAAAAGGATGTTGAATCGGCTGACGATTCAAAAACAGAAAGAACAAAAAGGGATAACAAGTGACAGAGCCAGACTGCACATGGTGTTCATGGGTCCTCCAGGAACAGCAAAAACAACGGTGGCAAGAATCATCGGAAAGTTTTTGAAGGGGGCTGGAATTTTGTCAAACGGTCAATTTGTTGAGGTATCGAGGTCAGACCTTGTCGGGAAATATCAAGGTCATACCGCCACGAATACAAAGGCGAAAGTAGAAGAAGCAATGGGTGGAATTCTGTTTATAGACGAAGCCTACTCGTTGCACGGAGGCGAATATGATTCATTTGGAAAAGAAGCGATTGCTGAATTGATCGCTTGTATGGAAAACTACAAGGACAATCTTGTGGTCATATTGGCTGGTTATGAGAAGGAAATGGACGAAATGATTGATTTGAATCCTGGTTTTAGGTCGAGGATTGGCTTTTCATTCCCTTTTGAAAATTATACGACATCAGATATTGTGGACATATCGAAGCATTTGATCAAAAAGAATAATTTACAAATTAGCGGAGAAGAAGAGCAGGTATTGTCGGATTGTATTCAGCAATATGCTGAGAAACAAAACGGACACTTCGAAGGGAATGGCAGGTGGTCCAGTAACTTTGTGCGTTATATAGAAGATGCTCAAATGGAAAGGTTGAGTATGAGCTCAAAAGAGGAAATACCAGAAGAAGAGTTAATTTGCGTGTTAAAAGAAGATATTAAAGAAGCTATAAAACGTATGCGATAAAGGGACGGCGATTAGCCGTCCCTTTTGTATTTGTAGACCACTGGTGCTGAGACAAAAAGAAGACGGATGTCCTTAATCCATCGAAGGTTTTCCAGTGAGCATTTCATAACGTGGTCTTCCCATGACAGACACGTTTTATAATCAGAAAGAGGTTTTGTTGCAGAGGATATATGGTAATGCCAGCGCTGTTTTTTGGAGGTAAGCGTTAAGGTGAATAGTTCTTTAACCTCTTTAAGCGTAAACCGAATAATAATTTTATGTTGGTTGGATCTGTGGGGGAGGTATTCAAAAGTGTGGAATTTTACAGGAATAGGAAAGGATTCTCTTTCTGTAACAAAAGGGTTTAAGGCAGTTTGAAAATACGAATGAAAGGCTCTGGTGAGGCGATCGCGGTCGTGATAGGCTGGTTTTATTTTCTTTATGGAGCAACGGTCCCTATAAATAAACTCGATTTGAAGCGTTTTTTCAGGATTTTCTTCTTCAAAAGCAATACAGTTCCCATGCCAATAGCCGTGACTGAACTCAAAATAAACAAGATGAAAACGGAGCATCCTCAGCACCTCCTTTCGGTCTAATTATATTGGTATTTATTTACAAATCTACTTTTTTCGAATGTATAATAGGAAAAATGAAGAAAGGGATTGGGATTATGAAAAAAGAAGGGAATGTGCACATCAAACAGGAGGTTGGTAGTAAGGATAGCTTTAACACATGGTTGCAGCAAATCGGTGAGTTCGAACGGATCTCGGCGGAAGAGGAGTTTGAGCTCTCGAAGCGGATCGAAAAAGGGGATGCAGAGGCAGAAGAAAAAATGCTTACAGCAAATCTTCGTTTGGTGGTAAGTGTGGCTAAAAGATATAAAGGTAGAGGGGTTGATTTAAATGACCTTGTTCAGGAAGGGAATATTGGTCTGATGAAAGCCACTGCTAGGTATGATTACCGCAAAGGGTATAGGTTTAGTACATATGCTACGTGGTGGATTCGGCAGGGGATATTAAGAGCGTTGGCTCACCAGTCGAAAACATTCCGTGTTCCTGTGCATATGGCTGAAAGCGTGAAGCGATACAAAAGAACGAAATATGAAATGTTGATGGAGTTAGGAAGGGAGCCTAATACAAGGGAGATTGCTGAGCATTTAGAAGTAGGTGAGGATAAGGTGAAAGAGTGGGAATGGGTGGCCAAAGGCCCTTTGTCGCTCGAAACTCCTGTCGGCGATGAAGAGGGGAGTACGGTTGGAGATTTTGTTGAGCAGGAGTTTGATGCTTCTCCAACTGACGGTATGGAGCAGTCCGAAACGATGGAAGAGATTAATCGGCTTGTGTCTGCCTTGCCTGAAAGAGAAGCATTCGTTATTCGCTGCCGTTACGGGATCAGGGGGAAGCGCCTTACCTTAAAACAGACGGGAAAATTGCTCGGAATTACCGAGGGAGGGGTGCGCCACATAGAGATGAAAGCTTTAAAAAGATTGAAGTGTATGAGCAGAAATGAAACGCTTGGGCAGTTTATTGGTTAGAGATTCATTCGACAGACCTTTAAGAACCACACAAGAAGCACGCTTCAATCTATAAAGGGGGAGTCGGTTTGGGCTTACTTTCTTTTCAGAAAAAGAAGAAATATGACCGTATTCATGAACGTTTATCCGAAAAAGCGGAAACGAGCGAAGAGGTAAGGAATTTGTTGTTTGGACAGAGCCATACGAAAATGATTCAAGAAGTGCCTGAAATGCAACAGCGAAGAGCTAAAAAGAAACTCAGAAAATGGTTAGAAAAGAATAATCCTTTTAATTGAATCCATCAAAAAAGATGGATTTTTTTCATTTTCGGCTTAAAATATCGGCAATGAGGAGGGGAATCAAATGAAAAGAAGTTATATAGTCATTTTCCTGATGATGGTGTTATCGATTACGGGGTGTAAAGAAAAGGAGCCAAAAGTATATTCAACGAATGACGAAGAAGTGTACATTCCTTCTCAGGCAGATCTTATGAACATGCAAAAGGTCCCAGTAGCTGTTGACTTTTCCGATATAGAAGAAGGGGAAGCAATTAATGATGAGGACCGCGTTGATGAAAAAGCGGTTAGGGACCTTTTGTATAGTGTTGAGGAAGTGAGAGGAAAAATTGATCGTGAGGGTTACAACCTTTACATATTCCCTGGCAGAACGTACATTGACGCCTATTTAGGGACAGAAAACGGAAATGTAGCAACAGGAGGGGTAATTACGCCTTTGGAGGGGTATGAATATCGCGTTCATATTAAAGAAAAACGTATTTATCGAATTCATGAAACAGGGGATGAGGAAGAACTATTCATTGAGGAAACAAATAAAAAACCGTCATGATTGCAGACGGTTTTTTGAAAGAATGAATTCATTATGAAGGATACGCACGGCTTGGTTCATTTTTAATTCAGGGATGAGGACCCAGATGGTGGAATGAGAGTCAGCGGACTGATAGATTTCAATGCTGCTTTTCGTTAATGATTCCACAATTCTTGACATAACGCCAGGAACCCCGCTCATGTTTGCCCCAACAATGGCTACTTTCGCTAATGATTCTTCCCGTATTTGGACCTTGTATCCCTCGGAGTTTTCTAAAAGATGCCTCGATAAGGATTCATCATTTTTCTGTATAGTGAACGTGGTATGGTCAGGTGTAATGTTAATAAAATCTACATTTATTTTTTGTTCTTTTAAACATTTAAAAACTCTTAGAGGAAAAAGAGTGTCATCGAATTCTCGCAAAACCGTGAATTGTTTAATTCCTTTCGTCTGAGTGATTCCTGTAATGAGGTTTTCTCTGTAAGATTGATCCTTCGTGTAGGAGGTAATCATGGTCCCTGTTTCGTTGGAGAATGTTGAACGTATGCGTATAGGTACGTTTCCCTTCATAGCCATCTCAACAGCTCTCGGGTGTATAACCTTGGCTCCCATGTTTGCTAAATTACAAGATTCGTTGTACGTCATAGACAGGAGTGGTTGAGCCTCTTTGACAATATTCGGGTCAGCCGTATAAACGCCATTTACATCTGTGAAAATATCAATAAACTCTGCTTCTAAAGCAGTCCCAATAGCGCTTGCTGTTGTGTCGCTCCCTCCTCTCCCGAGTGTTGTTAGGAACCCGTCCTCTGTTATCCCTTGGAACCCAGGTACAAGCACAACAGGGTATTGGGTCAGTTTTTCTTTTAAAAGGAGCGGGTTGAGGGAAAGGATGGAGGCGTTGTTGTATTGGTTATCCGTGATAATGCCTGCTTGCCCGCCTGTTAAAATGGTGTTTCGAATTCCGCTGTTGAGCAGAGCATTTGAAAAGACTCCTGCTGATATTGTTTCGCCAGCTGAAAGGAAAAGATCTAGTTCGCTTTTCGCCAATAGGGGTTCATTTTCTAATAATGAGAGAAGGGAGTCTGTTGCGTATGGGCTCCCGAGTCTCCCCATTGCTGATACCACAACCACTACGGCATAGCCTTGGTCAACTGCCCTCTTGATGTGTTCTACACAATGAGCTCTCGATTCCCTGGATACAGTAGATGTGCCCCCGAACTTTTGAACTAATAGTTTCATTCTTCATCATCCTTATATGTTTTTACTACTCATTCTTTTAGATTTGAATATTTCCTAAAAAAAGACCCCGCGTTAAGCGGCGCCAAGAAAAACGTCAAACTTCTCTCTATCTGCCCCCCTTATAATACAATTTGAAAATAAGTCAACTAATACGCCTTCATTTCTCATCTTTTACCATTCAAAATATGGAAAAGATCAGGGGGGCGGCGTGAGGATGAAGGAGGTATTTTTATTAATCTGTGTATTTGGTTTGTTTTGGTTGAGCCCTATGCATGCGGCGGCTGAACGTGTAGTGGAAGTGGACGGGGAAGGGGTGAGGGCGTTGAAAATGGACACTTCCGATCCCTTGAGTGAGGTTTATTTATCTATTCCTAGTCCACTCTCTTCTCTGTCAAGAACAAGTAATCAAGCAGAGAAAGTGAACAATGAAGTTGGTGAAGTCTATGGTTCCATCAATGCTGGTTTTTTTTATATGAGTACTACGAAAGATCCTATATATATGTTGGTTCAGGAAAATGAGATCATTGCTGGTGAAATTCTTGGTCTGGATGATTATTCTTATAGTTTTAAACCGATAGCGTTCGGGATTACAGAGGAAGGGCTCCCTTTAATTGATGAGTATAAAACAACTGTAACCTTTGAACATAAAGGGAAGGCTTACAATGCGGATGCCATCAATCGTAAACAAAGAGAAGGGGAGGTTATCATATATAGTGATCATTATTGGGGGACTTCAAAATCGAAAAACAAGTACGCGATGGAAATTGTCGTAAAGTTAAGCGAGTCTGGGAACTTGGCATACGGAACCCGTTATGAAGGCCGTGTGGTAGAAATTTACCCATATGGTGAAGAGGGGGAGTATGATCCTAAGGAAAAGCACGCGATCATCTCCATACATGGCGGGGACTTGTCCAAGGAGTTTGGTGAACGTATAAGAATTGGTGATCAAATTGACATTGCCCCCATGATTAATGAAAAGTGGATGAATGCTCGGTATATTGTGGGTAGTGGCCCTCTGCTTGTGAAAGACGGCGAGCCCCATTTAACGATAAACTTAAAGAGCCCAAGGGCAACAGCCATTGCAAACAGAACTGCTGTCGGTGTAAAAGGAGAAGATGTGTTTTTTATTACATCCCAAAGTGCAATGGACATGGCAACGTTCGCCTCATATGTCGCCCGATTAGGCGTTGATCGTGCTTTAAATTTGGATGGGGGTGGGTCAAGCAGCATGGTGGTTCAAAGAGGGGGACAATTAAAGAGCGTGGTCCCCTCTAATGCGGAAAGGGCTGTGTCAACGACGCTACATATGGTAAAAAAACACCCTCCCGAGTTTTTGCCTCAATTGCAGTCTGTAACGATGGATTTTTTGGAAAAGGGAAGCCAATGGACTGGAAATGCCGTCGAACGGATTAAAATGTGGTGGTCAGAAGCTTTATATTGGTTTTTCCCGCGAGTGATGATTCAAACATAAGTGTAGACACAAAAAGGAAGGGTTATCCTTCCTTTTTGTGTTTCATTCATGATTCGTATTCGTCTTTTGGCGCATGAATCCATTTGCTCAATAGCTTTTCTTCATATAAGGCTTTAATCGTGACGATGAAGATGGGGGTAAGCAGGAGGCCGATCACGCCGAAAACAGTAATGGATATCACCATGGAAGAAAGCATGGTGAAAGACGAAACCCCCAGGGAATCACCAGCTATTTTCGGCTCCAAAATTTGTCGGAATATGAAAATGAATATCCACAATCCCGCTAAACTAAAGGCAAACAACTCTCCGCCTGTAAAATACGAATACACACCCCATGGAAGAAATAACAGAGGCATACCAACGACAGGCAGAAGGTCCAGGACTGCTGCAAACAAAGCCATGGATAGGGCATTGTCTACTTCTAAAATTGTGAAGGCGATGTAAACAATTAAGAATGTAAACGTAACTAGAATAAGCTGAGCTTTTACATAAGCACCCAAACCTCTAATGACGTTGTTCTTCATAAATGAGAATGCTTTCTTGAAGGTTTTTGGTGTACTTTTCTTTAAAAAAGAAATCCACTCTTCGTGATCTATACTTAAAAAGAAAAATAGGATAATCCCAAGGAAGACATTGAAAACAACTTTTGAGAACGATGCAAAAGCGGTTAATAGGCCAAGAAAGAAGGATGTCACATAATTTGATCCTTGTCCAAGAAATGTGGATATGTAGGATTTGATGGATTCAAAGGTTTCGGGTGGAAGGTTTTCAACTTGGTTTTGGATGTACTCCACTCCATTAATAATGAGTTCTTCTGCTTGTTTTGTATACTTGGGAAGGGCATTTATGACACTTTGAACTTCTGCGAATAAAGCTAACCCAAAAGTAAAAAGAACAGCAAGCATCGTCGCGCAAAAAATAGTAGTGGTGAAAAGAGAGGCCACCCATCTTTTGAGTCCTCTTTTTTGGAAAAAGGTCGTGATGGGGTTCAATATATAATATAAGACAATGGCTATACAAATGGGAGCTGTGATGCTTATGAATTGTTGAAATAAAAATGCTCCAACAAGAAACGTCAGTCCGATTAAGATGATATCAAAAAATGATCTGCCAAATTTTTTATAAAATGTTAACATCCTGTCTCCTCCTTTCGACCATTCCGAATTTTAGACCAACCTTTAAGGAATTGAATTTTCTTGATTTTTTTTGTTATGAACAATACAGGTGGGCCGATTAGTAAAATACTTAGTAAAAATAAAAACAAAGAACGAACGAGCGTGGAAAGAATCAAAATTCGTATCATAAAAGATGTAAAAAGTAAAATACAACAAAAGCACATCATAAATAGACCTGTGTCCAGTAAACGATTGTTCAAGAGTTCCACCTTCCTTTTACATGTAATATCCTAAAAGTGTCCATGTTCCTTCTGAAGTTCAAACAATGTTTTTTCGGTGTGTCGTTTTTATAAAAAAATATTGATTTAACACTGAAATCGTTTATAGTAAGGAAAAATGTGTTTCTGTTGTTGAAATACATGGCAGAAGCAAAAGGGGCCAATACCATTGTTCAAAAAAAGAGACGCGTTATTCATGTTCATCTTTTTGGGGTGCTTATACATAGCGCATATGCTTGTAGGGACGTTCGTATCCGTAGTGGTCGCACAGGAGAAAGAAGAAGTGGTTTATCATACATTCACGCTTGATGAAGCATTAGACCAGGTAGACGTTTTCCAGTCCCTTATGGGAAATGAAGAATACGTTTATACAAAAGAAGTGGTCTGGTTTACAAAAAAAGATGGCAGACCAGCTGTCGGATTGAAGATGACCAATAAAAAGGATCTTAAGTACTACATTGTGTCCGTAGATCGTAAGGGCTCATTAACGTCAGATTATATAAGCGAAGATAAGTATGTGGAAATAAAAGCCGCTTCATGAGCGGCTTTTTATTTTTTGTCAAAATAAAACGGATAGCTAAATTCTTTTACGTAAACAGGGGAAAAGGCAGAGGAACTCTTTTCCATGTCACACCATTTCATCATTTTCCACGATACGTTAGAGGTTTTTGCGATCAGCCTTTGGTGGGAGTGGAATCGAAAGAACGGACTGAGCTGAATGCTTAACTGTTCATCGATGCCTCTGATCGTAGCCATTAAACATTGAGGAAAACTGTTACAAATGCCGATCCCATGTTCGCCTCCCTGGTATTGAATGTTTTTTAAGGATCGAAAATAAAGGGCGTATTGGTGAAGGAATGAGTCGATTTTTTCAGTTGTGTCAAATGCAGCTGGGTTAATCGCTTTATGGAAGTCTCTTTTCCACGAGTCAATTTTACGAATCGTGTACGGAACCTTATCGTTGTAAGCATTTTGGACCTCGATCATTTCATGTAAGATCTTTTTTTGGAACAGTTGACCTTCTTTTTCGATAAGATCTTCAAGATCCACGAACGTGACCACATTCCGTATCCCTACAATGGATTCGGCGGCGTCTCTAAGTGTTAAAAGGGTATCGAACGTATCCTTGACTGTATCGTTTGACCAATTGAATAAAGGCTGGTACGTTCTTCCTTTATAAGCAACGATGAATCGGAACCCATAGTCGTATATTTCCCTTATTCCTTTGGCTACAAGGTGAAGGTGGATAAGGCTAAGCAAGTCAGCCATATCAGGAAGGGTGTGACCATTTGTAGTAGAAGGGTTCGTAACTTTCGGTGTAAACGCGGTAATGAAGATATCTAAAGGGGCTCCTTTTGCAACGACGGTGTGGACAGCATTCGAATAAAGACTGTGGATGTCTCTGTTTTTAGTTAAGGAACGTTTATGCTTAATAAAGCCAGGTTTTGAATTCAGATGCGAAAGGATAAGATCAGCGACAGTTGACTCCTGCGACGCAGGAACGGAATATTGACTGAGGGCTTCGGTCAAACCTAAGTCCTGAAGTGAAAAAGAAAAAATGGAATTCATGTCATCCCTCCTCGTTCCAAAATTATAGTGAAATCTCTTGGTTTGTATATAAAAAAAGAGCAGAAACTTAATACCGCTCTTTTAGGAGGTTTTTTAATGTATTTTGAATGTTGGATTTTTCTGTATCTGAAACGATAACATAGGATACCCCATTGATCATTTGCGGGGTTGATTCCATAGGGATGGTGCTAATGTTTTCTCCATTGATGTCATGCATGTTCAACATAATTTTAATCAGTTGAGTAAGGTCGATGTCTGTTTTCACATTGTTACCCAACACATCAATAATTTTATTTAACTTAGGGATATTGCGGATGTCAGCGGTTTGATCTGCGAATGCTTGCAAAACCTGAACCTGCCGTCTCATTCTCCCATAGTCGCCATCAGGTCCGTATCGATACCTGGCATAATTGAGAGACTCCATGCCGTCTAAATGCTGCGGCCCTGGCTCGAGGGTGAAATACTGATGAGTGATGCGATCCTGAAAGGCAATGCGGCGTTCAACGTCCAACTCAAGGCCTCCGATGGTGTCAATGAGGTCACGAAAGCCGTTAAAGTTAATGGTGGCGTAGAAGTCTATGGGGATTTGGAAGAAATCCTCTGTTGTGTTAATGGCCGTTTCCAAGCCGTACGCATGGGCATGTGTTATTTTTTCGGAACCAGATCGACCGTAAATAGGTGTTCTCATATCCCGAGGGATGTTTAAAAGAGAAATGTCTTTCGTTTCTGGATTCACAATCGCCAAAATCATGGTATCTGAACGACCGACATTGACGTTGTTGGTGTCTATGCCCATCAATAACAGGCTGAAGGGTCTGTTGTAAATCGTATTTTGCAAATTTTCGCCAACAGGTTGGTTTTCTTCCGATAAAGGCGCGTCGGTATCGTCTTCATAGAAGTTCGACAAAAAGTCGCTCCGTTTTTCTCTCTCTTGATAAAAATCGTCCCATACAAACATTTTTAAGCAAATGTAGCCAATGAAAGCAATAAGAATAAAGGAAAATAGAAAGCTGAAAATTTTTAAAAAACGCTCCATAGCTTATATACACCTCTTTTGATAACCATGTCTTAGTAGTATTAAACAAAATTATCTCAACACCTCTTTTGCTTCTTGTCAGGTTTTTTGGCAAAACTCTGTAATCAATAAGAAAAGGGCGGTGGTAATTTGAAGAAAATAGCTTGGATTACGGACAGTACGGCTGGATTGGAGCAAGCGTTTTTGGAAGAAGAGGGGGTATATGTTATACCTATGGTCTTAATGTTTGGTGAAACTCACTATAAAGAAGGAGAAGACATAACCACCAAATCGTTCTATGAAAAAATGGATAGTAGTAAGGTGTTGCCTACTACTTCGCAGCCGAGTACAGGGGACTTCGTTTCTTTGTTTGAACAGTTAAAAAAAGAGTATGATGGCGCTATCGCGATCCACGCTTCAGCCAGTTTAACAGGCGCTTATCAGGGGTCTGTATTAGCTTCACAGATTACGGGGTTTCATGTCGTTACGATCGATTCTAAAGTTGGGGCGTTTCCGATGGCTGAAATGGTAAGGTATGGAGTGAGGATGTATAAAGAGGGGAAATCGCTTGAAAAGATCATAAAAGAACTAAAAAATATGCCTGAGCGCGCACGTTTGTTTTTAAACCCTGGCAGTTTAAAACAATTGCACAAGGGGGGCAGGGTGAGTGGTTCGCAGCAATTAATCGCGCAGCTTATCAATTTAAATGTGGTTGTAAAATTCCAAGACGGGAAAGCGGTGCTTTCTGATAAAGTGAGAACGGCCAAAAAAACGAGAAATAGGATCATGGAATATCTTGAGAAGGACCACAAACATGTTCAGCGTGTGAGTGTTATTCATGCCAATGCTTTAGGGGGGGCCGAAAAGTGGGCAGGCCAAATAAAGGAAAAGTACCCGCATATGACAGTTACGGTGTCGGAGTTGAGTCCTGTCCCAGGCGCTCATGTGGGTTCAGGCACACTTGGACTCGGGTGGGTGAACGAGGTTCCTGCGCCTGTGTAATGTGCTAGAAGCCACCCTAAAACGCTCAGGCTGACCTGAGCGTTTTAGGTAGACAAGCGGGAATACTCGAGATAAAAGCGACCATGTGTTATGGTCGCTTTTCTTTTTCATTTATGGGTTTATTTAACAGATTCGACTTTGATGTTAACGGATCGTACCCGCAAATCCACCATGGCCTCAAGTGATTCTTTGATGGTTTTCTGGAGTTCCCATGCGGCTTTAGGTATTGAACATTTTTTTAACGTAATAATGGATACGTCAATATCGATTTCACCGTTATCTTCTGTAACGGTTATCCCTTTTTTATAATTCTCCCTCTTTAATAATTCATAGACGCCGTCTTTGAGCCGATTTTGTGACGTCATGCCCACGATTCCTTCGATGTTTCCCATGGACATTCCAACAAGATCAGCAATGACATCAAAAGATATATGGGTGTGTCCCAATTCGTTCTTATATTCAAAAGACATGGATATCTCCTCCTTATGTTTCCTCTATTTTATTCGATGTTACTTATATTTCGAATAGAAGAATCAGGCGATATTTTATCGAGCGCGGCATAACTGGAAGCGATGATTTCTTGAGCGCGAATGTTGGATGCAGGCAAGGAGGAAGCGAACAAAATAGCGTCTTGGAAGTTTGATGAAGCCAGGAGGAGGTGAGCAACTTTCAAAGTGATATCAACATCTTTCGGGTATTGCATTAAGTATTTTGAGTAAAATTGCAGAGCAAGATCATCGTTATACACGTCTTCAAACGTACGGCCAATTTGTTTTAATAAGGATGGTTGAGTTTGGTCGACCAATCCCAACAACGTTTCGGCCTCTTCATACATGCCTAGCATTAGCAGTTCGAGTAACGCTTTAGAAAAAACAATTTCGTCTACGACAGCAGGTGCTTTAGGTTTTGAACGGAATGCCTCTATGCAGAAAAGTGTTGTTTTGGCTAGGGATAATTGGTGGAAAATTCTTTCGTCTTTAGTCACGGCATAATAGATCACGGTGAGATGTCGACTTAAAGGAGCCGTCATGGTCTTCAGAACAGAGAGACCATTTTTAGGGTTGTTTGATTTCAGTGTCTTATAAAACGAAAGAATCTGCTGTTCTTCCGTTGAAAGATTCGATGTGTCGTAAAGGCGAAGCATGGAATCGATCAATCTTACGGATATTGCCAACTTCAGTTTGATAGAATCCTCCACTTGCAGAGATTGCAAAAATGTATGGCTGTCAACAGGGGTGTGGCTTCTGTTCATAAAGCGAATTAAGGGGATATAGAGCGAGATATTGTGAGGTTCAATTTCTAAAATGGCGAATGCGTATTCCTGAACTTTTCCGTAGTCTCTTGATTGGACAGAAAGGTTGAACAATTGTTTTAAAGGGAGGATGCTCCCTATTCCTATTCTTGTTTGGTAATAGGAAGGGCTTTCCCCTTTCTGTATACACCGCTCATATTGGTTTGCAGCTTTGGAAATACTCCCTAGTTTCTCTAAAAACAGACCCTTGTAGTAGGTGAGATCCGTGTGCTCAGGATAAAGGGATTCTGCTTCAGAAGCTACCTTCAATCCTTTTTGGTATTGTTTGTCTGCATACAGAGTGCCAATCATTTGGAATAAGATGCTAGACATCAATAAATGTTTGGGGTGTTTTTTGCTTTCATCGTAGGCGATTCTCAAGTGGTGGAGGGCTTTTTTGAGGTCTTTCATTCCCAAATATTCTTTAGATATGTTGTAATTCATAAATATGTCCAAAGGTGTTTTTTTTAATTCTCTTTGAAGAATCGATAAATTTCTTCTGTGCTTTCCCTTTGAGGAAATGACTTCAGTTTGGTATCCCGTATGATGAAGCGTTATGGATGAAAAAGAGGTGTCTAAAATGTCCCCGTTGTGCAAGATTTGTTCATGTATGGCAAAGTGGTATCGGTGCTCAGGGATGTTTCGGAAAATCCTGGCTGAAGAGTGAGCGGAGCTTGTTTTGTTTTCCCCTACCACGTTAACGATACGAACACTAAGCACATTTTTTTCGCACTGTTCAACAGCTGCTCGAATCTTCTCTGCTTCTTCTTTCTTGAAGAATTCATCGGCATCGATTTGCACAATCCACGTTCCAGAAGCTTTGGATAATGCAAAATTGCGTGCCTCTGCGAAGTTGTGAGTCCATTTGAAGTCATATACATGAGGTGTGAATTGTTCAGCAATGGCCTTCGTGTTATCAGTAGAACCTGTGTCAACCACAATTAGTTCGTCCACGTAAGGTGCAATGCTTTTGAGACACCTTTCAAGCGTTGAATCCTCGTTTTTTACGATCATGCAGCAGGACAATAGTTTGTCAGACATACACATCCCTCCTACCTTAAACATACTTGTGGAATAGAGGGAAACCTTGAAAAAAGCAACAGAAAACAATCCTATTGCTTTTTTTGAATCAATCGTATGGCCTCCTCAGCAGGAACAGGTGGGCTAAAGTAAAAACCCTGATACTTTGGACAACCTAATTCTTTCAGGATGTTTACGTGTTCCAGTGTTTCTGCACCTTCTGCAATGACCTCCAATCCGAGATGTTTGGCCATTGCCATAATGGAAGACGTAATGGCGTGGTCGTTTTCGTTAACCGTTATATTCTTTATAAATGAACGATCGATTTTTAAGGAGCTCCAGGGTAATTTTCCTAAGTATCCAAGTGATGAATACCCTGTTCCAAAGTCATCAATTGAAATAGATACTCCAATCTCATGAAGTTCTTCCAGCGTAGAGGAAAGGGTTTTGAAGTCTGTTATGGAGATGCTTTCAGTAAGTTCAATTTCTAAGCAGGAGGGAGCTAATTCTGATTTTCTGAGCGCTTTCTTGATAATTCCTGCAAGATCTTTCTGATTAAATTGTTTTAAGGAAAGGTTTACAGCCATTTTTATAGGAGGGTACCCTTCATCCTGCCACCGCTTCGCCTGGCGACATGCTTCAAATAAGACCCAGTTTCCGATTGGTTTGATTAAGCCTGTTTCTTCTGCTATTCCAATAAAACGTCCAGGTGGCACCAATCCATATTCTGGGTGGTCCCATCTGATAAGGGCTTCGAATCCTAATACTTCCCCTGTTTTGGTAGAAACCTGAGGTTGATAGTAAAGAACAAACTCTCTGTTATGAATCGCTTTTACAATATTTGTTTCCATTACGAATTGCTCAAAAGCCTTTACGTTTAAATGAGGCTTGTAAAACTGATAGTAGCTGCCCCCGTATTCCTTTGCCTGATATAAGGCGAGATCTGCGGCTTTAATTAAATCCCGCTTTGTTGTCCCATCATGTGGATATACACTTACTCCTATGCTGATGGACAAAAAATAGTTGTTTCCATCTATGAGGAACGGGTCGTTTTTAAACGTGCGAATGACCTTTTCAAGTGGACGAATAATAGATTTGTCTGATTGGATTGAAGGCATGAGGATGATGAATTTATCCCCTCCAAGACGAGAAACGATAAAGGTGTCAGGGATGACGCTTTTAATTCTCAAGGCAATGTCTTTTAGCAACTGATCCCCTACGGAATAACCAAAGCTTTCGTTTATACTTCGAAATCGGTCGATATCAATGGTTGCAGCTGCCAGGTTGCGCCCTTTCAGCTTAGCTGTATGTATTTCCCGAACAAAGGCATCATGAAAGTATTGTCTATGAGGAAGGTTAGTCACGGGATCTATATAAGACGGCTGGGAAGAAGGGGGCGTTGTTTTTCTGTCGATAAGGATATAGGAGTATGATTCCGACGGGGTATGAGTGGGATTTTTCACAATGGTTCGATGGACGAATACAGCATCCCCGTTTGGTTTGTTGGTCCACAATTTCCCCTCCCAAAAACCCTCTTTTTCAACGTGCTCCCAAATTTTTGGACGCATTTCTTTTGGGGAAACAGAATCTGCTAAGATGATTTTCGATGAAGAAGAGAGGTCTTCCATTTTGCACCCGAAAAGATTTAAAAACGCAGAATTAGCAAATTGGAATTCCTTGTTTTTATTCAAATGAGCAACACAAAGGGGACCAGAACTTTCAGGAATGTTAGGCAACATAACTTTCACCTCCACATAAATACCTAACACTTTTTATGAAAAATACAAGGAGAAGGAACAAAAAAGGCGGGCTAGTTCTACGAGAATGGTAAGAAGGCTTGGTGAAGACGATGACCAAAAACTTGTCCTTTTTTACAGGTATAAGCTATAAAAGTTATCAGAAGGGGGCGATGAAATGGCAAAGGTGGTTGAATCTAAAAATGCCCTGAAGGAGCGCATTTGGCGGTATCGATTGTTGATTGTCCTTTTTATAGCAGGAGCTCTTTGGGGCGTTTACGAGGGGTACTTTTTTCTCATTATTATCTTAGCCTTGGTGCCACTCTTATACAACGAAAACAAAAAGTATTTGTATGGATACAAAGGAGAAGAAAAAACCCTCCGACATTTGAAACAGGTTCTTTCTGAAGAATGCATTATACTGCCGAATATTGAAATCGTATACGATGAAAAAAAGAGTGAGATGGATCTTATAATAGTAAGTCCTCGCGGGGTTTTTGTAACAGAAGTAAAAAATCATAAGGGGCTAATAAAGGGAGAGGAGGAACAACACAAATGGGAACAAATGAAAACAAGTCAGCGAGGCGTGTCTCATACCCAGCACTTTTACAATCCTACTAAACAGGTGAGGACGCATGTCTATCGTTTGGCTCAAGTGTTGAAAGAAGAAGGTGTTGATCTTTTTATTCAGGGTTGTGTTTATTTCTCAAACCCTAAGGCGGAGTTAAGGGTTAAGACCAATCGAATTCCAGTGATAAAGAATGGGGAAGGGATGAAGGAAGTCATCAATAAGAGCAAGGTTCGTTTGTCGCAACATGATATAAGGAAAATAACGAATATAATTACGAAAACAAACAAACATCCTTTGTAGAAAGGATGTTTTTTTATATAAATTACAACAAAACCCACATTTTTTATGTGAAATACGCTAAAATACATAAAATTTATGAGGGGTTGGTAGTATGATTATCAATGACCACCAAAAAATGTACGAGAGCATGAAAGAGCTGAAATCATGGGGGTACATTGATCCTATTGGGTATTCAAGTGGAAGCATTGAGGATTATTACCGAACGTGTTGTTTGTCGGTTACAAAAAAAGCGAAGGATGACTACATAGAAAATCGATTGCACATCGAGCCTTCCATGGTCGGTACGTTCTATTATTATATGTTCATGAAGAAAAAGATTCCGAATCAGGTTGAATACATCGTTTTTTATTTTGCTATTCATAACGAATGGGTCAAGCATCACGTAGGTAAAGAATATCACGAAGCGTTTGTAGGAAGGCTTTCTCGATTTTACCCTTCCATGTTGCGGGATGTTCATTTTTACCATGTGTTAAAGGAAAGCGACGCGTTTCAGAAGACGTTGTTTGTTTTAAAGTATGATATAGAAGCGAAGGTTGATTGTTTCGTCAAAAGAAAGGGATCCTGGTATGGAATCCAACTACGGACGAAAACGAAACGCTCAAATGAGTTCTATGAGAAGAAGAAGTTTCGTAATGCCATGAATGTGAAGGCAAAACTGATTGACCTCCCTATTGATCTGAAAAAAGCCAGGTCGTTGCCTACCAAAAAAGATTCTATAAAATTGTATGGTCGGGAGCATGTGTTGCTTTTGACGGACATCATCGGAGAGGAAAACGGAATTGCCTGAAGCGAAATGACTTTTCCCGAAGCTTACTTAAAGCAATACGAAAACTTTCAACGATCATTCTTTACCTCCTTTTTTTGTAGTTAGTAATAAATAATAATAACTATGACAAAAGAGCATAGGGGTAACCTATGCTCTTTTACTTCATTCTTGGAGTATTCAACTATATTGTTTTTTTAACATCAATCGCCTTGTCATGTGTTGTTTATTCCACTGTCACACTTTTGGCCAGGTTACGTGGCTTATCCACATCGCATCCTTTTTCTAAAGCCGCATAGTAAGCCAGCAATTGAAGGGGGATGACAGAAAGTAGAGGACTCAATAACTCTGGGCACGAAGGGATCACATTCTGGTCGCCCTCTTTCTTTGTGTTCTCTGTCGAAATGAACAAAACATGGGCTCCCCTTGATAAGACTTCTTTTGCGTTGTTTCGTATATTTGGGTCCGTTCCCGTTTGAGTGGTTAAAGCGATCACAGGGGTTCCCTCTTCAATAAGTGCAATCGTCCCGTGTTTCAGTTCGCCGCCTGCGAACCCTTCTGATTGTATATAGGAGATCTCTTTGAGTTTTAAGGCGCCCTCCAGACAAACATGGTAGTCCATCGCTCGCCCTATAAAAAATGCGTTTCGACTTTCTAAAAGATAGTGTTTAGCCAGTGCTTGATAGTTTTCTTTATGGTCAATGATAGCTTCCATGGATTGCGCCACTCGAGAGAGGTCCTTTATAGAAGAGTCTCGGGTGGTCTTCATTAGGCTCTTAGCTACCAAATAGAGTACAGCAATTTGGGCTGTATAGGCTTTCGTAGAGGCAACAGCTATTTCGGGGCCTGCGTGTAATAAAAGCGTATGATCACTTTCTCTGGAAAGGGTGGATCCTTTGGCATTTGTTATGGTGATAGAAGGATACCCTAGTTTTTTCATTTCCACTAAAACAGCCCGACTGTCCGCGGTTTCACCGCTCTGCGAAAGGTAGAGAAACACAGGGTGAGATCCTAAAAGGGGTGTATTGTAAACGAATTCGCTTGCTATATGAACCTCTGTTGGTATGCCTGCTATTTTTTCCAGGTACTCTTTTCCCACCAGACCTGCGTGATAACTGGTGCCACATGCGACGATGTGTATTCGGTCAGCTTTTAGCAAACATTCCTTTGCAGAAGAGGAGATGTCTATTTCTCCTTTACCATCTGAATAATGCGATATAAGAGACCGTATAACCGCAGGCTGTTCATCTATTTCTTTTAACATGTAGTGCATGTACGGGCCTTTTTCGATATCCGAATCATCAATGGAGGCTTTAAAGGGTTTTCGTTTTATTTCTTCCCCTTGAAGTGTTTCGATGGATGCGGAAGAGGATGTGAGTCGTACAATTTCTTCATCCTTTAACTCTATGTACTGATTTGTTGCGTGAATCGAAGCGATCGCATCGCTAACTACGGACATAAAAGTATCTCCTAATCCGATTAGAAGGGGGCTTTTGTTTTTAGCTACCCACAATTCATCAGGTGCATCGCGATCTATCATAGCGATGGCATAAGAGCCTTTCAGTTCTGACAGAGTAAAAATGAACGCTTCTTTGGTACTTAATCCTGTAAGGGAAAGTGTTTCTATCATCTGAACGATGACTTCGGTGTCGGTTGAACTTGTAAGAGGAGCGTTTTGGAGCCACTTTGACTGAAGTTCTTCGTAGTTTTCTATAACACCGTTATGAACAAGTGTATAACGACCACTTGAACTTGAGTGAGGATGGGCATTTTTTTGGTTGGGCTCACCGTGTGTCGCCCAGCGTGTATGACCAATTCCGAGATTACCGTAAAGGGGGGAAGGGAGCAATGCTTTCAGATCATCGATCCTTCCTTTCTGCTTGAAAGTCCGAACCGAACCGTTACCATAAACCGAGATCCCCGCAGAATCATACCCTCTGTATTCAAGCCTCGTTAGGCCTTTTAACAAATGTTCTGTACAATTTTCCCTGCCTATATAACCTGTAATACCGCACATAATATTTCCTCCTTCGTTTATGGGTGAGTTGTTGGTTGTTTGTTGTCGAAAAAGTTACCTTTTTGTTTTAAACAACCATTCCAGCAGCAACATCTGCTGAGAGGTATCCGCCGATCATTCGATTGTCCTCTTCCTCGTCTGCACATCCGTCTGGATGGCCCTGGCGCTAGTCTTTTATTGTGGAGAGATGGACAAAAACCTTCGAGAAAAACAAAGGTCTGGGAGTAGAGTTTTCTGTAAAAAAACGAAGGACAAAAAGGATTTTAAACATAATCATGAAATCGTCCCACAAAGGAAGTGAGATGATGAATAAAGCGAAAGTATACTCTATGATCGATTTCAGAAAAAGAAATGTACTTTTAACGGATGAGCTCATAGATTTTATTGCAGATGACTATCAAAAAGAGTCGGAGGAGACGAGGGAAACTTATACCTTTTATCAGTATTTTGAAAAGAGGATGTCCAGCTGTTGATGTTCAAAAGAGCAAGAGGGTGCATGTGAGCACCCCCTTGCTCTTTTGGTTTGAACGAGAAAAAAACAGTAGATACGTATTGGATTTAGGGTTTAGATTCACTACACTATGAACGTTAATGAAGAAAAGGAACGAACAGTAAGGTCATTTAATTGAGGGAGTGAAGCATGGTGCAACGATTAATTAAATTTGGTATTTCGGGTGTGGTGGTTTTCTTTATTGCTCTGTGGGGCTTAACGGGCATCTACATGTTAGATGATAGTGAACAGGGAGTTGTGTTGACGTTTGGAAGTCATACAAAAACGGTCACAAAAGCGGGATTGAAGTGGCACCTGCCTGCACCTATTCAGACTGTGTGGGTGGAAAATGTAACGGAGCCAAAGTCAGCAGAGTATGGCTATGAGGTGGTTAGCGAGGGTGGGGCGAATAAGCCTGCTACCTATAAAGAAAACGCAGCCGAATCGATCATGTTAACAGGGGACGAAAACCTTGTTCATGTAGAAACAAATGTACAATGGTTGATAACGGATATTGAACATTTTTTCTTTAATGTGGATGATCCATACGGAACCATTGAAGTTGCAGGAGAAGCGGCTATACGTCGTGTAGTGGCAAATCATTCTCTTGATGATGTATTAACAGATAAGAAAAGTGATATGCAAAACGAGATAAGAGAAGAGTTTCAAAGTATAGTGGAACAATACAATCTCGGGGTGCAAATACGAAATGTCCAGCTGCAAGATGTAAAGCCGCCTGAAGAAGTAAAGCAGGCATTTACGGATGTTGTGTCAGCAAAAGAAGAGAAAAACAGTCTGATAAATAAAGCGTACAGTATAGAAAATCAGCTAATCCCTAAAGCAGAAGGGGAAGCAAGTGAAATGAAAAACCAGGCAGAGGCATACAAAGAGGATCGGATTGAGCGAGCCAAGGGTGACGTGGCTAAGTTTGAAGAAATCTTAAAAAAATACGACCTCGGGAAAGAAGTGACTCGAACGAGAATGTATTTAGAAACCATGGAGCGGATCCTTCCTGGTGTTGATAAATACATAGTAGAAGATAATGGTAGTACTGTTCAGTTTTTGCCATTAAATCAAAACCAAGTTGTGACAAAAGAATAAAGGAGGATATCGTATGGACAGGTTTCGATTGCGTGATAATGAAAATTATGAGAAGAGTGGTGCCAGTCATTTAGTTCGAAATGCTGCTTTCGTTATTTTTGGGTTTGTTGTCGTGTTGTTTATCTTAAGCGCGCTTAGTTTTAGGGTTAACGAAACGCAACAGGCTGCGGTTGCAAGGTTTGGTGAGGTGAAAAAAATCGTCGTATCCTCGGAAGATTTGGAGCGTGTCCAAAAAGAGATCAAAGGTCATTCTAAGTTGAAAAATGTCGTTGTCGTGGGAAGCAAGGGGTTTCATTGGAAATTGCCATTTGTAGATGATGTGACGTATTTTTCAGATCGGTTATTAACGTACGATACGGTTCCGCGAGAAGTGACAACGCTTGATAAAAAGAAGCTGGTATTAGATAACTACGCTCAGTGGAAGATCACAAATCCCGCCGTGTTTAAGGTGAGCTTGAAAAATGTTCAAAAAGCAAATGCCCGCTTGGATGACTTTATCTATTCGAATTTAAATAAAGAAATTGGGCGAACGGACGCTCACGATATCATATCAGACATGGAAATCGGAAAAGAAATGTTAGCCAACATTGTTGAGGATACCAATAAGGAAATTAAGCAATATGGTATGCAATTGGAGGATGTTCGAATCCGAAGGACAGAGTATCCTAAAGAAAACTTCGAAAGCATTTTTGAACGGATGAGAACAGAGAGAGAGCGTATTGCTAACCAGTATCGTTCTCAAGGGGAAAAAGAGGCACGAAAGATTACATCAGCAGCTGAGAAAGATGCCAAAATTATCAAGGCGGCTGCATACAGAGAGTCTGAAGTTATAAGAGGGGAAGGGGATGCCGAGGCATCTAAAATTTATTCTGATGCCTACAACCAGGACCCAGAATTTTATAAATTTTATCGTAGTCTCATGGCCTATGAAACAATCGTTGATGAACAAACCACGCTAGTGCTGCCAGCAGATAGCGAATTGGCGGCTTTTCTGTTTAATATGAAATAAACATACACCCCGACTGATAAAGTCGGGGTGTATGTTGAATAGGGGTGAAGAAATGAAAAAGCTGATTCTTGGAACCGTTTTGTTTATTGCCGTAATCGGAGCATTTTCTGAATCAGAGAATCTGTTTCATATCGCGTTGACCGTTGCGATCGTTGTTTTTTTGGTTCGATTTACATGGTCCTATCAAAAGAAAATAGTGTCAGATTCAAACAAAGTTGAAAAGAAGATTGAACGAGCCGTGGTTCAGGGGAAAAAACTGCAATCTGCTAAATTGCATCAAAAAAAACGGCCTAATTTGATTGTTTTGAAAGGTGGAAAAGAATAATATCACTCAAAATGTTTTTTTAGAATGGAGCTCAAATGTCGGTTGTATTGATCGAAAAAATGGGTTTTCAGTTCTTCTATTCCAACCAATATCCCTTCATCCGTTGATACGGAACCTGCACCCATCATTCTTAGGAGGTGGGAAGAAGGGAAGTAGGTTGTTTTTTTATGTTTGATTTCTTCGAACAAGGATCGGTCCACTTCGTCAGAAAGCAGGGTGTCTACAAGCGACTTCGTTACTTTTTCTGGATCAAGGTTATAGGAAGACAAGGTCGTTTCTGGAAGCTCAGAGATGTAGTCAAAAAGATAAAAGCGTGTTATAGATTCCATTTCTTTTTGATTAAATGACGAAACGTGTTTCTTGAACTCTTTTTTACGAAACGCGATATGCTTTGAAGTTGATTCTAAAACGTACGTAAAAAAACAGCCAAACGCAACATTGCTTAAAATGATAATGCTTTGAATAAAGTCAGATTCCCAGCCTTTTTTTTGTTCATGAATTTTGCGAGCGTATGAAAAGGAGTGTTTTTCCCACGGTCGGTCCCACTTATTGGATTGATTCATATTATCACCTCTTTTTTTTCTTTCTATAAAATTCGGAAAACCTTTCTTGTTGTATAAAATAAAGAAATGTTCAATTCATTAGAGAAGTACATTCAGAAGGTAGTGAATATAAAAAAGGAGGGGGTCTTATGCACCATGATTCGTTGTTATCGTTAATGGTTGTTGTAGGAATTGCCTTTATCATTCCGATTGTTTTACATAGATTTCGGTTGCATTTTATTCCTGTTGTTATAGCGGAAATCATTGCTGGTATTCTATTGGGGAAAAGTGGGTTAGACGTTATTGAAAGTGATTCTTGGTTAGAGCTTTTGTCGATGCTTGGCTTTATCTATTTAATGTTTCTCAGTGGGTTGGAGATTGATTTTAAGCGATCTCCTGATCGAAAAAGAAAAGGAGGGTACAATCCATTCCTGGCTGCGAGTCTGGTCTATGGGGGGCTTCTGGCTTTATCTTGCGGGTCTTCGTACCTTTTATATGTTTATGGTGTCGTAGAGGATCCTCTCTTTATGACGATATTAATCTCGACCATCTCCCTTGGGGTTGTATTGCCAGTTTTGAAAGAAAAGGGATTACTTCAAACCAAAACAGGGCAGACCATTCTTTTAGTGTCAGTCATAGCGGATTTTGTTTCTATGATTCTTTTGGCTTTATACGTGGCAATACGTTCTGAAGAGCGGGAACTATCGATTCTTATTCTTTTGTTATTTGTCATGGTGTTTGTTACGTATTATTTTGCGAAACCGCTGCTTTCCTTTGCCTTTTTCGACGTATTAAAAAGAGGCAGTGTACAACTGGGTGTGAGAGGTGTGTTCGCGCTTGTTCTTTTCTTTGTTGTACTCTCAGAAAGTCTAGGCGTGGAAAGTATACTCGGTGCCTTTCTGGCAGGGGTCATCGTTTCCCTCTTGTCTCCAGATGAGTCATTTAAACATCAATTGGATTCCTTTGGTTATGGATTCTTGATCCCTATATTTTTTGTCATGGTAGGGGTAAACATTGATATCGCTCTTTTAATGAAAGACAAAAGCATGCTTTTGCTCATGCCTCTTCTTCTGGGGGTCATGTACATGGTGAAAATTTTGCCTGTGTTTCTTTTGAGAAAGCATTTCACTCTCCCTCAAATGCTCGGAATGGGTGCTTTGTTGACTTCTACGTTAAGTTTGGTCATTGCTGCCACAGAGATCGCCCTTCAAATGGGCATGATCACAAATGAATTTGCATCTGCTATGATTTTAGTTTCCGTTGTCATCTGTTTGGTTTCACCCATGTTATTCAACGCTGTTTCGTTTCATAAAGAGCAAGAAGTGGAACGAGTCACTATTATAGGGGTAAACCGTATTACATTACCAGTTGCGCGAGACTTGATGCAAGAAGGATACAACGTAAGGATTTTGAGCGAAAGACAGGAAAAGTTGGAAACGAAAGAAGAGCACCAATTTCCAATTGTTGAATTGGATTCTCTGGATAATGAAACCATAACCAGAGCGTTTGAAGCGCAAGATAAGATGGTTATATGCGGAACTAAAAATGACAGCTTAAACGAGACGATTGCAAAATGGGCTTTTGATAGCGGAATTGAGCGTATATTAACACGAATAGAAGATCCGAAGCGAAGCGAAGACATGAAGAAAAACGGGTTTCATACCTTCTCAACGTTAACGTCAACACAAATATTGGTTAAGACGTTCGTCTCTTATCCAGGCCTGATGGAATTAATGGACGGGGAGCAAACTGTAAGAGAAGTGGCTATTCGAAAGGCTGAATTCAATTTTGTTCCATTGAGGAGTGTTCCTTTCCTTGGTGATGTTTTGATCATTAAAGTTATACGAGGGGATCAGTCTATTATTCCGCACGGGGATACGATGTTGCAAAAAGGGGATCGGTTAATCGTCAGCGGCAGTCTGAACCATATTCGCACACTCCAAAAAGAGCTGGGGTGAAGTTTTAGAGGAACTCCTGCCAGAACAGCGAAGGAATAAACGCATAAAAAAAGAAAGAAACCATATGATGAGACCGACAGAGGGGTGCTATTAGTGAATAGGGAAGTTCAAAATAAATGGTTCGTAATGAAACTTATAGCAATGTCTAAACAAATAAGCAAAGAAAAGTTGAGGAATATGGTTTTTATGATTCAAAAAGAAGGGCGTAATCAGGATAAAACCACGTTTAATTATTCGTTTGTCAAATGGAATGTTGAAGCCTATTCGAAAGAGTTGGAACAAGACTTAAGGCAGCTTGATTTGGAAGGCATTATCAATCATTCGGGAGAAATTTCGTTAACTTCAAAAGGGAGTCGCCTTCTTGCTTCTAAGAAAAAGATGATTGAAGAGTCTGGTATTCATTACTTTATGGGTTTTTATGTGTATACCTATGAGGATTTGTCATTGTATGAATTGGTAAACTATCTTTACAAAAAATACGAAATGGGCAGATTTCAAAATAATCAAGAGATTATGGAAGTGGTTCATCACAATGAATTGTCCAACGAGTTAGATGCATTGCTAAATGGGAGAGGTTTGCTAAATAAGAACAAGAAATAGGGTATTCAAAAAAGAGGCCTGAGCTACTTCAGGACTCTTTTTTATTCCAAAAGAATGCGGTTTTTCGTAGTTCATATAAAAGGGAGTTTTATTATTGATGCTACCTTTTTCACGCTATACTGAGTAAAAGGTGGAGGTGAAAGAAGTTGAGGAAAAAAATAACGTTATACGACATCCATTCAACATACTGCAAAGTATTAAACAGCAGTCATGATCAGCTTGAAAAGCAGCGTTTCTTTCATAAGAAGAAAGCGGATCGAATGGCTTTATTGTATAAAGGGAGAGTTGTGCTTGTGAATAAGCGCATAACGGAAACCATGAATACTCCCCCACTAAATGCTATGCATTTTGAAGGGGTTTCAGATGTATCGTCCTAACGGACGCTTAACACCCATGGAGTTGACACAAACAACCCCTCTATTCCGTCCAGCCCTTTAAAGGCATCTGGAACTACTTTTTTTAGGATATTACAGGCTCCGTTTACATCGGCATTCAACAAAATGTCGTTTTTCGTACGGTACAACCCTCGTTTGACACGTTTCCCGCTAAACGCATGGGTTTCGCCTTCTTTATAGAGAGGGAGATCATCCCCGTCCAGGAAGCTCGCTTTGGACGTATAACTTTCCTCTGTGAGTTTAACGGTAATCCCAAGGCGTTCCGCTTTGTAACGGATCATTTGAATGAGGAGGGTATGGGGGATATGGCAAAACGCTTGATTGTTTCTTTTGCCTGTTTTGACGCTTTGTTTCCATCCGAGGTTTTCCCCGATGACGATCGTGTTTACGTCTTCCTCTAAGGCGATCCTGATAATTCCATGACTCACCTTATGAAACTGATCCTTAAGTTTTAAAAAGCGCTTACGGTGGAGTCTTTCTAAACGTGCGGATGAAAACAAACCTGTTTTTTCGTTTTGTCCACGCCGAAGAATCCCAACATAATGAGCACGTTTTTTATTGTAGAAGTGATTATCGCTTTTTACGCGCTTGCCCTTATACAAAACAGGGGTCATCCCTGTGTTTGTAATGATGGTTGCAAGGTTGTTTACGCCTAGATCAATCCCCATATACCGCCCGTTGTCCTCTAAAAGATCTTTTTCCTCTCCCTGAAATACAACCTCGATTACGTAGTGATTGTATTTCGGAATAATGCGAACTTGTTTCAGTTTCTTCCCGTTATACCCAAGCTTTCCGATGTTGAGCTTGGTTTTGGTTTTCGGGAATTTTAAATACCTATCCTGTTTGATTGTACAGTCCTGATTGGTTAGGAGAAGCTCTTTTTGACTGGCTTTGGAGTACCCTGGGATATTGGGCCTGCCATTATATTTATGGGGATGTTTTTTATAGTCCCGAAGCGACTTAAAGAAATTTTTCCAGTCCTCGAAGGCGCTTTTCATAATCCACTGACTGGATTGGGTGGGAAGGGAACGATAGTCAGCCTGACCTGTACGCTTAAACAGGGCATCTAAAAAGCCGTACGAAAGAAACGGTTTCTCTTTTGTTGGCAATTGGAACAGATTCGCTTTAATCTCTTTGCGTTCCTCTTTTGGTTTCTTATTCTCTTTTTCTAGCTTTCGTTTGTACGCAAGGAGCTGATTCTCATTCATCCCATCAAGGTTCGTTTTGATCTCGTTTAAAACCTCCTCTTGAAGAGGCTGTAACGGTTTTTCACTTTTAAAAGCCGTGAATACCTGCCGTATATAAAAGTTGGTTGTATTGTACATGTTTTTTGCGTTTTGGCAGGAAGACTGGCAATAGCCGTACATCTTATGGCCTTTCTTAATCCAAATCTGTTGAGTTTCATAAGTCATTTTTTTCACCTCCTCTGTTTCTAGTATATGCTTAAAGGAGGGGGAACATTAGGGAGAGGGATAAAAAAGACCCATTCCCCCACTAAATCGTAGATTTTGAAGAGGTACTCTGGGTTATGTTTGATAGAAATGAAAAACGCAATATAAAAAGGAGAGGATTGCATGATTTGGTTCATATGTCTCGTGTTGTTTATTCCGTTTCTTAAGCAGTATGTGAAACTATTGAATACGTTTGTGCATGAATTAGGGCATTCATTTATGGCGTTGCTCCTGAAAGGGAAAGTCAAGCGCATTCATTTGCATGCAAACACAGGGGGAGATGTGATCACGTATAGCCGAGGTCGCTTTTCCGATATTCTGATCACCTTATCGGGGTATCCGTTTGAAGCGATTGTAGGCTCAGGGATTATGTTTGCGGTATTGAATGGACAAAGCATCTATGTGTTTTGGGCGCTGTCGACGTTGCTCGTCTTAAGTTTAGTGCTTTGGATTCGGAATCTGTACGGAATGTTGTGGGTGATCTCTGTCCTGGCTTGTATATCAATCCTGATCTACTTCGGACTTACGAATTATGTTTCTGGTCTTATGCTGGCCGCTGCGGTCATTATTGTGTCAGAAGCATGGATATCATCTTTTGGAATTATGAAAATGGCATTCAAAACACCTAAGAATGCTGGGGATGCCACGTCCTTGAAAGAATTGACGTGGATATCAGCCAGATTTTGGGGACTGGGGTTCTTTATATTCAACACGTATGTTTTTTATGAGACCATCATGTTTTATCTAACACATAAGGCCCTTTGAAAAGGGCCTTTAAAAATGACGGATGACGATTTTATTTTCAGGGAGAAAGAGCGTTACCTTTTGTTTGGAGGAATCAAACTCAACACTTCTTGATACCGTTCCGCCTATATGGGAGTAAAGTATGGGGATGTTGATCTGTCGGAGTAGGTCAATTGTGAAGTCTGTGTTTCGTTTTCCGATATTTAGACGAGGCTGATTTTCGGGTGTGTACATAGCTGCCCCGCCAAAAAGCATGGCTTGCGTCCCTTCTTTACCTAAGCAATACACCAATTGCGGGATGACCGTGCTGGCATATTTCCCTAACAGGGAGGGGGGTTGGTTGGAAGTTGGAAAGGGGAGCATGATGTGCGACATGGCGCCTTTCTTTTTTTGTGGATTCCACAGAATTAGGGCGACACAAGAGCCAAGCGCATTCGTTCTCAAAATATGGTTTTGTGTGGTTAGTTTGTATTCGCCCATTCGAACAATGTCCACCTGTATCCCCTCCCTCGTGATGACCTCTGGATTAAGGTATTTAGGTGTTCGTCGAATGGGGTGAGATATCCTCTCTTTTGCTTTCGGAAGCGGTTTCAAATACAAGGATGAAGAAGAGGAAATATAAGGTTTTTATAGTATAAAAAACAAGGATGACTGCAAACTTTCGTACCAGGCAAGGGAGAAAAAGGGGATGAGTGCATGTGTGGGGATTACCAGATTTTTGTGAAAAAAGTCTATAAGCATGTCGGGATCGATTTAAACAACTACAAACGGGATCAAATGGAAAGAAGAGTCAAAAGCCTCTTTATAAAAAAAGGGTTTCAAACGTTCGATGATTACTTGGATGCGATTGTGAAAGACCCAAAAGTATATAAAGAGTTCTTAGAGCGGATAACCATTAATGTGACCGAATTTTTTCGGAATGAGAAGCATTGGAGAACGCTTCAAGAGGTTGTGCTTCCAGGAATTTTGGATCGTAATAAAGTGTTTAAATGCTGGAGCGCGGCATGTTCGACAGGGGAAGAAGCTTATTCGTTGGTTATGACTATCAATCAGTTTTTGCCCTTAGAATACATAAAAGTATATGCCACAGATATTGATGAATCCGTTTTAGAGAAAGCAAGACAGGGAGTTTATAGCGAAAAAGGGATGAAAAATTGCGGAGATCGCTTTAGGAGAAAATATTTTAGGAAGAGGGAAGATGGGGATTATGAAGTTTTACCAGAAGTGAAAAGGTGTGTCACGTTCAGACAATCGGATCTTCTTAAAGAGGAAGACTTTAAGAAAGAGGAGTGGGAATTGATTGTATGTCGAAATGTCATGATTTACTTCAAAGAAGAAGCGAAGAAGGATTTGTACAACGGCTTTCATCGGTCCTTGAAACCTGATGGATACTTGTTTGTAGGGAGTACAGAACAGATCTTCCATCCATCTCGATACGGGTTTAAAGCTGAGCAATCGTTTTTTTACAAGAAAGTAAGTCGGAGGGGATGATAGGGTGTTTGCCATTATAAGTTATGGCTTTTTAGTGTATTATTTTATGATTATCATATACATATTCAGTTCGTGGATACCGCCTTTGAGAGAACACAAAATGATAGGATGGCTAGAACGATTTGTAGAACCTTATCTGGGGATTTTCAGAAAGGTGATTCCACCGATAGGAGGAATTGATCTTTCGCCTATTCTTGCTTTGTTTTTATTGCGTTACGTCGAAAGTGCATTTTTGAAGGGGCTCGAAACCGTCTTAGGGTGGATTTCATAAAAGGTGTTTTATGCTGTTCCATAGAGGAGTGAAAAGGTGAAAAAAACGGTTGTGGATTTGTTGGGTTCAAAAAATCAAGAAGAAGAACTTCTTCGAGCTCTCCATACCTATGAGAAAAAGACCAGCGACCTTAATTATATCAGAGAAAACGTAAAGCGATATATAGATGGCAATCCAGGTGGGGAGAGGGGGTTTATAGCCCGTATCGAAGATAAAATGAATTAGAGAAAGCTGTGGCTTACGGGGCCGCAGCTTTCTCTAATTCTTTCCAAAGGTGCTCGTATTTTTTTCGGTTTTGTTCATGTTGATTAAAAGTATCCGCATAAAAGGTTTCTCCGTTTGGTTTGGCGTAAAAGTAAAGAGCCTTAAAACCTTCACCTTCTGGTTTAAGGATACTCACAAAACTTTCTGAACTAGGGCTGTTGATTGGACCAGCGGGAAGTCCGCTTGTGTGGTACGTATTATAGGGGGAGTTTGTTTTAATGTCTTTGTTGTACATAAAGACTTTGTGTTCACCGTTGGCGTAGGCGGCGGTCATATCGCTTTCTAATTTCATCCCCTGTTTTAATCGGTTCAGGAAAACCTGGGCGACTTTTGGGCGGTCTCTTGTAAACTTTGATTCTGCTTCAACAACAGAAGCGAGGGTAAGGACCTCGACAAACGAAAAGCCTGTCTTATTAATTAGCGATGCATTTCGTTCCAACCAGCCATCCGTTTCCTCGAGCATCATTCTCACGATTTTCTCAACAGATGGAGTTTGCGGGAAGTAATACGTATTAGCTTGAAGGTATCCTTCTAACGGATAAAGAATGACCTCTTCCCGCAAAGGGGGGAGCCAGGTGTAGGTGTCTCTAAGAGTATGGTACGTGTCAGGATGGTTCACATAGTCAAGAAATTCTTGTTCCGTAACATATCCTGATTCGCTAATAATTTTCGCTATTTTTGTTATGGTTGATCCTTCAGGAATGGTAACGACGAAAGAAGGAGCCGTATCAGCGGAGCCCTCGTTTAATTGATCGATGAGAGAATGGAAGTCACCTGATTGAATGGTGTAGGAGCCTTCTTTGAAATCAACGGGGAATGCGGATTCCTTCGTTTTTTCTTCGTACAGCTGCCTGAAGCGGATGTAGTAGTAGAAAATGTCTTTGTTTTTAATGATGTCGAATTCTTCCAGGAGAGAAGCGATTTGTTTGACTGATGCTCCGTGATAAATATCTACGTCTCCTTCGTCAACTTCGAAATAGGGCGGAAGAAAGAGAAAAACACTTGTTGCGAGGATGATCAAAAAAGATACAAAAAAATAAAGTTTCTTCATGCAAACACCTCTATGTAACCGTTTTATACATGTATTAGCCGAGTTTAAGAAAAATCCTTAAAAAAGAACCGCTTGTAAGCGGTTCTTATCGTTTCGAGACGACGATCTCGTTTTGTTGATTAGTTTCTACAAGAAGATGAGATGTTTCAGGATCGTCGATCAGGATGTCAGAAATGCCTGTTTCCACGTATTCTTCTATGACTCGACGCAAAGGTCTTACTCCAAACTCAGGGCTGTACCCCATCTCCGCCAACCGTTCTTTGGCATGATCAGTCACTTTGATGGTAATGGATTGACCCGCTAATGTTTCCTGGAGTTCGTCCATAAGGAGACCCGCGATAGTCTTTACATCTTCAATCGTTAGTCGATTAAATTGAATGATACTGCTCCAGCGATTCAGGAGTTCAGGAGGAAAAGAATCTTTGAGTGTTTCGATGGCCGTTAATTGCTGCGTTGCATCACCTGAGTCAAAGCCCAAGGTGTGTTTGTGCCGAGCGTCCTCTCCTGCATTACTTGTTGCGATAATAACCGTATTGTCAAAGGAAACCTTACGACCGTGGGAGTCCGTTAACTGGCCGTCCGCCAGCACCTGCAACCAAATATTACGAACATCTGGATGAGCTTTTTCGAACTCATCTAAAAGGATAATGCAATAAGGCGATCTTCTGATTTTCTCTGTCAGCTGTCCTTGTTCGGTGTATCCCACGTAACCTGGAGGAGATCCTATAAGTTTGGATACACTGTGAGGTTCCATGTATTCGCTCATATCGATACGGATCAATGCTTCTTCGCTGCCGAAAAGATGTTTCGCAAGGGCTTTTGACAGTTCGGTTTTCCCTACTCCTGTCGGACCTATAAATAAGAAGGATGCGATGGGCTGTTTGTTCTTTCTGAGGCCTGCTCGGCTTCTTCTGATTGCGTTTGATACGCTTTTAACCGCGTGGTCCTGACCGATAATTTCCGATGATAAGCTCTGGTGCAGATTTTGAAGGATGTTTCGTTCTTTGCCCTGTTCTTGAAGTTTTCGAACAGGGATGCCCGTTTGTCGTTCAACTAGTTTTTGAATCTCTTCTTTTGTAACCCGCTTGGCCTCCTGGTACTCTCCTGAGGATTCGGCCATTTCAATCGTTTTCCGAAGTTTTAGTTCCTGATCTCGGTAGTCTGCCGCTCTTTCGAATTTTTGTTGTTGAATGCATTCCTCTTTACGGGCAACAAGTTGAGCTAGTGCCTCTTTTTTTTCTTTCTGAGGGTCTTCGCTCATTTGAAGGTTGAGTTTTGCCCCTGCCATATCAATTAAATCAAAAGCTTTATCAGGAAGGTGCCGATCATGTATGTATTGTTTTGAAAGATGTACGCATTCTTCGATAACCTCATCAGACAAGATAATGTTGTGGTAGTTTTCGTAACGGTCTTTGACTCCTTTGATCATTTCAATCGTGTCTTCCGCAGAAGGTTCCTCAACCATTATAGGGAGAAAGCGACGCTGTAACGCTTCATCTTTTTCGATATATTTTCGATATTCGGCTATTGTTGTTGCGCCCATAATTTTAATATCCCCTCGAGCTAGTTCAGGCTTCAGGATGTTTGCTGCGTCTGTTGCCCCTTCAGACGATCCAGCTCCGACAATTTGATGGATTTCGTCTAGGAATAAAATCACGTTGTCGCGTTCTTTTAATTCAGCAACGAGTTGTTTGAGTTTTTGTTCGAATTGTCCTCTGAAAGAGGTTCCCGCTACGAGGTTGCTGATAGACAGGGAAATGATTTCTTTATTGAGTAATTTTTCAGGAACATTGCCTTCAGCAATGCGCTGGGCAATGCCTTCTGCAATGGCTGTCTTTCCAACACCTGCTTCCCCTACAAATAAGGGGTTGTTTTTGTTTCGACGATTTAAAACCTCAAGCGCCTGGTCAATTTCTTTTGAACGGCCGATGACAGGATCGATCCTGCCCTCCGCTGCATCGCTTGTCACATTGCGCCCCTCTTGTTCTAAAATTCCTTCCTGGACCTGCTTCTTTTCACGTACTTTCGTGCTTTTGTCTCCTTTTTCTGAACGAGGGGTCGAATGTTCGTCATATGACGGGAAACCTTCATCTTTTGCACTTCTAAATAAAAAATCCATCAGCTCTTCCATGGTACCGATAGGTTTTGGGGGAATGCTCTTGTTGATTTTTTTAAAACAGGATGCGCATAAGGGCAGTGGTTGTTTGGAGTTGTTTACCCGAATTTCTAGAATGGCTTGGACAGGTGCTCCTCCGCAATGTTTACATACTGCATTCATATGATCTCCCTCTCTTTTTACAAATAGTTGAACATCTATATATTAGCGTATTTTGCATTTATTTGTGTATAGAAAATAAAAAAACATATTTACGTCAAACAATTTATGGGAAAGGTTGCTATCTGTATGAAAATACAGTAGTACGTGGGAAAGGGGTGGGTCTATGAATGAACTAAAAAAGGCACTCAAGAAGAAAGGGTTTTGGGTGGGGGTGTTTGTTTTAGTGGGAATTGCTCTGTTGATGGTCTACCACCAGAAGGAAAAAAAGGAAGAGGAAGAGCCGTTCTCGGTATTTATGGAGAAAGTTGAACATAAAGAGTTTGGCGGCGTTAATGAAGTTTTTGTTTCTGAAAAGACCAATCAATTGACGTATGAGCTGGACGAGGTAACCTACATTGTAGAATTGCCTAAATTGTTTATTAGTGAAAATGTAGAATTTGTGCAACGGCTATCAGAATCTGGAGTAGACGTAACGCTTAAATCAAGTGATACATCCAAGTCGACTCAGATTGTTGAGCTATTTCGCCTCGGAATTTTTTTGCTTTTACTCTTGTTTTTTATCCGTATGTTTTCGGATGGATTTGGCGGTTTTAAAGTAGAAGAGGTTCAAAAAGAGGGAACAACATTTCGGGATATAGCAGGTTATGATTATGTGAAGGATATGTTTAAAGAGCTGGTTGATTTTTTGAGCAATCCAGATGATTACAAACACTATGAGAGCAGGCTTCCAAAGGGGATTTTATTGGAAGGGCCGCCTGGTATGGGGAAAACCTTGTTTGTGAAGGCATTGGCTGGAGAAACCGATACGCCTATGTTTCAACTTTCTGGGTCGGATATAGAAGATCGATACGTAGGAAGTGGAGCGCGTCGAGTTGAGAAGATATTTAAGACGGTTCGCAAAAAGGCAGAAGAACAGGGGAAAGCTATTTTATTCATAGATGAGATTGATGCAGTGGGGATGAAACGGGAAAATCGTACGGTTCAGGAAACAAATCAGACCATCAATAAATTGTTAACAGAAATGGATGGATTTAAAAAAGAGTCGCGTATCATTGTTATTGCAGCCACGAATTTATCAAGCGTCCTGGATCAGGCGTTAACAAGATCGGGTCGATTTGATCGCATCATTCATATTAACAGACCAAATTTACAAGAGAGAGAAGCGATCATCTCGTTGTACTTGAACAAAAAGAAAAAGGTTGTAAGCGAAGAGGTTTTGAAAACCAATTATGCGCGCGTCCTGGCACAGCAGACACAAGGGTTCTCAAATGCTGACTTAGATAAATTAGTGAATGAAGCTTCATTGATTGCTAAGAGGAAGCAAGAGAAAACCATTACCATCATAACGTTACGAGAAGCTTTTTCTGAAATCGTGGCAGGCGTTAAAACCAATCGGAGGATCTCAGAGGAGGAAAAGAGGCTTGTGGCTTACCACGAGGCAGGTCATGCGGCTGCTAGGATATTGCTCCATAAAGAAGGGTATAAAGGGGTCGCGTATATCACAATCACTCCTCACGGTGAGTCATTAGGGCACGTGTCCCCGTCTGGCGAAGAAAAGGCTATGCTGACAAAAACAGATATCAAGCATGACATCATGATGATGTTAGCAGGGAGAGCCGTGGAGGATCTTATGGGGGGCGGCAACTATACAACGGGAGCTATGAGTGATCTCCAGCAAGCAAATCAACAGCTTCTCGCTTATGTTGCCAGATATGGGATGAGCGAGGGGGCAGAGAATCTCTATGTTGAAAAGTTGGATGAAAATGCGGAGTGGTTACAAAATTTGTTAAAACATTTAAGGGACCAGTTTTATCAAGAAACAAAAATGCTGATGGAAACTCATTTTTCAGTAGTGGAAACAATAGCTGAACATTTACTCTTGCACACGTCTATTGAACAGCATGAATTGCCAGGTTTGCTAGAAAAGGCAAGGAACAAGTGAGAGAAACAGAAAAGCCACCTCAGGTGATCAGCCTAAGGTGGCTTTCTGTGAAATTAACTGATTGATCAAGTCCGTCAACTTCAGTGTGCTAACTTCTCCTCATCACTATATTCGGTAATTGGGTGATGTCAACAAAAAACTCATATCTTTGATATGAGTTTTTATCATTGTATTATCTGGGGTCATTTAAGAGGTGCAGTGAGAAGTCAGCGAATTTAAAAGGGTGCACCTCTTAGGTCATTTAAATATAGAGTAAACAAGGTAAAAGTCAATAAAAAAAGCGAGAAAACTCGCTTTATACGGATACGGATGTGTCTCGGTTTAGATATAAACGGTCGTATTCAATTCTTAGAGGTTTGGACTCAAGAAGTTGGTTCAATTCGTTTGGGCGATTCCCATATGCGTAAAACACGTCCTTAACAAACGAAGGTTGAAATCTAAGGTGATCGGTTAAGATTGATCGTCTTTCTTCAATAGTTAAAAGGTTAAATTCCGTCATCACTTTACAAAGGTCAATATGAATGCCATACCCCATTCTTTTTAAATCCTTTTCGACCTGTTCTTTATTTGTATACGAGCTTATATTGGTTTTCATCACGTATTTCCTCCTTAGTGTTATACCTATGTTCTTCTAAACCTTATACCACAGAAAAACGAGACAAGGGAAAATGTTTCGCAAGAAATGATGGTAAAAACTAGATTGAAACGAACATGCTTGCTATTTTGCTATAAAGGGGGGCTCGGGAATGAACAATAGGTTTGAAAAAATTGGTCTTTTGTATGATATATGGGTGGTTAATCTGCTTGAAGGAAAAACGTTAGGGAGCCCTGATAACGCAATTGTGTTTCGCATCTTAGGACAGCTAACAGGAGCAGATTATGAAATGCGTTGGAAATGGATCAAACAATTCGGGGAACGGGATAAGTGTATAGAAGCGGCAGTTGAAAAAGTGGAGAAAGTGGGGTTGGTTGATGTTGGATTGTTGCAGGATCTCTATGATCGCTTATTTTTTAACAGCCTCTACGCTCCTGATCCATATAACCATCTGAAGAAACGCCTTTTGGAATGGTGGTAAGACGTTAAAAAAGGAGGGGGATTTATGATTAGGGGGTTTTTGATTGCTGTTTTAGCTGGTCTGATTGTAGGTGGAGGTCTTCATTATTATCAAAATGATCATGTGTATCAGACGATTATAGAGGTAAAAACAGACCCGCTTGTGAAAGATGAGTTTGTCCGTGATGCGAAAGTGAATGTGTTCCCGAAGCTGCCTCTTAAGTTCACGTCTGATTTGTCGGGAAAAGGGCGATTTATTTATGCAAACAGCAACTTTGTTCCTGCTCTGGTCACCATAAAAGCGGAAGGATACAAGACGAAGCGAACAATCACTTTGCTTAAACCTGAAGCCTTGCATTTATATTATCTGGAACCGATTGAAGAGTAGTGCTTGTTGTTTATGGATGGACTCAAGAAAAAACTTCGGGGTTTCGGAGTTTTTTTATTATAAATATTTGTTCTGTTCGCTTATCGTTCTCTCGTAATAAGGGGCAATATTCCTTGTCAATCAGGGGAGGAATGAAAGGATTGAAACAAGAGAACGATAAGAAAAAAGGAGTGAATAGAATGAAGATGTTTATACTGCTTTCAATGATCGGAATAGCAAATACATGGATCCCTCATGGAGGGGTTGTTCAACCATTGTCAGACTATGTTTATGTCGAAACAGCGGGTAGAGGCGAAGGTGCTTATGTTCAACTGGAGGATATCAAAGGGGAGGAGACCTATACAATTGAAGTCGAGGTGAAAGGGAAAGGGGTTGTGCAATTGGAGGTCATAGAAAGAAACGGAGCGGGGGAGACGGTTCGGATCAGGACAACCGATCCGTTAAAACTGAATGACCAGTGGAAAGGTGGAGGAATCGGGTTTAAAACAAGCGATAAAACCAAAAAGGTTGATGTCTATGTGGTGAGCGTAAAACAAACGAAACAACATTTCTATATGACCTATCCGCAATTAAAACTAGGAAAACCAGGAAAGGTGTAACAATAGATAAGGCAAGGGGGAGAGGTCAATGGAATATGTGTTACTTGATTGGTTTAAAACAGATCGGCTCACAAAGTTTCACGGGGCCATCTTAGTGGATTTGGTTCAAAAAGAGTTAAAAAAGGGGAAGCGGATTTCGCTGGACTTTAAGGATATCAAAGAGGTAACACCTTCATTTGTCTCTAAGGCCTTGGTTCCATTGATGGAACGATATTTGATTAACGGTTTGGGAGAAAAAGTAGAAATTAAAAATGCCACATATACTCAACGAATGCTTATTTTTAATGTTTTATGGCTGGTTCGGGAGTACACGAAGGATGAAGAATTTCGCCATCATGTTGATGAACTGATTTCAAGAAAAAAATAAGCCCTAAGAGAGGCTTATTGGGTAAGTCGTTTGTGATCGGTACGAAATTCATGTAAGAAACGGGACGGGAGCAGAGCCATGGCTTCGCCGTTTTTTTTATATCGCTGACGGGAAAACGTTAAGCTTAGGTGTTTTTGTGCTCTTGTAAAAGCGACATAGCACATCCTGCGTTCTTCCTCAACGCCTTCTTGGTTTTCATAGGTAGCGAAAGGATCGCCTGGTTTAATAGCGTAATAAGCAGGAAAAAGATTCTCATTCATACCGTAAACAAACACATAAGGGAATTCAAGTCCTTTGGATGCATGGATCGTCATAAGTTGAACGGATGTGCTTTCTTTCTTGTCCGCTGTTTTTTCATTATAGAGAGTGATTTCTTCTAAAAAGTTTTTCAGATTGATGGTGCGTTGTTCTTTCTTTTCCCTCGTGAAAATAGATTCAAGCAGATGGCTGATATTGGACTTTTTTTCATTTTTTATATGTTCGCTATAATTTGAAAGAACTTTATTCTCATAATCTGTTAAACGGAGCAATTCAGTTATTACTCTGGATACGCTATTGGATTGCGCGATTTCCTGTAAATACGTAATCATGGAAACGAATTGAATAGCTTCATTTTTTGCAATTTTCTGCATCCGAACGATTCCTTCTGGATTTTGCAGGACCTGCAAAAGATCTTGATCGTAGGCTCTCTCTACGATCTTTTTTATGGTGGCTTCCGCTATTCGCCGTTTGGGTTTTCGGATAATCCGATCAAAGGAGGCGGTATAGAAAGGAGAGTGAATGAAGTATAAGTAGTGAAGGATGTCTTGAATTTCTTCTCGTTCAAAAAAGCCCTGCCCAGATAAAAGAACGTAAGGAATGTTACAATCTCGGAATGCGTTCTCTAAAGGAGCGCTTTGCGAGTTGGAACGAAACAGAACGGTAAAGTCGTTGTATGAATAGGTTTTATTTTTAGTTAGGGATAAGATGGTTTCAGCGATGTAATCGGCTTCATTTTGAGGATCGTCCGCTCTGTAAATGGATACGGGGTCCCCTGTTTGATGGGATGTGAAAAGGTGTTTAGGATGTTGTTTTGTGTTATGAGAGATCAGCTCATTAGAAGCATTTAGGATGGCTTTTGTGGAACGATAATTTTCTTCCAGCTTAATCGTGACAGCCTCGGGATAGTCTTGCTCAAATTGGAGGATGTTTCGGATGTCGCTGCCTCTAAAGGCATAAATCGATTGAGCGTCATCTCCTACTACGGCTATATTGCGGTGGGAAGAAGCAAGAAGGTGCATCAAAGCATACTGGGAGCGGTTTGTATCCTGATATTCATCCACCATAATATATTGGAAACGTTTTTGGTATCGTTTGAGAATATGTGGGTGATGCAAAAATAAGTGAATGGTTTCAAGGATAAGGTCATCAAAATCATAAAGACTTTTTTCTTTTTTTACCTCTTCATACGCCTCATAGGCCCAATCTAATACTTCTTTGTGAGAGGGATCCATGTTAGTGAGGATCTTTTTTACGTTGGCCCATTCGATATAGGGGTTCCTGGAACGATAGCTTAGGTAGGTGCGGCTGTCGATCATTTCATTTTTTAATAGCGATATGTACCCGAGTACGGTGTTTTCTTTTATTCTTGTTCTTCCTTTCAAGAGTTGTCTCATATCCGTTTTTGCGTGCTGAGGTGTTGTTACCTCGAATGAAAAAGAGGATTCTTGTTTGAGTACTTCAAGGCAGAACGAATGAAAAGTGCTCAGGTGAACATCCTTAACCAAATCCCTCTGTACATGTTTGGTTATCCGTTCTTTCATTTCTTTTGCTGCTTTATTCGTAAAGGTAACGGCGAGAATATGCCAGGGATGAATGCCAGACTGAATCATGGAAGCGATGCGATGCATAAGAACGGTTGTTTTGCCGCTTCCAGCGCCAGCTAATAGAAGCAGGGGACCGTCACGATGCTTTACTGCACGTTGTTGTTGAGGGTTTAAGCTCATTTTATCTCCTCCTTTGTACGGAAACATTTTAACACAATTTAAAAGAAAATAAGGCAGTCCCTTGTATTTAAATATGTGAAGGGTTAACGCTGCCTGCATAAAAGGAGCGTTTTTAAAGGAGGGAGATTATGGGAAAAGAATGGAGGAAGGTCGTCGTCACGAGCGCATTGACGGTTTGCTTATTGATGGAGAGTGCATCTGCTATACTTGTGAAAGTGGATAACAAGTCCGTTGAATTTCCAGATCAAAAACCTTATGTTAATGCAGATAATCGAACAATGGTTCCTGTTCGCTTCATTAGCGAGGGGCTGGGGTATGATGTGAAATGGGACAGCAAAGCTAAAGTTGTGACGGTAACGAACAAAGAAAGGGTTATGAAGCTTACCATTAATAATAAACAGTATACGATTAATAATAAGGTGTCAGAGATGGATACGAAGCCAACCCTGGTAGGAGGAAGAACCTTCGTTCCGATTCGGTTTGTCAGTGAAGGATTCCAGTCAAAGGTATCCTATGATGCAAAAACCAAGGAGATATCGATTCAAAAACCAGTGATAAAAGAACAGGAAGTCGTTCAAACAGAAAAAGAAGAAGTGCTCTATATGCGTCTTGTACATACAGGGGATGAGCACTTGAATGTAAGAGAAAGTGCCTCGATCAATGCTCCGATTCTTTCTAAGTTAGAAACGGGAAGATGGGTGGATGTTCTTCAAGAGGAAGGAGAATGGAGGAAGATAAGAAGTGGTTCCGTTGTGGGGTATGTGCACGGTGATTATCTTCAGCCAACTTATGATGGAGAAACGGTTTATTACGTTCAAAAAGGGGACTACTTGTATCTGATTGGTGAAAAAATAAACATCGATTACCAGAAATTAATAGATTGGAACAATTTACATACGAATGAACTTAAAACCGACCAGATGCTGAAAACATCTCAACCAACCGAAACGGAAGAGCCTGTCGTGGAGACCCCTCCTGTTGTGGATGATGCGGTTATGCACCCGATCTATCATACTGTGAAAAGTGGTGATACGTTGTATGCCATAAGTGGGCTGTACCAGGTGAGCGTAGATAAATTGAAAGAGTGGAATCCTGGGTTAACGGATGTTATTCAAATTGGTGATGAAATCGCTGTAAGCGTAAGTCAATTCATGCACCCAGCTCAAGGGAGTTACACATCGTCTTTCGGACCAAGGTGGGGTGTAAATCATAATGGTATTGATATAGCTAAAAGCGGTACTGTTCCTATTGTTGCAAGCGCGGACGGTGTGGTGCGGAGGTCTTATGAATCAAGTTCCTACGGAAATGTTGTATTCGTACAACACGATTTTGATGGAAAGACATACGAAACACTCTATGCCCATATGAGAAATCGGGAAGTGAGTGTAGGGGAAATCGTCGCGAGAGGTCAGTTGCTCGGTTATATGGGAAATACAGGGCATTCGACAGGTCAGCACTTGCATTTTGAAATTCATAAAGATGGTTTATGGAACTATGAAAAATCCAATGTTGTTGATCCTATGCCTTATCTTGAGAGATGAGTAGAAATGGTGCATACCCAAAAATATTAAAAACCCGTTCATGATGTCATGACGGGTTTTTAATTTCGATGGTATGAAGAGCTTTCCATAATAATGATTCGGCGTCTTCGCCTGTGCTTCCGTTTGTGAAGTTGATGGTGAATCTGTACAGCTTGTGATCAATTTCTTTTACAGCAATGTATTGTTTGAGGGAGTCATTAGAAGCTGTAAACAAGAATGAAGCGGTTTTAAAATAAGAATCGGGCATCTTATCTCCTTTGAGTTCTTTTAAATCCCCGATCTCTTTTAAAATACCCGCCGCATGCCATCTTTCTGGTTTGATCTCGGTATCAGCAGGCAAAGGTTCTACCAGAACGTAGTTGCTCTCATTTGAAGTATAGACGATTTTGTTGTTTGTTAAGGAAAGTTCTGGTTCCAGGGATGCGGACATGAATGTTGAAGTCGTGATGGATTCATTTTCATCTTTTTCTGATTTTTTTTCTGGTGGAGGACTCTGATTTGAAACAGCGGCTGTTATAACAAGAGTTTTCAAAAACATGTCCCCGTACTCATTACGGGTGTAGGTGAAAGAGAGTTCGTCTCCAGATTTTAAACTATTGGACAACTCTTTCACATCTTTCGTAATCGTAAACATTCGTTTTTTCTCGTTGTACAAAACATCCATCTTATCGTTTCCGAAAAAGCCTAAAAACGTCCCTTCTCCTTCGTGTATAACGGTATTAGGGTTAATTGGGATTCGATTCTGAGGGTTTTCTTTCTCGCATCCAACCAATAAGAATAAGGTAAAAATAAAACCAATGGCAGTTATTTTCTTGAACATACGTTTCCTCATATTCGCTTTCCACCTCTTTGCATATCCATTCCATAAAAAGGATAATATCCCTTTTATCTTCAGAGCGTTCCGCTCTCTTTTTTCCAAATTAAAATTGACCTTCATTGGAAGGTCAATGAGCTGTGCGGTTACCCGCCGCTATTCAGCAATAAAAGGCATTGAATCAGCGGAACGTTGTCGGTTATCCGCTGCAAGCCCATCCTTAGATTGAATGCGTGTAACGTGAACATGTTCTCTCTCCTCTTTACCATGGTATGCCAAGGCGGAAGAGGAGTTGCGCCCAATTAAAGGTGTGTATTGGTGTATTGGAAGGGAATGTTTTCTTTTGTTAGTGCTCTCATAACGGGGTGAAGTGGAAAAAAAACATTTAATACAATACATCCCTCGTCGGATAAGGTTATGAAGTGCTGGTTTCTCGTTTTCGAGGACAGCAGGTGTAATTGCTGCTGGATTTCCGTTGTTAAATGGTTGATGGTAACGATATGCGCCACAGAATAGACCTCCTTGGCCTACCCTATGAGCATGCTTGGTTTGATATGTCTTCTGGTAGAGGAAAAATAAAAAAAGAGGGGATCCCCCTCTTTGGAAAATGCAAGCTAAACAGAACGGATCTCGATTCCGCAATCAAATATCGGATAAAAACCGTCTTCCCAGTCGTGAAGAAGAATGGTTTTAGAAAGGGTTTTTGTGATAATATCGATCTCAATATCAGGAATTTTGCCTTTTTTCAAAGCTAAAATAATCGAATACAGCGCATCATGCACCTGTGTTTTTCGGACAATGTCCCCATTAGGTAAGTGAGCAAAAAAATGTTTCATTTTTAATCCTCCCTCCTTATATCACCCATCATAATTGCAAAACAGAGAGGCGGATCAAAAAAGTTCAATTCTTTGCGGATCAGGATTCGATCCCTTCCCTTACCGCAATCTGACCCAAATGATATGTAGATTCAATGCTTAAAGCGCCTGCAATAAAAAGGCCTGCATGACAAAAAATCCCATCTTGTATACCTGTTAACGCGTTTAATTCTGTTCCATTTTTGCCAGCCCATGCAGGCGGAAGGGTTTTTCTCGGGTCAAAAGTGCCTACCCGTTTGGGCACAACCTGGAGTCGATAGCCTTCTGTATCATCAGGATAAATCACGAACTGTATATCTTCTTTTTTATCGAGGTCAAGCAAGGGACCGACCCATGGGCATGAGCAAGGAAGCAGGAGGATCTCGCGATCTTTTCTGTTTCGTAACGCTTTTTTTATAATTCCATAAGCGTCTGTTGAAGCTTTAAGCTTGCGTAACAGGTTTCGAAACAATTGCGTAGCGAATCGGACGGCTTCTTCAAAACCATGATCTTTGTCCTGGTTGTAAAGCATGATAATGTCTGAAGTGCTTAACAGAGGCATACTAGCGGAGATATCGTATCCGTTGTCATGGGCGTCCAAAGCCTGAATGAGCCGTTCGTCAACTAGTTGGTGTATTTTATCCAAGGCAACGGGGCGTTTAACGCCATGCTTCTGAATAATGCGCCTGCCATAATCTTTCCAAACCAAGCCTGAAGAAGCATAAGGGATCCCATTCCGATACGTTTTTTGGATGGAATGGTGGTCATACAAGCCTCCCCCTACATCGAAAACAATGTCATCTTCCTGAATGAGGGATAGGTTTCTCGTCCGAATAAGAGGGGCGTGTGGGAATAATTCTTTTAAAAACACATACGCAAAAACTTCGTCTGCATGAAATGTTCCATCATGGGTGATTAGCCTCATAAGAGTTGCTCCTAACTAATGTTTTGCGTATTGTAGCAAAGAGTCTTATGACGATGAATAGATAAAATAGAAAAAACAGATCAAATTTTTGATCTGTTTACATGGCAAATGCGCTCATCGCAGACGGATGCGGGGTCCAGTCGAGAGATTGATTCTTTAAGACGGAAGGGATGCCCGTAAAAGCACATCCAATGCGGTATCCGTCCTTTATTTTAATAATAGATTTCACTTCCACCAGTTCGCGATAAAATTGATTTTGATAGGTGTAATAGACGGTTATGGTTGTCCCTTCAATCGGTTCGCGTGATACAAATCCCACGCCACCTTTACTTAAATCTTGCAATAGACCAGAATATAAGCCTTTCTCTGTGTAGGTGGTAATGGGGACGTGCTTGTGTTTTAAGGGGATTCTAAAATGCGCTCTTTTTTCTTTCATAGGTCATCCCTCCTCTCTGTTACGATCATTGTAGCATTCGGGGGAGCGAGTGGAATAAAAAATGTTTAAAAAGATCATGAGGTGGATGCTAAAAACCATAGTAATGACCACCTTTCATTTGTTGAAACATGAGGTGAGATTTAGGTAGACAAGCGGGAATCCGTGAGATCGTCCGATAGGGATTAATTGTCCTAACCAAAACATCAAATAACCCCCTTCAGAGCGTGCTGTCAACACCTCCGAACGGGTCTTTTCTTTTTGCCTCTTGTTCAACCTTGCCAGAAACAGCTCCAAGAGGATCAGATTATGGAAAAACAAGTTTTCATAAGTATACATCTTGTTCATATAGTAAAAATAGATCCTAATAACAAAAGTCTATTGAAACCATTAAAGGGGTGATAAAGAGTGGAACACCTTAAACGGAAAGTTCTTTCTGTGTTAAAGGAGAAGGGTTTCGTCCTTCATCAGGGAGAAAAAGAAGCCATCCCTAAAAAGGCATACATGATCAGGGATTATCCTGAGATCAAGCATTTGGAGTTTGCTCTTTATGGGCGAGGAGAGGAAAAGCTCCATGATCCCCTGTATACCAAAGATATATATGATGCTTTAAAAGAAGAAGGGTTTGGTGATCTCAGCGTCTTTTTCGATGGGGGGAATGTTCTAAACGATGGAGTGGCACGAATCGAATTTTATAAAAAGTGATGCGTCAAAAGGAGGGGTTCTTAGAACCTCTTTTTTTGTTTTATTCTATTGAAACATAAATGTAATATTTATATAAAAACCTTTATTAGCGAGGGTTTTGGGAATGTTAATAAATGATTTTAATAGATTGCGAACAAAAAATGGTAGACCACTATCTCGTAATCGTGTTTAATAAAAGAAAAAACACGAGGAGAATGTTATGAAGAATGTAAAACGGTTGATCATCACAGGGGTAGCAACAATGGGGATTATGGTGTTTGCAGAAACCGCTGAGGCAGCAACGCAACACAGAGTGGATAAAGGGGATACGTTGTGGGGAATCAGTCGTTCGAATGGGATGACAGTGAGCCATTTGAAGCAGATGAACGGGCTCTCGTCCGATATCATTTATGTGGGCCAAACGCTAGTTCTGAGTGTTCCGCCAGCACCAGTTCAACAAAGTAAGAGCACGCCTACTCTTAAAGGCTCCTATAAGGTTCAAAAAGGGGATACGTTATGGGGAATCAGTCGTTCGAATGGGATGACGGTTAACCAGTTAAAACAACTTAACGGTTTGTCCTCTGATTTGATCTATATTGGTCAAACATTGAAACTCGCAGGAGAAGTTAAGCAAGGCGTGGTTCGCTCAGAAGATCCCGTATCAAGTACGGATGTATCGGTTGTCCAGGAAGCCATGAAGTACATCGGCACCCCTTATAAATGGGGAGGAAGCGCTCCTGGCGGTTTTGATTGCAGCGGATTCATCAATTATGTGTTTAAACAGAACGGACAGGCTCTTCCTAGAACAGTTGCAGGTCTCTGGTCGAGCGGGAATACGTCATTTGTAAAAAGTTCCAAACGAAAAACGGGTGATTTGGTCTTTTTTGAAACCTATAAAAAAGGTGCATCTCATGCGGGTATATACTTAGGGAACGGTACGTTCATTCATAGCGGAAGCGACGGCGTAGAAGTGAGCAGTATGAGCAATTCTTATTGGAGTGCGCGTTACTTAGGGACAAAACGCGTAAAATAAAAGCAGCCAATCGGCTGCTTTTATGTTTTTTAAACAGCACAACATTTTTTGTATTTTGCGGAACTTCCGCATGGGCAGGGATCATTCCGTTTAATAGACGGAAGTTTTTTTGTGAACGTATACATCTTTAAAAGATTGTGTTCCATTTCGTCTTCCATGGCAGGGGACAGGTTTTCAAAAAAAGGTGTGGCAAATTGATTTATGCAGCTCTTAAAAGATGCGGAATTCATTACGCCATTCCAGAGCCACGTTTTATATTTAGGGTCTTGTAGAGGGTCGAAAATCTCCTTCCCCCCGCCTTCATCCACCTTATAAACGACTGACTCTTCGAGGTCGAATACTTCAGGACCGAAGGCCGTTCCTTTTGCGTTGGTTAACAGGAATTCAGTTTTGTGCAAGAAAAAGTGAACGTGATAATTCCCCCAGTCTTCAGGAATGAAATCGACGTGTTGAACCTTCAAATTATTTAGAAAGTACATAAATTTTTGTTTTGCAACGCTTGATCCATGAATGTAAGGCTGAACGAACCTATCATAATTTTTTAGTGATCGGATATAGATATGCCACGAATCCATAACAAACTCCCTTTCTGAACGTTTTGCATAGTATAGCATACGCTTCACCAGAAGGAATTTCATGGACGAATTTTTTACAAAAAAAACGGTTCTTTCTCTTTCACTCATTCCAATAATAATGATTATAATAAGTGAAAACGAAGAGAGGGGAACGTATGCTTGAGAAATTGCGTGTCAGGTATAGATTTTATTTGAAAAAACGCTGGAGCAATTTGCCCCTGTTTCAAAGAGGTGAAAACAAAACCGAGGTTGTGTTTAAGGGGGCAGGTACCACGATTGTTCTCATCAATGCGTATATGAAATGGATTGATAATGTGTTGGTTTTATACGGCGAGCAACAAAATCGATCCTTATATTTTTATGAAATTGATGGGAAAGATCTTTTATACGGTAAAACACATTGGCAGGATGGGATTGGTTTGACGGGAGATGCCAGAATTGGTTTCACAGATCGCGTAGGGACATTTATATGCAGAACCAAAAAAGGTGAATGCATAGAGATGAGGTATGAACAAGGGTGAAGATAAGACATTTTATAAGGAGCCCCCTTCAGGGGCTTTTTTGGTGCCCGCATTCTGTCGATAGGTTTTTTCATGAACTTTCAAAATATTTGTTATAATCCAATACAATTAAACAAAAAGCTGGGAGGATTATAATGAAAAGCGCTAAGGAGTATATCAGAGAATACGAAAGACTACTTCACGAAAAGCCCCAAGACCTTCAACAAAAAATGCAGCATGAAAAGGAATGGATGTGTCTTTATAAAAATATAAAGAGGTGTCAAAAGAAGGCTGGAAAACGAGAATCTAAATCTATTGACCCTTTTGTTCGAAAGAGTTTGGAAAATGCGAAAAAGGCTGCCGTCGAAAGCATGGTTATGGTGCTGGACATAAAAAGCAAAACCGCCAGGGGATTTATAAATGAGAACGGGAAGCTATACGAAAAATTTGGTTTAGAAAACGTAATGGATCACTATTGTCGACAAAAAGGACTGAATGGTAATGGCCAAAAACGATTTGATGAGTTAAAGAAAGAAGAGCAACTTTCTTCAATAGGTGAGTCAGAATGGTTGGAGAGTGTTGGGGAAGTGGTACAGAAAAAGGTTCATTCTATACAAGAAGCGTTCCAGTTGGAATCACAGTTACTGGATATGGTGAACTGGTATGCTAAGAATGGGAAAAAAGAGCATTTGAGCAATTTGTATCAAGAGGCTTTGGCTAAAATGGATGAGATCGGTTCTTATGTATTGAAAGAGTGGGGGTATAACACGCCTTTACACCATTTATTTTCGAAGAATACGAGAAAATATTACCGAAAGAATGGGTTAATAAAAGCATTACGGCATCTTGAATCCGTTCACGGTTCCACTCCGTTAGTGGATGAAATTCAGGAAAAAATGTCTTTTCGTCACCCAAAAGAGGAGTTTCCTTCTGTTCGTGAGAAGAAACGGCATTTTATATTTCATGTCGGTGGAACAAATTCAGGGAAGACCTATCACGCAGTCGAAAGGCTTAAAGGGGCTTCCTCAGGTGTTTATCTAGCGCCTATTCGGCTTTTAGCTCATGAAATTAAGGAGAAATTGGATAGTAACGGTATACCGTGTGACCTGATAACAGGAGAAACCATTGAAATAGAAAAAGGTGCGAACCATCGTTCTTCTACTATTGAAGTGGCGCCTTTTCAAGAAGATTTGGAAGTGGCTGTTATTGATGAGATGCAAATGATCGAAGACCCCGAAAGAGGTTATGCATGGGTAAAAGCGGTTTTTGGATTACGAGCAAAGGAAATTCATTTGTGCGGTTCGGTTCATGCGGTCGACTTTTACAAACGATTGATTGAAGAATGTGGGGACACGTATGAAGTGAATATGTATGAGCGTAGTACGCCGCTCAGTGTAGAGGAGGAAACGTTCTCATACCCGTATTCAATTCGGAAAGGGGATGCACTCATCGCTTTCTCTCGTTCGAAGGTGATGGAAATTGCAGATGATTTAAAGAAGCGTGGATACAAGGTTAGCGTTTTGTATGGAAAGCTTCCAGCAGAAACAAGAAAAAAACAGGTGAGGATGTTCAGCGAAGGTCAAACGGACATGATCATAGCCACTGATGCCATAGGCATAGGGTTGAATCTCCCGATTCGTCGCGTCGTGTTTATGGAAACAACAAAATTTGATGGATTCCAAAAACGCCCCCTCACTTCTCAGGAAGTGAAACAAATCGGAGGCAGAGCTGGAAGAAAAGGAAGATACAACAAGGGCTTCATCAACACGGTGGAAGAAAAAAGATATATCGAAGAGATGCTCCACAAGATAGAAGATCCGATTACCGAAGCAGTAGTACACCCTGGTCACGAAATCAGCGACCAAACCCTTGGTACAATGCGACAACGGTTATACGCCTGGGTTCAAGTACCAACAGGATGTTCCTATTTAGTGAAATCCCAAATGCAAAACCAGTTATGTATGTTGGAAAGATTGGAAGCGGTTGAAAAGAAACTGGAGAACGAGGATATTTACAAGTTATTAAGTTTGCCATTTGAAAGTGACAATTACGATTATGTAAAGCAGTGGGACATTTATATCGATGAACTGGTGAAGGGGAAAAAAGGGTTAACCAGACCAGCAATTGAAAAGCGTTCTCTTTCAAATATGGAAACGTATTATGGGAAATTGAATCTGTATTACTCATTCAGCAAGAAATTTAAGATGGATATCAACAAAGAATGGGTTCACGATCAACGTAAAAGAACATCCTTTGGTATAAATGGTCTGTTGCAACACAAAAGAAAATACGCTTAAAGGGTCTTTCTCTTCGGTATTCCTGGGATAGGAGGATAAATATTTTTATTCCCGCGTATACTGCATCAATAATAGAATCCTTATTGAAACAGTAGAGACTCATTTATTGCGTAAATAATAGGTTCAAATGAGGGAGTAGAGAGAGAAACACTGTTCTAAAATCCCCAACCGCAGGCATAAGGTAGAAGTATAAAGAGTTGTTGACCATGTGGTATTCATCGAGATCGCGTGTATGATAAGGTGTGAAAAGAAAGGGGATAGGGAAGAATATGAAAAAGGATGAGAAGCCAGTATTGAAACCTTTAATTCCTAGAGTACGAGTCAAACCATCAAGTTCCAATTTAGAAAAAGAGATGAAAAGAAATGGGTTAAAGTGGAAAGACTTTATTTAAAAAGATAGCCATGTCTGGCTATCTTTTTTTTATTTTTCTTTAATAATGGAGTGAAGCCCTTCTGTTTTTTGTTTCAGTTCATTAAAATGTTCAACAATGGAATCAATATATCGTGTTTGCTCTTCCACGGACGACACTACCTCTTCTACACCAGAGGCTGTTTGTTGAGATATGGCTGATATTTCACTTGTGTTCTGGCTTGCTTCTTGTGCTTGTTTCATAATGGAGTTCATGTGATCTACAACTTCTTTAGATTTTGCCTGAACGTTTGAGGCATTCTGGTGGATGGATGTGAAGATGTCTTGAACCGTAGACATGGATTTTTCACTTTCTTTCATTTTGTTATCAGTTGTGTGAATAGAAGAGGCTGTTTGAGATGTTTTGTCTTTTAGTTGTCCGATGGATTGATAAATTCTTTGGGTCATTTCTTTTGTCTCAACGGAAAGTTTTTTTATTTCGTTGGCCACAACACTAAAACCTTTTCCATGTTGGCCTGCCCGAGCTGCTTCGATGGAAGCGTTTAGTGCGAGTAAATTAGTCTGCTCGGAAACCTTATCAATGGCTTCTAAAACAGAAGAAATGTGTTCTGTTTTATCATGAACTTCAAGCATCATCACATCAGTTTGCTGGATGGTCTGTTTGACTTCCTGAAGATGAGAAAACAGAGCAGCTATTTCTTTTTGTCCATCATGGGTAACCCCTCTTGTATTGCTTGCCATTTTGTTCATATCAAGAGACAGTTCTGATGCTTGATGAATGTCGCCCGTTACATTTTGGATATGCTCATGAACCATGTTCGTTTGCTGCGACTGTTCGTCTACTCCCTTTGAGATCTGTTCAAAGGTGGATAGTGTTTCATGTGATCCTGATCGTAAAGCTTCCATGGACTGATTCAATTCGACATTAAAGGTTTCAAGAGCCAGAACAGATTCTTTGGCGTCTTTGATTACCGATAGAAAATGGCTGTTAGAACTCTCAATGGTAAGATTTTGTGCTTCTAAACTTCGTTGTTTATGGGACCACAAGTAGGCTTGAGTAACGAGCATTCCGCAACAAGCTACATAAATAAATATGAATGGGATGATATAAGGAGATAATTCGGGATAGGATTTCATGACGTAGTGAAACAATAAAATTTGCAGCAGTCCCGTTAAAGAAGCTAAAGCAACCGCTTTGTAATCTGTAAAAAAGGTAAGAGTGATGACAAGGAGAAAGAAAAGGGTTAGATATGCCGCGTTAGGGTCAAGCCAATTTAACCCAAAAACAATAATGTTTATCCCAGATAGGATGATGTAAGGCAAATAGGAGATGTAATGGCGACAAAGAGTGACAACAAGAGCCGTGCCGAATCCGCTTATGATCATAAAAGGGAGTGTGTGTCGAAGGGGTTCGATGACCAGGTGCAGAAGAGTGGCCAGTAAAGCAAAGGTCCAGATTAAACGAACATAAATATAGTTGATTTTCATAAGATACCTCCTTCCTTTTCATTCTGTTCGATATTAAAGAAAAAAGGAAATAGAGACAACATTTCGCTCTCATTTATTCGAGGGAAAACAAAAAAGCCAAAGGGTAAAAATCCTTTGGCTAAAAATTATGATTGTTTGATCGTAATGGATACTTCGTACTCGTCATTTTCATCCATGCAGGCAATGAGCATTCCGATTTTTTTCTCAATAGAAGAAGCATCCCCTTTTTGGTTAATCGTAAAGAAAAAGGAAGGAGGGGTTTCTTGATTTTCCGATGATGCTTGCTGAACGGCGTCTTGAACAACGGGACTTGATTCTTTTTGTTCATGAGGCACCTCATCTTCCTGAAACATCTCTTGTTGAGTGGCAACAACCTCTTTCGGTTGTTCTTGAGGAACTGGCTCTGTTTTTTGCTCTTCCGTTCGTTCCTCTTCTTTTTGGTTTACGGGTTGTGCTTCCGCCGTTGTTGATTCAGTTTCTTGTTCTTCAATAGGAGTGGGTACCACAACATTTTCAGAAGGTATCTCAGATAAGGTTTCAGGTTCAAAATCTTTTGGTAAAAATTCTTTTAATTTCCCAGTGTAATTATAAAGCGTTGATTTTTTTACGCCCATTTCTTCAGCGATGGTACTTGTTTTATAGTTGTGTAAGTAAGTAAAAAGCAAAATAGCTCGTTCTTTTTTAGAAAGGTCTTTGAATATACCTCGCGGAGCTATGTTTCGCTTGTAGTAATCTAAGGCTTGAGAAGTCAGAGTATCCTCGTTTTCGGCAGGCTTTTTTGGTTTCTTTGTTGAGGTATCTTCTGATGTGTTCAATTTGCGAAGTCTATAACGCGTATTGTAATAAGCTTGTTTATTCGGGAAGCCCATTTTCTCAATAATTTCCTTAGAAGAGTAATGGGAGCCGTAATGAAAAATCAGCTCAGCCTTCTCCTCGTCTGAAAGTTTGTTGAATGTTTCCAGTGGGATAAGGGAGCTTTTCATTTCTTCTAAACTTTGGGAATTCGTTTCAACGCTCATTTTAAACTCCTCCAATAAGTCATAATAGTTTTGTGGATCTGTGTTCAAGCCAGCAATGATGTCCTCTTCAGAGTGTACGGTTCGCCATTTTTGAATGATTCTTTTTTGAGAATCGGGGCTATACTGGGAAAGAAGTTCATCCATATCAATGATGTCATCATACATATTAAAAACGTTCAATTTCCCATTTAAGGTTTTTCGATCATTCGTGTTCATGTAGTAATAGGGAGTGCGTAACGCAGCCCACCTTGCCCCTTTTCGGGTCGCTTTACGATTGTGTATGTTGGCTCCCGTTCTCTTTTTGTCGCGAATATCGTTGTAATAATCGCGTGTAATCTCATTGTGATTCCCCATACACCGTCACCTCATTTACGTGGAGTGAACTAAGTCCTTATTCTGATCCGTATTTTGATTTTCGTGCTCGGTTTTTTTCTCAATGGTTTCTGCGAAATTTTCTAATTCAAGGACCTGTTCTAATAATTTTTCTTTCACATAATTAATCATTTCGATTTGATTGCCTTCCAATTGTTCATTAATGAACTCCAGGATGGATTGTTGTATTAAATCTTTCATCATAGGAGATTGTTCCGTAATTTCCTCCGAAAGAGGTACCGTGGTCACCGAAAGGTTTGTTGTGTATCCTGGATATAATTCAAGTGAGATGTGAAATTCATTGGATGGAATTTCTTTTTTCTCATCTTTCGATTTTTCTTCTTGAATAGCAACAGGCGCATTCTTATTTTTAGATGTAGTCTTCGGTTTGACTGGATCAGGTTTTACAAAATTTTGTTGAAGTGTGATCCATTCATTATGTTCCTCTTCACCTAATTCAAAAAGCTGCGCGAGTTCAGTCATATGTTCATCTTTAGGGGCGCGCACATGATTTTCAATTTGAGAGATGGTGGCTTGGGATGTATTAATTTTTTTGCTTAAATGTGCCATTGTCCACCCATTTTCTTTGCGTTTTTCTCGGATGAGCTCTCCTAATTTTTTCATTATTTCCCCTCGTTTCTACAATTTCTACTACGATTCTATCATTTTGGAAATTTTTATTCAATTGAAAATTTCACATAAATGAGACGTTAACTTAAAATTTTCACTTCATGAATTTGTAATGGCGAAGAATTGATGTGGACGATCTTACTTTCAAGACCTTGGGGTATGTGAGTAGAATTGCTGATGTATATAATATAATCAAATTCTTTATGCTGGGTGAAAGAAGTGTTGGCACCACGTTGAACGATGTAACGATACCCTAATGTAGTCATAATATTTTCGATAAGCTCTGATGTTTCATGAAGAGAGGAAGAAGAAATAGAGATGTTTTTCTTTTGGGATAAAGATCGGATAAGGGTTTTAATGTTTTCCATAAGATCCCTCCTTTAGTAGGTCAAATTATACTCACAAAGTGTCGTTTGCGGGGAAAACAATCTTATTTTCGGGAAGTTTGGCATTTAATAAGGAACATTGTCATGATAGAATAGTAATAATATAGAATAGGTGGAAGGTGATGGAATTGTATGTGGTGAGCGATGGAGAAAGGTGCAGAAAAATTTATGAAGGTTGAGGGGAGAAAATGAATGATGAAAAGCTGTTTTTAGATGTTATGTCTAAAGATGAATTAGCTGATGTGTGTAAATGTGTAGGGTTAAAGATCAATGGATTTCAAAGAAGTTTTAAAGGGGCTTATTCCCATGTGCTTAAAAATGAATTAAAGAAAAAACTCGCACAGAGTGCTGTGAAAAAGGGGAAAGGGAAAACGCATGTAGACCTCCAAAGAATTATCCGCTGCCTTATCGGTGACAGAAAGCCTGATAGTTTAGAGGCCTTGTCTATGCTTTCAGATACGGAGCTGTCAGGAAGAGAAGGTACGCTTTTGGCTTTGTTGCGTGAATACTTTTATGAAGTTTTTATTAATAAAATAGATGTCATTGAAAAAAACGTCGAAGAAGGACGTTTTGTGTTAGAGGGGATTATAGAGCGGAAGCCAACCGAAGAGATTATAAAAGAATATGCACCCGCTCCCCATCAAGAGGGGTTTTTGTATGAGCAATTTGAGTTGTATTACGATCGGTATGTAAAAAGGGAAGACGTATACAGAGCCTCGGATGAAGAAGATTTTATTCAGCATGTGATTATGAAAAAAGGCCCATGGTATGCGTATGAGGTAGCAGCTTTTTTATTTGAAAAAGATTTGTATAAAAAGGACTATTATACTCCATTTGTCATTTATTCGAATGACTATTTTTCTAAGATACGTGAACAGGAACTGCTGAAAGATTTAAAGGATGAAAAGAAAGTGCGATCAAATGAGAATGCTCAACTAAATGAAGCACTAGAAACTGAACGGAAAGGAAAGATGGACCTTCAAGTAGATTACGAGAAGTTGAATGATGAAAAAGAAAAGTTACGAGATGAAGTTGAAGCGTTGAAACTGGTTAAAGAACAAAAAGAGGAGAGAGAAAAGCGATTGCGCGATGCCTCCTTATTTGAGGATTTTGGAAACCGTCTTTTGGATGCACACTCTATTTTATTAGTTACGGATGAACCCTCTTTTAGAGAGAGCCTATTAAAAGGTGTTTCGGTTCAGTTGCAAGTGCTGAAAGAAGATCGCAAAAAGAATTACACAAAACGGTATGAAAACGCTTTAGTTTTTGTGACGCGCGTTTCATATATGAATAGCCGCGAGTGGCTGCAAGACAAAAGATTTTTTGAACGAAATGGGATCGAGTACTTTGAACTGTCTGGGTATGACGCTGTTAATTGCCTGGAGCAAATGGTCACATGGTTACACAGGAAAGGAGTTGCAATAGCACAATGAATGCAACGAGTACAAAATTATCATATGAAGATAAACAGAAGATCGAAAATTGTTTGATACTAGGGAAATTAGCGGAGGACAGTGATCAGTTGCGTTTAGGAGAAGATTTTGGCAAAGCTGTTTCCGTGGCGAAATCAGAAGGATCAGACGCTGTGGTGTTTTATTTAGAAGCCCTATCAGAAGAACCCGAATTAATGGAGACGGCCCTAGGGAAAAGTCCAAGAGAAGTCTACGTATCCTTTGATGATAAAAACCAGTATTTTTTAGAGCGGATCGGGTACTACAAACAAGTAGATAAGGTAGGTTTCCTTAGAGAATTTCTAAAGAACAAGCGGATTTTGTTTAAACCTGCCATTCGATATGAATCCAGAAAAGACATGTATCATTACAACTTCATTATCCAATTAGTTGAAGACATGGAAGATGAAAGAGAAAGGAACACAAAATTTACGCCTCTTCCTATTCTTACGAACGCGGTGTCTTCAGAAGAGTTTCAATCGAAGCTTCTGAATAAACGCCCCATCGATCTTAAGTCTTATAATCATGCTCACGAAATTCCAGAATTTATCATGTGTGGCAAACATATTTACCAAATTCAAAAGGATCAAGCGTTGAGGAAATATGAAACGAGTTCTGTTTCATATATTTGTGACGATCCTGAGGAGATTAAGCGGATAGGAACTCCTGCACACTTAGAAGATCAACTGGTCATACATCATAACGATATCAGATTTATTACCTCTGAAATGCGTTTTGAACTTCGGGATGAATTTAATACGAATGGTATCCCTATTACAAAACTCCAACCAAATGAAGAGGAGAATTCATCACAATATCAAGAATCGAAAGGACCAGAAACGGAGGGACCCCAATCAGTTAAAGAGGATGGGGAGTCCGAGGTGGATTTTTTAAATGAACTTCATCAATTAGCGAGGAATAAACAATTACGCTATAAGAAAGAGGATCTTGAGAATTTCCATATTTCATTAAAAACATCAAATTTTAGTATTTTAGGAGGAATGAGCGGTACGGGGAAAACCGAACTAGCCATGCTTTACGCGGAGGCGTTAGGTTTGGTGGATGGCGAGAGCCTTTTATTCATACCCGTTAAACCTTCATTTACAGAGCCAGGTGATTTATTAGGGTTTTTGAACCCTCAAACAGGTGTGTATACAGAGAGTGAAATTGGGCTGGTATCCTTTTTAGATGAGGCAAGTAAATTCCCGAACAAGATGCATATGGTTGTATTTGATGAGATGAATTTAGGCCAAGTGGAACATTATTTTAGTGACTTTATTTCTCTATTAGAATTGAACGGGGATCAACGAAGATTACAGTTAATCGGGAAAGGTTCCCATTGTGTACAGGCTCACTTGAAAAACGGTATTCCTGTTTTAAATAATGTTTTGTTTGTAGGAACGGCCAATTTTGATGAAACGACGAGGGACTTTTCTAATCGAATGCTTGACCGAAGTAATGTCATTATGCTCGAGAAAGAAAGTTTTGTGACGGCCAAAGATTATGAGGTTCAAAATGAAAACAAGGATCAAGATGGGAAAAACAAGGGAGTTCAGGTGAAAGAGGCGCCTATTCCTTCGAAGCTTTATAACAGCTGGGTGAAAGGAGAAAGGCGCTTGGCGTCCCTTGAACACCATGAGCTTGTGGTTCTTGATGAAATTCATAAAGCCATTAGCAGCTTCGACAGTCAAACGGGTGTTTCCTATCGTATCGCTAAACAGATAGGGCAATATCTTGAGAATATCCCCACTCAAGAGGGCGTGCCTGTTATGGAAAGAAATGTGGCTTTTGACTATCAGATCAAGCAGCGGATTCTTCCGAAGATCCGAGGGCATGAAGAGCAAATAGGTGAACTGGTCGGAGAGTATGGCGCGGATGACCATAGTGGTCAACTGGCTGAAATTTTGAACGGAAACGAAGAAGGAGTTTATCCAAAATCGCTCGAGTATCTTGAGCAAAAAGCAAAAGAGTTGATGCGTAATGGCTACACATTATAAAGGGGAACCGCTTCCTTTTTCACTTTATTTTCAGGATTACAACGGAGAATCATATCCAGTAGAACACCTGTGGAAAAAAGGCGAAAAGCCCATTTATAAATTTACAAAACTCATGGAGAATGCCAGGGTCCGTCTTCAGTTTCATACTGATAGACATGATGACTATGATAAGGATGCAAAAGTCGTTATTCAAACCAGTCGATACGATAGTCAGAATAAGCAAGAGTTCCATGTCCAGGGTATGACTATTGGAAAGTCTGATGTAGAGTGGATATACGAAGGTGAAAAGGGGAAACTGGAATATCCATGGAGAATGGGTATATACCTTTTACAGGTTGTGTACAAGGGCGAGCGTTATATAGGCGGTATAAACGTGTTGCCCCTCCATATGAAAGAAGAACAAGTTATAAAGATACACGAATATCTGGATAAAAAGGTGGAGGGGATCATCTACGATTTTGTGTACAATCAAAACTCTCCATCAGAAATGAATGAAAAGTGGGTTCCCCATCACTGGTACTATGATTACGCGACAAAAATGGAAAAGGTATATAACGGTGTCATTCACCATCTGTTTTCTCTTGTTAAAACACCGAGGTATCACATTACTTCCGATTATGAAGAAGGTTCCATTCAGAAGAAAACGGACTCTAAAAGTGCTCGTTGGTCCTTGGTGAATTATAGTAAAAATCAAACCGTCCTGAACAAGGTGAAACGAACCCATTATGATACGGCAGCCAATCAATGGATGAAAAATATTTTCCTTTTTTGGAAAAAAGATATTATCCGAGTGCGGCATTATATTGAAGGTGATCAAAGAAAATTACGATTGATCGAGGCTGAAAAAAGCGAACAATACGAGAGATATAAAAAAAAGAAACATGAACAGTACTTCAAAAAAGATATAAGCGAAAAAGCCAAGCACAATATTATAAGCGAGTTAGAGATGACGGAAGATGATTTGAATGAAATCAGACGTCAATCTGCCCTTATAGAAAGAATGAGCGAAAAACTACGTTTAGCGGAAAATAAGCTGGTGTATTTTTTAAATAATACTTTCTTCTCCTCGGTGAAACGTGGAATCAAAAAGCCTCCTTTAAAAAATACGCACTATTATCAGCTAGATAAAACGTATCGTGAATTAAAGAAGTATATGAAAGACACAGGCGAGGACGATCAAGTTCATTCTATCTTAAAGCCAACTTGGCAGATTTATGAATACTTTTGTTTGTTTAAAGTGTTAGAAATATTTACGCAAGAAGGTTACACCATTACAGAAGGAATGGATTCGGATATCGTGAATCTTTATTTCCAGGATCGGATAAAAGAAGGGGAGAAGTTTGTCTTAGAAAATGATGATCGTGTTATCCATGTTTGGTATGATCATTACCACTCTCATCAACCTCAAGAAGCGTTTGAAAGAGGGGAGTGGTTCTATACTTATAATTCCAATAAAAAACCAGACATCAAAATTGACCGTTTTGATAAAACCGACCAGGGTCTGTGGTTTATAGGATCTACCGTTTTGGATGCGAAGTTCAGAAAACTAGATGATATTTATAATCATGAGTATATGAATAAAACGACAGAACAGCTTATGGGATACCACGTTTTCTTTTATGCTGGTGAGAATACAGATAATCGAGGGGCGTGCGTGGATAATGTCATTTGTTTGTATGCGGGAAGCAGGAGGAAAAAACCTGATCCTTATAGCCCGATTACTTTTATTCAGCTCACTCCTACTCAAGGAGACCACGAGGCGGTAAAAGGGGAAGACGAGCTCCGAAATTCACTGCTTGAAATCTAAGGCAAAAATAACCAAGCCAAAACGGCTTGGTTATTTTTATGGGGACTAGGGGAGGAGGGTAAATTCTTTCAGCATCTGATCCATGCGGGCCCCGTGCCCCTCCTCAGCTTCCACGAATAGGTTTTGAGTGATCACATAGGAACCTCCCCGACCGTCTTCTGTGATATAAATTTTAGTACTAGGGCTCAGACCGTCTCCACGTTCTTTCACACCCCTGATGAGAGTAGATTTTAACGGATTTGTCACGGCAACAGGTTCGGTGACCCATTCATAGGAAAGGGATAAAGCGTTGGTTTCATGAAGTGCGATTTCTTCTGGTGTGCCTGTTCGGTGTGCGATGGTCATTGAAATCTCAGGAAGAGAGTCGATGGAATGATGAGGTTTAAAGACATCGACTTCGCCATCTCTTGTATAAGAGTACGTGTTCTCGTCGACATATATGACATAACGGGCGTCTTTTTGCTCTTCCAGCGTATAATGAATTGTTTCGCTTTGGCCTTCCAAACTTTGTGAAATGGTTTTCTCGGGCTCGAACCATTCCTTTAGCTCAGCAACTAAAGCCTGGCCAGGGTTTGTGAACAAACTGACGCCTAAAACAGTAGCTGCTGCCACGGATGAGAATACGGCAAACTTGTGATTTCGTTTATTCGGTTGAGTCTTCCTTTTAATCGTACCCCACATTTCTTTTTTCTCCCGCTCCGTTAATGTTGCTTTTGAATGAAACCAATTTTTAAGGTTACGCATGAAATTCCCTCCCTTTTAAACGCTTATAAGCGTTTCGCAGTAGCTCTCTGCCTTTCAAAAGACGATTTTTGACGGTGCTTACGTTTTCCTCCGTAATGGAGGCGACTTCTTTTTCGGAGAACCCTTCGACGTATTTAAGCAGGAAGGTGGTGAGATAGGGTTCATCCAGGGTGCTGTGAACCAGATCAAACATCAGGTTTTCCTCATCCATTTCCCCCTTTTGATCTTTAAAGGAATCTGTTAAGGAGGTGGGTTCTTTCTGCTTTAAAGATCTCAAGCTTTCGTTTTTCAGAATGCGGAAAAACCAAGGGTCAAAAGGTTTTGTCGGGTCGAATGAGTCTATGGACCGACAGACCCTTATAAACGTTTCTTGTGTGACGTCTTTAGCTGTTTCACGATCTCGGACGATAGACAGAGCAATTCTAAACGCTTGGTCTGCGTAATCGTCATAAAGGTCCTGAAACGCTGATACGTTCCCTTTTTGGATTTTACGAATGATTTTTGGATTCATGTGATCTCCCCCTTTTCACTTTGTACTACCTCTTGAATTCGATAAAAGTTTAAAAATGTTTTAGGTCATTATTTCTAATAAAAAAGAAACCCCCTCTACATCGAAAGGGGGGTTAGGCTGTATGAGGCAGATTGTGATAAAGGAAACGCATGATGTGAAACGGAGTGGGTTCGATCAATTCTCCAACAGGAGATTTAACGGTCCAGGATTTTTCATGAATGTCATAGGTTGCAAATAAATGAGTTACGGTCATCCGATTAAACGTTGATACCGAAAGTTGAACTAAGTAACCTCTTTCAGAATGGGTGATGCCTTCAACAACGGCGCGCATGTCGTGTTCTGATATCTCTTTATTGATTTCTTTCACAAATTTTTTTAATTCCAACATGTCACATCTCTCCTCTTTCTTCATTTCACTCACTATATAAGGAAAATGAACGAAGTCAACAAGATCTTTGAGAGAGGAAAAAAGAAAAAAGATTGCAAATGAAGTCTGAAGAGGTGATGGAATGAGAAAGGTTCAAATCTTAGGAATGGGGAAATACTTGCCGCCAACCATCGTTACGGCTGAAGAAACGGATGCGGTGTTAGGGGTTTCAAAAGGGTGGTCCAGAAAAAAATCAGGCGTTCAAACCCGTTATTTCGCAAGGGGAGAAACAGCTTCCGAGATGGCGGCGAAAGCGATCTTTAATGCGCTTGAAAAGGCATCTCTGGCACTTGATGAAGTGGGTGCGATTGTTTCTGTCAGCGGGACGATGGAGCAGGCCATACCGTGTAACGCGGCTCTGATTCATGAGCAATTAAAACCAAGGCGTCCCATACCAGCTTTTGATCTTAATGCAACGTGTCTCAGTTTTGTCACGGGTATGGACGTTGTGTCTCATCTTATTCACAATGGGGCATATCGGAACGTGTTGCTGGTATCAAGTGAAATCGCATCTGTTGGCATCAATCCTAAGCAAAAGGAGAGTTATCCATTATTTGGTGATGGGGCTGTTGCTTGCATTCTCTCCCTGGCGAACGAATCCGATCAAGGGGTTGTGGCATCGCACATGGAAACATACAGCGAGGGGGCGCGCTATACGGAAATACGGGGCGGAGGAACGCGCCTTCATCCGAATGTTCATAAAAAGGAAGAGGATTTCCTTTTTGATATGAGAGGGAAAGAAGTGTTTCGTTTGAGTTCAAAAGTGATTGATGGGTTCGTTTCAGAGCTTTTGGAAAAGGCCTCCCTGAGGATGGAGGAGCTTACACTTGTTGTTCCGCATCAGGCAAGCGGTATGGCTATGCGGATTATGAGAAAGAAGCTAGGGGTCAAAGAAGAGCAATTTATGAACGTCATAGAGAAATACGGAAATATGATTGCAGCATCTATCCCGTTAGCTCTTCATGATGCAATCGAGGAAGAAAGGATTCAAAGAGGGGATGCCGTATTGTTGCTTGGAACGTCTGCTGGATTGAGTGTGGGAGGGGTTTTGCTTGTGTACTAACGTACTGTTAACAGGTGGGAGGGCTCCAGCAACACTTGAGTTAGCGAGGATGTTTGGGAAACAAGGGCATGAGGTGCATGTAGCGGATAGTTTCTCTTACAGCATCTCCCGATACAGCAAGTATGTTACGTTCCACGAGATTCGGAGTCCGCGCCAGGATGAGAGTCAATATATAGAGGATTTAAACAACATTATAGACGAAAACGGGATCTCCCTCCTCGTGCCAACGTGTGAGGAGATTTTTTATATCGCGAAACATAAGGATGTATTCCCTTCTTCGTGTGTCGTTTTCACAGAAGAGATCGAGGTCCTTGAAACACTTCATCGAAAGGATCGTTTCATACAGCTGGTTAAACAATTGGGATATGCTGCGCCTGAAACCCATTCCGTTTCGGACGTAAGGGGATGGGAGTCCTTTTTCCAAAAGAGAAAGAAGGAGGAATGGGTGGCTAAACCCGTTTATTCCAGGTTTTCAAATGGCACGTGTTTCTCGGCTGATTTCCCTGAAGCCGTGGAGAGGCTAAAGAGAGGGGTTCCCTATGTGATCCAAGCGCTCGTAAAAGGGAAGCAGTATTGCACGTATAGCATTTCTGTGGATGGGGAACTGTTGGCGCATACGCAGTATGAAGCCCTTCATAGAGGAAAAGGTGGTGCTTCTGTTGCGTTTAAACACGAGGAAAGACGTGAACTCGAGCGTTGGGTGAGGTCATTTGTCAGGAAAATGCGTTTCACAGGAAGCATTGCTTTTGATTTTATTCTTACAGAGGAAGGGGGATGGCTTCCGATTGAATGCAATCCTCGTGTAACAAGCGGGATTCATTTATTTAGAGGGTGTTTTCTTCCTGGCCTGTTTTCACAAGAAAAGGAAAGAGTTTTTCCTTGCAAGGAGGGATTCATGATTTCGGCTCTTTGTTTATGGAATGAGGGAAAGCGCATCCTCACCCTAAATCAGAAGATGCCCCCATATCCGAAAGGGTATAAAGACATTTTCTTTGATCAGGAAGACCCTGGGCCTTTCTTGTATCAGGGGATCAGTTTGTATGGATGGAGGAGGGAGGCTAAGCGACTCGGGGTCTCCATCACGGAAGCCTCTACGTATGATATTCAATGGGATGGTGAAGGTCAATGAAGGTGTTAGTAACAGGAGGGACGGGTTTTTTGGGCTGGGCGTTAACGAAAAGGTTATTAGAGCTCGGGCATGAAGTTACGTCGATGGGGCGTAATAAAAAGCTTGGGAAATACATATCAGATCGGGGAGTCTTTTTCCTTGAAGGGAATCTCGAAGACAGGGCGTATGTCAGGAAATGCTGCAAGGGGCAGGATGTGGTTTTTCACTGCGGGGCCAAATCGTCTCCCTGGGGGTCCTATGAATCCTTTTACAAAGCGAACGTAAAAGGGACGGAACACGTAATAGAAGGGTGCAGGGAGCACGGGGTGAAACGACTGGTTCATGTGTCTTCTCCGAGCATTTGTTTTCGTTACGACGAGAGAAAACATGTAAGGGAAGAAGACCGATTGCCCCTCAAAAAGGCGAATGACTATGCGGAAACAAAAGCCATTGCCGAGTCAAAAATAGAGGAGGCATACAGAAACGGTTTACCCGTTATCACAATCAGGCCGCGGGCTATATTTGGCCCAGGAGACACGACCATTCTTCCTCGGTTAATCCGCTTAAATGAAAGCCGCTTCATTCCTCTCGTGCGAAAGGGAAGAGCTGAGCTAGATCTTACCTATATCGATAATGTGGTTGATGCTTTGATTTTATGTATGAACGCCGATGAATCCCTGTGCGGAAATGTGTATCACATTACGAATGGAGAGCGGGTCGTATTGAAAGAGGTGCTTCAAGAATTGTTTCTGAAACTCGGAACACCGTTCCGTAAGAAAAACGTTCCCTATCAATTTTTGTACCTTGCAGGATGGATGTGCGAAAAAGGTTATACGAAAAAGGAGCCTCCTCTCACCCGATATACCGTCAGTGTTCTCGGGAATACTCAAACGTTATCCATTGAAAAAGCTAAGCGAGAATTAGGATACGAGCCACGGGTATCCGTAAGGGAAGGAGTGGATCGTTTTGTGGAGTGGTGGAAAGAAAAAGAACAGGGATCTCCATATTAAAAGGGCGGGTTCGTGTAAGCAAATGGGGTATTTTTCTGATACAAAACGCCCCTTCCGCCCCCTTCTTTATCCTGCCCTTTTTGTTCATATTAAAAGGGAGGGAGACGGAGATGTGTTAATTGATACGGGGTATAGCTCTCATTTTTTTGACGCAACGAAAGACTTCCCTTATCGGTTGTACAGGGAGCTGACGCCCGTTTCTTTAGCAGGTGGGGAGGAAGCTTCTGATCAAGTGGACCCTGCACGGGTACAAACGATTGTGATCACCCATTTTCACGGAGATCACATTGCGGGGTTGCGCGATTTCCCTGAAGCTGCTTTTATATGTTCCAAGAAGGCGTACGATTCTGTGAAATCACTAAAAGGATTGAGAGCTGTCAGAAAAGCCTTTCTCCCTTCTCTGGTACCGAACGATTTCGAGAAACGGGTGACGTTTATGGAGGACTGCCAGATCTATTCCCCGACTTCCGACGAAAAGGAATTAGTTTGGATTGGGTCCATGACCCCTTTGTATGACGTGTTGGGGGACGGGTCCTTTCTTGCTATGGATCTCTCAGGACATGCAGAGGGCCAGATAGGAGTTTATATAAAAGGGGAAGAGAGGGATGTATGGGTTGTCGGAGATGCGGTTTGGGACTCGTTAGAAATTACGGATGGGAGGAAACCAAGCCGACTGAGCCATATCATCATGGATGATGCTCCCCTGTATCATAAACAGGTGAGAAAACTGCGTGCGTTTCATAAGCGTTTTCCGCATGTGCGCATCATAGCTCTTCACGAGGTCACGGAAGGAGGGGAACCCCATGGATAAACTGAAGGTTTTGTATCACTATTGGAGGAATAAACATTCGTTCAAGATATCGTCATCCAAGAAACGTCTCAGGAAATGGCAGCAAAAACAGATTCGGAAGCACCTGGGATTCGTCGCTGAGTATTCACCTTATTTCCGTGAACGATTCCAAGGAAAGGTTCCGTCATTGCAAGAATGGCCGATCATGGATAAAGAAGCGATGATGAAGCATTTTGACAAACTGAATACAAAAGGGATACCGAAGGATGAGGCCTTTTCTGTGGCACTTCAAGCTGAGGAGAATCGGGACTTCTCTCCTACGATAAATGGGGTTACAGTGGGATTGTCTTCTGGCACATCAGGTCACCGCGGCGTTTTTCTTGTGAGTAAATCAGAACGTTTGAGATGGGCTGGTGTCATGTTAGCCAAAGCATTGCCAGGAACGATTTTCACTAAGGAACGCATTGCATTTTTCATGAGGGCAAACAGCAATCTATATGAAACGGTGGGAACAAAAAAGCTCCAATTTCAATTCTATGATTTATTGGAGGATGAGGATCTTCATGTGAAGCGGTTAGAAGACTTCCAGCCCACCATTCTGATCGCTCCTCCTTCCATGATGCGTTGGTTGGCTGAACAGAGAATAGGGATAAGACCGAAAAAAATCATCACCATAGCGGAAGTTCTTGAACAAGTCGATCGAGACGTGATTAAGAAATGCTTTCATAGGACAATCCATCAGGTCTATCAGTGTACAGAAGGATTTCTGGCTGCAACATGTGAGGAGGGGGTCTTGCATTTGAACGAGGACATCCTATTTATAGAGAAAGACTATATCGATGAGGAAAAGAAGCGGTTTCATCCCATTATCACCGATTTTTCAAGAACGTCTCAACCAATCATACGGTATCGGTTAAATGATATACTGGTGGAAAAGGAGTGTGGTTGTTCGTGTGGTTCTCCGTTTCTTGCGCTTGAAGCAGTCGAGGGGCGGAGTGATGATGTATTTGTTTTCAAGGGAACGGAAGGGGGAAGCCACCGTGTGTACCCTGATCAGGTGAGGCAATGGGTGCTGAAAAGAGACGGGGTAAACGCCTACCGAGTATTGCAGAATGAAGATGGCAGTGTGGAATTTCAACTCCTGATGAACGGGGAAGAACGCGCTGACGTCGAAGGATTGTTAAAAAAAGAAGTGAAGCAGTACCTTGAGGAAAGAGGCCTTGAACCTGTGATCGTCCGCTTCAGGAAATACAGGGAACCGCGAAAAGGAGAAAAATTGAAACGAGTCGTTCGACTAGGGGGAAATGACAGTGACCAGGCGAAGGTTCGACCGTAATACGTATAACATACAGGGGTTATTAGCTCTCGCAAAGGAAAAAGGGGTGAAACCCACAGATCTTACAGTTGAGGAACGAGAGAAGTTTGTGACGGGTGCCCGTGCTTTTGGGTTGGAAACCTGCCTTCCGCTCAATAGAAAAGGGGCGTGTTTCCAGTGTGGAAGGGAAACGGGTTGGGCGTGTCGAATTTTGGAAGTATACCTGTGCTCGGAGAGGTGTATGAAGGCTGTCGATCAGCGTTATGAAAAGGGAGAGGACGTAGGGAGCGACCCTGTGATTCGTGGAATATTTAAGGAACTTTCATTCGATTAATGCATTCAATCGTGTTTGCAGTGAAAAACGTGTCCGCAGGCGGGCACGTTTTTTTGAATAATTGGAGAAGGAAAGGTTGAGTGTGCTTATCGACTTTTGTTCTCAGAAAGTACAAAGATCATGCCAAATAATATAAAAACAAGTGGACGCATATCCATTCTCCTTTCTTTTGTTTTTCGCTATTATATAGAAAAACAGAAGAATGTGTTCGAAAAAGGGGGATTCACAATGGGATTGCCTGAGCGAATTGGATCATTTGAGCAAATTTCAGAACAGACGGGTCCGATTCTTGACGACAGAGCGTCTTATATCGATCATTATAAACATGTTAAAAAAGGGTCTCTTGAAGAAATACTCGCATCCTACGATGATGGAACGTATCAGTATTCGGTTCGGGTGTCAGGCAGAGGGGAGAAATTGGAGCTCCGATTTCTTAAAATGGAATTAGTTTATGATCATACAGGACCGTTGTCGGCTGAGATTTTAGAGGAACGTGTTTTTCCTCCTGGGAAAGGACGAGAAGCCCTTTATTACTTGCTCGATCGCGTAGAACTTCACGTATTAACGAAAAAAAACCTCAATCAGGATTGAGGTTTTTTAGTGCTCCCAAATCGACGCCTTCAAGCATTCGTTCCAGGTATCCTGTGTGATGGAAAATACGGTTTAATACATGGGCATCTTTAGGGAGGTCCATGAGGTACCAGGATTCAAACAGATCGGATCCGTTTTGCTGGCATTTTCGTATGGATTCCTCGTAGTAGTCTTGCACCATGCTGCGGTTGCCGATTTTTAAAACGGTAAAGGTGTCCCGATCAAAAAGGACGGATGGCACCGCAATTTCATATTTGGGATTCCCATCGATCATGAGAAAAAGGCTTCCGTGTTTTTCTTGGAATTCGTGCATATGATCTTCCTTTCAAGTTGAGTTGCCCTTATTATATGCGATCCTCCGCACGAAAAGTATCTCGGAGTACGGAATTGGTAAAAGGGGTATGATACAATAGAACGAAAGGAGGGTCATGATGTGGCGCGTTTATATTGATTTATTGCACCTTTCTAGTTTTCTTGTCTATGTGCCTTATGCATTTTACAAAATGCCCGTGATGGTCCCAGCCGATCGCGCTGAAACGTTTGTGATTATGGGATTAAGTGCGGCGGTTATCCTGAAATTTAACCAAACCTTATATGATTTGTTAGAAAAATGGGGTCTCTGGAAATAAGGAATGAATGAACATCTAGACGTAACGGATATAAAAGTGTGATGTACCAGAACGGATTGCAAACGGGTAAATAAGAGTGGTTTGAGGGCATGGTGTTTAGTTCACCGTGCTTTTTTTGGTGTGCAGATACTGGGGATGAAAACGGAAGGGTCGAGGAACAGAGGAACGTTGTGATAAAATGGAGAAAAAATTGGGAGGGATTTTATGAGTGAACGAACGACAACGACCATACGTGATGTGGTAAACATCTTGGACGAACATAAAGGGACGCTTGAAGGTATGCTGGGGGTTAAAATGAACTATAATCCTCAATCCGTCAAATTAATAGAGGAAAAACTGGAAGAGCATTTTCCGAAAGGTCGTCAGGTAGCCCCTCAGGTAGCTATCATGTTAGGCGCGTATCTTGGAGAAGTTATAAAACGGAACGTGAAAAAGGCAAGTGTGTGTTGGGAGGAAGATAGAGAGGATATTTTTGAGACAACGCTAGCCGTAGAAACGGAGGGGCAGTTGTATCAACTTAAACCATTGATTCGTGTGCATAAATTTTTGAACCACGATCGATCTGATACCCTTTGGGCGATGTACTGCATGACTCAGGATCTCGTTCACGGGAGATTGAGCATGGACGCAGGAGATGCGTGGAAAGCATCACCGAGAGGGTATCAGTATCGGATGTATCGACCGAAATAAATAACTCCCTCGTCAAGGGAGTTAAGGTAAACCTATATCGTTTTTTCGTCTAACAAGCCGATGTCATACAATGATTTAGCCGTTTTGTGATCCACGATTTTACCGTTCACTGTGTTGGCATAAGGAGAGGTTCTTCCGCCCTTGTACCAGCCTGTTTCACGTTCTTCTTCGGAGAAGGGGTGTCCTTCTCTGAAAACATGAGCGAGTTGTTCGTTTTCGTTAAGAAATATTTCCGCATTTCCATGTTCATCACGAACCAGCCAATCAGAGAGTTCAGGTCCAATTTCGCTCGCACCGCAATTCGTGCAATGGTAAGGGCCACATTGGACAATGCCGACTCCGACATCAGCCCAGTCGGCCATGCATTCTGAATCGCAGTACGGACAGAATTCAATAGGTTCTTCATAAGGATTACTCATAGGATCTTCCTTTCTTATACGTCTTACTCTTATTATAAGATAGGAAGGCTTGAGGTATGAAAAAAGACAGGGTGTCCCTGTCTTTAAAATGATCCGTACCCAAGAATACGAGATTTCCAGTAAGAGTTGGAGAGGCTGTCGATTGCTACCCCGTCGCTGTTCGCGTTGATAAACTGACCGTTTCCTAAATAAATGCCAACATGAGATGGGCCAGCTTTGTAGGTGTTTTGGAAAAAGACGAGTTCGCCTATTTGTGGTGAAGACGTTTTGTTCACCGTTTTCCAATACCCTGCAACATTGGTTCGTGAAATGGTATATCCTTTTTGTTTGTAAACATAGTATATGAATCCAGAACAATCAAAGCCTCCATAGGAAGGATTCGATGATCCCCATACATAAGGCATTCCTAGAAATTTTTTGGCGAATGTGGTCACGGCCGAAGACGTCGGTACCTGTGTTTTTGGAACGATGGTTTTCGGGGGAGAAGAATCAAAGGATGAACCGCTTACGGGTTGTACATATTTCTGGTTCGCTGATATCCATTGATTGGCTCCGATGCGGTAAAGCCCGTTTTTTTCTTCAAGAACGGTGAAGACTTTGTTTCGCTTCGTAACCCCCACAACCTTGGAGGAGAAGGAAGCATGTTGGCGGATGTTCAGGTAGTAAGCTGTGATTTTAACCTCTTTGCTATCGACAACAGGTTTTGTGCCTTCAAGAGGATGAAATTCTACGTAATCGTCCCGTGTCGTCACCCACTGGTTGCCCCCGAGGTTGTACATATTGTTTTTAATCTCATAAACTTTATATCGTTCTCCTGTATATAAGAAGCGAATGGGCTCTGATTGCAGGGTGCTTCCAGAACGTAGGTATAAACGGTCCACTTCGACTTCTAAAGTACCAATCTGAGATGAAGCAAAAGCCTGACTCGTTAAAACGGAAACAGATAATCCAACAACAGTAAAAAGTTTTGATATTTTTTTCATATGTTCACTCCTTGATGGTTTCTGCTAGTAGATACAAGGAAAGTGAACAGAACCCTTAACGGAACATTATTTGTAATCTAACTGTAATAAAAGGAGGATGAGGCATGGTTCGAGTACCAGAAGGTTTTTTCTTCAGTGAGACGTATCATCATTATCAGAAGGTGAACAACGAAATATATGTATATGTTACGCCAGAGCTATTCGGGCGATGGAAGGCACAAGCGTATCTAAGAGGAACGACAGGATTTTGCTCGCTTGAAACCCGTATACAGGCAGATGGTGACCCAAAAAAAATCGAGAAATTGTTCCATGTAGCAGAATCGTGGCTTCACCTCTACGGGGATGATCCCGAAAGCATGAAAGAAGATCCCTTCAACCCGTTTCATAAAGATGGGTGGCAGGGGGCTGATTTAGAAGCGTACGAAAAAACCCATTCGTGATAAAGAATGGGTTTTTGTGCGTTCCACTTAATGAATAAGCTGCCCGTCGCGGTCTACTTCCCCGACATATTCCGCTTCGTCAAATCCTTTAGCGAGTAAGCGGGCGAGGAGCTTACGGTGGCAGAATTTATCTTTGTTGCAATAACAGACAAGCACCACTTCTCCCATGTTCAATACTTCTTCCCAGCGGCTTTTGTTTTGACGGTAGGAGTTTCTCATCCGTTCCACGTATTGGTCCGTATATCCCTCTTCAGAAAGCGTTCCATTTTTGATGCCCATCACCATTTCCCAGGAAGGGGCAAAGGTTTTATCACCTGATTTTACCGTCGTGTCAAGACGATTAGGGCCTCGATAACTGAACTGGCTCGTGTAGACTTTAACCATCAGGCTTCCCAATCTTCCATAGGGATTTTGTACATGTGCTCATTATTGGCGATCAAATCATCTGGGTGTATAAACTCTGGTTTAATGACTTTATTTAGGAATGATCGAGCCTTTCGCTCCCCGTCTTCCGTTTCCCAAAATACATAAGGATTGCCGTCCTGATCTTTCAGGTAATCATCGCTATGATAATCGGTTTCATCAAAATCCTGAAGACAAACAACCCTATATTGATTTTCTTTGCTTAATTGAATTTTGTAGTACACATCACTCACGGTAACACGTCCTTCCTTATTGTGATCATCACTTGCTTATTTCTCTTATTGTAGCAAAAAAAGAAGAACAGGGAGAAAGAATGGGGAACGAGTAAATGAGGTGAGGGTATGAAAAAGATGATTTTCGGTGGGCTGTTCGTTCTATTGTTGATGATTCCTTCTATGTTTTGGATTGACATGGAACGTGCCCGAAACGATAAAGCACCCGTTTTCGTCGTGCAAACAGCCCTTTATAAGGACGGGGGTACAAAAAAATACATCGGAATCGGATATACGGTTACACATTACAAACAAATGGAAGGTAGACGGGATGTTGTATTCAAACCGTTTTGGGAATGAATAAAATCAGCCCCTACGGGCTGATTTTATTTCGAACCAATACGAATAATGGTTTTCACTTCCTCAATGGCTGGAACCGTTTCGACAAATCGAAGGAATCCATTTTTCATCTGTTCGAAGACAATGTACAGTCCTCCATCGTGAAAAACAGAAAACCCATTCTTCGAATATTCCGCTACGTATTCCATGCCCAATGTAAGAAAATCCATCCTATCAGTCCTTTCTTGGTGTTTCAGGGATGATAACACGTCTCCCATAAACGTCAACCAAAAAAGAAAAAAGGACGGGAAACAAAATCTCAACTCACGCGAGAACCGTGGTAGGATAAAGAAAAAAGGAGACAGGGATATGAAAAGGGAGGATGGGAGTATTCCTTTTCTCGGCATTGTGGCGAGAAATGGCTACGTGGAGTGGTATGATTATGAGCACGCGAAGCGCGTTGATTTCCATCACACCTTTGCTTTATCGGAGAAAGGGCATGCCTATTACGACATGGATTCAACGCTTCGGTTCATCTTTTACTCCATCCAGCACCGCAACAGCGATCGTGATGAAATTTCTCTGTTAGGTGATCCAGCACTTGATCCGTTTGGGATCGGAAAAAGACAAGTGAAAGAGGTGGCTTCGTTGTTTCAAAAAGCAGGCGTGGATCGTTCGATTCCTTTCGTTGTTGAGAACCACTTTCTCGGAACTCTGTATGAAGGCAAAAAGATCGGAACAATCGGATCACTCCTCCGAGCATAAAAAAATGAACACTTCTCTAGAGAAGTGTTTTTTGTTTTCTTCTTCCGACGAGAAAACTCCCTATACTGATGGCATACATCAGGATGATACTCAGTGCTCCTGTCATCGTCGGAGGCACATTCGTTCCGTGCATCAATCCATACAAGGGGCCTGTGTATAACAGGGTGGAGAATATGGATATGAAGAACGCTTCTCCCGTTGAGCCGAGCAGGAATAAAACCAACCCGCATCCCCAATAAAATGAGGAAAAAAAGAAGAGGGAGCTTTTGGTGTTCTTTCCGATTAGAAATCCGTAGAAAAACCAGCATCCCACAAACAGAAACGAACAGATCATCCCTGTAAGGGAGGGTTCGCCGCCTTTGATGTAACCTTCGTAGTTCGCATAACTGACAGGAGCCGCTAATAAGAGTGCCGAAAACAGATGGACAATGTTCCAGTCCCGTTGATGCATACAGATCCTCCTTACAAAAATAGCGTTCGTGCAGCCTTGTATTCTAATAATGCGACTATTCTCCTTATGAGGGGATAAGTGCCCTTTTTGAAAGAAAAGAAGACCCAAACTGGGTCTTATGCCAAATACTTATACGTCTAGTCTTCTTTTAACAATTCTCCGAGTGAAACGGGCCCTTCTATAATGGGGGCGTCGGAGCCTAGTACAAACATGTTGATTGTTTCCTGTTTCATAGGGAGAAGGCTCAGTTTATGGGCCATCACCGTCAGGATATGGGGATTTGGGAATAGTGTTGTATTTTGCAGAATCGCTTTCTCCGCTTCCCTGTCTTCCGTTATCCAGGCTATCGAGAGCCCAACGGCAGCACTTCGGCTGACCCCAGCATGACAGTGAACCACCCATTCTTCTGTGTTCGGGTATTGGTTTACGAAGTCAACCAAATCGGAAGCCATCCCTTCATCAAATAGCACAGCGTTTTTCCACCCTGGCGGACGTCCGATAAACCCAGCGTTGTCGTGAACACTGATCCTGTGAATCGCTTTATACTGATCTGGGTTTTCTATTGCGTCGCCCTTTTCGCCTGGATCTAGCACACGAATGAGGACTGCGTTTTCTGTTTTCGGCGTGTAGACGGATGCGATATGCATCGGAAGTATCGTAATCAATGGTATTCCTCCTTAAAAACAAATTCCGTAATACTGCTGTATACGGGGTAAGCCAATGTGTTGCTCCAATACCAAATCGATTAGCATATTTATAAAAATGCGGGAAAGCTCTTCATTTGTAAGAGTTTCTAAAAAGCGCCCATGGTAATCCGTCTCCATTTCAACAGCATCCAGTATCAAATCTCTCGGGTATAGTAGGGTTCCCATATTCATCCTCCATGCTTTTTCTACTAGTATAAATGAATTCTTGAGGAAAAGGAGAATGAGAGAAGACTAAAATTCGTATATAATGGAGATATGAGGAAATATAGGAGGTATCATACATATGAAACTACTGTCTTCAATCGATGTGGAACAGTTATTAGAAAAAGAACCACAACCTCTCTACATGCGAGGCGGGTTGCGGAAAGATAAAGTGGGAGGAAGATGGAAGGCGGTTCTTGGGAAGGGGCTGGAGATCGGGGAGTCTTACGGATTCCAGATGAACGGGGTATCCGTTGCTTTTGTAACGAAGCGGGAAGGGCTTGATCTTTATACAGAAGATTCTGGCGAAGAACTGGACCGAGCGTTGGACGCTTTTTTAAAAGTGATTTATACATAGAATCTAGAGGGATAGCCCTCTAGATTATTTTGATTTATTTTTTCCAAACGCCGAAGAAGGTCGTTTCCGTTCCGTTTCGAATACGCCTGAAATTTTCGCGGTGAAGTAATAGATTCAGAAGGGCCAGAGCGAAAAAGAGAAGGGCCGAAGCATCGTCCATAAACAGGAATGTCATAGAACCAAAGGTGGCGTACATGGCCAGCACACCAATCACGATGTAATCGCTCAAAAGGGTGACGCCTATCAAAAGTCCAAGTGATAAAAGGCCCATTAGAGGTTCAATTGCAATGATCATACCTATGACTGAGGCGGTTCCTTTTCCTCCTTTGAAACGGTGGGTAGCAGGGAAGTTGTGGCCAAGGACAACCAAAGCCCCAATGGTGTAAAGGGGTAGGGGAGAAGGGGGATCAAAAAGGGTAGAAAAGAGGTACACAGGAATGAACGCTTTTGCAATATCAACAAGGGCAACAAAAGCACCCCATTTCCAGCCGAGAACGATCGTGGTGTTAGAAGCACCAGGGTTTTTCACGCCTTGTGATGCAACATCGGTTTTTTTGAAGTAGCTTGCGACACGGCTTCCATTCAGGCAACCAATAAGGTAACTCAGGAGAAGATAAAGAGGGAGCAAAGGGGAAAACTCCTTTTTCCCTCTTCTTTTTATGATGATCTCAAAATCCTTTGTCATCCATCACGAAGGCATGCGGTCTCCTAATGAACGGTCATTATCGGGGGTTCACAGAGCCCCCGCGGAACGTTCTGTACCCTTTTTGTTTGACGAACAACGAACAACCCTCGTCACCCCTTGTTTTAAGAGCATGACGCTGGCATATCTTAGAGGATGCATCTCGAAAGTAGCAATGGTCACATCGTCCTTTTTCGTGACCGATACCAATTCCTTTTTGGCGCTTAAAAATCGCTCTGTCCGACGCTTTCACAAATAGCACTCCTTCAGTTGATGAAGAGATGTATAAAGGTGGTTTATACTCCATATTATAACAGTTAATTGTTGGAAATGTCATGCGGGATGATGGAAAAGCGTGCAGGTGAGAGAATTTCAGTAGCCTTTTTGCATAGATCTTTTTGAGTCATGATAGGATAAGAAAAAATGAATGGGGCTGGTATCGTTGAGTCTGTTTAACGAAGAAGAACAAAAACGGATTGAAGCGTTTGTAGCTGACTATGATTTCGTGAAAAAGGAGCCAAGTCTCCTTCGCCTCTCCGAATCAAACGGAGTCCAAAAAGGGACGTGCCTATACGGGTCGATGACTCAAGCTATCGAGGTTATTAAAGATTACAAAGACGAGGTCTATGTATTCGCTAAAATCGAAGGAAAAGAAAAAGAGGTGCTAGACATCATTTCTTTTGAGGCATTGGATACGTATATCAAACCGCTTTAAAGAGGAGCGCAGACGCGCTTCTTTTTTGATTCAATTATGGAAACAATCAATGATTCCATAACGGCTCCTTCATTGTTTCGGTTATTGATTCAATGATGAGTTCAGTGTATGATTCGTTCGAAAGATGCGCTTATTTTCTTAAGACTCCTTCTCATTCGTGGTATAAGGGGTGTGAATGTTGAGGAGGGGGTTGATGATCATCATTGTTATCCTTCTTGGAGGACTCATTCATATAGGTCCATTATTTTGGTATAGGTACCAGAAAGAAAGTTGGTTGAAATACATGGTCCTGCTCGTCTTGGCGTTGGATGTTTCTCTGTATCTTCTGTTTGCTGGTAACATCGCTTGGGCAGGTGACGCTTCTGTTGAATATCCCTTATGGATTTTCCTGAACTGGCTGGCATTCTTTATTGCTCTGCACGCTTCCATCTCATTTCTTCGGTTTGAACTACCCCCACCTAAACGCTTCGCGTTTTGAGGAGAGGGATTCTTAGGCAAAAGCACCCCTGGTGCTTAGTTACTAAGCTACCCCCGTCGTCCCGACGGTTGATTCCTTTAGAAGGCGCAGGCCTTCTTTTTGTACGTTCTTGCTGGCATTGATATCCCGATCATGGGTCGTACCACAATGCTTACATGTCCACTCCCGTACGTGTAGTTCTTTCATTTCAGGGTTTTGGAGCCCACAGGAAGAGCAGAGCTGGCTTGACGGGAAATGTGCTGGCACTGGAACAAAGGCACGTCCGTGCCACTCTGCTTTGTATTTTAATTTAGCTACGAATGAACTCCAGCTTGCATCACTAATGCTCTTGGCTAGTTTCTTGTTTTGAATCATATTCTGGACTCTTAAGCTCTCAACAGCAATCCCTTGGTTTTCGAGGATCATCCGAGTGCTTAGCTTGTTTTCAAAATCGAGTCTTCTGTTCGTTATTTTCTCATGGATACGAGCGATGGCTCGTTTGTTTTTTAGATAGTTCCTACTTCCTTTTTCTTTCCGTGCCAGGGCACGCTGGAGAAACGCCAAACGCTTCTCATGTTGGCGTAAAAACCTTGGATTCCCCACTTTCTCTCCATTCGACAGAATGGCAAAATGGTTTAACCCTAGATCTAATCCGATCATGTCGTTTGAAACGGGGCGAGTCAGAGGAGATTGATTTAGTTCACAGCAAATCGACACATAGTACTTTCCTGTTGCACTTCGTCTGACCGTTGCGTTTAAGATACGCCCTTCGATCTCACGGGACTTTGAAAAACGCATCCATCCTGCCTTCGGCAGATGAATACGGTTGTGTTCGATTTTGATGTTGTTGTGGACCATTTTGGTGGTGTAGCTCGCCACAGGATTTTTCTTTGATTTAAAAACAGGATGCGTTTTCAAGTCTTTCTCTTCTGGCGTGTAGCCGTACTTGCGCTGCTTTCTAAGGGCAGATTTGCGCATTTCAGATTTCTTCCTATCCTTAAAGCGTTTAAACCCTTCGAATTGGTCCTCAAGTGTCGCCTGAAGGGCGATCGAATCCACCTCTTTAAGCCATGAATACTGTCTCTTTAAGAGGGGAAGGGTTTTAATCGTGTCTGTTTTCGATCGAAATTTCCCTGTGGTATTACGGTTCTCAATTTGGAGGTCTAACACGTGGTTATACACAAAGCGAACACAACCGAACGTTTTGTGGAACAACGTCTGTTGGGCTTGATTTGGGTATAGACGGAATTTGTACGCTTTATGGTTTAGCGATGGTTTCATGTCATGACCTCCTTATTCTTATTATAGTAAGAAAACATCAAAATATACCAGACCCCGCCATTTATCTCCCCCTTACATCCTCTGGATTTTGAAGAGGGAGTCTTCTGGCCAGAAATGATAAAAAGAAAAGAAAAACCCGATAAGATCGGGTTTTTAACTGATTTCTTTAATATCTATTTTTAATTTTTTGAGGGCTGTTTTGATAACTATTTTTTGTGGAAGGGGTTGTTTATGATAGTAAGAAAGAATGGTTGATTTGTGTTTTTGAACAAAGAGGAGAGCATCCTCTCTGAGTTGTTTCAGGTCATCCATTACCTTTCCTCCTAAGCAGGTTTTCATTATCGTAGCACAACAGGGGAGGGGGAGGGGAAAAACGCTTTGATTCTTCTTTTGATATCCGTTATAATGAAGAAGTAATTTCACACACAGCCAGAGATAAGTCCAGTGAAAAGGGCAGAGGGTGTTCGCACTCGCGTCAGACAGACCTCCCTTGAAGGGCTTCTGGCTTTTTTTATGTTTTTAAAGCGCAGAGGTGGGAAAGGTTCCCCACGCGCTAGATCGATAGTGGCGGAATAGGTAGACGCTTACGTGGGTTTGAAGTTCGTCCTAGTGAGTACGACAGAGATGTCTCAGCAGGACCCAAACGGCAGCGGCGCCCTGAAACAAGCTGCGAACATGTGAGGTGCGAATCCTCACCTATTGTCTAGTCAACAGAGATGCAGGATACGCCGCCCTGCCTGTGCTTTTTTGCTTATAGCCCAACTAGAATAAAACATCTGTTCAAACCGTCCGATTCTTGGGCGGTTTTTTGCATGGATGATAACAAACAGAGGTGAATGTAGTGGAAAAATCGCTTTCAAATAAATATCCTCAGATCGCGGCCGAATGGCATCCGACAAAAAATGGTGAGCATACGGCTGAGGAGATCCATTATCGCTCTAAAGAAAGGGTGTGGTGGAAGTGTCCTGAAGCGGAGGATCACGAGTGGGAAGTAGCTGTCGTTAGCCGAACCGCCACAAAATCAGGTTGCCCGTTTTGTAAAGGAACGAGGTCTCCTCGTTCCAAAAGTCTTGGAGTCGTCTATCCAAAACTTGCTGAGGAATGGCATCCAATAAAGAATGGAGATCAGACACCCTATGATATTTCCGCCCATAACGGAAAGAAGGTATGGTGGCTATGCCCAAAAGGGCACACATACGATATGAAACTAAGTAACCGCGTCTATCATAATCACAATTGTCCCTACTGCGGGAATAGACGCGTGAACGGGGAGAACAACTTAGCGAAGCAAAATCCAGCGCTTGCTGGCGAGTGGCATCCTGAGTACAATGGCGACGTCACACCAGCCGATCGTACGCCGAAATCGAGTAAAAAGGCCTGGTGGCTCTGTCCGAACGGCGTGTTAGCCGAACATGCCTGGGAAACGACGATATCCAATCGGGCAAAAGGGAAGGGATGTCCCTATTGCGCGGGTCGCCTTGTTCACCCTGATAACTGTTTTGCGAATCATTACCCCGATAAGGCAAAAGAGTGGCACCCCCATTTGAACGGAGAACTGACGCCGAATGATGTGACCAGCCGTTCCACAAAAAAAGTATGGTGGAAATGTGAACATGGACATGAATGGGAAACAACGCCTGTTTCGAGAGCTAAGGGAGCAGGTTGTCTCGTATGCACAAATCAAATAGCAGGTGGAACGAATACGCTCGCTTATGCGAATCCTAACCTTGCTGCCGAGTGGCATCCGACTTATAACGGAGAGTTAACGCCAGACGATGTGATTGCAAATTCAAGTCATAAGCGCTGGTGGAAGTGCGAGAAAAACCACGAATGGGAAGCTACGGTTCACAGTCGGAATGCGGGAAACAAATGCCCGTATTGCCGCGGATTCTATACAACAGAAGAAAATGCGCTCGCAACCATCGCTCCGCGCCTTGTGCATGAATGGCATCCGACTCATAACGGAGAGCTGACGCCTGAAAACGTATCATATGCGACGCATGAAAAAGTGTGGTGGAAGTGTCAGTACGGTCATGAATGGGAAGCGAATGTGTGGAATCGGGTGAACGGAAACCGATGTCCTGATTGCTCATCAGGGATGAGCACATCTTATCCAGAACAGCTCCTTTTCCATATGTTAAAACCGTTCTTTAAAGACGTGACGAATCGGGAACGAGTGAATGGGGAAGAAGTGGATGTGTATGTTCCGAGTCTGCCGCTTGCTATCGAATATGACGGAGCGTTTTATCACGGGGAGTCGTTGAGAAAACGAGAGGACGAAAAGAACAAAGCGCTTTATGAAGCAGGGGTCCCGCTGATCCGTATCCGTGAAAAACGAAGGGCAGAAGGGACGGCGTTATTATCGGAAACATATGGGTGTTTCAATATTGTTCGGGAAAATAGCTACTCCGATGCTTCCTTTCAGCTCGTAATGGAGGAGTTGTTGCAGTGGATTGAAAAAGAGCACAATCTTACTCTGGATCGTGAAAAGGTGCCGCATGCGAATGCGGTTGTTTCTGAGGTTGCGGAACGATTAAGGACGCAGGGTGTGGAGAAGAACCTTGCGGTTACAAAGCCAGATATCGCAAAAGAATGGCATCCAACGTTAAATGGAACCGTCGAGCCGATTCATTATTCATTTGGATCGGGGCAGAAGGTTTGGTGGCTGTGTCCGAATGGTCATCCCTACATTGCTGGTATAGGGAAGCGGACGAACGGAACGAACTGCCCCCATTGCAGTGATAAAATCCGAAAACAAAACAGTCTTGCTGCGTACTATCCCGTTCTGGCAAAGGAATGGGACGCGGAAAAGAATGAGAAGAAAGCTACGACAACCTCTTCTTATGATACCCGAGAGTATTCTTGGGTTTGCGACCAGGGTCACGAGTGGGAAGCTTCTCCTTTGGAACGAACACAGCATGGTGAAGGCTGCCCAGAGTGCTGATCCCATTATTCAAATTCTTGAAGAAGCTTTCTGTACTCCTTCAGGATATACGTCTTCGTTTTTCGGTGTATGGAATACCGACAGAGGGATACGTAACACAAAACGAAAGGGACGGAGTAAAAGAGCAGGATCCAAGAGAGGCCAAAAATTCGCGTGCTGAATGCATAAATAGCTAAGACTGACGTGATGGATAACCCTTGCAGTGCATCTTCCTTCCAAATTTGTTTGCGGAGGGATTCCGATGCTTCAGAAATCCATTCGTGAACCGATTCTTTTTTTGTGTGTGTCATGGTAAATCTCCTTTTGTTTATGGTCGTTCCAGATTTCAAACGGGGGACTGGAAAGGTGTATAATGAAAAGAAATGCGAGACAGGAGGTTGATATGTGATGGTAGACTTGAATAACGTATACAAGCCTGTGGATGGAACGATTGAGATCGAGATCGGCACTGCTGATGAATACGGATTGAGGGCGGTTACCATTCTTGAGAATGATGAACCGTACTGCATCACCGAAACAGGACGATTTTATGTGGATGAGGACGATGTGGTTCGCTGTGCTGATGGTGTCTCTTTTTTAACCCCGAGAAATGTCGATCGCGCTCAAAAGATCATCGATATGATCGGAAGAAAAATTGATCTTTCGGCATACAAGAAATTCCAAAGGAAATAACATATGTAAAAACCCCTTGCTCACGTGTTATAGGCAAGGGGTTTCCAGTAACCTCTGCACGGCCTTGACAAGCAAAGGATCCTGCATTCAGAGATGCCTTAGTTTCGTGATGCGTAAGAGACGATCATCACGTGACATTTAGGAGATGTCCCTTTTATTATATCGCATGTGCTACTTTTTTCCAATATAGGAATGTTATTTGGGGGAGGAAGGATTAGGGCATGCTATGATGGTGAAAACGGAAAGAAGGGATCCTATTAATCATGATCGGATCGACATAAAGGAACTCACCCTAAAGCAAAAGGCAGCACTCGCGCATCAGCTTGTTGAAGAAGTGGTTTCTGAGGTGAAGAACGAGGGAGTTATGCCTTATACAGAAAACAATAAGCGGATCGCTGGAATCGTTCGTGTATTTGGTGATCAGTATGTGTCAACCGCGAGAAATTTGAAAAACACAATGGATAAAATGGATGAAGAACCTCCTGGTAAATTAACGGGTTCAGTTTTAGAAGAGAAAACAATAAATAACACATCAAATAGGAGTACAAATCGCACAGCGTTTTGTACTCCTATTTTTATTGATATAACAACATTCATTAACTTTTAACACCATAATTCACATTACAAATACCAACCTTTTTAACAACCGTACATAGATTTATGTACCGCTGACAATTAAGGTGCTAAATAGTGTGTTAAAAGCTATGTTATTTTCGTTGCTATTTGTGATGTTAGTTATGACTATTTCCACCTTTAAGAAAGGTTTTCTGGGATTATTTGTTAAAATATAAATAAAGGAACAGGATAGGCTTGTTCAACTAACGGAGCAGTTTAGTTTAAATCTATTTCAAAGTTAGGAGGTATAAATGTGGCTACTTGGGGTTGGGTTGTGTTATTTACAAGTATGTTCATTGCGATATTTGGAGGAACTTATGCTGGACAAAAGAAGAAAAAGCAAAATGAAGTAAAAAATAGTAAGAAAAAATAAAGAGACTTTATCTAATTGGATTCGTAGTAATATTGTATTCAAATAAATGTGGCTTTAATTTAAGAAGAAAGTAAATAGTATGATAAAATACGCTCAGAAAATTCTGAGCGTATTTACTTGCTGTTTTTACTGTTAATTACAGTTCGGAATGTATGCTAATTATCATGTTATTTCTATTGCTATTTGCTATTTTCCCTCCCGAAACTGAACCCGTTACTGGTAAATAGGGAGTCTTTTTTATGGACAAGGTTCTTTTTATTTGTATAGTGGGGGAAACCACTGAATGGAGAGATGACCATGACAAGACTATACGAAAAAATTGGAACAAAACGGTTGGCAGGTTATATCACAGATGCTGTGTTAGGGGTCGTAATGGCTTCCATTTTATCGGCATACGTAGGAACATTTGTCCTCAACTTGTTCTTGATGTACCTTTTGGCGACGATCATAACCGTGTCTTTGTGCGAATGGAGGGATGATGGGCACTACAAACAATTCTGTCGTTTCGGATTGGGGCTCATGGTAGTTATGACTGTTTCTGTTTCCTTCTTTTCAATCGAACAGGCCGCTTATGTACCGTTTCTGTGTTTCTTGCTGACCAGGTTGATGATTGTTTTATATGAAGAAATAAAAGAAAGTGCAGACTCTAAAAACGTCACGCAGTAGCGTGATGTTTTTTTGTGAGATGAAAAAAACGTCTCACTTTTTGAAAATATCTCCTATAATACGAGAAACGCTAGTTGAAAAGATGAGAGGATGGATGATGATGAACGTACAAGAAGCAATGAAGAACGCTTATCTGTCGGCTGAGAATTTGGAGTGGGAGGGGACGTTTGGGGAATACCTGGAGATGGTGAGAGAACACCCGAATCTTGCCCAGAATGCCCATTCGCGCGTGTATAACATGATCCTGAAAGCAGGCGTTTCCGTTGATGAAAGTGGGAGAAAGGTATACCACTTTTTTGATGATCTTTATGGCATAGGAGAAACCACAACAAAACTTGTGGAATCTTACTTTAAACCAGCGGCACTCGGACTTGATACCAAAAAACGAATGCTTCTCATGATGGGACCTGTCAGCAGCGGGAAAAGTACAATCGCCTCGCTTATTAAAAAAGGGCTGGAAGCTTACAGCCAAACCGATGAAGGAGCGCTTTATGCCATTAAGGGATGTCCAATGAATCAGGACCCGCTTCTTTTGGTTCCAGAACACTTGAGGGAGACGTATGAGAAAGAACTCGGCATCGCCATTGAGGGGGAACTGAACCCTTACACGAAACTGTATGTAAAAGAGCTATTAGAACAACTGGACGGAGACGTGATGAAACTTCCTGTGAAACGGCTCCTGCTCTCAGAGCAAATGCGAACGGGCATTGGCACATTCAGTCCGTCTGATCCGAAGACGCAGGACGTATCGGAGTTAATTGGAAGCATTGATTTCTCGAAAATCTCGGAATACGGGTCCGAGTCCGATCCAAGAGCGTATCGGTTTGACGGGGAATTGAATATATCCAATCGCGGCGTTGTGGAGTTTCAGGAGATCCTGAAGTGCGATCAGAAGTTTCTCTGGAACCTGTTATCTCTTACCCAGGAGGGGAATTTTAAAGCGGGTCGATTTGCTTTAATCTCAGCCGATGAGGTGATCCTGGCGCATACCAATGAAACCGAATATAAAAAATTCGTGGCAGACAATCGAAATGAAGCCTTACGGTCGCGGATGCTTGTCGTGCATACGCCTTATAACCTTTCTGTTGAAGAAGAAGTGAAAACGTATAAGACTATCATCGGAAATAAGGTTAATTTGTCTCTTTTGCCCCCGTTTGCCCTTCAGGCAGTAGCGGAATTCTCGATTTTAACCCGTTTAAAAGACGACGGGAAGCTTTCTGAGAAACTCGATGCGTACCAAAAGGGAGAAAAGCGAAGCGAAAATGAGGGGATGAGCGGGATAGACCCAAGGTTTATTGTTAATGTGATCTCTCATCTTTTGGCGAACGCGGATAGTGGAATCGTTACAGCCTATGATTTGTTAGAAGGGATTCGGGATGGGCTTCATGAGCACCCTTCCATTGAGGATCGGTTGAAACAAGACTATATCACGTTTCTCGAGACAGCGAAGAGGCGGTATCAAAATGCGGTGAGAGAGGATGTATCCCGATTTTTCACAGAGCAGGATAAAGGGGGATCAGAGAGTCTTTTCGCCCGTTATGTCGAACATGCGAAAGCATATATGGAACAAACCATCGATCGGGATTACGAAAATATGATGCGAGAAGTGGAAACGCTTATCGGGGTGGGCGAACGTGCGAAACAAGGGTTCAGAGAAGAAATTGTGATGCACGAGTCGCTTTATCGGGAAAAAGGGGATTCGTTCACCCTGTCGTCGCATCCGAACTTAGAACGTGCGATCAGAAAGCGTGCTCTTCGTGATATGAAAGAGGCGTTTCGTTTAAATGAAGAAAAGATCGAAGACGTTGTCAGGGCGTACGCGAACGAAAAAGGGTGCAGTATTCCTGTTGCAGAATCGGTTGTGAATGATGTTTTAGAGGAAATCCATAAAACAGCGTAAGGGGGCGGGGAGCGTGAAGTCTTCATACAGAATTGCAGACGGTGAGTGGAAACACTACAAAAAGTCTCAACATGATTCCCTGCACCATGACAAAAAGCTTCAGGCGTCCATAAAAGCGTCGCTGTCTGAAACATTGGCTGATGAGGGTCTCGTTTATCATCAGGGAGGGACCGTTCGGGTTCCGCTTGAGGTAATGCCTCAGTACCGTTTTTGTTTTGAACAGCAGGGTGGATTTGGTTCTGGAGCCAGCGGAAGCGATGTGGGGGATGAGTTTGATCTAGAAGGTGTGGGTGCCACGATTTACGGAGTGGGAAATGGAGCGGGGACAGAAAAGGGAAAAGACATAGTGGAAGCGGATGTTGATTTAGAAGAAATCGAGGAAGCATTGTTTCAGGAGCTTTCCCTGCCGCCTCTTGAGAGAAAACTTGAACGAAACGTGGAATCAGAAGACCTTCAATTTACAACGATTCGGAATAAGGGGTCTGTTGCGAATGTGAGTAAACGTGCTACCTTAAAAGAAACGTTTAAGCGTCAGGCATTAAACGGCAACGGAGATGGAATCGGGATTCGTGATGAGGATATTCGGTACAGGCAATGGGAGGACGAGGAATCTCCTGATACCAATGCGGTCATCATCGCTATGATGGATACAAGTGGTTCAATGGGCGTTTGGGAAAAGTATATGTCACGGACGTTTTTCTTCTGGACGAAGCGGTTTCTTGAACGAAAGTATGATTCTGTTGAAATCATCTATATCGCCCATCATACAGAAGCTCATATTGTGGATGAGCAAAGCTTTTTCCATAAGGGGGAATCAGGAGGGACGCTTTGTTCTGTGGCTTATAAAAAAGCCCTCGGGCTTATTGAGGAGTCCTATCCGCCGCAACACTACAATTTATTCGCGTTTCATGTCTCAGACGGTGATAATCTGACAAGTGATAATAAGCGTTGCGTGAAATTGCTGAAAGAGTTGTGTCAAAAATGCCACATGGTCAACTACGTGGAAGTCAATCAATACAACAGGCAATCCACTCTTATGAAACCACTCTCGACTGTCCGACATACCAACATGAAAAGAGTCATGATCTCAAGTCGAAAAGACATTTATAAAGCACTGAAACAAGTGTTCAGGAGGGAATGGGACCATGCTTAGAAAGGACATTGAAACGATTACAGAAATCGCAGAGGGGTTTGGGTTAGAACCTTATGATATGGTCTATGAGCGGATTCCTTCCAGTGTAATGCTTTCGTTTGCTTCTGATGGGATGCCAAACCGTTTCTCTCATTGGACGTTTGGCAAAAGTTATGACAGGATGCGCACCCAGTATGATAAGGGGCTCATGAAAATTTATGAACTGATCATCAACACGGATCCCTCATATGTATTTCTGCTTGAGGAGAATAAAGAAATCGAAAATAAATTGATTGTTGCTCATGTCCTTGCCCATAGTGATTTTTTTAAACACAACGTTCATTTTAAGAAGACGGACAAAAGGATGCTGCAACAGTTGAAGCAAGCGACGGAACTGTTCTCTGATTACGAGGAACAATACGGGAAAGAGCGGGTAGAAGATGTGATCGAGGTGGCCTTGTCCGTACAGGAACACCCTGACATTTTAACCTTTTACGCTGAAAACAGTCCTCATTTAGAAGAGTTTGAGCGTCACTTACTGGAAGTAATAAGGGACCAGTACACGTACTTTTTGCCTCAGGTGAAGACTAAAATCATCAATGAGGGGTGGGCGACGTTCTGGCATGCGAAAATCATGCGAGAACTCTCCTTGTCCCCCGAGGAAATCATCGATTATTCGAAACTCCATTCGTCGGTGATTGCTCCTCAGGAAGGATCGATCAATCCGTATCATATCGGGTATGAAGTATTCAAAGGAATCGAGCGCACATACGGACTTGAGAAAGTGTTCGAGGTGAGAGAGCTCCATTCTGATAGTAGTTTTATACGAAACTATCTGACAGAAGACGTGTTCGAACGCTGTCATTTGTATCTCTACCAACAGGTGGGAGCAAAAGGGAAGGTGACGGAAACGTCCTATAAAAAGGTTGTATCCTCGCTCTTAGAATCGCTTGTGAATGAGGGGAATCCTTCTTTTTCAATCCGTCATGATGAAGAGGAAGGGGTGATCAGGATACACCAAAGAGAAGGGGAAGCAAACCTTGATTTGCAACAGGCCGAGGGTGTTATAAGAGGGCTCAAAAGGCTGTGGGACATTCCGATTGAGTTAACCGCAGTAGTGGAGGGGGAGACGGTCGTCAGACGTTACCCTCACCCCCAATTCCCGTCAGGCGGGCGAATGAACCAGAATATCCTGAGAGTGATGGAGATCAACGAACGGAAAAATTCACGAGCTTCTTTTAAACCATGATCAGAAGAATGATAAAAACGAGGCAAATATGCCTCGTTTTTTGTTTACAGTTACAAAAAGGGGAGCTTATTCGATTTCTTGAAATTTTGGAACATTGTATTTATAAACGTTAACGAAACTTGCCCCTACGATGGAACGAAGATTTCGGTAAAGCTGTCGATTTGTTAAAATCGTTCCTTCTTCTTTTAGCTGAACGATGATGTTGCTTTCCAGAATTATTGCTTCTTCTTCTGTGAGCCCGTCTTCTACGATTTCTACGTCACGGCCGAACACCCGATCAAATAAAGCGACGTCTTCGTTGTATGTTTTCGTATAGGCTCTGTTGCCTGATCCTTTCCCTACATAGTAGATGCTGGTTTGCGGAATGTGTACTTTTTTGCCATACACCAATAATTCTCCTGCTGTTTTGGTAAAGAAGACGTAAACATAGCTCATAGGGAATGCTCCTTTCGGAAACGGGGGGATGAAATAAATAAAGCCCACCAGTTCCACCTGGCGGGCTGAAGTTCTCTAATAACGGAAAGAGAGACTGTCATATCTCCATCTTCCTTGCGAGAGGATGGAGTGAATGCGTTTCTTGAAAGAAGAAACGCTATCGTAATGGGACATTTCTGTGAAGCGGTCCCAACTTTTGGTATGACGGGTGAAATCGGAACGGTTTTCTTCTTGATTGGTTGCCTTACTTGGATTGGGGTGGGAATGGTACTGCCAGAAAGAAAACCGCCCAACTGTTTACGTCAACAGTCTTTATTTTACGCGTTATAAGGGGCGTTGTCCACCTCCTGTTTGCTCGTGATAGGAAACGAGCTTTATAATAGACGGAAAACGAGGTTTTACGATGGGAGGAAGACGGTTTTGCAAACCATATCACAGGAATTATACCGTATTGAAAAGGGGCTTCGCGCACACGGGGCAAGCGAGGAATGGATTCGCGCAATCCTTAAATGGCATATCGATGGATGGAGGCCCCAGGATATTCTTGAAATCGTAGACATCATGGAGAGGTTGAAAGAGATCGGACCTTCATCTGAACCGCTTCAGGGGCGGTAATTTCACACCATAGTGGGCAGACATTGGTTCTCCTCCGTTTTATAATAAGAGTATAAGAACAGGAGGGGTCCTTTATGGAAAACGTGTATGAAATAATGGAAAGATGGAATCATTCATCGGGAAGTTTGGAACAAAATAGTCATACGGTCGAACGAGTGATGGAGTTCTTATTCACGGAAGAGGAACTAGAGAGTCTGGAACCGCTTTACACAATATCTGATTATGAAAAATGTTCGGCTGTATATAAGATGGTACATGAATTGAGAAAAGAAATGCTCCGATAACAAAACCTGCCTATTAAGGCAGGTTTTTGGCTTTAAAATACGTTGTTCCTTTTAGCTTTTTGCCGTTCATTTCAAATTTTCCACATATCCAGGATTCAGGGTGTTCAATCATGACTTTATAAAGGATCAGCCCATAAAATAAAGCAGCTCTCGTATCGTTGTGGTTACACGCATGCCAAATTGGTTCATAAACGGTTCCCCGCCAGTCGTGACCAGGGATGAAACTCGACGTATGGATCTCATCCCCCTCAATGTGATCGTTTAAAGCTTCTACAATTTGATCGTAATCCTTGTCGTTCAAACGAGGTCTCCACTGGTCATAGTCTTTTTTGTACGGAACATCCAGTATGCGCTTTCCTTCCAGTGTATACAGCATCGGCTTCTCTCCCTCTCCTTGGTTTCTTCCATTGTAACAAAATATGGGAATGGAGAAAGAAAAACCTCTAAGTACAGGTTGTTCCACATATACAGGGATAACTCTTCCAATATTTCTTCTGCATTCCAATGAAGGTCTGTCGGCGGGCAGCAGGCGACCCATTCCTCCGTCTTTCTTTTTCTTATGTTTTCATGTTCTTCGTGCGGAGCAAGTGTGGGAAACATGTCTTCTTTGGGGCGAGATTCATGCTCTCCAAAACCTTATTAAAATAATAAGTACTGAAAATATCATCCCTCGGTAACCGAAATGAAGAAATTCAACTGCCATCAAACATCGGATGTAACCCGAGTTCATACGTAAAAAACCCCCTTTTACGCAAAGGGGGGGTTGATCAGATTGTCCGTTTTGGGCGTTTGGATAAGGGGACGTGGAAGCGTTCTTCTTTAAAAAGATTGAGAAACTCTTCTGCGGTATACAATTCTTCGTCTAGATTTTTGTCGTATCCGTCGTCCATGTTCCCGTATAAAACTTCAATCATTGGTTCATACGTTGGGTCCTCTTCTTTTTTCTCGAGGTAGAAGTCGGGTTCTTCAGCACGGATCAGGACGCCGCTCTCTTTTTCTTCCGTCAGGGTTGGGAGAAAAAAAAGTTCACGAGCTAATCCATGGGAGAATTGGAATGTGATTTCTTTCTCAGAAGCGATCTCCCAGGATAGGTGTGTCAAGTTCGTGTAAGCATCCAATAGTTCCTCCTTATTTGTCAAAAAGGTTTGTAAGGATCCTCGGATCCGTTTTTTTGACAAGCGCTTCGTCGACTTTCCTCTTCTGCGGTTTTGACCTGTAAAAATTTCCCCGTTCTGTTTTGTGACAGAGGGGTTCTTTCCATAGGCGTAAGAAGGAAGTCTGTGTGCCAATCCTGCCACATGTTTGTTTTCTTCTCTCACATCAACTTCCACATTCCCCATGCTATAAAAGCTTTTAATCATTTCCTCATTCATTCCGTACTCGTTATGCCCTGATAGGAATTCAATAATGTCGTCTAGCTCCTTCGGATGAAGAGGCAAAAATACATATACGTGTCTTTTTGGATTGTTTGCGTTCTCGATCCTGATCCGTTTTCGTTGAATTCTCAATTCTTTTAACTCCATCGTATCTTTCCTCTCTTATTGTAGTTACCATATCCTATCACGAGAAAAGTACTTTGCATTAAAAACCATTTCAACTATTTTTTCACGTTCGATGGTGTAAATAATGGATCAAAACGAAAGAATAAAGAGGGTTTTGGGATAGTGTAGGAAAATATATTCAGAAAATCGTGCTAAAACAGGAGGTGCGTTAACATTTCTAAACGTTTGAAGAAAGTATGGGGAATTATCATTTTTATGGTGTGGGTTTGGGGGTGGTTTTTTTACCCTGCGCAAAGAGTATATGCGGTGGCACCGTCTGCTCCGTCAAGCATTCAGGAGGATTTCAGGAACGGGAGAGAGATCAGGGTATTCTGGGATGCTTCAGCAGGTGCGGATGAATATATTTTAAAACGAGACGGGACGGAAGTGTATAGGGGGACGGATGCGTTTTACAAAGATACAGGGTTATCGAAAGAAACAAGTTATACCTATGACGTGTCAGCGCGTAACAGTGACGGCGAAAGTTCCAGCACAACCATCTCTCTTACAAGCGGATGTTTAACGGTGGATGTTGCAGAAGTCTCCAATCGTTCTGTCCGCATTTCTTATACCTGCACGAGCGCGGATTTTGATCAGCATGAATATTATTTAGATGGGACTTTGGTATCGTCTTCCTCAAGTTCAGCAGGGACGTATGCGTTCGACAACCTGACTCCTGGAACGACTTATGATATTGAAGTCAGAACTTCTTTAACAACTCGACCTCAGCCAGAAATATATCAATACACCGTCGCGACCACAACAGCTTCTCCTGGAGGTCCCCTGTCGTTTGGGCAAAGTGATTCCACCACGACCAGCAGCACAATGTCCTATGACAGTGTAAAAGACGGAGAAACGTACATTCTGAAGCGTGACGGAATGGTCATCGATACGTATGTAAATACGGGTGCGTTTTCTGATTACACGTTTACGGATACAGGACTGACTGCGGACACCACTTATACATATGAATTGGAAGTGCAAAACAGTTATGGTTCTTTGGCAGATACCATACAGGCTCGGACAGATTTTGGTTTGCCGTTTCAAAATCCATTATCCTTTAACGGAAGGGATCAGTTTTTTGAACTCGATAACGGAGTTGGAAATGCTTATTGGACGGGGGACATAACGTTTGAAGCTTGGGTTTATTTTGATTCAGACGCGTATCAGTTTATGCTGGCAAAAAACAGCACAAGCGGTACCAATCATTTTCTGTTTGGCCTTCGTTACGGAGAATATCATTTTAACCCAGGTGGCGGGGGTGTGGATACAGGGGTGCATGCTCCGATTAACAGATGGGTGCATGTCGCGTTTGTTGTTGACGGCTTGTCAGGGTATATTTATGAGGACGGAAGCCTTGTCTGGTCAGGTTATGTGGCGAGAAGATGGAACTGGGATGGAAACCCGTGGTATTTGGGAATGGAGAAAGACTCTCGTTACTATGGAGACTTTTTCCACGGAAAGATGAGTCACATCCGAATGTGGTCTACCCCGAGAACCCAGCAACAAATCAGACGTTATATGAACCAGCGGTTGTTCGGCAACGAAAATGGTTTGAGGGGGTATTACATAACAGAACAAGATGTGACCACTCAGTCTCTGAAAGATTTATCTTCTTATGGTCATACGGGATACGGGACGGGATTCAAGGCTCCTCCTCTTCATTCTTCTGTGGTAAGGGAAGGAAGTGATAATCGGGTGTCGTGGGACCCTGTAACTGGGGCTGAAACCTATAATATTAAGGAAACCCTTACTTCCACAGCGTATAATAATGTGAGCGGAACGACAGCTCTTGACACTGGCAGCGGCAAGGATATAACAACAGATGAGACCATTTACAGCATACAGGCTGAAAGCAGGTACGGAATTTCTGTTCCTGAGTACGTTTTGCTGAATACCAGGCCTCATGTTGAATTTGATGGGCAAAGTAATTACTTCCGATCCGATACCACATATGGAAATGTGGGAAGTGGCAGTTCTTCCATTACAATGGAAACGTGGGTCTTTTTGAATAATCACTCCAGCCAGGTATTGTTTGGGAAAAACAGAGCAGACGGATACGATAATCTCATCTTCACGGTGCGGAATGGAGAGTATCACATTGTTGACGGATCCTCTGGGTCCGATATGCCTGCTGGGTACACAGGGATTGAAACGGGCGTGAAAGCTCCGTACGGAAAGTGGGTTCATGTTGCTTTTGTTGTTGACGGTACCACTGGATATGTGTATGAGGATGGGATTCAGGTTTGGTCTGGGTCGGTGGCTGATCGCGGGTTTTATGATGCGAACGGATTTCAGGTCGGCATGGAATATGATTTAGGAGTCCCGTATGATTACCTTGATGGTCGTTTACACAACATGAGGATTTGGAATACAGCAAGAACGCAAACGGAGATCTCGTCGAATCGGAATATCCGTCTGACTGGAGCAGAACCTGGTCTTCTGGCGATCTATGACTTTGACAGGCTGACGGTTGGGAAAGTCTATGATAAAGCAGGTGGCGACCATCCTTTAACTGGCGTCAATTTCAGCAGTTTTAACAGTTTGACCCATACAGACGTCACGGACACAACGGCTGACTTCGGTTGGAATCCCCATCCTCTTGCCACAGGGTATCGGTTAGAGAGAGGAGGTTTTCCTGTCTTCAGCGGAGGTTCTCTTACTTACCAGGATACTGGACTCACTCCAGAAACAACTTACAATTATGGTGTGGCAGCCTATAATGCGAATGGTGAGGATCAGTTGAGTACCGATTCCGTCACCACATGGAAATCAGGTGGAAGTTTGAGTATCGCAGCGCCTTCTGTTCAGCCTTTTGGAACGATTACGCTTGACGGCAGTAAAACGGTGTCAACGTCCTTTACTTCTCCGCTTCAGCTTTCAGACACGACAGGGACAGGGCAGGGGTGGTCGGTGACCGTCTCAGCAACCGCCATTACAGAGGTTGGGGGTAAAGGGTTGACATTTCCAACAGGATCATTGACCCTTTCGGCTCCCGCTTCTGTTAATCCAACGAATGGAACCACGTCTCCAGCTCCTGGGGTTCAGAATGGAAGTCCATGGACGATCGATGGCGGGAGTTCCGTTACGATGTTAGTGGCTAATGCTGGTGAGGGAGAGGGAAGTTATGACGTAGGGTTCGGGGCAAATGCATTGAAATTGGACATTGATGTATCAAGAGAACTCGTTGACGAAGTGAATTACCCTTCTTCACCCACTCCTTATGCTGCACAGATCGTTTGGACGATTAATGCTTCTCCTTGATGATTTTCGCCTGAAAGGTTTTTTCTTGAAGGCAGTGCCTCACGAGTTGGGATGTGTGAACGGGTAAGGAGGAAGTTGCCCGCTATCTTTGTTTGTGGTACGTTTTGTGAAAGTGTATTTTACTATCAGGAAGGAGATCACCATTGTCCTATCACGCGCTATCACAATTTAAGCTCATCCAAACCGCAAAAGATGTTCCGATTTACATCTACGTATTACCCATTAATAATTTGAACGAACGACACAGCGAGTTATTTGATGTGGCTCAGGTCATTAAAAAGAAAAACAAAACCGATCTTGTTGCGTTTAATGAAAATATGATTGGAAGTTTTGAACCCCTGAAAGAATGGGAGGATCATGCTCCTGTTTCGTCAGAACAGCGAACCATCGATTTACATAATCCTCGTGAAGTGCGTCTTCTTGAGCGTTTGGTGCAGGCGTCTGTTGTGAAAGAAGGCGCCAAAAAAGCTAAATCCTATTATTACAGAGGCAGTGAGATTGTATCGTATGATTCAAAAAACATAGAAGATGAAGTCCACGTACATAAACGATATAAAATGGATACGACCGTTGAGCGAGACGGGGAAATCTTTGTCGGCCTTGAATTAAGTCATCAGCTTTTCAGAGTCCCATCCCTCCTCACTAATCTTCAGAAGAATGAAGACATTATAGGGATGGAAGTGACTGATAAACGAAAGCAAAAGTACGTTGTAGAGAAAGTGAGTGACGTCAAGGTAGGGGATGTTCACCCCGTCCTCGGCCAAAGTATAAAAGATTATTATAGTAATAACGGACGTGCAAAGGAAATTTCTATTGCGAAGGACGACTCTCCAGTTGTATCTGTTGCGAAAGAAGAAGGGGGCAAGCCCATCTTTTATGCACCTGAACTTCTTTCGCAAATTTGTACCATGAATAGCTTCGGAAGTCGGATTATCAAAAAGATTAAGAAGGAATTAACGATGGATCCAACGCGTAAATTCCAAATGATGATTGATGTTGGCATGGACGTGATCAATCGTTCTAGGTTTCAGACGTCAAAGAAAAACGTCCTTATAGAAAACCAGGGGTATGATACGTATCAGATGAATCCTCCCTCCTTTTCCTTTGGGAATGGGCACAGCAACAGATCCATTAACTATGGATTAAAAAAAGCGGGGATTTATGAGAGTGGTGCGGAACCTCTTCCTGTTCACATTTTGCTCGACAACAACGTACTCACTCGTTTTCAGACGAATGAGCACGACAAAAATCAGGTCACATTCTTCGTCGAGAAATTAAAGGAAGAAGCAGGGCGCATGGGACGCGGGATTGACGTTAAGAACGTCGGACTCGATTATAAAAATGTCTGTTTTGATTCTCCTTCAGAGCTTCGGAATACGTTAAAAACCATTGGTGGTAAGTTTACAGAACCTGTTATTGTGATCACAGAAGATTCGAGAGCCGAAACCTGTTACGAAGTGATTAAGCGTGAGCTTGGTAAACGAAAGGGATTGCCGACACAGATGATTCAAATGGACACCACGGGAAACCATTACTCCATTCAAAACATTCTGCTTGGCATCTATGCCAAAAGCGGCGTTCAGTCCTGGCTTTTGAATCAGAAATTACACTCTGATCTCTTTATAGGGCTAGACGTAAGTCATGAAGACGGGGTTCACGCAGCAGGCATCGTTCAGATCGTCGGAAAAGACGGTAGGGTACTCTATGCAGATTCTGTCAGTTCGTTTGAAGCGGGAGAAAAAATCAAGTCAGAGACGCTTGTTGATATTGTATCGGAAGCCGTCCATCAATTTAAGAACCATTTCCCTCACGAAACCCTGGAGCATATGACGTTCCACCGAGACGGGGGAGGTTTTGAAGAAGAAATTGAAGCGATCAGTGGAGAACTAGAAGGCCTAGATATAGCATTTGATTACGTATCTGTTGTGAAAAATCCGAGAAGACGAATGGCTGTTTATGAGGGAAATCAATGGAAAACAGAGCAAGGCCGTGTGTATACAAAAGAGGATCACGCCTATATGTGTTTAACCAATCCAACTGCTGTTGTGGGGATGGCGAAACCAATCAGAGTAACTCAAAAACATGCTTCGCTTCCGTTTCAGGATATACTTCAAGATATCCATGACTTATCGTACATGCATATTGCTTCGCTGCGAAAAGCGCGGTTGCCTGTAACGGTAAACTATGCGGATAAAGCCTCCACATTTTTCAACAGGGGGTATTTGCCAAATACGCCGATGGGCAAGTCACTCCATTTCGTATAAGAGATTATGATCCTAAGAGCACCCATATGGGTGCTTTTTGTTTGCTCGTATGAAGACGCGTTTCCGTTGTAACAAGAAATAATTGGTTGATTCTCAGGCAGAAGTCGTGAGAAGATAGACTCATAATGGCGAGGGGGAGAAAACATGAAAAAACTATTAGCAGGGTTATTGGTATTAGTGTTCGTTGCTTCGGGCTGTTCCAGCGTGAATTCAGCGGGAGGCGGGCCAAGTGAGATGAGGTTTAGTTCTTCGTATGAAAATTTTGAGGCGGAAACGAAGAATACGTTTACGACAAGTGATGACATAGCCTTAGGATTTGATATAGGGGAAGAAGTGAACACGACCTCTGTTAAAGTTATGGTGCTTCAAGGAGAGCAGGGGGAAATGTACGAATCCTATGATACAGATATTGATCCTTCCTGGACAGGGATGATTTCAGGGCTATACAATGCAGGAGATTTGGAACAGGGTACATACACGGTCAAAGCGATTCTGGGTGAAGGGGACGTTGTGTCAAAGGGCTCGTTTACCGTTGAATAGCCTGATCATACTTGATTTTGAGCGGATGATCTACTAATCTGGGAGTAGGCCATAGCGCCGACTGGGTTAACCAGAGCCCAGAACCGTTCCGTAGTTCCCACTACGAATCGATTGACGCTCCCCGTACGTAACGTGCGAGGAGGAAATCCCCTCATACGTAACGTGTGGGGGATTTTTTTATGAATAGGGCAGAAGTTCCCAATTGATTGGAAATGAGTAAATATAAACGTAGAAAAAAACCAAGGAGACCCTTGGTTTTTTGGATTACGCACTTTTCTTAGCTGTTCCATAAACGTCTCCGAAAGAGACTCTCAAATCGCCGATGTCCGTTAGTGTATAGGTGTGGGTGATGGAATCAGCAAACAGGAACACGTCCTTAACGGTTGTTAAGAACTGTTTTTCCTGGTACATTCCCTGTTGATTAAACGCATAGCCAATATACGTTTCTTCCAGAGGTTCTTTCAGAAAGTTCCTGAATGCTTCATAAGCGGGAGGGTGGGTTTCTTTTAAAATTTCTTCCATCCGACGGAGCGTGAGGTGCTCATCAGCAATGGAAAATCCCGATAATTTCATCCCCTGATCCGCATTGACTAGCAACACTTCGTTCTCTTCGTCGCTTTCATCAAACAGTTGCAGGAAGAATCCACCCGTATGATCCATGCCCCAGGCAAGGGTTTGGTTCTTCTCTTTCAATTCGTATACGTGACGCATCATCATCTTCCTCTCTCGTTATGATTTGTACGATTTCCTTCTTAAGTATAACGTCGGAAAGCGATGGGGGGTGAAAAAAGAATGACAGGTTTACCCATGTTTACCCTCCAAGAAAGATTGGAGTCTGTATACGTAAAAGATTTCAAAATTTACAAACGAAGACAAACGCTATTACCAAGCTCTTGAAAACGACGACTTTTCGTTTTTTATATCATTTTTGGCCAGCAGACTCCATCTTCATAGTGCGTAAAAGTTAAGGGGAGATGAATGACTGGCGTTTGAAATGAAAAATGACAGAACAGGGCCTATGATACAATGAGGGAAAATGGAATGCCCTAAGGGAGGGGATCGCATGGATTATGATAAAGAGCAGAACAAACTATCTCAATTATTAGAAGAGGACATCATTTTGGAGGACAAAGTTCCAGATGACATGCCAAAACACACATCTCATGACCCGTTTACGTCCTATGAACCTGGAGACATACTAAAAGACACGATGCTTCGTGAAAAGTATGTCGGAATCGGGATGTATGGATTTGTATCCTGGCGTTGGGTGAAACCCTTATCAGAGTGGCTGAAAGGGAAGCGGTGTTTAGAAGTCATGGCAGGGAGAGGTTGGTTGTCTTATGCACTCCGTGAGATGGGTGTCGATGTGGTGGCGACTGACAACTTTTCATGGATTAGTGGCTCCGACGTGAAGACAGAGGTAGAACCACTTGAAGCGACAGAAGCGGTGAAGAAATACGGGGCCGAGGTCGATATTGTCCTTATGAGTTGGCCTCCGATGAGCGAGGATGCTTACCAGGTCCTGAAAACGATGCAGGATGTGAACCCTGACTTACTTCTTTTATACATAGGGGAATCACCTGGTGGATGTACAGCAAATGATGATTTTTTCGATCATTTTCAGGAAGTGGATGACGAGGAGTTCGACGAAAAGATTGCTCCTCTCTACCAATCGTGGTGGGGGATCCATGACTCGCTTTATCTTGGGAAATATGAACCCTCAAGGGAATAGGAACCCTTACCAAAAAGGCGCACCCAGAGAGGGTTGCGCCTTTTTTATTTCCTTAGGCGTTTCAGCAGGATGGACTCCGCTGCGCGAAGTTCTGTCTGGGAAAGTTTGGTGCGCGGGACCTTGTAGGAGTTGTGACATTCCCTGTAAACTCGGAAGAGATCTACGAGGATTTTTGTTGTGCTGATGCTTCCCTCATGGATAAATCGAGGGGGTTCCAGTTCTTAATAGGACTAAGCTCTTCCGATCTGTTTTTAAATGCAAAACAGAAAAAGGTTGGTAAACATTATTTTGTACATGAATGTTCACGGTTTATAAAGGCGAAGACCTGTTCATAACCACGTATTTCTCGCATAGGATAAAGGACAATACATGAAAGATTGGGTGATGATAAGTGAAGAAACAAGATTCAGACAAGAAAATGAAAAAAGAAGATGAACATAATTACAAAGGGCTTGGGGAGAAGAGTGAATCACCACAACAGGGAGAGTGTATGTTAAGAATCAATGATGTGGGAACGGTTTTGATCGATGTGTTGCAAATCGATGAGGTTGATACCAGGGATAACCTTTTGCTGATGGAATATATGAAAAAGGGTATTTTAAAACGGCTGCCTAAGAATGCGATGAATATATCTGTTAACGTTCGTTTTCAGAAGGTGAATGGTTACGGTTACAAAATCAATCGTTTTGCGATCCTCGAGAATTACAAGGAATGGAGTCATTCGTCGATATGTGCAGCCTCGTTAAAAAGTGATTATCGTGATCTCATGGATGGGATGGTTAAGAAGTGGGAGACCTTTTTCCAGGATGATTTCCATTCTTACAGCAGTTCATGGGATGCTTACTTTTTATGGGATGATTATGAGCTTCCAGGAGTTGCGGGAGAGCGGATGTAACCCGAATAGCATAAGACGATGCAAGTTGAATACAAGATGCTCATTTTTATGCCTTCGCAGTCGTTGCGAGGGCTTTTTTTATGGAAAAAAACGAGGTGAGTGTTTTTTCAGGTAAGATATAAAGGATGAACACGGGTGAACTGGCAATGGATTAAAAAAGCAAAGGGTGAATGAGATGGAGCGAAAAACGTTTGAGGTTATTGGGGAAGGCATTATCGGACAGGACACCGTTTTTGAAACACCTTTTGGACGAAAACGGTTGCTGTATGCAGACTGGACAGCAAGCGGAAGGTTGTATCAGCCGATTGAAGAAAAGATGGCGTATAAGTTCGGTCCTTTTGTGGCCAATACCCACACGGAAACGAATGTGACAGGCACGCGCATGACGAAAAGTTATGAGGAAGCGAAAACCATCATCAAAAAACACGTGAATGCAGAGGATGAAGACGTTTTGTTATTTGAGGGCACAGGAATGACGGGAGCCCTTTGTAAGTTTCAAAGATTATTAGGATTAACCGTTCACGAGCGGTACAAAGAGAGGGTGCTTCTAAGTGAAAGTGAGCGTCCTGTTGTTTTTGTGACCCACATGGAGCATCATTCCAATCAAACCACGTGGGAAGAAACACTTGCTGATGTCGTGATTGCACCTGTGAATGATCAGGGAGATGTATGTCCTGAAAAACTGGAAAGGGTTCTTCGTGAATATCAGAATCGGAAACTGAAAATTGGTTCGTTTACAGCCTGTTCAAATGTAACGGGGATCGAAACTCCTTATCGGGAGCTCGCTAAAGTGATGCATGCCTATGATGGCTATTGTTTTGTAGATTTTGCAGCTTCCGCTCCTTATGTGGAGATCGATATGAATCCAGAAGAAAAGGGAGCTCACCTCGATGCGATTTTCTTCTCCCCACATAAGTTCCTTGGTGGACCTGGTTCGTCAGGTATTGTGATATTTAAACGGGAACTTTATGAAAATGAGATCCCTGAACGGGCAGGAGGGGGAACCGTTCATTGGACCAATCCATGGGGAGAGAAGTCGTTTATCGTGGATCCAGAAGAACGAGAGGACGGCGGCACACCTGGCTTTATGCAGGCTATTCGTGCAGCACTGGCGATCCGACTTAAGGAACAGATGGGTGTGTCGGCTATAAAGGAGAAAGATACAAGGCTGTTGGATGGTTTGTTTCAACGATTACAAGGGATAGGGGGGATCAAAATTCTTGAGGAGCGAAAAAAGGAACGTCTCCCCATTGTTTCGTTTTACAGTGAGACGGTCCATCACAATCTGTTGGTAAAGCTCCTGAATGATGTGCATGGCATTCAGGTCAGAGGTGGATGTTCATGCGCTGGAACATATGGACATTATATGCTAAATATCGGACAGGAGCAGTCGAGAAAAATCACGAGCGAAATCGATCGGCAGAATCATTACGTTAAGCCTGGCTGGGTAAGGGTATCGCTTCATCCGACAATGGGTCTTGAAGATGTTCACTATATTTCAGATGGAATTGAGGATATCGTTGGCCGCGCGAACCAATACGAGAAGTTGTATCGGTATGATTCCCGCACCAATGGGTTCCTCCATGAAAACGAAAAGGATATTGCTGTGAATGAGTGGTTCACACTGTGAAATTATGAGGAGGCGAAAAGAAAAAGCCGTCCAGTTAGGCGGCTTTTTAATGGTTTCTTGCAGGGGCGGGGATGTTCGTAACGGCGATCTTCGTAAACCCAAAGCTATCGCAGTAATAGGGAGTGTAGTCAAGGAATACAATATCACTTACGCTCAACGATCGGCCCCTATAATCCTTCGGATGACGGGCATTAAACCGTGAATACAATTCTTCTAATTCAACCTGTTCTTCCGTGTTTTCATACACTTTCTCATACGGAAACATATCAATGGTGACGGTTCCGTTCCCGTCCTCTTTAATTATGGAATCCTCACCTGATATTGCACTCATGCGTTTTAACATATCAATACCCATATACCCATAATCCCTCGTATGCTCTTCTTTTATTTGATAAATGGTGTACCTCATGGATTCGCCCCTCTTCTTTTGTTATGACCCCAGTGTATCATGGATGGCTCCATCGTTCGTGAAAACACAAATGGTTCTTTTTCTTTCTCGTTCCTTTTTCGTGTTACGATACGATAAATAACAAGAAGAGAGGGTAACCATGAAACCAAATGACTTGTATACCATGCCTCCTAAAAAAACGGAAACGTGCCTCGGATCCTTAAAGGGGTTCGGGTATGACCACCTCCCAGAGATTGAAGAGGATCATTTATTTGGTCTTGAAAACAAGAATGAAAAAGTCATGATCAAGGTGTATGTGGATTATAGCTTCGATGGAAGAAGGAGCTGGAAATTGGCGTCTGTCTGGTTTGATGAGCAGCCTGTCATGGTGGTTCAGAATGCTGGACGAGAAGGAGATGACCACAGTGCTCGTTTTATTACAAGCAAGGAACTTTTCTCTAAGATGGTCGAGTATATAGAATCTTTATCAGAGGAAGAGGAAACGTGCGTGGGCGACTTGTATAACGAAGATGAGGATGTGGAAGGGCTTGATGCGTTTTACGATCATCGGCTTTCTGACTTTTATGATCCAGATTTTGTTCCAGCGTATATAAAAGGAGATGTTGTCGAGGCGGTTGTGGCTGTTCAAAAGGAGTATGGATACATTTTTGACCATACCCCGATGGTTAAGAAAAAGGTTCGCATATTGGATGTGGATAAGGGAAATCCTTATGACACGTATCGTTATGAAGAAGTGGAACGGTTTATAAAGGGAGAGTTTGATTTCAAAACGAAACTGGATACCAGAAAAATCATAGAGGTCGAAAGGGAAATGGATATAACAGGGGAGCGGATATATGGAAGGATGAACAAAGACTGTATTCAAATATCTTAAGTCAAAAGAGCTCTGACCAGAGCTCTTTTTTTCATTAACTTTTTTTCTGGAGTGATCATAAAGGGCGGGGGTGTTCATAAAGTAAAGTACATAACAAAAAAGAGGTGAGTAGGAGAATGGAATATCATAAGGATCAAATGTACGAATGTTTTCAACCTGTATCCGTTGATTTGTATAGGATGGAGCAAAGGTTGAAGAGGAGAGAACTGGAGAATCTTCCGCACTATTTCTCGCATGTCAAGACCATGTTAGAAAAGCTGCCGAAAGATCTTCTTCGTTCGCAAGTCTATCAGAAAAAATACGAGAAGTTGCAAAAGGCGTATGAGCAACTTGTATCGTAATGAAAAACCCGCAACTTCTGTTTAACGGGTTCGGTTTTGGAGTACAAACAATAAAATAACACCCCAAATAGAGGTCCAATTCGCATATGAATTGGACCTCTTATTTTCCTCTGCACTAAAGGGGTTTTACCACTTTCACATGCCAATTCACACACTATTTCGCAATGCAATTCGCAAGAGTCTGTTGGCTGGCAGACTCTTGCGAATTCGTGTGCTAAAACGCATGCGAATCCGTTAACGTATTTTGGCTTAGTCAGCGGATCAATATCGTTAAAAACCAAATCCAACGAGCGACAAAACCTATATGCAGCAAGAACGAAAAAAAGAACCGATTACTTAATCGGTTCTTTTGATTCAGGTATTTTCTTATTAAACTAAAGCACCCGTTAGCTTAATAAGGTTTATTATTTTTGCTTTTCATAAAATTCTTTTTCATTTTCAGTAGCATCTAATATTTCGCTATCACAACATAAATCTGTCTCATAAGAAATTTTAATAAAGACGGTATCTTTATTGCTTCCTTTTAATAATGTAACTTTCATGCTCTGGTTAGATTCACCTTCTATATTTTCGTCAATATAGGATACCTTTGCTTTTTTATGCTGATTAGCGTAAACATACGTGGTTCCCTCTTCTAACGTTAAACTATGGATTCTTCTATCCTCAGAGTCTATATTGATCAACCATTGGGTAACGTCATCTGGGATTTCATCTTCTTTGGAAAGGTATTCATAATCGACTATGTATTGGTCGTTATTTTGTTCGAAATCACATGCACTTAAAATAAGTAAAGAAAGCATCATAATTGCACTGAAATATCTCATAAACATCTCCTCTCTTCCTATAATAATCAGATGAAAGCCTGATTATTTTGCGGATTGGTCATTTAACCCGCCCTTTGATTTAATGAGGAAGGGATAATCTTCTTGTTGAAGTAAAGCACCCGTTAATTCAATAACTCAATCGTAGTAGCCTTCTTCAAAAGCAAGTACGCCTTCAACCCTTTGTAGATCAGAGGAATATACACTTATACCATACTTATAAGAGATGAACCCTACTTCATCTTCTTCTAATGTACGGTCCAACTCTTTAAATAAACTACTTACTTTTTCATAAGGTTTTCCAATTAATGTATTCCCTTGGATTGTAACACCTGCTGGTCCAAAAAACTCAATCGCTTCACAATTACCATTTCCTTTATAGAAAACATGGCAAAAAGGGTAAGCATCCGTTAACTCATCACACAAGGGTGTCTTACTAAACTTCTGTGGTTCTATTTGTAGAATTTCTTGAACTTGTTTTCCTGTCATTCCAAATTTAATCCTGCCTGCACCAACGTATGGATTTATTTCAAAATTCATCTGTTCCTCCAAATTTATATTGATATGTTTTACATTTCTTGTTCAACTCTTCTGCCCGTTAGTTTAAGTACACTTCTTCACAAAGTCTACATTCATTTTAACATAAAATCCCATATCCCTCTATTGAAATCATGATAATGCACCCCTAAATAAAAACACACAGATATCAAATATCTGTGTGTTTTCGGGTGTGAATTTGGTTGTGATTGTCCTGTTATTTTAGGTGTGAAAACGACTGCGAATTCGCTTTTTGTACTCCAAAACCGAACCCGTTAACTTCTGTTGCGGTTTTTTCGTTGCAAATTGGGGAGGATGGAATCGGGTAACACAAAATGAAAAGGCAAAAAAAGCGCTTTTGCTGGTGCTTTTTGTGTTTTCTGAATCAAGGGCAACTAATTGAAATGTAATTTGCATGGAAAAATTTTCAGGGGTGCTGTATAGTTATTGTATATAGGATAAAAGTCGGAGAGGGTTGGAGAAACATGCAAACGGTTTTGGGAATGGCAATGGTCTTTGGTGTAATTTTAGTAAGTTTCAAGACGAGAGAGATTCATAGTTGGTTTTTAGAGGGGTCTGGGGGTGGAGAATGGTATTCGGTCTTCTTCACGCCATATAACGTGTTGCCAGGATTGTTGGGGAATGAAACGGGAGTTTCGACGGTGGTATGGGGGGTTATCTTTAGTAATGCCTTATGTTTATTCCTGATGTATATCACGTCGCTTGTTCTGTTCAGAAAGAGCGAAAGCCTTGCGCTTCATTTTGTCCCTCCTTTGTTCAATGTGTATTTGTTCGGAATGGTCTTCAGGCATACGGTCTTTGGAGCAGATGTGATCCAAACTCAAGGCTCTGTTTGGTGGACCCCTCTGTGGTATTTAGGAGCGGTATTCACTGCGGGTCCTGTTGCGTATGTCATGACTGTTCATGACGTTTTGGAAAGGATAAAAGAACGGTTGCCTGAAAATCCGTATAAGGGCATGTCGATGTTCGAAAAAGAGGAAACAAGGAATACCATCAAAGAAAAAAGACGAATCGTAGACGATCAGGAATACACGTACCGACGATTCGAGAAGTCCTATGCCAAAAAACGCAAACGGGATGAAATGTACGAGTGCAGGGTATTGGGAAGCCATTTTACTTCTTTTAAGGACGAGCACGATGGGGTGAAAGTGGGGATTCCTTTTTCTGTAAGACCTCTCCATGCGATTGGGGTAAGGAGCGGGGACTTGATTACAGGCGTAAATGACACCCCTATACATACAGTTGAAGATCTTTTCGATATGGAACCAAACATAGGGGATGTTTATAAGCTAGACCTAGTGCGTGACGGGGAACCCTTCGTGAAATACGTCTACCTGTTTGATTTTGATGAGGATGGTTCAGCTATTACAGCTAAGGTCGAAACGGTATTAAAGGAAGCATTCCTCCGAAAACAACAAGGATATTCCATTGGCGTGGACACAAATGTTATGTTGAAATATCCGTTTCTTATTAAAGCGCTGTACAAAGACTTCCCGTTCGTCATCAGCAAAACGGTGTTTGATGAGCTTGATAAACAAAAAACAAGAGACGATCTCGGACACCAGGTCAGGAATGCGTTAAGAGCGATCGAGGAAGTTCAGGAAAGGGGCGGGCGTATTAGCGAAGCTCCTGAAGATAAAAGGTATGCAAAAAAGAAGAAGTTGAATCCAGACTCGAATGATGATTTGATCATCGGGTCCTATATGCAGGAACAAGAAAAGGGGAACAAAGTGTTATTCCTAAGCGAAGATCGCGGGGCCCGCATTACATCAAGGCTGCACGGGTTAGAAACGATTTCATTTGAAGGAAAAAGAAGCTCGTAACGAGATTCTTTTTTTATTATAAGAAGAGCAGATGTATCATCATACGAATAAGGTCGCATTGAACAAAATCATACATTCTTGAAAATCCTTCTGAACTTTGTTCGCTTTGCTGTGAACACTTGTATCATAAATAAAAGAAATGATGAATGCTGTGATATCTCCACATGAGATTAGTGTTGTTGCTTCAGCGCCCATATACTAGAGGTGTAGCGAGAAAAGAGAGGATGATGATCATGAGTTTGATCCATGAGGTTATCGCGATCCGAAAACAAAAAGGATTGTCCCAAGAAGAGGTGGCGTCTCGTATTCCCATCGCTCAAAACACGCTGAGTCAGTATGAGAATGAGAAAAGGCCTCTGACGATTGAAATGTTTCTGCTTCTCTTAAAAGCGATGGATACAGAATTCGTGTACTCGTTCCAAAATCAAAACGGAGAACAAAAGGAGGTTTCATCGATGGCGATGAACGAAATGAAAATAGGAATCGATTTCAGGGCAATTCGAACAGAAGAAGGCTTCAGGTTATGGGCGCTCGAACAGGAAAGGGATAAAATACGCGTTGATATGGACGGAGATAATTTTGTTGTGTATCAGGAAAACGAAAACGGAGAATTTGACGGGGCAACCTTTTGGCTTGTAACAGGAGAAGACGGGTTCTTCTCCAAATACAAGCTGTTGTCGATATGCGAAGATGAAGGCATCCCGTTTGAAGAATTGTAAAAGAAAAAGACTGCTCAGCTTTTGGGCAGTCTTTTTAGGGTATGTGAACGAAAAAAAGACCTTTGAAAAGGTCTCTCCAGTTTTTATTTTCTTGCTAGTTCTAAGTAATACGATGCCATTAACAAATAAAAATCCTGGCCCGTCTCGTTGCCTTTTAGGGTGAATGAAAAGTCATTGTGTTTGAATTCACCTTCTGCTTTCGCGATAATGAGTCTTCTAACGTAATCCTGGATTTGTTCTCCACCTCTTGGTTTCATTTATATTCCTCCCTAGTTTCTTGGTTTCTTGAACTATACCGATAAAAGATACGAAGTCAACTAGGTTATCAGTATAATATAGTGGAAAAGTCTCGTTCCGTTCATCTCGTATATAAAAGGTACGGCCATATGGTCGAAATCATAAAAAAGTCGTTATAATAAGGGGAAAGAAGGTGGGATGAGGATGAATTCGATTATGCTTCTTACGGCGAAGCCAAGGACAGGGAAAACGACGTGCATTCAGAAAATAATTGAGAGACTGGGGCGTGGCCGTTGTGACGGATTTTACACCGAAGAGGTAAGAGCGGACGGGGAGAGAACGGGATTTCAATGTGTTTCCCTGAGGGGTGAGCGTGCAACACTGGCAGACGTGAATTCGGATAGTCCGATCCGAGTCAGTCGGTACGGGGTGGAATTGGAAGCGTTCGAACATCTTGTGATTCCCATATTGGAATCATCCCTGGAAGCAGACCGTATCCTGATCATCGACGGAATCGGCCCGATGGAGCTGTTTTCAGAGCAGTTCAAAAGGGTATTGCATAAGGTTTTAACGAGTGGAAAGTCCATTATAGGAACGATTTATTACGATGAGCATCCAGAGGTAGATGTCTATAAGGAATATCCGAATGTGGAGTTGATTCACGTAACGGAAGAGAACCGAAACAGGATTCCTGATGAACTGGCAGAAAAAATAAAAACCTATAAAACCCCGTGATTAAAGGGGTTTTTTGATAGAGAAATTAGCAAGGGTTTCTTAGAACCCAATGTGGTATAATACGCTTATGAAAATGGAGAAAAGAGGATGAACATGAAAAAACTAGGGGTTATGGGGTTGGCAATGAGTCTGGTGGCAGGAGGATTGACGGGATGTAAGGATGCTACGGCAGGAGAGGTGGTTACGAAAAAAGCGGCTAACGAAATCGTCACGGTAGCAAAATACCTCAACAACAATGAAACACTCAGTGATGGAGGCTATAAAATCGGAACCGAAATTTCTGGGAAAGATGAACTTTTGAAGGCTGCAACGGAATACAGCTCCATCGTCGTAAATGAAAAACGAATCATATTTAAAAATGGGTCTGAAGCGGATCTAGTGAACCTGGGACAACTCTTAGGGAGCAACACGAGCCCCGAACGTTGGAGCGGGGGAGACGTGTTTCGAATCGATGCCATTTATGAACAAGACAGCGATCCATACAAGACGATGGATATCACATTTCAATACATAGGGCAAAAGGAAGCAGAGAAGAAGGAAGAGGATGTAATCGATGCGGATTATGTTCTGAAGCATTTAGAAATTGGTATGCCAAAAGATGAGGTTCGATCCCTATTTGGCGATCCTAATACTGAATACCCGAATATGCTGAATGATCTCCCTGTATGGGATTACCACTTCACAAAAGAGGGGTTTGAGTTTGAGGGGTTTGCTGATGAAGTGGATGAGCAGGGTCTCCAAAACGGCAACATGATCATGCAGTTGGCTGTGACATTCCAAGAAGATCGGGTGTTTCAGTACCAATTTCATGTGAAAGATACGAGTACGTATGTAGCAAATGACGGAACATCGAAAACAGATATGCGATAAGGTGCGCTCCTATAACAGAAAATAAGCCCGAAAGCTATTCGGGCTTATTGTATTGGAGAAGGGGTCGGACGCGTTTGCGTTAGTTTTCTGTTACAGGTAACTGCTGGAACCATTTTTCAAACTCTTGTTTGTCGATCGGGTGCTCCCACTGTGTATATACCCCTTGGAGTCCGTGCTTGTGAATCATAAATAATGATTGAGTCAGGCTATAAAACTCTTTTTCTGTTTCGTAGTAGGTATCTTTGCTATCGATAATCATTTTTGTTCTGCAATGGTCGCAATAGATAACCCATGGTTGAACTCGAGTTTTATTTTTAGGCTGTTTTCGTATAGTTTGTAGCTTTAAAGGGTTTTATAAATTACATCCAGAAATCAGAGTTTGATAAGGAGAGATAAATGTGGGTTTAAAAACAGACTTAGATAAAGTAAGAGAGTTGTTTGATGAATTAGGGATTGGTTACGATAATAACGAGGACAAAAATGGCTCATTGATAGAGTTAGTCGTAGGACAAGAAAAAGTTGATGGATATAATTACTTTATGTCAAATTATTTATTCGATAAAAATGGTAAATTTATAAAAATTGCTATTGGAGAGTAAGTTGCGCATATCTTAATATTTCTACTGTTGAATAATTCGATTTATGGCACGCACCAAATAAAAGTTGTTTCACACGTTCATTGTGAGCAACTTTTTTATGTTGTTTGAATCACCTTTTGTTATTTTAACGAATAGGATCTTCATGAGCTATAATGGGAAAGAATAACAAATGAGAGGAAGATGAACATGAAACGACTCCTTGTATTCATTAAAGAAATAGAAAGCGAAGAAGAAAAGCATGTAGACTTGCTTTTAATCGATGAAGAAAGATTAGAGCATTCGACGAGTGAAATGTTTCTTCGCAGGGTTATTGAGGACTTTTTAAATACAGAAGCAGGAAAAGAAGCGATTGAGGAATCAATGGATGACTTCAACTGGGGTGACGTGGCAAACCGAATTCCTTATGATCACTGGTCCCAATGCGGAATTGAACTCGTGTATGAAAACAGTACCATCTCGTTTGGCAAGCAAGAGGTTGTGGTTGTCGATCATGATGAAGTGTTGATCCCATGATGATCGAAATAGCAGAGCGCGTAAGGGAGCTATTGCTAGAAGAGTTCCCTTATTCTCCGAATCTTGAGCGTCAGTGCAAACGGTCTTCAATCCTTCTGGACTTAGTTCGAAAGAAAGAGGGATTAGAAGGGTATATAGAAGCGGGTCATGTTATAAAGCGTGATCGGGATTACGGTCACACCTGGAACATCATTGTAATTGAGGGTGAGGAGTATGTACTCGATGCATCTTTAACTCAATTCCAGGAAGAAATGGAGGAAGAGGTTCCAAGTATCGTTTGTGGAATGAAGAAAGATGTATATAAGCAGTACGGATACCTTCCTGACGGCCGAGGAAAGTATGAATACCATAAGGATGATGTCAGAAAGAGTCTCCGCCAAAAAGCAGGAGTCGAACAAACCTAATTGATCAATAGGGAGTGAGTGTTCATGAACTATCAAAAAAAAGGGTACCATTTCAGCCTTAATGAAGGGAAAGTAACGGTAGAGTGGGATGATCAAGTCATTGAAACGAAAGAAATCGGTTCTGATACAGAACATGAAGAATTCGTGAAATGGTGCGAGGAATATGCGGATACGACAAAAGAACTGAATGTGCACATGAGTATGTATATGAAGTATAAAGGGGGCAAAACGAAAGAAGAACTAGATCATGCATTTCTTAAATTGGTTGATCAGTTTTGTGAAGCGAACGATATGGAGTATCAGGTTTACGATTCAGAGACACAGGAAGTTTAACATGCATAAACCATAACGATCATCGTTATGGTTTTTTATCATTGAAACAAAGTGCTTCTACAATAACAAAAAGATCTCAACATGTTGAGATCTTTTTGTTAACGAGTTTGATAGCAGATATTTTTGTCTTAACTTAAGATGTGACCTAAGGATCCGCCGAATTCTACATCTTCGAACGTTTCCACTAAAGCAACTAAATACCCCATTCTGTTATTCAACCATTCCGCAAAGTCTTGGGGGGATTGGTCAGATTCTTCTGTTTCATTATGATATTCTTCGATAAAGGTTTCGATGTTTTGCGTACCTGAGGATGAATATGAAGAAAAACTTCTTCCGTATCAAGCGGGCCAGGCATGCCAAATTCTTCTCGCGGACTCGTGAACTCGAATTTCATTAATTTTCTTAACATAACTATCACCCTATCTGTTTTTTCTTAGTGTAAAACAATAATTGGGTATATGCCGATATTTGTTAAGTTTTTTGGTTGCACATGAAAACAGCTTTAAATAATATCCATTGGTTTATGTGTGCGTTCAACACTATTTACCGATGCAGGTTCCCCCTTAATTTCTTGGTTTTTTTCACGCTATGCTCATTACGCACTTTATAATAGAGAGGAACAAAGACTCGTAATTCAAAGGAAGGGACATGATAAGGATGGCAAAGAAGAAAATTAAAGAGATTAAGCCTTATGTAACTTTGTTCCGTGATAACCGTACAGGGATTGCCTGGGTGGAGAACGGAAACACAGGAAATGAGCACTCCGCTCATCCGAATATTGATCGCTCAGGTTCAGTCAGAGGAATGAAGAGGCTCGGATACTGGGATACGGATGACAGAGTCGTCCAATGTAACGGTTCCAAGTATAATGTCTCGAAGGTTGTGGTTACGGATGAACTGGACGAAATTGCCAAACAATATTGCCGATGTGAGGGGTGTGTTTGAATATGAATCGTTTTGTACAGTATGAAGCGAAGAGACGCTGGGGTGTCGAACCTAAAACGGCAACACTAAGTCAACTTGATTCCGTGTGGGTCACATTGATGCATAGCGAAGAATTCGAGTGCTCGCTCGTGGGTCGTATGGATGTGGATGATGCCAGTGTGTATTATGTTATTGAAGACGGTGGTGAATTAAGTTCAGAAGAAAAAGATTATAAGAAAATACGAGATGCGTTTGAAAATCTCCTCATAAAAAAGGTGAACGAGAAGGATACGACAAAAGAACTGAATGTTCATATGAGTATGTATATGAAGTATAAAGGGGATAAAACGAAAGAAGAGCTTGATGAAGAATTTTATAAACTGGTGGATGCATTTTGTGAGAAACATGATATGGCTTTTCAGATCTATGATTCAGAAACACAGGAAATTTAAGATGAAAAAGCCAACAGCTCTCGGCTGTCGGCTTTTTTTGTGTCTAATAACGGGGAAGGAATCACCCTTCATTTTTGTAGAACGAGATGCAGGGCGCATGAATTCGGTTTCTTGATATCCATTCCCATTCAACTTCTTGCTCTAACGGGAAGTGATCAGGGAGTTCAACCTTCAACGTGATTAATTCTTCTTCCAAATCCTCGAATTCATCACCCAGCCATTGCCCAAGTGCGTCCACGCAAGAATTGTAATCAGAAAACAGGAACACCCCTTTTTTTCGCCTTCTAATTTACAGGAACGTTCTCCCAAGGTAGGAATTAGCCCGTGTTCCAGGATGGATTCCAGATTAGATATTGGCGTAACATGAAACAATGTTTTCATCTCATCACCCTTTCTTATATGATGGCTCTTAGTTTAATTTTAAGGTTTTTTTGGGAGATCGCAACGGAATATATGTATCATTATGATGAATATATGTATCATTAGAACGTTTATGTCGGTCTATTACTTTTCAATACAAAAGAGAAAGTGATTAACAATTGGGATGAGAAGAAGAAGGATATGTTCCGATGTATTTTCTAAGGTCTTCCCAAAAAAGAGAACCCAAAAATTGTGATGACCGCAGGAACGAACGGAATAAATTCGTCTTTATCGTACTCTTGATCTTTATAGTGGTTTGCGGTAATTTAGAAGAAAGGCCCCAGCGCCGACTCGAATCACAGCGGGCGTTTCCCAGCCAGAATCGGGAGCTTTAACAAAGTTGGTGTTTCGCCACCAAAAGTGCGAGGTTTAATGTTTTGGAAAAGTGAGAGCTCTTCCAATGTGTAAGGACAAAAGGGATGGCGTGAGCTCTCCCTTTTGTCTTGTTAGTTTATGATATTGAGGAGAGGTCCTGCCATATAGTGGACAATGAAATGAAGGTTCTGCTTATCTTATACATTCGCCTGCCCCGTCGCAGGCACAATCACGCCAGGGGATTCTCCTGACGGTTCATATTCTTCCGCGCTTGTTCGCGGACATATCCATACGAAATGAGTAATTTCACCCCACCTTTTGTGGTCATAAAGAAGGGTCCTAATGTTAGGGCTCTTTTTTTTGTGTGTTCAAATACTCCTGGTTAACGAATGAAACACTACATAGGAGGTTTTAACGTTTTTAGCAATAAAAGGAACATCAGTTGTAAGCAAGGGGTGAAAAGGATGCAAGAACTATCCATTATTAAAACCGTGTTTTTAAGCATTATATTAGAAGCATTTCCTTTTATACTGTTGGGAATCGTGATTTCCTCTATCGTACAGGTTCTGGTACCAAATGATGTATTCAAAAAATGGCTCCCGAAAAACATGTATGTTGCTTTAATCCCTGCAACATTCTTAGGGTTTCTTTTGCCTGTTTGTGAGTGTGCCATCATCCCTCTCGTCAGAGGATTGATAAAAAAGGGACTTCCCCTTCATCTTGGTATTGTGATGATGATCAGTGCTCCTGTGATCAATCCGATTGTTATATTATCAACGTATTTTGCCTTTGGGGATAAACCATATATGGTTCTTCTGCGAGTTGGGATTATTGTGCTTTTATCGCTCATGATCGGTTTGATTTCGAGCAAGTTGTTCAAAAAGAACCAGTTGCGTGATATAAAAGGAGAATCAAACGAAACCATAGTGTCCGAGGGGAAAGAAAGTGCATTCAGGAAAGTGAAACACGTGTTATATCACGTGAATGATGAAACGATAAGCACAGGAAAGTATATTATTTTTGGTGCGTTTATAACAGCGATCATACAAACCTATATGAGTCGTGATGTGTTTGCTTCTTTGTCTCAAAGTGAGGCAGCAGCTCCGCTGTTTGCCATGACTTTTGCGTACATATTATCGATTTGTTCCAGTTCGGATGCGTTTATCGCAGCTTCTTTTAAAGGGATCTTCTCTACGTCTGCCTCGTTGGCGTTTTTAACATATGGTCCTGTCTTTGATTTTAAAAACACGATTATTATGCTTTCGTACTTCAAAGTTCGTTTTGTTTTAACGATGTTTGTGCTTGTCAGTGTATTGGTTTATGTCATGTGTTTGTCCGTAGGATTCTTGATGTAGGGAGGTGTAGCAATGAGAAAATTCAACCATATTCTGTTTTCAGTCATCTTTTTGGGGTACGCAGGCCTTCTTTTGAAATTAATCGCATCGGAGAATCTCAAGTATTACGTTTCTCCTAAAATGAACGTGTTTATGTATTTTTTCTTAGGGATGCTGTTTCTGTTATCCCTGACTGAAGTGCTGCGATTTTTCAAAGCGAAGGATATAGCTGAAATAAGCTGCGGATGCGGGGGAGAACATCATAATCACAATCATAAAAGGTGGCTGAAAAATAGCGTGACGTATTTCTTTTTTGTGGTTCCATTGGTTTTTGGATTTGCTCTGTCTGATCAGTCATTGGATAGCTCGTTGGCTGAAAAACGCCTTGTCCAAAATACGAATCAGACGAATACAGGGACAGCTAAGCAAGAGTCAGAAAAGGAACATGAAGCGAATGGGATAACGACGGAGGAACCTATCGTGATCACGAGTGATAACTTCCTGTATTGGGTGGATCAATTTATTACGAATATCGATGAGCATGTGGGCAGAAAAGTAGAAACAATAGGGTTTGTTTTCCATAATGCTGATTATTTTAATGAAGATGAAAAATTTGTTGTGCGCTATACGATGACATGCTGCGCGGCGGATGCCTATCCAGAAGGTGTTGTCGCAAAAGGGGAACTGATAAAATCGGTCCCAGATGATACATGGGTGAGAGTCACGGGGACGCTTGCGAAGAATCCAGTCGAGGGGTTTTATCATCCGATTGTGTTAATCGATCGTGTTGAAACCATCGAAACACCTGACGAACCATATATATATTTAGATTTTAGCGAAATGCTGGATGCGGAAGATTCCTTTGAAGAGTAAGCGTTTCCCATCTAACTCCTATTGAAGGGTCTTAAAAGGCAAAAAAAAGTGAGTCCTTATTACAATTCACACTTCAGTTATCTGTGAATTTGCATTTTGGTCAGGTATAGAAAGACCAAAGAACGGCAAAAAAAGCACCTCATAGGGGTGCTTTTCTAATGGAATCAAGAGATCCTGATACATCGGTTTAGCTATTGGGGTGTTGCGTAGAAGTTTTTTTATATATTTTTCACCTATCAACTTTATCTGCTTATTCAGGATGAGACCATTTTCGTCACCAATAGCAATCACAGGTTTTTCTGTTTGAGTGTATTCATTTTTATAATGGCATGCAACAGAATAGCTCTGTATCACATTTAATTCAGCGTAACCAATAAGTTCCTCTATGAACTATGGAATTTTCATCCAAACCCTGAAACATGACGTATAATGGAAGGGATCAAAGAAGAGAGGGTGGGCTTATTATGATTATCGAAGTGAGTATTGTAGAAGAAGAAACGCAGGAAGATCATGAATTCCAAGTGCATGTATGGGACGTGGAAGAGCAAGAAAATGCAGAAGAGTTGGAAAGAACCTTCTTTTCGTCAAAAGAAGCATCGGATTATGTGGACTCGTTGGTTCAAGACAAAAAATATGTGGTGTATCATGTCTAAAAGGGTCTAGGAGGAATATTCATGGGTAAAACGGTGGTTGCCAGAAAAGAAGCAAAGATATTCGGGGCGTTGAAAGATCGAAAATGTGAAGTGCTAAAAGAAGACTTTTACAATGGAGAGGGTCATTATGTATTAAAAGATGTCAAGACAGGAGAAGTGTTTGAATCCCCTGATGTTTTTTGGGGAGAACAGTAGCGAAATGATAGGGATAACATGATATATGTGACGTTCAATCGAATGGTATGAGTTCGTCAACTAGAGTTGACGCCGACACGCAAAACACGTGGTATATTCATCTTATAACCGATAAAGGAGAGGATAGGAATGGAACTTCAAGCAAGCACAAACAATCAAATGGTGGTCATGGTAGAGGGAGAAGATAGAAAGGTTCTGGGAGAAGCCGTTCAATTCGGTTTGAATCACATTGAGCATGATTATTGGCATGATGAAGAACTGGAAACGAATGCATTAGAGAAATTGCAAGGAGAGTTATCTAAAAGCGAGCCTCTTGATCTTAATTGGGAAGGGATGGCTACTTTGAAGAACGCCTTGTATTTCGTCACGGAACATTATGATTCTTCTGTACAGGGCGACGTGTTTTCAAACGAGACGATTGAACGCATGGAATCGATGATTGAGTATATTGAAGACAATGAATAACCAAGTCTTCATAAAAGAACTCCGTTAAGGAGTTCTTTTTGATTTATATACGATTCGTAAGGGGACTCACGGCTTGTTTTTTTGTGTGACGTCTCCTTTTAGATAGACGAGCGAGAATCCTCGGTATTACAAATGCCGAGAGGTTCACCGTACACGGTATTTTCTGTTAATGACTGCGAAGAGGTGCTTTGTTATACTAAACAAGGTATTTGCATGAATACAGAAAGGCGGATTCGATGAACACAAAAGAGGTTGTAATGGATCGGGAACATATTTGGAGACGGGTTGCGGATTGTTTTGTGCTGCCTGCCAGACGTTTACGAGATGAAAGTTCAGATGCTGAAAAAGGAAGAAAGTTTATAAAATTCATGTCTCAGAGTCAATTTAATTGGGTGGAGAAAAACAAGATTGGCATGGACGAAGATAGCATAGGGCGTGAATGGGTATTCGATGTTGATGGTGAAGAAGTATCCATCATCGAAATGAAAGAAGGACGTTTTAGCTCCATCCACACGACTTTTGGTTCCATCGATGAATACGATGAAACCGCTGAAGGTGAAGTAGCCATTGTCGAATTCATATGGTCTCTTCTCTTGTTGCTAGAAACGGAATGGAATGAATTAAAAGCATTTAAAGAGTGATAAGGAAAGGGCCAGGGTATCCATTTCAAGGTCTTTTGTGTATGAGAATCTACAAAGTTTTGCCGATTAAGCGTTCGCTACCACATAAAGATTTTTTTCATTTGTCTTTTCGTAAAGGGTGGCTTGAAAATTAAATGAAATATGGGTATAGTAGCAGTAGTTTGAGGGCTTGGCGGTTGTCCCTGGCAAAAAAACAAACCGAAAACGAGTGAGGTTGAAACCAGGGTGAATAGGCACCTCCTAATAAACTCGATACTCTTACTGGACTTCGTGCGCCAGTGGTTGGCAAGCAACGGAAAAACTTGTGATAGACCCTCCCATAAGAAAGAGGGGTTGGCGAGCAACGTTAAAACCTAATGTTAAATAATGGGTGGATAAGGCAGCGAAAGCATAAGACCAGCCACAACTTACGATGGATGTTGAAATAGATTTATTCATTTACGAATACTGCCCTTTGGATTGATTCCACTGCGGTCTTAAATTCCTTATAGAACTGGAAACGTCGGATCGACGATCTCCCTGAAAAGATTGCGCTCCGTACATCCGCCTGTCTCGTCACAGGCAAATTCACGTTATGGTTGCACCATAACGGTTCAACATCGTCCTGCCATAGTTGCGGACACTTCAAAATCTCCTTGGTCAAACCGACTAAGGGGATTTTTTTATGCCTGTTTTTTGATCAATGATTGAGGAGATATCCTCTAATAGTGGTTTTTTTTCAATGGTTATAAACTCCCTGGTTTATTTCGATATGATTATTGTATTGTACGAAGATTTTGTTATGCATTTTGCTCTTTGCGCATGAATATCATAAATAAATAGAGGTGATGCATATCCATATTCGTGATTATTATCAAAAGAAAAGCGATAAAATGGCTAGAAAATTAGGTTTAACCAAGGAAGAGCAGTATATTGCCGAAACGAGTTTAGATTGTTTGTGTTTCTTCAACCCCAACATCAATCCATCTTATTTTGAAGGATCAAAAAACACAAGCGAATTATTTAACAACGATAGGGAACTATTTGGTCGTTTCTTCGGAGCGCTCGTTAAGGAGTTTGATTGCTTATCCGTCATAGACCTACACGAAATCCCTAAAGGGAAAGAGTTCGAACAGTTTCCGACATTTATAGATATCGCGGAGTTCTTTTATGAAAAATATATGATGACAAAATCGTAATATTTGATATATTCCCCATGTAAGATACAACTAAGACAAAGGAGGTTGCCGTTTTGAATGCCAAAAAAATGATCCAAAAACTCAGGATGAAGACATTGCAACAATTTTGGCGAAATAAACCAAGCTTGCAACAGAAACAATACCAAAATAACGTCGATTTAACAAAGTTGAAAAAAGAAAAACAACAATAAGTTTATGCAGCGATCACAGATGAAATAGATAAAAGCAAATACTAAAAGCGCCTCTATAAATATTTTTAGTGACGATATACTTTCGCCACTAAATTTTTCTCTGCTCTATCACACTGTATGTACATAAGGTCGTATTATCTTGCATGACAGATCGTATGTTCACTATAAAAGTGTTTTGTGCATCGATTTTAGCATCGAATCATAATCAAGTATTTAATTAAGGTTGTGCGCGATGTGTGACGAAATATATGATAGTGTGACAGAAAAAATAAACTTATAAAGGGGGGATTGTTATAAAAATTAAATTAAGTTTGTTAATGACTGTGATAATTTTATTTTTGGTAGCTTGTTCGATCGAGAAACAAATGAATGATCCTTTCGGCTATGTTTTCGCTGATAAGAATCATGTGATTTTAATCCAAGTGAATAGTCATGATGGTGAATTGGTAGGTAGGGTTAAGATCATTGAAATTGAAAAAGATTATAATAAATATAAAATGAATGAACAATTATCATCGTTTACAGGCAAGGTTTCTGGGGAAAGTTTGTCCTTTACTTTTGGTGACGGGATGTTTAAATCGAATGTTATTGGTGATTTTACGCATGGTAATATAATTTTATATAGCGAATTAATTGAAGATAATGAAAAGATGATTTTTAACTCTATTAGTGAAGAAGAATATCAGAGGAAAAAGGAAGAGTTAAATAAAGATATTGAAAAAAAGAATGAAGAAATTAAGAAAAGAGAAATTGAAGAACAAAGGGCAAGGGAAAAAGAAGCTAAGGAAAAGAAAATGCAAGACCATATTGATCTGTTATATGCAGGTTTTGAATCTAACGGACCATTTGAAGAAACCATGGAATCTAAGGTTAAAATAGTGGATAAGAAGATCGAGGAACAGCAAGAAGAGTTAGAGCAATTAATAGATACGTATGAAAAAGATATGGACATGGTAAAGAATAAAGAGTTCGGTTTTGGTTATGGAAATATGGATATGAATTACGAAGTGTCAGATGTCAGCTATAAAAAAACTTTAGCGGAAGATGAGATAAAAATAATCGAGGACTTCTTGGAGGATGCAAAGGAATACGAAACACTCATGAACAAAGCGTTTAATGCTTATTTAAAATTAGCGAAAGATTTAGATGCAGAAGTATTTATAAAACGAAGCACCGTTGAGAATGCTATTGAAAATCGTAACAAAACAATACATAAATATGAGAGTATTTTATTGGAGAAATACAACGAAACGGATAACATATTGTCCGAGGCAAAAAGATATGAAGAAGAAATGAAAATTGCGATCGATCAGGCGGAAAAATGATTCTTTAATACAACATTACAATAAAGGATTGGAATGCTTGAAATGTAGCAAGTTAATTTCTGGTAATATCTTATAATAATGGTTACAAATAAAGAAGTGTTAAGACACTTCTTTATTTGCTGTTAGGCTAATTTTCAATATATTTATTCTTTGATTGGTTTAACGTTTCAATTATCTAAACAATTTTCGGTAGTATGGGGTTGTTTTATTATTTTCTTGCTGATTCGAACGTGTGTTTGACTCATGGGTGAACTAGTGGTAGGTAAAAGGTTGTTATATAAAGGAGGGAGGTCAGTGAAACGTTGGATTTCATTCATGTTAATGCTACTGTTATCGGTGGCCTTAGTCGCATGTTCCGATTCAGATGCAGACGAAAAGAAAGAGTTTATTGAAATAGATTTCAGTGAACAGCCCATAAGAAATGCCTATGAAGAGATGGAAAGGGCTACTTATCACAATCATCCGTTTTCCTTGAAGACAAGCGATTCCATGGACGCTGATTACCATCAAGTAGAACGGCAAAAGGGTGAAAAGACGTATCATTATTCTGTTACGTCAGGCGGATTCGGCCCTATGGATCCACCACCTGATGAGGTTGATTCTTGTAAAAAGATCCGTATTAAAGAGGAAAGCAATCGTTATATTGTCTCCTTAAAGAAATGTGAAAGTGGTCAAAAGCGTTCGTTTACTGTATATAAAATGTAAAAAAAAGAGCTCTGCTCCTCTTTTGCTGAATCCATGATTCTACTCTTTTATGGGTAACTCCATATTTATCATAAAATAGTCGCCCTTCTCAGGGTGTAGTTTTAAGTGATCGCCCTTTTGACTATCCAAAAGGATGGCATTGGATTTATGGTCGTCGGGTATGCGATCCGAGTAATGAAAGGGAGTTATCGTTCCATTATGATAGATGATCAATTTGTATTGTGGCGCGAGCATATCCATTACGCTTGTAGAAGCTCTTTCAGCCCTTCTTAATGATCTTATGAAAGAACGTATGACCTCTTGATCCCTAATGGTTGTTAGAATTTCTTCATCAAGAACACCATTCGTCATCTTATAGACTTCTATTTTATCCGATCCTCCATTGCTCTCATCTTCGTGCGTAGAAAAATAAAGGATGAAACCTATTCCAATCACGAATAGTACAATTCCGATTGCAGCCCACATTTGTTTCATCTTTTTCACCTCCAGCATGAAATCAACCCATTCGTACCTTACATCGAAGGTTGGTTTGACTCGTTAATTATCTTTTTAACCGATATTTTCCTATTCCCTTTTTCGATAAGAGCTGTTCTTGGTTTTAACCTTTAAGAGTCTGGATGAGCGGGAGAAATTTTAAAATAAAGTGTAGAATTTCCGAGCATATCCCACTATACTACGTTGAAAGCTCAAAAAGGATGGGGGATGGAACGGGTATGATTCGTGAAGAGTTTGTATCACTAAATGCGAAACTATGGAAAATGTTAACCGAAGCATGTTTTGGATGTATTCCAGAAAGCTCTGTCACCATAACGGACAAGAATGAAATGATTTCATTGCTGGATGTGATCGGAAAACATGCAGCTTTGCACAACCTGTATCTGCCATCTGGAGGAGACAGGGACATAACGGGGGCAGCGTGGTCTCATGAAAAAGGGATGCTAGAATTGAGAATGGGTGATGACGCGCTTATTGTCAATGCACAATCGTTGACGTTTTATCGGAATGGACATGATCCGAGATGGTGGTATATCCGCCTTCGCGCGATTCCTTTTCAGGAGAGCGGGTTGGTGAAGCTTCATGCGTTCGAGAATTCAGAAACCCTTTATTATTACGGGGAAGAACTGAACGAAATCGCTCCTGGTGTGTATAAATCCTTTGATGGATATGATGAAGATGAAAGGATCAAACGTACGGTTATACGGAAGGTTCGTGGCGGTGACTTTGTATTCTTTTCAAAAGGTGCGCCGTACTTGTTTGTAAAAGAGAGCACAAATGCCCTCCACAACAAGATGAATGAGGTTGCGTTTGATGAGGCAGTTCGTCATGCGGTTTATTCTGCAACGTAAAGAAACTCAGGGCACCACATTCTCGATATATGAGTGTCATAGGGGAAAGGGGGAATCCCAGCATGCTTAAAGCTGTATTCCGTGAGAACAAACAAAAAAGAGTGGAAAATTGGAAACGGTTAGCTAAAGAATTACGTGACTTAAATCAACAAGCTCAAGATGAAAAATTGAGGATTAAGAATGTTTAACGTACAACTCAAAAAGGGTGGATGATTCCGCCCTTTTTTTAGTATATAGAAAAAAGAAAAAGAGCCGCGTAGTGGGCTCTTTATAGAGTAAATGTCTTGTTTTAAGAAGTGACAGCTTGCTTTTGCTGTGAATTGAAATAGCCTTCTCCTTCTTTTGAATGTTTTAGAGGTTTTGCTTCTTTGATGAGTCGTTCGAATTCTTCTGGTGCGGCGTCTTTTGGATCCTCTCCGAAGTTACTGAAGTACTTTTTGCCTTTATGTTCAGTGAGGAAGTAAAGATTCATACGATGCGTCCCGTCATGATGATGACCAAGAAGCGTCACAAGTTTTGAGTCTGGATCGATATCTACTTCGGTGTCGTCTACATCTCCCATGCATTCAAGCGGATTCGTTTCCGCATCAATGATGCGTCCGCCGTAAAAGGGTCCATTCCAAACCCCAACTCTACCCGCTAAAGCGATATGGGTGACTTCTGTGCGGTATCGTTTCTCATAGCGTTCGATTTCGTTGTTGAGGTAAGAAGCAAAATAATTCTTTTCGTCATTCCACCCTGTCTGTGACCATTCAATGGAATCAGTTTGAATGTTTGGATCTTCTTTTAAAGACGTGTAATCTCCGATAGCATAACAATCCTCTGCTTTATCGTACCCTTCCATGCACCATGATGATGATAATACAATCGTCATCTTTCATCTTCCTTTCTCCATTAGATGTACTTCCTTCTAGTGTAAACGAAAAACCATTAGTTTTTATGAAAAAACAATGGTTTAATTCTGTCGTCTAACACAGTTCTGCCTAACGTTTCGAAAGCGCTTCGTTAACGAATTCTTCCTGATCTTCTCTGGCCATGACTTCAATTTTGAGTTTCCAGTATAGGTACTTTACTAGATTGGTGGGCAAAAGGCTTATTATGCTCCATACACTTTTATTAATGAGTGAGCGCATCATTCTGTCATCCCTTTCTCATACTTTTGTTGTTGTTATTAGGGTATGCCTGGAAATCTCTCCACAGAATATTTAAATGATGAAAATGTCGGCATTGCCTTGAGGGGGAGCGGAAAAGAAACGGAGAAAGTGCTCCCTTTTTTGGAACGCGTGCTAGTATAAGAAGGAATTCAATTCAGAGAGGATGACGGAGATGGAATTAGGGATGAAATTGCACGATCATATCAAATCAGGCAATACTGTTTACAAGGTGATCCGCGTGTTTCTTCACCGTGATGAATGGAACGGGACAGACATGATGTATGGGCTCCAAACAAACCTGTTTGGTGGAGAAGTGATCTGTGCTAAACGCGCTCGCACCGTAGATGAGTATTTGCATAACATCGGTATGGAATGGGAGCGTTACACATTCCCGATTGCAACAACTTCAACACATCCAATAACCGCACAACAAAACGCAAGACAGGATTAGTCTACGCGAAACATAAAAAACGCTCGGGTCTTTCGTGCCCAAGCGTTTTATTATTGCTCTCAATCATGCACGTTTCCTGTTGTCAGACAGTGGGTCAGTATCGCTACAATGACTATCTGGCTGAACGTTTTTGATGCGTTTGAGAACATGAAGGAATACAAAAAGAGCGGAATCCCGCACTTTTTGTATGAAACTCTTTTTTTATTCGCCTTCTAACTTATCTCTGCCAATTCCTTTAAAAGTACTTCGTCGTCGGATTCAAAATTAGCTCCACCAATAGCCGTGTTTCTTGCTATTGCCGTTTGCGCTTCTTCCGTTAAACTCAATCCTCTAGCGTCGGCTAAGACGGCAATTCGAGGTTGAAGGGATCGGGCAATTTCATCCCATTCCCTGAACATAAGCTCGTTTTGGCTCTCGCCGCAAACCTCTTCTAATGCGTTGGTAGGCAAGAGTTTTAATAGGCGCCATGAGTTTTTCTTGATTAGTGAACGTATCATAATGTCATCCCTTTCTCATAGTTCTTTTGTTGTTATCAGGATATGCCTGAGGTGGATAGTGTATGAGGGTTAGCCAGGGGGACAATAATCATTACAAGTTATGTTTACTTGCGCTCATTTCGGTTTTCGTCCGCTTTTAATAGTGGGTTGTTTAATTTACGGTTAAGTAATGTTCATCATAAGGTATGGCCTATTCCTCGTAATCAAGTATAGGATGCATAATTCGACGCAACTGTTTTGGTATTAACACTATTAAACAACTTAACGAAATTTAAAGCATATTGTTATCTTTCAAATATAAGTAAAATACTGAATTATGATTATCTAATTCCTCTCTTAATTCAATGTAGTTGTCATAATAATACAAGAAGCGATTTCAATCATCGTCGTTTTGTGAAATTTGGAATTTGTCTAGAGCTGACATGGACAAATTAAATTCCCTTAATACGCTTTTAACGATCTGGATCTCTTGATCGGTTAGGTTTCCAAACGTTTCATCATGAAAAGTAGGATCCATTACATTTTTGATGGTATTTATTTTATCCATAGAGGGATTGTACAACTCCAAATAATTGTCTTTAATAATGAATAATTCTTCAAAGGATTTCGGGTTTGGGTTCTCGATTACATGCCAGAGAGTCTCGTCAAATCGATCCATGGAGTCAAAAGCGTTGTTTGTTTCCTCTGAATACAAGCTTTTTGTGATTTTGTTGTACGTGGAGATATCACTATTGTTTTCATGGTGAAGGAAATTAGAAAGCAATAGGAATCCTATAATAACGATGATCGTAACTAAAAAAATTTGCCATTTCGATATTGATACATATTCCTGTGATGAATAACGAATTCTCAAACCGTGATACAAAAAGACTATACCTAATGCAATGGCTACAAATAGCAATATTGGAATTCTTCCGCCGCCCTCAAGTGCAGCAAAGGTTGCGAATCCTCCAAAAAAAAGCAAAAGGATAAAACCCGCGGTTAGAGAAAATTTGGATTGTTCTTTTTTGCGTAGTTTGGAGTCTTCAGCAAAAGATGATAATTGTTCTGCTAGGGATTCATCACATCCAGTATTTATTAATTCTTCTTTTATATAGACAGCATCGTATCCTATGACAGCGAGTTTTTTTGCTGTTTTTGTGTATTTTTTAACATCTTTATACAATTGCAACACCCCTTTTATGATTTATATATAAATATGAGAATCTATACAAGTTTTAGGGGGTGGTTAATAGTTAGTTAGGAAATATACAGGTGGGGTTTACGCTTTAGTCCAATTGAATAATGGAAAAGAGATGGCGAAGAGGATAAAGCGATATTGTTAGAACCAATTTCTATCAGTCTGAGTGACATGATGAAAACGTTGTCGATACGTTTGGAAGAAGGTGAGGCATTAAGAAGAAGAGCCACACTCTTCTTCTTAATGCAAATAAGATCTTGAAGCGATTATTTTAAAAAGTCTCATACGTTTTTAAATGACTTTTAAACGGTTTTTGGTAAAATACGTATGCTGGAAGTGGAAGTATATGACAAATGAATTCTACGACAAGGTTGACCCTTATATTAAACCTTACTCTTTTTATAAAGGTGAGAATACTTATGAGTTATTAAAAGAATGGAAGGATATTGAAGTAGTTGATGATTTATTTAGCGCTTCTGGTATATGTGGATTGTGTGGTTATGGTAAAAACGAAAATGGTAACGGAATAAGATACGAGCATCATATAGAAAATAAATATAATAAAAACATCATAAAAGTAGGTTCTACTTGTATAGAACACTTTTTAGCAGAAACTACTGATAATGATATAAAAAATATCCAAGACCTAATACAAGACCGAGAAAATCGAGCTGGTCTCGAAAAGAAAAAAGTTGAAATTAGTGCAACTTTAAAAGTTCTTAAAGACAAGAAGTTGCTTGATGTAGAGTGGTATTATCGCTACCTAAGTTATTTCGAAGAATACAAAGGTTTTTCGATTCAACACTTAGTTAATATTGCTAGAAATCTAAAAAAAATAGGTTTAGAAGATAAAATGAAATATTTTTATCCTGCTAACTTAAACAGGAAAATCAAAAAAGGAAAAAATAAGGGGAAAACACTTAAAGGACTCATGATGGAATTGAAGCTATACGAATTCAAATTGATCAAACCTTGTTTAAGTTCCAGCCAGATTCGCGAATACGAGAAATATCATGGATTGCGAAAATAAGAAATATCAAGTCGCTTCTCATCGACTTGATATTTCTTATTTAACTTAATCTGCACCTGCGATAAACTTTTTTTGCATTTTTAACCGTTATCAGCGTTTTGCCCGTGCAAGATAACGCCGTATTATTTGGCTAAAGAAATGCGAATAAAAAAACCGCTGTGGTGAGCGGTTTATGAATTCTTTTGACTGTCCGTTATTACGTGGTCCAAACACGCTGCTAGTTGCTTCTCAATAGCCTCGGTGTCATCTTCGTGTATCGTGAAAGATTCAAACACTCCTGCTTCATTCTGCTTAAAATGATCCAACCCTATTAACTGTAATTCACCACTGCCATAAACCCTCGTATCAAATCCGTATACCCCGTCGTCCGTTTTTACATCTGCATAGAAATTCCGTATACCATAAGGCAACTCTACAACTTCTATATGGGTAATAGTTTTTATTTTCATTTCACTACCTCCATTATTCATTTATCCCATTTTTCGCATCCTGTCTGTTTACAAAAGAACTGAAATGTCATAGATGTCGGTTTTCCCTTCTTCAAGAGATGCTACATTTACTGATGCGAGATGTGTACCGAGTAACGCTTTCTTTACGGTAAACATGTGGTGAAGAGGAGCGGCGTCACCCATACTCATGCCCTCACCCTGGAAGACGAACATGGGGAGCAATTCTGAGAGCGTTACAGCTTCATCGTCATCGATGGCTACTTCGGTGTTTAAGATGTCAGTGCCTTTCAGCAGGTTTTCGATATAGAGATTGTCGAGTGCGTAAATGTTTTTCAGGCCGAAGACGTCACCAAGAAGAGGTGTGAAGGCATCGACGGTCAATTCCGTGAAAACGAGAGGGTTTGCCTCGTACGATAACCCTTCCCCGTGAAGGAGAGAGAAGAGAGTTAGGCGTTCGCTAAGCGTGAAGACGTTTAACTGTTTACGCAAGTAGCGATTCATTGACATCATGGCAAGGAAGTTGTTTCCTTGTTGGATCAGGGACTCCTGTTCCTCGATAGTCTTTTCGATCCTTTCCTCGTCAATCGTTCTTGTTGGCATCAGAGAAAGAAGCGCTGCTTCGTTCATACATGTCATCCTTTCTGATTTTGGTCTTGTTCATTTATGAGCAGAAATCTGATAAACGTTTCGTTTCTAATAAACGAGTCCGAATTTGCTTTTCAAAAAGGTGATCAGTTCATGCATCGATTCAAAGTCATGGATCAGGCGATCATCCTCTTCGATCATGATGCTTACTGCTTCGTCGACGTTTTCTGCTGGTAACCCTTTGAAATGTTGCAGCCAGTACATTTTCTTTTCATTATTAAATTGAGGTTGTGTTTCATGCAACCAAATGCCATCGTAAGAATCTTTGTTCTTCTTGGTCCACAGATCCTTGTCTCGTCTGATCCACATCATGCCTTCATCACTATGGTACTGCGCGTAGGGTTCTCCGATTTCATCATTCAGCACCACGGATGCTTCAAGAATTGTTCCGACCTTCGGGATGTCACCTTCCCATTCCTCGTTAGATGCTCCTAACCAAAGAGGGAGTTCGCTTCCCTTATGATCTCCTTCCAATACTTCTGCTTGGAACAAATTCTTTCTCGCGTTGGTAGCTTCGCTTATGATTTGAACTTTCATCATCATGCTCCTTTCTGGTACTCTTCCTTTCTATTATAGGAGACCTAGAGAGGACTAGTGGAAAAAAAGTGAAAAAAACAAGCGCCAATCGGCACTTGCTTAAAGTTTGTGTTGTCGTTTATTCCACTTTGAATTTCCCTACTGACACAATATCCTGATCATGGAGAATCGCTTTCACCGTATATAAACCAGGGTCAAGTTCGCCACTCCAGTACAGCTCGGCTATCATGGCTGGCCACGAGGGGTCGGTATCCATGTCGAACGAGTCGTATATTTCCTCATCTTTACCTTGTAATACAAGGATGCCTACGCTGGTGGTGTTGACTTTCCCGCCGAAGTCCATATTCATGGCGATGTCCTCATTTGTTGAAAAAACCCTCTTTGTGTTTTGATGATCAAAGTTCTCGTAGGAGTTTGAGAAGGTTATCTCGCTTGGACCTCCTAGCACAGCATTCGAACAAGCGGCAAGGGTGACAAGGGAAAGGAGAAGAATCGTGCAGGCTAGTTTTTTCATCAAGGTAGACCTCCTAAGGTTTTTACTAGTATACCTCGGAGATGGAAGAGCAGGGAAAAGGAAAGCTAGATTTCTCGTAAACAGAAGGAAAAATATGTAATAGTATCTCATATATTAGAAATTCCATGTCATACTAGTATTAATACTGGCAACAGGAAGGAAGATTCTAATGAACAAAGAAATTGAGCGAAAGTTTCTGGTGAAACGCGTTCCAAACGGGGTTATGAAAGAAACCATCATTCATCAAACGTATCTCGCGATCGGGGACGAAGAGATTCGGATACGTAAGAAGATTTCGGATGAAGCTGAGACCCATACCTTGACCATTAAGAAAGGGGCTGGCCTCGTGCGCGAGGAGTTAGAAACGAAAATCACGAACGAAACCTATGAGCAGCTGCGCGTTTCTTCTTCATCCTTTCCGCTTATCAAAAAGAGAAAGGTACTAAATTTCCATTCAAATGGGAACTCGTACACGGCTGAAATTGATTTGTATCAAAAATTTGATTTTGTGACAGTTGAGATCGAATTCCCTGATGAGGAAGCGGCTAATGCGTTTAAGAAACCGAATTGGATCGGGGATGAGATAACGGGTTACCCGCGCTTTCAGAACCAGAATTTATGGCGGGAGTGCCAATAAGAGAAAATTACAAATAAAGAGCCTCCGTTGCGGACGCTCTTTTTTCAACTATCACGCTTCTGTATGAATTTCCTCATTTCGTCTGAGGTATATCCTTTCCCTTCCTTTATTTCTTTCTTCGCCTGAATTAACGTTTCTTTCAGAAACAGACTTTGTTCCACGTCTTCAGCTACGGATGTTTTCGATAATGATTCGATCAGCTGAGAGAACGGGAGGATGTCATCGATAAAGGAAAAGATGTGTTTCTCGCTGATTTTCTTCTTTTCTCTCTCGTAATGAGAGATTTCTTTCTCGTTCGTTTTCTCTGTGCCCAAATGACAGAGGTCAGGAATGGCGATGTAATAGGTGATTGCTTTACCGCTATGGGACAAAGCGTGTTTAACACCGAACGCATCAAACTGTTTTTGTTTGACTCGGTCACTTCGAATCGTCGTCGTATTGTCTACAAAAACCGTTTCATCTTTCTTAAAGATTACAAAGTCGGGTCGGTATTGCGGGTAGCTGTACCCCTTATGGGCATAACGGGGTTCTTTTATGTAATCTTGGATCGTCCCCTTTTCTTTTAAACCAGTAAGCGCCTCTTCTACAATTTGATTTAACCTGTTTCCACTTCTGCTTTTGGACGAATTGCTTTTCTTATGCAAAACCATCACCTCAGGATGGTCATTAAGGAAAAAAGGAAAGAATCCTTAATACTGACGAAAGTCAGAAGGGTGGGTTCGATTATACGTGGTTGACATTCAATTGGAGGGGATATGCGTTGACCCTTTCATCACCCGTTCGATATAGTAGACGGGAGGTTGAAGGAAGGGGTGATGTAAAGTGGAGATTTCTAGAATGATGACCGTATCAACGTTACATATCAGAGAAACAACAGCAGCTTATTTAAACAGGGAACCTGAAGAGATCGTTCTCTTTCCGAAAGCGGAATACGGATGGTTTATTTATACGGGAAATCTTTCGGCTAAAGAAAGAGGAGTGTTGCCCGACGAATTGGGTGATCTCATCAAAACCGCACAGGATCTTGGATGTGATTGGTTGTGTGTGGACAGAGACTGGCCTGTTGAGGACAGCTTAAAAACCTTTGAATGGGATTGAAAAAATGCGTGCTTAAGAGGTTAAGCACGCATTTTTGTGTAACAGGCCTCCCTTATCGGTTCACCCCGACGTTGTTCTGAAACCAGGCAGAGTGTTGGAACTCAGGCGAAAGCTCATCCACAATCCACTTCCATTGCTGTCGTGTAGGAGGGTTAGATAGATCGGGGATAGTGGAAGCGACTTCTTTGAAGCGTTCGTGGTACCGCTCCTGATCCTTCTTCGCTTCGCAATCCTGGATCCCCCTCCTGTAACACGGGCAAGAATCTTTTGGAACAAACCCCTGGCCTTCCTCTTTGCTGTAACAAAAGACCGAGTTTTGTATGATTTTATTGAACGATGTCCCTGACATCGCATCACCCCTTTTTCTCCATTATAAAGCATGAAGAAGCAGGTGATGACGGTTTTGTTATTACGCTTATTTCATCGTCCAGAAAGGAGGCATCACCGTATACGTATGGGTGTCTCTTTTTGACGCTTTCGCTCTCCTTACGGTGTGGGCTCTTGTTCTTTATAAGGGATTCCTTTGTAATCCAGGACGTCTAGAATCATCTCTTTAATTTCAGGAGGTAAGGGATGGACGTTGTTTTCATATTTCGATAGGCTTTCTCTTGAGCAAGGAAGCTCGGCTGACAACCTCTCCTGATTCCAACCGATTAAGCTTCTTACCTCTTTTAGTTGTTTTCCATTCATGGTTTCGTGCCACCTCCTTATCAAGAATTGTATCATAGGGACATGGGATGCGGATCCGCAGGAATTAAGGGGAAATATGCCTTTACAAATGGGGGAATTTTTTGCATTATAAAAGGAGTAAGTGAAACAATCATCTCCTTGCGCCATTGAAAGCAGGGTAGGGATGAACGAAAAGAGCACCACGTGGACACACCCACGTGGGCTCTTTTTTTATCGTGCAGGAGGGATTGTCAGGTGGTCCGATAGGAGGCATAAAGATCTGGGAATGTTATAAACGCGGTTCGGTAGGCGTGTATAATGAAGGTAGGTAGAAAGGAGATGGACGATTTTGAAGAAACAGGCATTTGATACACTCCCAACGCTCGCAATCGCGCTCGTTTTGCAGTATGTGATCATGGAAGTGATCATTTATGTGGAAGTTCGTTTGATCTCGTATCGGGGTGATAACATGCTTCTGATGATCGGGAACTATTTGTTCCTCGCTTTTGTCGGTGGGGCGATCGCGCGTCACTTTTATCGAAATGAGGGATTCGAGATTGGAGGATGGGCATCTCTTAGTTTCATTCTGCTCCATCGTCTGTATTACGGCTATACGCTGCTGTCTTTTGAAGCGATATTCACATTGCTTATAGCCTATATCAGCGGCTATTTTGGTGCGAAATGGTACAGCGAGAAATGGATGCATCAAAGGGCTGGGAACGAAGCAAAGGTTAATGAAAATGAGGGGAAGGGTGAAGGAGTATGATGGTGATTACGGATGTTCGGAAGATCGAATGGATTCACGAGAAAACGAAAAAGAAATACCCGCATCGAACAGAATTAATTGCTCAACAGTATCATGTGATTCAGGAATGTCACAAAGGAATTCAATCTGACAGTGAACCAGGGGACATTCAGTATGATTATATGATTAGTAAGCAGGAAGCGGAATTGTTTGAAATGAATCTAGAGATTGATGAAGATGTTTTATTCTAGATTAAAGGAAATGAGTGATGAGGAGTTGTCATAAATTGCTGAAGTGGCTGGGTTAGCTGATGAGACGAACTGCTGGTGGGGGACGTACCGAGTATCTTCGATCGTAGAAAGGCAAGCGAAAATCCTTTTGTCCAAAAGGCGCAGGTTATCCTAATTGTTTTTACCTATTGAGCGTGAGTGGTTGTTCCTTAAAAAAACCAGAGTCAAAAGGACTCTGGTTTATAGGCTTATGGTCGTATTCTTTTGATGGCGCGAAGGACTTCCAGGGGTTCTGGAATCCTTTCCCACTCTTCGGCGATTCTGCCTGTAATATCTCTCGCTCTTCCTGTTCGCGGGAACGTGGAATCAAGCTCGAGCATGGCGTTCCATACCGTTTTGCGTCCGTCGATGAGAATCGAATGGATATCGTCCCAGCGCTCCACAGAAGGATCGTCAAGGTAGGCCTGGAGACGTTTGGCGCTGTTTGGGTTGAACTCACCAAACATATTTTCAATTTCCAAAAGGCTTGGGGAAACATGTTTTGGGTTTGCTTCTGGAGGATCTGGATACTCAGGCTTTCCTTTTCCGTTGTTGTACCATTCGCAAACGCGTTCTAGCATAACATCATGGTCAGGATCCGTGTAAACGGGAACGACGAAGAATGTATCTCCTTTCTTGTCATACATCCCAAACCAATGGGTCTCCCAGTTGTTCCGAATAATATGGACTTTTTCTCTTGTAGCTTCATTATGAAAAACATAGTAGTCCTGCGTTTTGTTTTTGCCTTTTGAAAAATGGTGGGGTGCGAGCATGTGATCATCTTCCTCTCTCGTTTTTATATTCTTATTGTACCTTGTCTTTTAACTTATGTTGAAAACGGCCCGAAAAGAATGATTGTTCTTGCACGTAAGGAAAAATATTCCTGGCTATTTATCCAGGAACGTCTGAAAATCATCTATACTATGGAGAAGAAGGAAAACAGAAAGGATGATGATGGATGGTTAAAACACCTGAGGAGTATCTGGAAATCCATAATGCCTATCTTAAGGAAGCGGTGGAACATGAAGGAGAGGAGGATCCGTATAGCTATCCTATGACAGCAGAAGAAGTGGTCGGGTATTACTTGGCTTATTACGGAGAAGAGGCGTATGAAACGTGGATGGAAAACCTGAAAGACGCGCCGAATAAGCATGACACCGATGAGGAAGTCACGCGGATCCTGAAAGCTCTTCAAGGACCGTCGGAACAAAAGAGAGGGGAATGAAAAAGATGAAAAATAAAGAAGCAATCACAAAGGCATTGATGGAGTTTATGGGCATCACGGATCTGAAAATCTTGCGAAAAGAGATTCGTCTGCTTGAGAATAACGGAGAAGAAATTGTGCTCAATGTAGCCGATCAGTACGGGTTTGATGAAGAAGAAATCGAAGACGTAATCAGGCATGATCTGCCTTAGCTAAGAATCATTTCAAAAACCTGGATCATATGATATGACCAGGTTTTTTCGTGTGCAGCTATAAATCTTTTGGTTTCTTCAGGCTTAGGGTGGTGGCGAAGATCAAGAGGGATTGTCTGCTATACTCGTTAGAGGGGAGTATTCCTGAAAAGGATAAAATCTGGGATTAATAAAGACGCCACTTTCAACATTTATCACCATAGCTTGAATGGTAATATCTTTATCAGAAAGAATGTTCAAATCGGATTGATTGTCTCTTTTTCTCGGAGCAGATTTTTTCAAAAGTTCTATTCTTATTTATTTGTTCATAAGATAATAAAGAGGTAGGAGGTTCGGGATGACAAGGTTTTTTGCATGGATTTGTCAGCTCCTATCTCGCCCATAGTAAAGAAACACCCCTTACGACTCAAAAGCCTGTTCTGAAGAGAATTTTCCTATAACAATCACCTATAAAAGGGTGGTTTTTTGATGACATTATTACTGAAAAGCATCGTTATTCAGAAGAAAAATGCAGGAAAGATAAAGACCACCTCCCGAGGTGGTCTTCTTTTGTTATAAAACAGCTTGGACATACTGCTGGGCGGTCTTGTAGGTTGAAACGTTCGGGTGAAAGGTTTTTAAGAGGGCGAAGGTTTCTCGTGCTTCTTCATACACCGTTTTCTGACTGGAATCCACAAAAAGGGTGAAGGTGGTAGCACTGAATGTGCCCCTCAGGTATACATCGACCTTCGCTTCGTATGATCCTTCGTATTCATCCACAAACACGACGATCCAGTCACTATCGGTGTTTTCAATTTCTTTTCGAACATCCTCAAACGTATGTGTCATAAGGTCATCTCCTTTCAAATTTCCATCCTTAACGGAGTTGTATTTTCTCATAACCGTTTAATTCTTTGTCTCCAGAGTAATAGAATTGGAAATCAACAATCCGATCCTCTCAACGGGGTTTTAAGGTGTCGGACGTGAATGCGCTGTGATAGTCTTCTGTTATTTTCAGAGAAGATTTTTGTTTTCAAGGGTTCGATGATGATGGCGATATCAAGATCAGATGCGTCAGTAGCCGTACCTCTGGCCACGCTGCCGATGATATAAGCATCGACCACCTTTTTTCGAAACGGTTTTACCAGGTTGTTCTTTATAAATTTTGTACCCAGGCGAGTGATGAAGTTTTGTTCATTGGGATCATCCTTTCCTCTTTTTAATAGTTTATATGAATTTCGTGAGAGAGGAGATAAAAAGGGGTGCTCTATACGAAAGTGAAATTGGGGTTGATGACCTTGTTTCTCTCTTATAGACTAATATAAAAATGAAGAAGGGTGGATTAAATAGTGAATATACCTAAAATACAATTTGATTGTGATTGTGGAACCACGTTTACAGTCGAACCACCAGATGCATGTTATGACTCGAAAGACCATATAAACACATTCACCTTAGATTGCCCGTATTGCGGCGGAGAAACGGGATATACGTTTTATATAACGAAAGATACGAAATGAGTTAGGGCAAGGGGCAAGATAGCTCAATCAGGGACAGGAGAATAAAGTAGAGAAAAAGACTCCCTTTAAGGAGTCTTTCATGATCCAGTATCACTTTACATGATGGGTAAGTTTTAATCCATCACCAATGTTAACTCTTCTGTTTCCCCGCATAGCGAGAAGGTTTGCCCGAGATAGTCATCATACTTCACGCAGGTCCATGTCGTGAAATCAATCGTGTTATATGTGGCTCTCGTTACGGTTCCGTATCCTTTTTTCTTGTGAACCACCCGATCGCCAACCTCGAACGTTTTCTGAATCTTTTTCATAGGAATCACCTCTACGCGCTTTGTTCAACCGAAATTTTGTGACCAGGCAGTTCAAACTCTTCAATTCGAACAGTCCCGAACTTGTTCCGAATAACAAACGTCTGAATGTCTTTGCCGAGTGTTTCATCGAAATCTTTCACGTGCATTTTCGGGACTTCTTCGAGTTTCGCGTTGCCAAAAGTGTAAAATTCAATGTCCTCTCGTTCCCTTTCCGAATAGAGACTCCACGCCTCTTCAAGGGAACGTGCTGCGAGGAACGATTCGATTGGAGCTGGACTTACGCCATGTAAATAGTTGGAGATTTTATAAAGCTTCATTATGATCATCCTTTCTCGTTTCTTCTCTACATCCTATGAATGTCAGTGATCCCTATATTCCAGAAAAGAAAAAAGCACCCTGGAGGGCGCTTTTAATAGATCAATAGGAATCCGTTTTCTTCGTCAATCGGGTAAAGATTGTCTTCTCGTTCCTTTTCCATATCGTTGCATATTTCCGCCATTTTCTTCGCGATCATTCCGAAATCATCGTAGTGATCGTTGTGACAGAATCCATGAGCCAGCGTATTGGCCTGGAGCAGGCCAGACTCATCAAGATTGAACGGGATAATTTCTGTTCTCGGCGGAACATGACTTAACAACTCTTTGATTTTGGTTTTCGTGATCCCGTCTTCCAGCTCAGTCATTGCAGCCCATGCGATTATGTTCATCCAAATCTCTCCTTTAATGTTTAGTGTTCTTATTATAAATCGATATGGAGAGAGGGAGTAAAAAAGCGCATATATTTCATAATGACAAACCCCCTCACCTTAGAAAGGGAGGGGGGAAGTTGATATTACAAATCAATTTTGCGAATGGTTCCGTTATAGTCAGGGATTTCGTAGTCCGTATTCTCTTGCAGGAAAGGCAAAACTTCGGCGTTGGAAACGAGATGATGGAACGGTTTTATCGTATCCTCCAGAGGGATTTCTGGGTTCTCCGAGAGGGTTGAAATATAATCATACGCATAAAAGTGAGCTCCGTGGTTTTCGCTTTCGATCGGAATAAAGACGTACGGGAAACCATCGTTGTGGTAGACCCAATTTCCTTTTCCGAAGATTTCTATAACGATTTCACCGAGCTTGATGCCGAGCGACATAAACGTATCCGCGTCCATTTTTCCCTGCAATTCTTTATCCATAGACGGTAATTGATCGAGAGAAAATAGATCCTTTCTGTTTAGCGCTCTTTCGTTTATTAGACTGATTATTTCCTGTCTCGTTCCCTGGTGAATTTCATTAAATTGTTTCATGTGTTATGTTCCTCTTTTCGGTTTATTATGATGGTCCAGGCTTCTTATAAAAGCCATTCTTCTTCTGTTCTTTACTAGATTATGGAGAAGACGAGGGGAGTAGAACGGGTAATGGTGGGAATGGATCAGAGCCAGTTTTTTGTTGAACCCATTATTAGAAGGGTTTTATAAGAATATGCTAAACTAGTCTTATACGAAAAAACGAAATGGAGGGGACTTTCATGATGAAGTCTTACGGGGTGTTCTAAGTACAAGCGGCTCTGCCCGCAATGGGTAAATCATGAGCGTTTGTACAGGGATGCCATATGTATAGGGAAGATGGAAAGTTTTTGTTTGATCCTGTTCAGTGCCCTGATTGTCTTGAGATGATGAGGTCATGGGAAGAAGAACAGCATTATCAAGAGGTGCTGGAGCAATACAAATCGAAATACCAGTCTCAGGAAACGAAAATTTTGACGATTTCAAGGGATCTCCGTGTCTTGTGGACGTCTCATCCGAATCCGCGCCTCCTGAAAGATCCGCGTGATGAAAAGCGTAAGGATTACAGAAGGAAAAGGAGAGGATGGCAGTACCACCATCAACACGAAGAGACAAAACTTCGAAAACACTTGAACAGACGATTTCGCCGAAAAATGAAAACATTGGATCACGTCCCAACCACCAGAGAATACAAAACATATGGCTGGATGACGTGGTAAGTTTAAGTTCCGTAGAAAAACCCCTCTTCACTCCAATGAGAAGAGGGGTTTTTATGTGAAAAAAGATTACGCGTTTTGGGTTTCGCGGATCATACGGGTGTTTAATGTGAGTTGAAGTTGGAAATCGTTCACTTCAATGGTTACGATATCTTCCATGATATTGGCATTCTGTTCTTCAATAGAAGGCAAGTTTTCTCGAAATGTATCATACATTGGCTCGATGGCAAAAAAGTCATGTTGATCATAAAACATGGAATCTAAGAAGACTTCGTATTCGTAATCTTTTAATGTGCCGAACTGTAAGAATAGTGTTTCTTTGTCTATGGTGGCTTTAGCGCTTGTGGCTCCAATTCTTTCGTAGGACATATTCCTCTTTAAAAAAGACGAAACCTCGTCTCGTAAAACAGTCTTCTCATCTTTAACGGTAATGTAGTTTGGTAAAAACGACATTAGGATCCACCTCTTCTCTCGATTTTACGTATTGTAGCACATGCCCCTAAAAAAACATCTCTTTTTTGTAATTCGCCAATAATAGTAGAAATTTCGGTATCCAGTAAGGGGATGCTAAGGGAACTGAAGAAAGGTTGCTGTTAACGGTTTTGCATAAAGGAGGGAATAAAGCGTATGACCTTGATGCAAATATGGATATCCCTGCGCTAACCCTTTTATTTTAACGATCATCAAGCTCTTCGCCGCAGAACGTCATCGAGGTTCCATCTAATCTTTTGGTGTGGATTTTTTTTGTTCGTTTGGATGACATAATCTAGAGTTGGAGGCTCGTTTCCATAGTCCAGCAATGCAGTTCATTCAACTATGAACCCATTGGCATGGTAAAATAAACCTATAATACGAAAAGAGAAGCGAACATCTTGCAAAGGGGAGGATAGAGTGGAACAGATCACGGGAATGGATAAAAGAATTTTTCATCAATTGAAAAAAAGTTTTCCAGATGGCGTGATAGGAAAAATTGAGGAGGTTGACCGATCTCTTTATGCTCAAATCGGGAAAGCCGCAAGGGGGCACGGTAAGAAACCAAAAGCCTATATAAAGGATCTGGGGTTTCAATTTAAAGGAGGGGCCAGTCGGAAAAGCTCCCGTTATGACATTAACGCTCTCCGTAAATTAAGAGAAGAATACTCTTGTAAACTATCTGATTTAGCGGATGATTTCGGTATCTCGAGGCAAGCCATTCATAAAAAGTCGAGAGCTCAGGACAATGGGGTGAAACCGTGGCAAGGGGAAGAATTAGTGGAAGCTGAAAAAAATGGAGTGCTCCGTATGATTCAAAACAGGAGCTATTCTTACTCAGATGATGAGAGGGTTATTCGCCTTTACAGGCATGTGGATAAAGTAGGGCAATTTGCTCTTTACTCTTATAATAAAAAAAGGGATAAGGCGAAGTGTTTATTTGTCATACCGAAAGATATTTTCGAACTTTTGGAGAGAAACAAATACGTTTTATACGATGAAAGGGATTTGGTGTTACAACAAGAACTTTCAGAGTCAGATATGACAAAAATAGGAGAGGATGGCGAAGTTCTCATTCAGCCAACTCAGTCCAACCCGTTGTATAACAAAATGATGGCAGCTGCAAGGAATCACGAAAAGACGCTTCATCAATATTTGAATATGTTAGGGTTTGAAATTGATCACAGGTACAACTATATACCAGATGCCGAGATTATAGAGGAGCTAAAGGGATTCCAGGATAAGGACGGAGTTGTTCATATCCCTGCCCATGACCCTGCGTATCACCGTCTTAGGAATTTCGCGCAAAATCGTGGGTTTCGTTCTTTTCAATCTTTTTACGCACATTACGGTTTTAAATACGAGAGACGTCGGATAGATAATCGAATGGAAGATGTTATTGAGAGGTTGAGTACGTTTTACAGAGTAGAGGGGGATAAGGTGTACGTAAGTACTTATGACCCCTTATATAGAAATCTCTCGGGATACGCTCGTAATCGCGATCTTTCCAATGTGACGGAGTTGTTGGAGTCCTGGGGGTTTGTTCGCATCTATTTAGAGGATCTTCCAAAAGGGTATGAGCCGTACGATTGGCAACGGGACTTGGAAAAGAGTGAGATTCCGTATGAAGAGAAATTCCGCGAGATTTTAGCATCAATGGTTGTGGAGGGGAATGCTGTTTATATTGATTCCCAAAGCACATTGTACCACCGCCTTTTCGTTCTCGCTGTTCAAAAAGGAATGAAACTCAATGAACTCCTAAAAGAATGGGGATTCGAGCGGACGTATGAGAGGGGTGAAGCGGACGTCAGGGAGCGGAACATGGAAGCTATTGAAAACGATGATGAAAAGATTCGTGTGAATGAGAGATTGATTGAGATCAAAGAAATACAGGGAGATTTAGACCGTTCAGAGACAACCGTTCAAAAGATCGAGAGAAGTCAGAGCCTCTCAAGAGAAATGAAAAAACTGTACAGTCACAAGTGCCAGCTGTGTGATTACGATAGAGAGCATGGATTTATCCCGTTAATCGAAAAACGAGACGGAACCTATTATACAGAAGTGCATCACATTATCCCTGTTTCCGAGCAAGACGAGGTGGCGGATGATGCTTATAAAAGCCTTGATAGTTATGAGAATGTGATTGTGGTCTGTGCCCATCACCATCGCATGCTTCATTATCATAAAGGGGGATACGCCGATATCGAGGAAACAGAAGACGGCGGACTTTGTTTCGTGAATGGGTCAGAAGAACGTGTTCCCATCCGAACCAACTATCATTTGGAAGCGAACACTGTCGAAAGAAAGAACTGACCCCCTCCTTAAGGCTCAAGTTGACAGAATGTTCATCCTTTTCCTCCGCTAGGGACAAATCCCGTTTATAATAGAATCAGCATGAGAAACCATAAGATAGGAGAATGATGGATGACAAAAACACAAAACGTTTTGGAGAAATGGGATGGTGTTGAGTTCGTCAGTTCGACTGGGAAAACCGAGCAATTCAAGTCGTTCTTCCGTTCGTTCAAAAGCGCTGTGAAAGAGCAGGCGGGTGAATCTTTTGAGGTTGTTTCATGTAGTGCAGGGCACTTTTATGTTAGTGGGTTTTTAAAGCATAAGGAATCAGGCGGTTTTGTTTATTTCTCAACAGGTGATGTAAGAGGTATAGGAAGTCAGTGGGCCACGCACCTCCTTGTTCGTACAGCAGAGCATGAGAAGGATTATACTGGAGGCCGCAATCATTACAGTACCCTTATGGAACTCGGGGAAAATGCTATACGTCTGATGGATTTGCAGCAAGAGTAAAAGACAGTACAACGATAAAAAGGACGCTCATATGCGTCTTTTTTATATGTTATATCGAGGCCGTGACAAAGACACACTCGAATTCTGTATATAAAGGAAGAAAAGGAGGGGTATGGATGCTAAAACACCATTTTCAAACGGTAGTCCGCGTAGTTTTTGGAATTTTGACGCTCATCCCGCTTTCCATGGTCGCCTTTTCAATATATAAAGGGGATATCAAAACCGCCCAGCTATTCGGAGCCCTGCCGCTGATTGGAATTCTTGTTCTTCTGATGCATGAGCAGGAACGAAGAGCGATGAAAGAAGATAAAGAGGGATTTAAACGAGGATAATCCCAAGGTTCTAATCCAAAAACCGCTATGCAATAAAGCATAGCGGTTTTGCGTGGGGGCTTATGACCAGTAGGGATATGGACGATGACGCGTTCCGTCTGTGAGGTGTCGGTAATGCTGATCAAGGTCCGTTGAAGCGAGTCCTGCTTCAACGGAAAGAGTAAGCAGCGTGAGCGTGACGATTTTTTCATAGTCAATGTTTACTTCAATAAGCGGCTCGTAATCGTTACAAAGTTTGGCTATGGCATCTCTCAGGGGTTGTTTTTGAACGGATACATAATGGGTGAAATCTTCCTTGATGTGAGTAGCAATTTCCGTTAAGGACGGGGCTTTATACATAGAATCATCTCCTCTTTATTTTCTTATATCTTCCATATAAGGATTCGTTATCCTAGAAAATGCGCTGTATTTTTATTTGAAAGGAAGAGTGCCCTACGATAAGAAATAAGGGGCAGGGAGGAAATGACAAGATCGATATTCAAACGAGAAGAATCGTACAACAACTTGAAAACTGGGAACCATTTACAGGAGGTTCCATTTGTGACTGAGAACTTTATCGAGTTACCTGTGGTCCTTTCCGAGGATGAGGTAATTGAGATCGTTTATCTCATCGTGACGGACAATGAACAGATTTCTGATGCATTCAATTTGTATGCGAATGTTGCGGAAGAAATGAAAGATGAGGACGAATGGTCTGAGGTGAATAACGGCATGGCTAATGTAATTCAGTGGTATAAAAAAACGAGTCGTTCAATAAGAGAAAAAAAACGCCTTGCGCTGTGCAAGGAGTTTTTTTGTTTCTATGTTGTAAGCAATTTATGCATCCCAATCAATTAAGACGAGATCGGAATCGATTTCTGGAGATAAGGTATGTTCGATCCCGACATCTCCATCCCTTGTCTCGAAATATATAATGTTGTGTTCAGGGCTTTCTAATTCGCAGGTAATGTAAAGATCGTCTAGCACAGTTAAACCAATAAGATCCGATTGCAATTGCTCATAGTCATTTCCATCCAAATAAAGCGTCAGGGCTATACTGCCTATCATATGAGAGATCGCAGGCACTGGCTTGCGGCCTTTGTGCGCATAATTTCGGATGGTCGAGTTGATTTTTTTCCATTCCTCGGAATCTTCCAAAAACCCAAAACGGGTTTTGAAGTCACCATTGAAGTCTGCTTTTTTAAATAAATTGATAGTTCGTTTATTTTTTATGAAATCTTCCAGAGAGACGTTGCTGAATTCTCTCTCTAAGACCGTCACAATGTGATCTGGATTGCCATAAATGTGAATTGTCGCCTGCCATTTTTGTTCGTTCATGATGATCATCCTTTCTCGTTCTCCATCCTATCACAGGGAAGGGGTGGATGGGGAGGGGAGAAGGCAGCTGCAATTTCCCATAAAAAAACCGTTCTGTTGAACGGTCTTTTGAGGGGATTACTCCCCCATATTGTCCATGGCATCAGGATAAACGGTTTCGTCAAAGACTTCGCCTGTCTCTGCATCCTCCATTTTGATAGTCACTTTCGCGTCTTCTTCGCTTTTGCCCTCATACATTTGGTAAATTATTCCAGACATGCCAAGGGTCATCGAGGCGAATCCATCCATGCTGTTTTCAAACTTCTCCTTGTTCACAATCATGGTGAACTCCGAGAACGAATCGTTATACGTCACGTCTTCAATCGATGCATATTCTCCGCTGGTTTTCATCTGTTCAATAGAATCTTCGACGCTTCCTTTGATTTCACTCATCATCTCTTTGTGGGTGGATTTCGACATTTTATACGTAACAGAACCGTCATCATTTTGGGTCACTTCTTTGATGCCCTGTTCTTTGGCGTTCGCTTTGATGTCTTCTATGTTTTCTCCTTCCACCATAGAAGCAGGAAGGGTGACTTTAACGTTCAATAAGCCTTTGTCGACTTCCATCTTTCCTTCATCTTTTGTTTCTTCAGATTGTTGTTCAGTATCGTTTGTTTTTTCCTGTGATGTGTTTTCATCTTCTTTTGGTTCAGCGCTGTCATCAGAACAAGCGGCTACGAAAAGAATGGATAAAAGCATCAGTGCAGGGAAAAGTTTTTTCATGTTGATTCCTCCTCTTTCCAAATGATTGTAACATTTTTGTAACACTGTTGAATAGAGGGAATTTCCCATTCACAGGTCCTTGTCCACAAAGGGAAACTCGGCTTCAGGGAATTCTCTTTTTACGCGCTCCATCATGGATTTCGTTAGTTCCTTCACGTCGTTATATTCATAGAGTTCCTCCATATGGATGCCGCCTACTTTTGCAACCTGTAAAAATGCTTCTCTTACATAGTGCTCAAGGTCATTCCAGTATTCCGCGTTTTTCTTTTTGTCGGATGAAGCTTCTTCTAGGTGAGAATGGTCTATGATGCCTTTGCCGTAATGATTGTCGAAATGTTCTGGTTTCAAGATGGGATTCCTCCTTTTGTTCTTTGGAGCGTTGCAAAGGAAAAGTCGCTACAAGAGCGACTTTTGAAAATAGAATTGTCTTAACTCGATTTAGGGGGCATCATTTCATCGTTCCAATCATCAAGGTAGTGCCAGATCTCACCAAGGAATTGGTTAATGAAATAGCCTTTTCCCTCATCAATAATGCTGATGTTGGTCTTAATCGAAGCGCCCTGTTCATTTACGAGATTACGAAGGGTATTGTCCAGTTGTTCTCGTTCGGTAAACACGCCGTAATCATGGGGTCCTACACGCAGGGTCAATGTGGCTGGTGTCAAAAGTTCCAGGAGTGTTCCCTTGAAGAATGTTTCGTGCTCACCCTCTTCGTTCAGGAGAAGGATGTGCACTTTTTGCTGAGACTGATATTTTTCTTTATGGCTGCTGTCTGTGTGCTGGTCAAGGTAAAAAATAGCATCATCGAGGTGTTGAAATGGTTTTTCTACTCTTGTTTCATCCACATATACGATTGCGCTCATATTGGTTCCTCCAGTCGAGACTCGGTAACCCCGTCTCTTTTTAGTATTCCTTTTTATTGTAGAGGAAAAAACGGGGGAGCGAAGGAATATGTCGTTTTTTTTATAAGGTGCAGGCGAATCGGAATTGGTGTTCTCCTTCTCGATTTGTTTTGCGATAACAGTTATCAAGAACCGTCTGACGGGATACGTATTCATTTACCCCTGCTTCTTTGACTGAACGGTACTCTCCGCGTACGGAGAATGTTTCGGCATCATAGCACACTACGGGGAGGGCTTTCGTTTTGGCTCCGTTCAACCGATTGGATTCCTGAATCGTGATGTAATGAAGATTGAAAACATTGTCCTCTGTTTTGATCCCGTTTTTGTGTCTCAGCACGTACCCCTTATAAGGGCCTCCGAGGAAATGAATCCCCACGAGATTGCATACTTTGTGTTCTTTGTACACGCCGTTATAGGGAACTTTTACACACATATAGCCACTGGTTTTCTTGCAATAGGGAAGCAGGAATTTTTCTCCCTTTTTCATCACACGTTTAAATCTCCCGTGATTCGAAATCATATAGGCGCCTTCTGTTCCCTTGACTGATACCCAGATTTCTTTTGGGAAGTGTTCGCGAGCGTACCAAAGGCGTTTGGTTTCTATGGATGTATCTTCTTTTAGTATATAGTATCCGACCTCTGGAACCTTTTGCTCACGGGACTTGTAATTCGAGAGCGTGGCCACAGGGATGCCTGTCAGAAGTGAAAGGTGTTTGTAGGTGGTTGAAAAAACGCGATTGCTTTTTGGTTCATACACTTTAATGGTTTTCATAAACGTCTCCTCCGCCATTTATTGTACATGTTATGGGGAGGGGCTTACAAATATCACCATAAAAAACGAAGGATTTTTTACCGAAACCGAATAGGGACCCTGTATGATAAGAGGGAAGAAGAATTCAGGAAAGGGTGATTATAGGTGAAAACTTATTATGTCTTGTATACGTTTGTATCAGGGGAGACAAATGTTTCCTGCAAAGTGCTAGTTAAAGGGGATCAAGGGGAAAAAGAAGCAGTTCATGATCATTTCAAGGACAGATGGGGAGAGAAAACAGAATGCGTGGAAAAAGGAGTTCAGTATAACGAGTATACCGACCTTGAAGCGATCAAGGTAGAACGGGTTCAGCTTGTAGCGGAAGAAGATGAGCCGATTCTGAAGAAATACATGGGCATGTATTAAACGTCTGTGGCAAAAACTTCGAGGAGGGGCTTCTATTGAGTGAGTGGATCAAACAAGAGGAAAACGAATGGTTGAAACAAGTTGGAGAACATCGGTACACCGTGGTTGGAGTCACCTTATATGAAGACGAATACAGAGTTCATGAAGTGCTCGTTGACCTTGAAGGGTTTACAGAAGAAACGCTGGTGGACGAGATGAACGAACACGGGTTGACTCCTGACTTTCCAAAAGGGAGTTCAGACTGGAAGCAATTGGCCGCTCTATCCATTGCGGAGCAAACCCCTTTTGACAGGGAGTACGATGAAGCGTTCCAGGAAGAAGAGGAAGTTGAACTACACCTAAAAGACACGTATGGAATCACAATGACGGAATAGAAAAGGCCTCCCAGTGGAGGCTTTTTATTTTCTTGATCGACTGGCAGAAATGGTGGCGGTCGGTGTTTCAATCGTGAGATCCTCGTAATCCCAGGAAAGCATTCCTGTGTTATAAAAAGAGCGCCCGAGTCCGATGATGGTGTAGACCGTTTTCTCATCGAGTTTTCGTTTTCTGCGGAGGAAAACCGTGCGACCTAGCGGTTGCAAGAAGATGGCGTAGTACTCCTCTTTTTCATTCAAACGTGACACGACAGAAGCAGCGGCCATGCGCAGGGTTTTCTCGTCTATTGATTCGCCGTTTAGTATCCCGTCTTGAAGGGTGATGATCGTCTCATTTCTCTCGCAATCTTTGAAGGAGGAACGATCCTCATTTTTTGAGAAGGTAAAGCGATTATGGTTCGTATCCATCATACAACCTCCCGTAATAGTTATGTTGACAATAAGGGTTCTTTCTCTATAATTCTGGCAGGAAATAGGGTGATGGGTTTATCCTGATCTCAAAAAAAGACATGGGAGATGGTTAGATGTTATTAGCAGTAGAAGAGCTAATGTACCAACTTTGGGATCAGGCGTTAAACTTATCAATTAGCGTGTTTATGGTTATGTTTATAGTCTTGTTTTTTGCAGGACTAATGGACAAAATCTTTCGTGTTAACTTCTTCGCAAGACTGGTATTAACGCTTGGGAAAACAATAGTCCAGACGGCTATTGCTATGCTTTCGATTCTGTGTTTTACCGTTATCCCTTATATATTTATGATAATCATCCCTTGTGTGGCGAAATTCTTATTTCGGCACTCGAGAAACTTTGTTGGATTTGTATACAGCAAAGTAAGAAATTATAAACCTACATAAAGCGTGTGGCTCCAAGCTCACTCGCTTTTTTCTTTGTCCCCGTCCTCTTCTTTAGCACGTTCCTCTTTTATTGCTTCATCGATGATGCTAATGAGCAGAAAGCGGTTTTTCACGACTACAAAAATGGACGTCGTCACATGAATGTACTGGTAGAGAGGAATGTCAAACGGCGCGGCTTCTAAACCCGCAAGTTTGTAAAGAGGGGTTGCGAATAAAAGCTGCACAAGATAAAGGAGGAAAGCAATAAAAGGGAAGATGATTGATATCGTAAGGATTTTTAAAATCCGTTCCAGTTTTGGGGTTAACTTTAGTTTTTCCACAAAATCACATCCTTACTTTCAGTATATGCGACAAATAGGTATATATATAGTTCCAGCGAAAAAAAGCCACTCTAAGAGTGGCTTTTAATTTGCTAGGCGCTTTCGACTTCTTCGTTAATTTTTTCGGCTAACAGGTTGTCAGGGATATCGGCTATTTCTTCATATCCCTGTGATGAAAAGTGTTCGGAAAGCGTAACAGCGATCTCTTCGATCGTGTCTTGTGTCAGGCTTTTACGATTTGTTTCGCAATACTGTTCGATCCATTCTTGAATCTCGTTCGCTAAATCCATGTTTCGTGCCTCCTGTTTCTGTTTTATTATGAAATATCAAAGCTCGCCTCACATGTTTTACACACCATGTGCTTCCCAAGCTCGTCTTCATAAACGGGCTGATTTTTAGGGTTGTTCGGTTCTCCACAGTTTAAGCAAGCGTGTTCCGTGTCATCTTCTTCCAAATCACTGTGTTCGATTTCATCCGTGTCCCACGTTTCCTGGATGGATTCGTTATCAAAGGAAAAAAAGTCGGATGTGAATTCGCGGTCGCCGTACCCATCGATCCCGATACGGCAAACGCTCCCGTACCCGTTTGTATAACCTGTGATGCTCCGAAATACACCGTTTTTCCCTTTGAAATCCCCTTTTTTGAAGGTGACCATTTCGCCTTTGTATAAATCAACAGTCATGTTTCATCTTCCTCTCTAATTGGTTTTGGAACACTCGTAGCATTGGCAGGAACCCCAGTGGGGATTTTTCTCATTAACGGTTTTCTCCTCATCTCCATCAAAGATAACCTCTTCCGTATAGTAGAAAACCTCGCCGCAGTCTTTGCAGGGATAACTCACTTTCATCACACACCTTTCTCATTGTCTTGTTCTTATTATACAACGGGTAAGATGGATGGGCGGAGAAAACGAACATTCTTATGAAAAGACGATCGGGGTCAGAGTTTGGTACAATGAAATCAGAAAATAGAGAGTGAGGGATCCGATGAACATCCAGTGGAAAACCACGATCGAGTCATGGTTGGGTGAAAGCCCGTCGGGACGTGTGACGATCACGGATCGAAACCGCATTGTTCAAACGTTGCAAACGATTGGCGAAAGTGACGCTCCGAACCATCTGTTTATGCCATCTGGTGGAGGGTTAGATCTAACAGGAGCAGCCTTGTCTCATGAAGAAGGATGTATGGAACTCCATTTTGGGTTCATCACAAAAATCGTGAATCCCCTTTCCTTAACCTTCCATCCGATTGGAGAGGATCCCGAATGGTGGTATTTCCGACTGAATACGAAGCCATTTCAGGAGAGTGGTGTGTACGAGGAGGACAACCATGATGTATCAAACCAGACACCTTTTCAAAAGCAAACGATGCAGAACTTGAATTACTACGGGGAGGAAGTGCTTGAAGTGTCTCCTGGCGAGTACGCGGACCGCGCGTACTGGGAAGAAAAACACATGGGCTACGATGAGGACGGGAGAGAGATCCCGCTTCCTGAAGGGGTACGTGTCGTGATCCGAGCCTATAATGGAGGCGATTTCGTCGTCTTCCCAAAAATATCCATGTATAACCACGGGCCTGAAACCTATGATGCCCTGCACAATAAGATGGACGGGGATGAGTTTGAATCCTACATTGAAGGGATCGTGAATGAGTTAGCCAAACGGGAATAGAGAAAAGGCTCTGCCGCATATGGCAGAGCCTTTTTATGTGGTTCAGCGCGTTGGATTTCCTCTTGAGAAACCTCCGCCCTCACCAGCTGATAGATCCGTCGAGGTGTCTCCGTCTCCGTCCACCCAAATGGTTTCTCCGCTCTCGAGTGTCCGTTCGTGAGGCGTGACGTAGTGATCCCCTTCAGTTCCTGTTGGCTCAGTGGCACTTCCTTCAAAACCCTCAGCTTCTTCAAATGCCTCAACAGCCTCAACAAGCATTCCGACACCGAGCCCTCCGAGCCCTAAATAAAAAGCGCTTTTCGCTACCTTGTCCATACGCCCTGAAACGGTTCCGCTAATGATATTCCCTGTATGACGGAACGTAGATGTGGCCACGTTAAATGCTGCTTTAGCGACCTTTTCTGATGTGCTTTTTTTAGTCGGCTGCTTTTGCTCCGCTTTTCTCAGGTGAGGATACACAAATGGGAGAGCCTCCCCTTTTATCTTATTCTGAAGATCAATTATTCTCTTTTCTAATTGGATGAGAATAATCATCGCGTTTACATGATGCTTGAAATACTCCTTATGTTCAGGGCTTCCGATTTCGTGTTCCTCTAAGTTTTCCATTTTAGATTCAAGTTTTTCGATTAAATCTTTAGTTTCCTCAATGTCTTCTCTTGCTCTTTGTACGGTTCTGATCTCTTGTTCAAACTCGTGTTGGTATTCTTGAAACCATTCTCGCACCATCTCTTGTGCAATTCTTTCTTTTTCCTCTTCCGTCATCGCACACCACGCCTTTCTGAGTCCTATTCATGAAATCCCGTTACTGTCACGTATCATTTATTATATCTTAGCGACCAGAATATTGGAAACAAGAACCAATATCATTGGTCAAAAGATTCTTTTGGTTGAAAAATGAAAACCAATTTACAAGAGGGGTTTCTGCTAGAAGTTTTTGCGGAGGAAACATGGACAGCCTCTCCCTGTTGGTTTAGAAGGAAACGGGAGGTGATGCAACTATGAAGTATGTATGGATGATCCTATTGGGTGTTGGACTATTGCCATATCCTTTTTATCACATTGTGCAATGGAACTGGTTTCAAAGTACGGTTCCATCCTATTATGAGTTTTGGTTTTACTCGTTCGTGTGTATCCTTCTTTTCTTTTTTCTTGCAGGTATGGGATTGAAGTTGTCAGAAAGCGCTTTTATCCTGTACGCAACACTGGTAGGGTATCTATCGTTTTGGTTTGCTGATCTTTTGTTCACTTCCGTGGATCTTACCTGGAAAGGGGAGGGTATCTTTCCTGTGTTTGTCATGTTTTTGTCTTTACTTCTCCTTCTCAGGAAGCGTTCTGAAAAGGGATGAACGTTTCACCGTATGATAAGTATCCGTTTTATAATGGTTAAAAATAGAACAGGAGTGGTTATGAGTGGAAACATGGGCGATCCCGAATCAGATCTGGAAAACATTTATGGAGCAAGCTCAACAAGAGCGTAGGGCTGACGTTATGATTGAAAATTTTGTTGGTGATACAACCATGACGATAAAAGAAACGGTTGTCGTGGAAGCGAATATAGAATTTATCGGTCAATTACAGTATATTGCGCATGAGTTTTCCTTTATGAAGGAGGCCGCGGAGGCGGTCTTATCCCAGATCACTTGCGTGGCGTATGAGGACGGGAGAATTTCAGAAGAAGCATTAGAAAGGCGGGTTCATATTTGGGATCTGGGTCGTGTATGAAAGGATTCTTTAATGATGAGTCATTCTCGTTTTCCCAATAAGATTACATTCAAAACCCGTTGCGCCACAAGGGAAAGGGGAGTTATAACGCCTAGAGTTATACTACTTTTGAAACGGGCGGCGTACACTAACAGTAATAAAAAAGAGGAGGAAATTATAATGAATGAATATGTGAGCCTGGCTTATGAAATGCAGCGAATGGCGAGCGAGTTTTTGCCAGATGAAGAAGGGGTTATCGAAGATGAGGATTTAGCGAGCATCAATGAAATGATCGACGCACGTCCTGAGGCATTATCAGAAGGGGAACAGAAGGAACTGATAAGAGATCTCTCCCATTTTTGCGGAGAATGGTTTCCTGATGGCGGGTATTCCGAAGAGGAAATCAAAGAATTCCAAAAGGCGATGGCGAAAGCGGAAGAGTTTTCTGAGATAGAACGGTCACTAGAATAATAAAAAAGGTTTGTCCTTGCGGGGATAAACCTTTTTCTGTGAATAAAAACCAATTATTTTCCCTTTCTCTTCCGAACCCTCGTATAATAATAAAGCTTATCCATCATAAACCACAGAGGAGTGTTCCGATGAAACGATTACTATGGTTGTTTGTTCTCTTAATGGCAGTCGGTTGCAACGACGAAAGCGCGGCAAAGGATGCCGAAAACGTAACAAAAGGAGAGAGGCAGGAGGGAAAAACCACAGAGCTTGTTGAGGAAGAAAAAGAAACAGAAAGCAACGAAGCACTAATTACCACGTATTCTGAAGCGATGGCGCCTCTTTTGGCCTCCTACGGGAATGAAGCGAATCGAATTAGCACCTTGTTTACGTTGGCGGGTGAGGAACCTTTGATCATCATGGAACAGGCGTTTAAAGATGAGTTAGAAGGTGTGTTTGACGAGTTTCGGATGATGCGAACGGAGATGACTTTGATGGATGTGCCTCCAGCGCTAGAGGAGGTCCATGCTTTGGAACTTGAGGCTGTTGATCTTATGCTCCTCTGCGGAGAGAAACTTATAGAGGGAGTCGAGGATTTTAATCCCGCCTTAATCGGCGAAGGAACAGAGTATATGAATCTTGCTAATGCTAAACTAACAGAAGCCACAGATCTCCTCCTCGAAATACAAGAAGAGTTGAATTTCTAAAACCGTGTAAAAAGGGGGCATAAGCTCTCTTTTTTCTATAAAAAGTTTTGTGCACAATCAAAAAACCATACATCCAAAATGGTGTATGGTTTTTCGCATTCCATGTTCACTAAAAAACTGGAAGGGCCAATCGGTTACAACAACCTCAGTGATTGAAAGTGCGTTGCTTCTTATGAAAGGCCTTGCTGTAAGGGGTATGGTTTACTTTATGGCGGAAGAGAGGGGAAAATTCCAGTTGAAAACAAAAAAAGAATGGAGCGTATTTTTATGGAGCGGATGATGGGGTGGTACTATGGAGGAAACAGGTGAAAGGAAGATGATGAGATGGGTTCTGTTCAGGATACGAAAGCGTGTGGGAAGTGTAGTGGGATGATGACGACGGATGTTGAATACCGAACAAGAGAGTATTTCAATATGTGCAAGCGATGCGGATTTGTAGAAGAAGCGGTTCTTCAAAAGGATATACATGGTGATCCAGTGCGAGGAGAACACGGAGGTTTCTTATTGGAACGTAAGGAAAGCGGGGGGTACGGCGTATCCTATCTTCAATTCCGAGGTGGGGTAGGGAGGACCGATTCGTTTATATACCCGATGGAAAATGGAGGGGTAAAGGTGTTTAAGGACCTCTTGCAAAATGAAGGCGTACTAAGAGAAGAGTCCTACCTGATTACATTTGATCAAGGGAAGGCGACGGTTCAGTATGGCAACCCGCCGATGGAACATCTCTTAGATTACGAAGAAGTGGATGCACGGCAAAAAGAAGGAATAGGATAACAAAAATCGGCAGTCACAATCATGAAGATGATGGCATCCCCATCATCTTTTTTTGGTGAAGATCCATGATTGATGCAGTAAGTGCGTTCGTGTTGATGCAGTAATTGACGCTATGAATGGACGCGTGGCCATTTGACGGGAATATTTTCTGCACCTTAGTTGTTTTCATATTATAATAATAAAAACGTATACGAAGGAGAGATCAGGATGGCTATAAAGAAACAAGACCTCGAGCGTATGTTCGCCCATTACCCGTCGGAAAAAGAGGTTAAATTGAAAGGGAATATCGTAGATGTTGCTCATATTGTCGGGTATCATAATGCGACGAAAGGAATCTACGATCAGGGTGTCGTCCATATGGCTGAGAAGTTATATCAGGAAGAGTTATACACACATGATGTGTTCGACGCATTTCTGAAAGCGGATGATAACAAGTTGAAGGAACTGATCAGGAAGATTCATTATGTCTTTGGTTTGGATGTCCCTGCTTTTAAGGGAGAGAAAGGGAACAAAAGGTTATACACTCGATACAAAGAGAGCATAGTGGCCATTTATAAGGCGCAATCGTAAAGGCTGTTGAGATAAGAAATTCGTGCTATGAGGATTAAAAAAGCAACTCACGTGAGTTGCTTTTTTAATCTAACGAGCAGCAAACGGGTGAAATGAGATGTAATCATGGGTGAACGACTTGCATACGGATGTAATCTAATGTTCGTTGGTCATTCCATGGTTCAATATAAACGGATTGTGCGTTTTCAAGAATCTCCGATGTGTATCTTTCCCAATAATCGTCGCTGACTTCCGCTCCGCCCCATTTTCGAGGAACGTTATAAACGATGACCGTTCCATCCCCATTTCCGCTGTACGTTACCGAACCATCCACACCGCGTTCGCCCTCTAACAAAACGACATCTTCTGGAAAGACGGCACTTGTTTCCTCGTAGGGATTAAGGGGTTCTCCTTTTTTGATAAATCGTATATTCAGTTCTTCGATATGAGGATTCGGTGCTAATTGCTGCCATACTCTCGCATATTCAATTTGACGGCTGGAGTATGCGGAAAGAGGGTCGATGGATTTGTGTTTCTCTGTAACGTCCTCTGTACTCGATGTTTTTGGCTCTTTTTCCGCTTGCTCGTTATTCTTTTTGAGGACCTCTGATTCCTTTGGGGCGTTTTTGAAATCTGTCGTTTTCTCTATTTGAACGTGCTCCATATCATCTTTTGCTTCATTTACACATCCAGATAGGACAAATACAGCTAATACAATACAGAAAAGGGTGCGTGTTCCATAATTCATTTTGTCATTTCCTTCTTACAACGCTTTCTTTTGGATTTAGATAAAATACGCGAGATCCCTTTTCCATGAATTTATGTGACAAGGAATATCCCTTTAATGGATGAATCTTGAGTGGGTTATGAACAGCGATGTTGTGGATATTAAAGATGAAAAACAATAATTGAATGATTAATTGAATCGATATCATGCTCAACATGTATGCCTGATCGTATCAATAAAAAACCTCTCACATTGAGAGGTTGCTGATCTCGTTTGATAAAAGCATAAACTGCTTTTTGTCTCGTTTATCAAGTGCTAGGTCTATCGCATCTTTTAACTCTCGTGTCTGTCGTTGTTTAACCATGGTTGCTAAAAGTTTTTCAGCTAGAGTGGCATCTTCGAAACCTTGATCTATTTCCTCAAACAACCATTGATATCGTTTTTTTGTTTTCTCAGGGATGACGTAGTCTTCATCAGCAATGCGATCAAGAATCTGGTACTCCCATTTTTCATATTCTTCATCATCCGCTGGGACTTCTTCTCCACCTTCGAGTAGAAGAAAGTATTGCTCAGGGGGTTCGTAATAATTCCCAGGATACTCTTCGAACTGAAATACAATATCGGTGCCTTCGATTTTTCCTTTGAAGTGCGGGAAGAGCTCAAGCGCTATAATCTTCATTTTGTCATCTTCCTTCCTCATTTTTATTGATGTTCAAGAACGTACGGGGCCAATCAGGGTAAGGGGAGCTTCATGACCACATTCGGGACAAGTGACAAGAGGGTCCTCAGCATCTAAATCAAGATCTTCAGTTGATTCTTCAAAAACGGTGTTGCATACTGTGCATTTGCAATCGATCCATTTGTCCCATTCCTCATCAAAGTTCTGGACTTTTGTTATGATTGCCATATTCATTCTCCTCTCGAATGGTTTTGTCTCACTTACTCTAGCATGATTGATGCTTATCAATGAAAAAAAGAAGAAAAACCACTGATTCCTCAGTGGTTTTTGTGTTGCAGTAAACGATCTAACGTTTCTTCGATTTTGTACACTTCTGAGATCAGCTTCTCTTTTTTCTGTTGGTGAGAACTTTGCGAGACTCTCTTTTCTAAATAGGATAGCTGTTTTTTTACCTCATTGAACTGGTCCATGATGGAACGAATCTCGTCAACATCTATGGCTTTTGTGTCTTCATGGATGGTTTTGAGCTGTTCGATCTCATCGGCAGAGGCTGTGTTGTTTTCTTCGGCGAATTTGATGACGTCTGGCATTTTACCCAAGACGATCAGGAGGGGGATCTGACCAGCACGGACATCCCGTTCGCTGTCGATTAACAGCTTCCGATAAAGCAAGCTGTTCCGCTTTTCTTTTAATGTTTCCTCTGATGCATCAACCTGGAGGAACTGTTCTTTTAAATCCTCTAAACGTTCCAGGCAGGAGTCGATGGTTGCGAGCGTCTCCCTAGAAGTTAAAAGTGATTTGTTCGCGTTCAGGTTCATAGGAATCCTCCTTTTTCTCAAGTTCCGCGTCCCAAAGGCGTTTGATTTCCGTTTCCTCTTCTTCTGAAAAAAAGCGGAAATGGGAGTGGGGTTGGTTGAAGTCTTTGTCCATGTAATCACGTATGATTCCTTCGCGTTCTTTGATGAAATGAAAGATTTCTCGTCTTGTGGATAAGTACAGGGTTTCACTTTGGGGTGCGGTGTAGTCTTTTGGGGACACGTCGGATTTTGTGTTTTGACTTTCTTCCTGATTGTTACGGCCGCGTTTCACGTGATGCATCTGTTGACGGTTTTCCTCACCATCCCGTGCGCCTTGCTCAAAGCTTAGCGTGTATAGTTTTCGCTGGATCGCAAACAGGTGCTTATACCAACGTTCATCCTTGAGATCGATCCGTTTGGCAAGCAGAGTTTGGTAATTCATAAGGGGGCAGTTCCAACACGGGAGCTGGAAATCTGTGTTCATTCGGCCACATGGCCCTTGAACTTCTTTATATTCTTCATTACGAAGCGAATAGGGTATTGGAGAAACGGAATCAGTAACGGCTTCGTACAGGTCGGAAAATTTGTTCGTTTTCTCGCCCCACGGCGTAACCCCGTAAAGGCGGGAGAATAGGATAATATCAGCGAATTCTAGTCCGTTCAGGGGTTGGAGTTCGTCTGTGTTTGCCACTCCACGGAATGACGGATCATAAGAGAGGCCAGATAGAATGATTTTACAAGGTGTGTTTGTGTGTTCTTTAAGCCAATTGACCATAGGTTTGATTTTGAGTGTTTCCCCGCAATACTGGAAGTTCGTTTTCGGTGGCGGAAACCCGTTTCCGATGACATTCACCCAAAAGGAATCTTCGAGGGATGGTGTGATGATTTCTGTTGAGATCGGCAGGTGGTAAGCCGCAGCATAGCGGTTGATATAGCGAAACGTTTGATTGCTTTCTTCAAGGACAAACGGAAGATCATTCCCTGTTTGGGATTGAACAATGGTAACGGGTTTTGGATCTTTCTCTTCTTTCATGATCCCCAAAATGATGTGAAGGAGTGTGAAACTGTTTGGGCCGTGAGGGTAGGGGATAATCCAAGGTTTGCTGTCTTCCTTGTATGAGGAACGAATGGTTTCTTTCACTCGGTCCCAGACTATCCGTGATGTGTTCAGTCGTTCGCTGAATACTTTGGCGTTCATGCGTTCTTCCTCCTTAACGATTCATAGATTGAGCCCAGGAGAATGTTTCTTCTTCCTGTTCTCCGCTTTTGATATAGGAATCAACAAGCTCCCACGCTTCTTCTCGGTAATCGTCACGCGCTTCTAAGAATGGGTTTCCTTCAATCACCATTACGAATCCAACCCTGTTCCAGTAGGTGATGCCTCCATCCTCATTGGTTTTCCAGGCGTTGTTAAAGAAATAGGGGATGGTTTTCCCTGTCTCCAATTCAGAACGGGTTAAGTGGTCAATAATGGACGTTTCGCTCCCTCCGAAGTCACGGTGAATATAATAGAGGTAACGGTAAGGGGAGTTCCTATTTTCGTTTAAAATCCGAATCTTCCCGCTTTTATAGTCATGTTCCTCTGGTAGAACCAGGTTTTGTATGGTGGTCACCTGACCCCGATTTATTCTGTAATCTTTTTTCAATACAAGGACTTCATCTCGCTCGACAGGCTCTGGTTTTACGTCTTCTTCGTTGTATTCCCAGTGGAATTCCTCTTTCCAGCACTCTAGGATATACGGGATTTCCTCATCACTAACGAGGGTCAGCCCAGCGAGTTTCTGGTAATAGAGAACGTTTTTGAGTAAGAAAATTCGTGCTTCTAAACTGTGAGATCCAAGAGCATTGTCAGGGTAAACAGGAGAGGTGCCTGCTAATAAAGGCTGACTCTTTCGCTCCCATGACGCCTGATCGTTACGACGCTCCTCATTATACGCGCGTCGTTTCGCTGTCGCGCCTTTTCCTTTGAAATTCCGCTCTGTTTTGACCTCGTGTTTGTCTTCAATAAAGGCGTTATACTGATCCAAATCGTGCTTAATCTTAAACTTCGACGGGTTTCGTCTGAAATAGGCATCGAATAAAACGGTTCGGATTTTTGTACGAAGGATAATCATGTGATCCGCCCATTCTTGCTTTTGTTTGGAAAAATATTCCAGCATTTTATCGTCTTTGGGCATGAGGCAAATTGTGCATCCGTTCCTGGAATTTCCACAATTGGAATTATTTGTGGTTAATTGCATCGGGCATTCGCCTGTGTTTTCGTAAAGGTCGTAGAGTTGTTGGTAGGATATGCCCCACGGGAAGTCAGAGTTTTTAAATTGCTTCAGCGTGTACCATAGTTCTTCATTTCGAATATGCTGAATCGGGAAACTCATGTATTGCCCTTTCGCTTCCTTTCCATTCTCCATTTTTGGAAAGATAAAGGTGTCGCCCCCATTTCGATCCAAGCTGTCCTCACGGTGTTCCGATTCATCGTCTCGACCCCCTGTGAAGATGACGACTTCACCTGATGTTTCGAGATGATTCTTGATGAAGTCGTTAACGGGCTTGATTTTCCAATTATCCGTGCACCATTGATTCGGATTTTGTGGTGTGGGTAACGGCATACCTCTTCCAATCACTTTAGGTCCGAAGCGGTCCTGGAACCTTGGCTTCACAAGGTAGGACTGGATCATTCCGAATCCTGCCTCTGCCGCTGCGTCATTGATTTTCACAACGCAATCTTCCATGTACTCTTGCATCTGCTTGTGCTCGAGTCCTGTGTCAGAAGTTAAGAAAAGAATCTTTCGTTTTCGTTGGTGGGATGGAAGGTCTTTGACGGCTAACCATACGCAGATGCCGAGCAGTGTGGAATCCTTTCCACCTGAAAAGGCAATGATCCAGGTTCGGTTGTTTGATGGATCAAGATACGCATTTCGGATGTTTTCTATTGAATCTCGAACGCTTTCTGGGAAAAGGGAAGGATCAGTACTATTGTGGTCTTTATTATGGAAGAGTAAGAAATCTGGGAGGATGCTTGGATCTAATTGTGTTTCGAGGACATCTTTGTCCTCATCGATGAACAGGGAACTGTTGCAGACGATGTCTGTTTCTTTAATCCATTCGGGTGTGACGTCGCTGGTATGAAGAATGCCCATAAAGGACAAAACCGTTTTGATGTGATCTTTATCTTCCTGCTGGAACGTTGAAAGAATGGTTTTCATCGTGGTTCCTCCTACTTTGTTTTTCGTATACTATCACGGTTTGGCGGAGAGGGAGGAAATCGCGTGGATTTATCATGGAATATGAAGGTGATAGATGACAATAAAGTTGGGTACTGTCAATAAACGCAAAGCCTATTCACATGTAATACGCATAAATCCATTTACAATAAAGTAGGGAACTCATCACGTATAAGTTCTGGCTTGAAAATGACAAAAAAACAGCCGATCGGGGGATCAGCTGAGGGGTTTCTCGTATTAACTTAGTCTAAAACCGTTCTTGTGTAGAAGGTGTCTCCTGTTTCTTTCTCAAGGAGGGGTTTGACAAGATCAAATTGCATCCGCTGTAACGTTGTGGCTTGGCATCTGATTGGGAGATCAGCATCGACGTGGTTGCCCGTAATAATCACAAACGACGAGGCAAGGAAACCCCCACATTCATGTGTGGGGAGGAATTACCCAACTTATTTAACTTGTTCTTTTCTGAAGAAAATAGGAATACCCATCGAAACGTTGCAGAATTTTTGCAAATTTCGAATCAATCCCTTGAGCAATTCGAGTACCCTTCAAATCTTTAATATCGCAACGCCCTGTTGAACGCATCGCGATCATACCGTAATGGGCACCTTTGTACTTCCCTTTTGGGACAAGCGCTTTAACCATATCTCCACTTTGAAATCCACAAATATATTTGGTTTTCGGCATGTATCGGATTGGGAAGCCATATTTGTTTGTTCCACTTCTGTATCTTGAACCTCTTCCTTTCGCTTTGATTTGCAACACGGTATTCGTTTTAAATATCAATTGTTCAGGTGTTGATTCTCCAACACACGTTGCATCGTAATAATGTTCTTTCGGGAGATGGAGAGCAATGCGTTGCATTTTGGTTCTCGCACCACTACCACATTCAACCACTTCTTTTAACTCATTGAATAGCTTCCAACGTGTTGCATTAACAACTGTTGCGTCTTTTAATGATTTTTTTAATCTTGGTTGAAGTTTTTTGATGTTTTCAATCATGAGTTTATTGCGTTTTGTTTTTCTTTTCGACAACAATGCTATCCATTCATTTAAAAGCATATTATCTTTCTCTTCATTACAAGGTCGACAAGCAAGCGTTAAATTACTAACGCGGTTAGAACCACCTCTTGATTTAGGTTGAACGTGTTCTATTTCTAGTGGAACACCTTCGGTATGACAATACGCACAACGTCTACCGAATTTCTCTAATAAATACTCGCGAACCTCATAACCAACCAGTTCTCCTTGTTGGTATTCCTCGCCTGAAATCTCAGGATTTTGCATTTTCTGAAAATCAAATTTAACGAGTTCCAGGCTAACATCTTGGATAGGAATCAGTTTTTTAAATCGATTTACCCATGAAAGAATATTATCCACTCGTGCCATCAAACTTGGGGCTAACCAACCTTCTTGACGCTTACGATTTAAAAATCGTGCTTTTCGGTAACGAGTTTTACGGTTACGTCTACCCCGTCTAAAACTTCTTCTTGATTCTAATTTCTGTTTAATGTCTGTTTTGTGATGAATTTCTCCTAAGAAAACAACTTCTTTGTCTTTAACAATCGAAATACCCGTTGTCTTGCTTCCAGGGTCTACTTTAAGTCGGTAAGACTGTTTATTGGTTTCTTGTGTTTTTAACTCTTTCATACGAATCGTAAATGGATATTTTTTGTGTACTACTGCTTTTCCTTGTTTTAATAACTTCCTTGCTTTTGCAGGAGAACAAGGATTCAGTGGTTTTTTGTTTTTGTTTAACACAAAGACCATAAAAACAGTCTCCTTTTCCACCACAAGGGCGAGATTTTAAATCTAACTCGTCATAAGACGGTAACGACGTTGGATGGATACATCCAACATTCTCTCCTCGCACATGTTAAGAAGGGTTGAAAACAATATAGACACCGCTCGCTACACCCCTAGCTGGCTGTTTAATCTATACCCCATAGAGCCTAGAACTGGAGAAGCATTCCAGGGTATGCACCTTCTTAACGGAGTTCGCTTTAGCATTTCTGCATAAACAAACCAATGCTGGTCAACTCAGAGCCTGTTAGGAATTTCCCGACAAGCCCCCGCTTTTAAGCGTGGGGTAGTTGACAGCCATAAAACGTATCGATGCTTTCAGGGTCGACTTCAATATCGTTATCTTTAATCTCATTTGCGGTCAGGAACGATTCGAGTACATGGAAGCTCACCCTCTCTTGGTTTTGTGGCTTTATTGTAGCACCGAAACTAAAAGGGGTGAGAAAAAAGGAAAGCGATCTTTAGGCGGGGAGATCATGTATATCTTCTTTTCCCGTGCATACAGTGAAAGGAAAAGAGTCAGAAAGGGAGATCATAATGAACGTATTACACCATGTGTTAGCTCATTTGGAAAAAGAAAAGATGCTCGTTACATCAGACCCATTCGGAAACATACTGTTGTACGAAGGATCTTTACCAAAAGGAAGACGGGTCGTTTTTTATAAAATGCCAAGATCCAGCACCCCGTACGCGGTGCATGTGATCGGGAAACGTCCTTTGTATTTCGAAAAGGCAGAAGAGGGTGCGGGAATGGTGTTCAGAGTGATGAAAGAGGAGACCGTGAATGTTTCCTCTGATGCCATTGAAAGAGAGATCCTGCAATGTCTCGTTGATGGGATCGGGAAAAGGTTCAAGGACGTGACGGGAGACGGGGAATATTATTATGAGGACAGACGAGAAGTGGTTTTTTGCTCTTATGAGGGCAAGAAAGGACGATTGGTCGTCGGAATGAGTTTGAGGGAGGACAGGACACCGCTATATACCATTGCCCTCCTTGGTACGGATTCAGTTGGAAAGGGGCGAGTTGAATCTAAAAGCCAGCAATCCCTGGAAGACATCGTAAGCATTTATGACGAGTGGTTGACAGAACTATCGGACAGAGTTTCTTAATAAAAACACAGGGGGTTGAGACCCCCTGTGTTTTTATGATTCTGGGCGATAAATGCGAAGGACCGAGTGACCTGTATAGTCGGTTTCAGCTATGTAAGTACTGCCCTCGCTTTGGAACGTATAGAACCGTTTGTTTCCGAGCAGATAAGCATCATCCTTCCCTTTGTAGGAAAGGTTTTCAACAGATGAAATGGGCGGTTCTCCTGTTCTGTGGAATGAATGGATATTCTTTGTCAGAACATCTTTTTGGGTAAGGGAGGTCGCGTAAAGATAGCCACCTGCACCTAAACCTGTCACAACAAGCGCAGCAATAAGGAGTGGAACAATTTTATTGCCCAGCATATTCCAAAACTTTTCGGATTTTTTTGCCTTTTTCTCAAGCTTGATTTCTTTTGATGATTGGCTCATCATATTCCCTCCTAAGATCATAAATTTTCTTCAGTATAAGAAAGGAAGTATCAGAAGGTAATAGGTGAGGTCGTTTTTTTATTATTTATTATAAGGACTAAGTAGTAACTCCGAGTTAAAAAACAACAAAAGAACCATCCAAGCAAGCATCACCTCATGTATACTATAAAGAAAGAAGAAGGAAGGGTTCGTATATTGAAGAATTTGAAGCGCGATATGTTGGTCTTAAAACAGGAATGGGTCTATTATGGAAAACTATTTTTGGGTATGAACGGGTTCATGCTCCTCCTGACGGTTTTCTTTGCCGAAGTCATCGCTCCACCGAACCCGATTATCTCCCCGAGGTTTTTGGGGTACTCGATGTTGGCTGTTATGGATGGTACGCTTCTGGTTGGGTTTATGGTCAAATACTTTGTCGTGTGGCGTCGGGAAATCAGCGAGCTCTTTGAAACAGAAGAGCGGTGTCAGCAGTATAGGTTCTTTTATAAACGGTTCACGAAATAAGAGAGGGGCAGATTCAATGAAGACTCTAACGGTTCGAAATCGTGATTCTTTCTTTGACTATGTGGTGGAGGGGCAGACCTACACCTTCCATTCTGTATTCTGTTACAGGGATATTGAAAGATTGGCATCGATCAAAGGGGTCAGAACGAGGTGCTATCCACCTGACCACCCAAAATCTAAGTTGCACGGGGTTTATAACTTCACGGTCTTAAAGAAGGAGGCGTAACGATGAAACCCACGACAAAGCAAGTCTCATGCATTGAATGGATGGAAGAAGTGTTAGGGTGTACGTTTCATGTAGAAACCAAAGAGGAGGCCCAGGCCTTTATCGCTAGATATATGGATGAGGCGAAAAAGGCGAAGAAACACGAACAGGACTTGCGGGGAGCCGTATTGGATTCAAAATTTGAAGGGCGTTATTAAGATTAAGGCTAGTTCCCGACTTTATTCTTAATAAGAAGCGGATACTATGCTCGATTATAAGATGCTTTTCGAATCATTCTCCTTGCGCAAAAAAGATGATCGAAAGTGGGAGAGGGGAGTCGCAGCTTATGAATCAAAAAGTGGTGTTGAAGCGAGAAATGATAGTTAATGGAAAAGCATTCCTTGGTTTAAATGCTTTGATGATTTTTGTTATCTTCATTTACCCGCGAATCATGAATCAACCGCCACCGATCATAGAACCAATGCTTTTCGAAGGGTTTATCATCATCGCAATTGATGTTGCCTTCTTTATCGGGATAGCCGTTAAGGTGCTGTTTTACAGACGAAAAAAAATCTGACATGTTAAAGAATAAGAAAAACCTATGCAGGTTGCATAGGTTTTTTGATTTACGAAGCGTCGAGCATAATCTTTTCTTTTTTATCTCCTTCTACACGCGTGATGGTGATGTCAAACTCGAACCCATTCCAATCGTTCATTTCTGATAAACGATAACACGTGTAGTAATCGTTCCAAGCGCCGTGAATCTCGTATTCTTTGTCTTCATCATTTTCCTGCAAAACTTGGAGCATGATGGCTTTTTTGTTTTTGACAATGTCTTTAAACGTACCGATGACAGCGTTCTCCTCCACCACAGCTTCAATCCCTGTCGCGAACTCCCCATCGAATTTTTCAGTAACGGATATGATGTACATATGATCATCCTCTCTTGTTTTACTTATCATACCTGGATTTTAATGGTTTGGGAAAAAAACAAAGAAAAGCTTTGTGATTTTAAAAACAGTATAAAAAAGAGAAGGGAATTTTCTCTCGAGGATTGGGATCACGTTATACTAGCAAGGTGGATTACACATGAACTGGGAGATAGGGGGAAACGTGATGAGAAGTGTGATAAAAAAACTAGAGAAATTAGAGGAGGCGCTAGGGGATTGGGAGATTGATAAGGGTAAAGATGCGGATATAAAAAAGAGGTGGATGTCACACGTGGAAAATGTGTTAGGGTCAATGAAGGAGACTGAAGATAATCGGCAGGGTGAGATTGTTTCGTTTGATGAATATAAAAAGAAGCATTCCAGTGGATAAAAAACGCCTTTTAAAGGCGTTTTTTGCGTTTTATGAACCTGTTCATTTTGGTTACGAGGATAAAGATTCAAAACGATTATTCCATGTGGCAGGTTCCGCTGTAACGAGCAGGGTTAGCGTTTTGGCGTCATGCGCTGCAATATCATATTTGATTTCATCAAGCGTCAGAATGTCCCCTGTGATCCGTTCAGAAAGGATATTTAGAAAGATGCCGTAATCGCTTTCGATGAGTTCTTCGAGTGTCACATCAACATGAGTGGTTATCACCCCGTGGTGGATCCATTGGTGTTCCATTTCGGCTTTTGTGAGCATGGGTACCCTCCTTTCTCGTCAAGTATACGGAAAATGAAGTCATTTAAAAAGAAAAAACGATCCAGCAGGGATCGTTTTATTGGGTTTCCTCTTCTTCGTTTTTTCCCTTTCCGTATCAAATTCTTCCTCTAGTTCCTCGTCCTCTTCATCATCAAAGGGGTGATTGTTTCCGCGCCCCAGATGCATTTAGTTGAGATTTGTTGAGGAGTCGTTTCGTTCTTTCTTCAATACTTTAATCATACGAAGGTGCCAACACCCGTATAGGGGTAGCGTGTCATGGGAACATTCGATGACCAGTTCATGTTCTCCCCTGTGTTCTGTATCGAGCGAGCATCCTTTGTCGACCAACATGCGCAAGGTTTCGTTTTTTAGGAGTTCTATAAAAAGATCGGTTAAGCTCTCACGGACGACTGTCTTCTTTTGTGGAATTGAATCATGAGGCGAACGCATATGGGTTACCTCGATAAGCATCATAAGAACGGTCCTTTCTTCCAATCTTGGCAGAGAGATTTTTGGTTATTTGATAGTATGAGGAGCTCGTTACTCTTATTGAAACATACTATGAAGATAGGTGCATCTGTCGTTCTTACTCCAACTTATGGCTTATGGGAGGATTTTTTAAAAATAAAAGTAGCGCATCCTGATAGGGATGCGCTACGACAAGGTTAACTGGCTGCACTTTCTTGTTTCCTTGCAATCGATTGGCGGTATTCTTCTGCTTCTGCGAGTTTGGTAAGCTCGAGTGTTCGGTCATGATTTTTCTTTACTTCCTGTTCGATCGCATCAAGAGAAACACGGAAGAATTCTTTTCGGTTATTCATTTTGTTCAAGCGTTTGTCATCGAAAGCATGGTGTAGGGCGTTTTCTAAAGCTGGCGCGTCATTCGAGAAAATCATACCGTGCACGTCGAACGTAAACGGTACAGAGGCATCTCCGAGTTCTTTCACTCGGTCCATGGGCTCAAGACGTCGGGTCATACCAATTTTATAGACCCCCTCACCGAACGAACCGATGTTTGAAATAATATAGACATAACCTGCTTTGGCGTTTTGTTCACGATAATCGACTTGTTCTTTTTCCTCTTTCAGGCTATCAAGTTTTGCCTGATATTCCGCCATTTTCGCTTCCAATTCTCTCCGTAATTCGTCATTTGCCGTCGCCAGGCGGGATTCCGCTTGTTTTAAGGCTTTTTGGAAGTGAGCCTCATCTTTTTCAAGTTTCTCGCGCTGCTTGGCGATTTCTTTTTGAACTTTTGCCTCTTCTCGCATCTGTTCTTTGATCTGACGTTGTTCTTCTTTTTCGGCTTCCACTTGTCTGGCGTATTCATAAGCGAGGTACAGCTCTTCTAATTTCAGATCGAGGTACGATTGCTTTAAGGAAACATTGTTGTATTTGTTGTACTTGTTCAACTGTTCAAAGGATTTGCGAATGCGTTTTTCGCTCGCTTCAATATTCGAGTGTTTGACTTTCTGGATTGTGGAGTCGCATTCATTGTTAAAGGAACGAACCGTCATTTTGATAATGTTGTTGACGAGCGCCTGGCCTTTTTTCTTATCCCCATCAAGTGTGAAGTTCGTTGGATAGTGGGTGGCTCCGTTGTCTTTGACCATGCTTTTCTGGCGTTGACGGATGGTGTCTAAGCGAACCTTATATTGCGTGGATGATTCAAGGTCGTATTTTGGATCGTAGAAGCCGTACGATTGGAATAAGAGCTCATCATCGAGGACAATGAGTTCGCCTTTCTTTTGACTGATTTCCTCGTCCATTTTTTCTTTCTTTTTTCGCCATTCTTCGTTTAATTTTTCTGTTTTCTTCTTCTGCTGCTCCTCTTGGGCTGAGAGTCGTTCGATAGATCTCTCAAGCTCTGTGACTTTCTCCTGTAAGCGTACGGGCTCATCGAGTCCTGCTTCTTCAATCGTTTGATCGATTCTTTTTTGCCTGCGCTGTTCCAAGATCAGAAGGATGATGCCCGAAACGATGGGGACATATAAAAAACTAAGCGCAAAATTGAGCGAAATGAACCACGTCGATAGATACCAAGGTTTTTTCACGAAATCCTCTCCCTTACTGTTTGTTTCTTCCAGTATATCAGACCACCCTGAGTCTTTGCACAAAAACTGAACGAAGGAAAAAGAGGCTTATTCGGCCTCTTCGCTTCGTTTTTTACCTTTTGACACCAAACGTTTTATTCGAAATTGATACCATAGCGAAGGCAGGAAGAACCAGCATTCATCCAGGTGCTTCAATAATCGATGGTACTGGAGCAGTTCATCTCTCGTGAGCAGCAGGGGTTCTTTGTCCTCATCAAATGTTCCAACCAAGGGATCATCTCCTTTGGAACAGTATAACGCTTAAGGGATTATTTGGGGGAAATATCAAACAAGAATTTATGTATGTTTTGTCTTCTTTCGTTTCAAAAGTAACAAAATTAAATACCCTAAAGCAGTTATAGGTATCACTTTCAGTTTATGCGTTACGAGAAACAATAAAATTTTTTCATGAAATAACAGTTGTTCTGTTTCCAGCGTGATAGAGGCAATTAACCGAATGCCAGAATAATCACCTGAGTTCGTACGGACAGTTACCTTTTTGGTGGAAGGTTCTGATGAGGCGTCCTTCGAATCTAATATGGCGTAAACGGAAAATGTGTCAGTGTTGCCAGGAGGGATGAGTACTTTCTCTTTGTCAGAAAAAATTCCGCTGCCTGTCTCTATGGAAACAACTTTCTCTTGGTCGGAGTCGTTGTATACCGTATACGTTTGCAAATGGGTTTTCACGCCAATTGGAACAGGAGAATTCAACGTGATTTTTGCTGGCGATAACCGCAGACCTTCCGCGTTTATTAAGGCGGGGGTGCAAAAGAATATAAGGAAAAGTAAAGGTATGATTCTTTTCATAAAAATCGCCTCCTCCTTTTACTCATTAGTAAAAGGAGGGGGCTTTCCCTTTTTTATTATGTCATCCTGCTTTATCGCTATTGAGCTTGCGCTGTATATTCTACAACAAATTCATAAGTCCCAGGATTTGTGTCCCACCCAATTTCGATATCCAACGTATCAGAAAAGGAATCTGAAGGGTTAAGCGTTGTGATCGTTTCTGGTGTATCTTCGTATAATCGTGTACCGCTGTACGTCATAATGTAATAATTAGGGTAGGCATCGCTACCCATAGAGCTCAAACTGTTATTTGATTGATTTTCTACTATCACATCAATTGCAGTATTGCCCGTATTGTCGATTTGAATGGTGTCGGATATATTGATTTGATTTGTATTCAACGTGGTTTGGGACAATAGTTTTGTTGAGTTGTCTGCGTTCGTAGCTGTTACATCAATTCCAATCACTGGTTCTTCAATCGTAACAGAGTACGTATAGGTTTCAGCAAATGCAGTAGACAAGCCGATGAGTACAGCTATTAATAATGCTATAAGTGTATTTGATTTATTCATAATATCGCCTCCTCTTTTTCCCTTTATATATATGAGAGATAAATAGTCAAGGCAAGCAAAAAAACTCCTTCTTAAAAGGAGTTTTTTGGTTACTCTAATTTCCAATCTACCGTGATTCCGTAGTTTTTTTTCATGAATTCTTTCACTTCATGTTCCGAAAAGTTGTCGCGGTCCTCTTCTGTCATATTTTCGGCGATGCATTCGGCTAGAATTCTGTTGGCCTCTTCTTTATAAGTTTCATGGACTTCTTCCTTTGATTCATATCCAAACGGTTTGATTTCGTTCAGGATTTCCTCGTCAGAGTAATCAGATAAATCCACATAGATGGATTTGATCGTATAAGAGGCTTCTTCCTCATCCCCATAAAAAGGAACAATTTCAAGAACATCAAATTCTTTTTCAGTTTCCTTTTTCACCCACTGGGGAACCGTGCCATCGTCTGTTAAGATCCATTCGTTTTCCATCTTCATCAACCTCTCTTTTTTATCAGTGTAGCACGGCGGGAAGGGAGGGCGTAAAAAAAGGCGAACAGGATCGCCTTATTACGATACAACGTGTCTTGGATACGATAGTTCTGACAGGAGAATAAGCGCCAGGTGGGCATTTTGAGTGTGGTACCCCTTTAGGTGAAAGGCGTTCTCTTTTCGTTCAATTTCACTAGACAGGTCAAAGAACACAGTCAGGATTGATTGAACGAGGGGATGTTCGAGGTGTTCGGGCAGCGAAATCATAAGAGAGTTTGTAGATGGATTAAGCGTTAAGTAAAGTCCGCTTGCTTTCTCAATCTCTTCTGAAGCTTTCTTGTAAGCGTTTCGGAGTGGGAGAATGTGAGAGTGATCCTTGAAAGTAGAAAACATCGTCATAGAAGACCCCTTTCTTGCTCAAGCCTGCTTGAGTCAGGACTTACAGAGGTGTAAAACGGTCTTATTATAGGGACCTAAATCCGATAGTCAAGAAAGAAAAGGGAATAACACTTCGGAAAAAACGTACTAGATCCTATGAAATACATAAGCGCTTTCAACCATTTCGTCACATCGGTCAAAATCTCGCAGCCCGACTTCGAATATGTAATCTCTTTCTATGATGTAAGGCTTTACGGCCTTCCAGTTGATTTTCCCTTTACCGATCGTGAGGCTGTCGTGGTATTCACCAAAGCTATCCACTACATGATAGTACTGAACATAAGGATGCACCCTATGAACGAGATCGATAAATCGCTTTTGATCTCCTCTTACCGCGATAAAAGAATGGCTTAAATCCTGAACGAGGGGGAGCTTAAGAGGAGTGATGACAGTGCTGATGAGATCTTTGTTTTGGTAGGAAAACAATCCCGAGGTGCTGTCTTCGAACAAAAGATGGTCACGTCCTCGTTCCATATACTTTTGCAACTCCTCATATAATTGTATTGTGTTACGCTCGTTAATTGGGATAGGGGTCGATTCATGGTAATTGCCGTGCAGCACGGTTTTTGTCTGATATTCCCTGGATATCTCCACCAATTGTTTTGTGCTCCACTGAAAATAGGTTTTTCTTTCTAGATCGGGGGAGAGGATGTGTTGAGGTTTCCCTTTGTAGGTCATAGGGTGATGAAGATAAACACGTGCTCCTTCTCTCTGAACAAGGGTGATCATCTTTTCTAGATGAAGGATTCCTTTTGGGGTTAAATCTTGTTCTGTGAGATGGAACTCGAATGTGCAGGGTGAGAAAAGCAAACGATTTAAAACCGCTTTTTCGCTTGTTGACGATTTAACTCGGTGGCTGACGCTCATAGCGATCCCTCCTTTTTATCGAATCATAGTAGTTTTATAGGAGGAATCAAGGGGTGAGTAAGGGTATTTCGCTTTTGAGCCCGAGCTCCAAATAAAAACTTAGTAGCAACTCCGAATGATTAAATAATAGAGATTTCAGCAATTGCTTAACATTCGCCTTATAATAGGGAAAACACTCCAGAGAGGAAGAAGTCTAGTGATAACGGATGGAATGTGTTACAGCTTAGAATGTCTTCTTGATCGGTTTAATCAAACTGGTGAATATGAGGAAGAGGTTCAGCGCGGGGAAGAGATGGTACACGCTCTTGAGAAAGAATCCAAAAACTTGCGCAAAACAGAGGAATGGAATGACTATTTCCAGGTTGTTCATGCGATAGAAAACTGGGAAGGGCCGACCATTCAAAAAGCTTGTGAATTTTCGAGGCGTTTGAAAAAGACTTGTTCAGGACAAGGGAATGTCGTGAGGAGGGTTCACAAAATTCAAAGTGTTTTGAATAGATGGTATGCCTATAAACGATCGAGAAAAATGCCTAAGAATACAACCCAAAGGACCATCCTCGTTCAGCAAAATCCTCCCAAATTATCCATTGCTTATAAAGAGTTCAGAAAGAAGCTGCTAGAAATGGTCAAAGTTTCAGAAGGGGTCTTCCACTCGTTTAAAGAGGATATAAAGAAAGAGAAAACCCTTGAAAAAGAAAGCTTGAATCGTGTCGGAGAAGCAATCATAAATCTGGAAAAGCAACTCCTCCGAGACAAATGCGACGCCATTACATTGTATTATGCGATGTTGTGGTATCGGGATTTACGAAAAGAGCGTCGTGAATTGAAAAATAATATTGAAATGTACCAGGATATCCAAAAATTCGATGTAGAACTCATCATGAAAAACACGGTTGATGATCTTCATAAAATCGATCGGTTTATACAAAACCGAACGGCTTATAATCGTCGTCTCGAAGAACGAATCAAAGAAACAAAAAAATATGCGTAAAATCGATAAGGTCGCGTTTTGTGTACAAGTGGTTGAGAGCAGGGATTTAGTTAGCGATAGGGCTAAATATACAAATTTCTGTTTGTTCTCGTCTTGCAAGTTGAATATTCTAGTTAAGGGAGATGTTGAAATATGAAAAAAGAATTAAGAAATAAGATTTTAGAAGAAAATAAATACAGTGATTTACTAAACCAAAACCCCCAATATAGACTGCAAGGTAGCAGAAACAAGAAGGTTATTGTTGGAGTTATTAAAGGTGATCCAGAAAATTATAATGAGGGGCTACACCATCTTAATTTTAAATCTTTCAACAGTTGGAAAGAAGCGTATCACTATTTAGAAGGTTAAGTTCTTGACGGAATTTTATTTTTATAGGAGATTTCAAAGAGCAATATACGTGGTTGATGGAGTTCTTGGAGTAATTCATATAAATACAAACGACTTTTCTTCGCCGTTTTAGAGAATGCGCTAAGAAAACGCGAAACAATATGCTTAGAGAAAAGGGTGGGGCATCGCATCCTTTTTTTTGTCGTACATACCTTTTTAAAAACATCGTTTTTTTACCCACAGCAGACAAAAATATGGTATCAACACCCCGTAAGACCTACCATTCTTTTTGAAAAAGGCAAACTGATCGAAAGGTCAGGACGCAAAGCCTAGAGACTAAGGGGAGACCTACGTTCGTCTGGCTACCAGAAGAATTTTTTCAAAAGGAGAGGTGATAAATATGAAAATGATCAAAAAGATTTTCGCAACAGGGTTAGCTCTATCATTGGCACTTTCAGCTTTACCTTCGTCGGCTTCCGCTCTGAAAAACGGATATGAATTCAAACTTGGGATGGGGGCTAAGAACGGAGGAATTGAACTAGGCAGATTAGACAGCTCTACACTTGTTCTTTACGGATATAAAGACGGATCAAGAGATAATATCTCAAAAGACGTCACGTATACGGTAGAAGATGAAAGTGTGGCTGTTTTACGGGAGTGCCTGGGAGACTGTATGGTTGTTGAACGAGTCGGACCAGGAAAAACGGAGATTAAGGCAAACGTGGGGGCATCATCTCCATCATTTATTGTAACGGTTCCAGAAATGGAAGCAGAAATCTACCCATCTGATTTAACGTTACGTCCAAATGTGAAAGAGGAATTTTATTTAATCGGGTCTTATCCTTACTCTTCGTTAGAGGAAGAAGTCACAGGACAGGCTACGTGGACTTCTTCCAATCCTTCTGTTGCTGCTGTTGAAATGAAGAACAACAGACCTGTTATAACGGGTAAAAAGGAAGGGAAGGCTACCGTTAAAGCGAAATGGGGGAACCATACATACGAAACGACTGTAATGGTTACAGGAACGCCTTATACAGGACCCGTCAAGGTCAACACATCAAGAGATGTGATCGATAACCTTCATACAGAGGAATTTTATGCGCAGGCTGAAGATAAGAATATAAAAGAAGAAACAAAGAAAGAAGTGGAGAAAGAAGAATCTAAAGCGAATGCTGATAAGAAGGCAGAAGTGAAAGATAAACCAACAGATGCGAAAAAAGAGGTTGTCGCACCAAAAGAACTGAAGAAAAAAGAGGAAGAATTGAAAGAACTGATTGCTTCCAATAAAGCATTGGCTGATCAAATTAGCCAAAATGAAAAAACAAAAAAAGAGTTGGAACAAAAAGTTGATCAAAAAGAATCGGATTATGAGCAAACGATAGAAGAACAAATTCAAAAAGAGAAAGAAAAGAACGAAAAGTATCAATCCACATTGAAAGCACAGGAAGAGGAAATAGGTGTTCTTAAAAAAGCGCTTCAGGCTTTCAATGACATGATTGAATCGATTCTGAGCTGGATTAAGGGATAAGAAAAACCGATGATTTCTCATCGGTTTTTTTGCATCAGACGACCTGTAAAAGCGGCGTTTCTTGTTTAGCAAGGACAGAAAAGTGAGATTTATACCATTCGTTTTGATCACTGTACTCAATGCCTAGGGTTGATCGTTCGCCATATATAATCATCATATCAGCTACTCTCGTTGCAGGATACCTTTGCTGTGATTGGAAATGAACCCCGTCCTCATCTACAACAGAAATCATGCAAACAACCGTGGTCATGAGATCAGCTCCCTCTTTTTGGTTTAGGGTAACACGAATACCAATCTCGCGAAAAAGAAAACGCTTTTTTTACACTTCTAATAAAGAAGGCAACACGGCATTGACAGCTTTTCGATTTTCCCACAGGAACTTCATTTGATCCTCTTCATACAATCGTTCTTCTCCCTGATCACAATATCCTTCCCCTTTTCCGTGCCGTGTCATGACGCCGTCCCTGTATTGCATGAGTGTCCAGGTTCCTCCTCGTTTTTTGTCATGAAAAACAAGGTAGTGTTTCTTTCCTCTCTCATCAAACGGGGTGAATCGAGGGAAGTCTTCTAACAAGAGAGCTATATCTTTTTTTGATTTGATTTTCATAGGCAAAACACCTCCACCTTTATCTTACTCGATCCCTTTTCATAAAAGAAGAGGAAAGATGCATAGGATAATAGGGGAGGTGTTGGTATGAAAGATATCAGACGGGCGTATCGGGAAAGGTGGTTCCAAAAAGGAAGGGAGCTTGGGTTCACGGATAGTGAGATTGATAAAATGGAACGATTGCTCCATTGTCTCTGTTGTTTTGTTCCTGCTGTAAGTCCGTCTTATTTTGATCCAGAACGAGAAATGAAGGAGTTGTTTCAGAACGACCGTGCGTTGTTCGGGCGTTTTTTCTATGCGGCTGTTCATGATTTAGGGTGTTTATCGGCGTTACGAGAGGAGGAAATTCCGATTGGGCGTGAATTTGAAGATTTTCCAAGGTTTATAGATTTAGTGCATTTTTTTTTAGAAAAGTAGATGACAAATTGAAATTCCTGATTATCATAAGGGTAATCAAAAACAAAAAGGGAGACAATTACATGATAAATCTGTTGAAACAAGCAAAGAACAAAACACGAGCGATCAAAACGCTCTTCACATACAGCAAGAAGGAACAAAAGATAATGAAGGTGTACAAAGAAGGTGATTTAAAGATGCTAAAAAAAGAGAAACAATTAGAGTCGGCGGAAACATTCATATACGACTCAAACATACAAAACTACTAAAAAGCGATACCCAACTATCGCTTTTTTCTTGTAAATAGAAAAACAAAAGCTGCCCTTAAGGCAGCTTTATTGCATTCAATTGTTCTTTGATCGTTTTGGCTAAGAAACGAGAGACCCGATAATCCACTGCATTCTTAAGCATCTCAAATATGCTGGTCAGGCTGCCTGTAAACGTGAAATCATCAGGCAGGCTGAAAAGTCTCGCTGTTTCTCTTACAGACAAATAACGGTGCTCTTCGGGATGAATGAACACATCATCCTGAACATGTGTGATGGTCGGAGCGAAATCGTCCCATTTCAGACGTTGGCAGTAGTTGTTGAACCGTTTCTTTTTCGCTCGGAGTTCAACAGGGACGCTTTGAATATTTCCACCTTGGGGAACATGAATCATTCGCGATAAAGTCTTTTCGGTTGGCTTGAAATATAAATCCTGACCGTTCACGCCAGCTGTTCCGTAAAAGGCGTCACGAACCGTGTTCACCTCGGTAAGATTCGGAAGCGTGATGGAAGGAATGGCGTCTTTCATGCCCAGGATAAAGGAACGCCTCCGTTTTTGTGGTGAGCCAAGTGATGTGGCATCGATGACGGAGCTCACAATATTAAATTCGCTCAGTCGTTCTTTGAAGCGCTTCAGTATTGCTCCTCCTTTGACCGTAATGAAGTTCGCTACGTTTTCAATCAAGAAAGATCGTGCGTTGCTCCATTTTATAATGTTAATGGTCTGTTCGACCATGGGGTGAAAAGGAGAGTCCCCATCTCTGAAATTGTCTTTTGTGTTAAGGGCACTGAACTTCACGCAGGGGATGCCAGCTGTGACAAAGTCCACCTGCGGAATATCGGACGCTTGAAAATCCAGAACATCCCGCATGATGATATGATCACCGATGTTTTGTTTATACGTTTCGATATGATAGTCTTTTAAAGCCTTTTTTTCATACCGATCGTTCGCGAAACGGATGTCGTACCCTTCATCTTTGAACCCTTTATCCAATGATCCGCATCCTGAGAAAAGGGAGAGCATTCCAATGGCTTTTTTCTTTAGCTCTCCTCTGCCATCCCCTTTAAACAAGTCGAAAATCGTCATTTGTTCAAAATTGCTTACTTTGGCAAGTTCCTGAACAGAAACCTTGTACGTTTTCTGTTCTCTTGCTTCCTCCAGAGAAATAACTGAAGCCTGAGGTTGTTTGACAGAAAACACGATGCTCCCGCGTTTGATTTCTACCTCGAATTCACTGTGACCTTCGAAAAATGATTGAATGTCACTCGTTTTGATATCAATGACAGGAACCGTCTTTCCAGTTTTTTGAGTCGTTTTAGCCACACGTCTTGTGCCATCGTGTTCAGTTGGAACAATCGTTATGTTTTTCCGAACAGGATCTACGCTGTATTTATAAGACTGCCCTATTCCGAAACCGTAGTGAGCTAAATATTTCGCTTCAATGTACAAACGGTTCTTAATTTTATAGAGTCGTTTTTTTATAGCGTTTTTCATCTTATCGTCCTCCTGGGATCTATTAGGTACCTCTTCATTATAGAAAATCATGGAATAAATGGGCGGAAATAGGATTGATTTTTATGGGTGGGCGAGCCTAACTAATGCGCAGAATCACCCTGCTGTGGTGTATAGTAATAATAAAAAGAGAGGAGCCATGACGTTGAAAAATTGGAAACAGGAAGCTGAAGTTTTGTTTCGTGATATTACGGATACCCACAACCTTGAAACAATGCTCCAATGGTCGGAGGATGTAACAGGAGGGGCACTTGCGAACTATGATCCCTCGAAGGATTTAGTGACATTGTTCGAAGTGAAAATAAAGCGGGCGATGGGTGAAACGGGGTGGATGTCCTACCCACGCATTCTTGTTGCGCATGAACTGGGTCATGCGTTTGATGAGAAGAACCGTGAGGGATGTACAATGTTTAACAGAGCGAATGCACGTTTAAATCGCTGCGCGGAAACAGGCCCTTCTTCGGATTCTTTTGCGAAGTATTACCGAAAATGGGCAGTTCGTTTGTTGGATCTAGAGGAAGAGGCTTGGAAGCATGCGGAACGGTTTTTAGGGGTAGCCCCCTTAGAATTCTCTCTTATAAAGGATACCTCTCTCTGTTCGTATAAAAAGACCGTCCCATTTCGGTATAAAGGATATCGGCTCGCGATGGATATTTCTGATGAGTTGGAGCGTTTAGTGGAAGCGGGAGGAGCGTCAGGGAATGACTTCAGAACACATGAGATTGGATTCATGAAATTTGAAAAAGAGAAACTCCTTGTATATCCTCATTCTTTAAAGAAGAGCAATCAATCACAGTTAAGGACAAAAACCTACGGAGCTTACAGCATACTGCATGAACACAGCAAAAAACGGGTGGGTGATTATGATGAGGAATACGAAAGACAGTACAGGTTCATGCATGATAAGCCGCAAGGGTTTGAAAAGGAGTTGGAAAGGTCGTTCGTTCGCATGAGAAAAAAGAGGGAAGAACAGATTGAGGAGATGGAAAGGCATTTAAAAAGGATTGAAGATACGTTTTTTGTGTACACGCGCTTGGTTAGAAACCGAACAGAACAGGATATCAGGGATACAAAACATCTCATGAAAAGGATGGAAACAATATCCTGAAGAAAAAGTCGCCCATACCAGGCGACTCTAAAAATAGGAGCTGACTTTGGTGGTGGCGGAACGATAACAGGGGTGGCAGAAAAACCAATAAAAACTTCCGTACGTATACTTCTTGGTATAGGTGTATGTTCCGCATCTGTCGCATTTTTGTGGCGTCATTTTTTTCACTCCTCTCTTTTAGAATTTATTCTCCATAAGGAACGGAAAGGGCGGTATAGCCCGCTTTATCCACAATGAGGGCATTTAGTTGACGCTTATAGGAACAACCCCCGTCGATTGCGATTCGGTTGTCCTCGAACGTATAAGGGGCATCAGAGTCGTGGAGAAAACAAACAGGGGTATGCCCGAAAATGATGGTTTTGTCGTGTGGGTTAGAGGATTTCCAGAAACGTTCGCGACTTGAAGTGAACCATGAATCACTCGAATTCTTCCAGTCTCGTAAATTGAGATCAACTCCTGCGTGAACATAAATAGCGTGTTTATCCTCATAATAAAAAGGGAGTTCCTCAAAAAAACGAATATGCTGAGGATAATAGCTTTTCATAGCTTCCTGTGCGTATTCTTTATAAGAATAGATCCCTCTCGGTTTCAGGTAACTTTTGATCGTTTTCTTCCCGCCATTATCAGGGTGTAGGTAGATAGAATTTGGTTGAATGGGTTCGTGAAGCCAAGACAAAAACATTTCTTCGTGATTTCCTCTCAAGGCCGTAACGTGCCCTGTTTCCTTTTCGTTTATGATCCAATCGATAACCTCTTTTGACCGTGGACCCCGATCGATGTAATCACCGAGTAAAATAAGGTGGTCCTGACCAGTCGTATACTGAACAAGGTTCAGAAGGTTCATGAAGGTGTTGTAACACCCGTGTATATCGGAGATGATGATGTTTCTCAAGGCGGAAAATCCTCCCTTCTCTTTTGCATAGTATAGCAGATAAGAAAGGAACAGAAAAAACTCCATAAACACACTTGTTAATGGAGTTTTGGCTATTTCGAGCATGTTGTGCCGACGTTAATGGAGAAAGACCCGCTTGCATCAGCATAAGAGGAAGGGGCGTCTTGAGGGAGCTTCCAAGCATAGATAAATTTTTCTTTTTTATCGGCTTCTATTGTGGCGGCTTCGTCAGAATAGGTCAATTCGAGCGGCGTATCCCCTTCGAATAGATCACCTGAAGTTGTAAGGGTGTTTAATTTAGCAGTAATAGGGCTTGAAAAATTATTCTTAACTGTAAGTTCAAAACGTCCGCTAGAGCCAGGTTTTAAATGAATGGGTAAATGAAAGGTGTTTTCATAATTTAGAGGTTTACAGGAGTGGTCGATATACGTGGTATCGTTATACGCGTTGGCTTTCGTTTTTTGGCTTTCATAGTCCCATCCTGATGACCCGTTTTGGTTGTTTGCGCGAAGGTAGAAATAATAGTACGTGGCTGGTTCCAAATTAGTGACCGTAAACGATGTTCCAGATCCGTTATAGATATAGTCCCCGTTTAGTCTCACGGTATAGGATGTGGTGTTTTCCGTTGGCTGCCAGTAGAGCGTTAAACGGTCGTGAGATACATTTTTGATTTTAAGGTATGGTTTTTGGGGGTAAGGATTTGTTCCAGTGGTGTAGCCGACCTCGTACGCATAATCTCCTCTTCCTTCCTTGTTAACAGGATAAAGATAGTAAGCGTACCGAGTGCCAGGGGTTAAGTTCTTTTCTGTAAACGAAGTTAGAGGACCCTCGTAAATGACATTATTTGCTCGCTTTAAAAGATAGGTTGAGGCTTTTTCTGTTTTATCCCATGTTAATGTTTGGCTTGTGTCCGTTGTTGATGTAATTCTGAAATTTCTGGGTTCATCTGGAAGCAGGGACTCTCCTGATGTGTAAGACTCAACATAACTGCTGCTTCTGGATGGGCCATAGTCGTTTACGCTGTACACGTAAAAACGGTAAAAGGAAGCAGACTCAAGTCCTGTTGCTGTAAAGGACGTTAACGGTCCTTCGTAAATAACGGTATTTCCTCGTTTTAACTTATACGATTTCGCTTTTTCTGAAACATCCCATGAGAGTGAAATGCTGTTGTTTGTTTTTTTGGTCACCTTGAAGCCTGCGGGACGATCAGCTAAAGGGGATATTCCTTTAGTCGACATGCTCTCATAATCACTGTACCTGGCGGATTTATTTTCATTGTAAGCGTATATCCTGTAATAGTAATAAGTGCCGCTCAGAAGATCTTTGTCCTGAAATGTTGTCGAGGATCCTTCATAAACCAGATCTCCGCTTCGGTACAATTTGTAATGAGTAGCGTACATGGAGGGTCCCATGTAACGGAGGCTGAGTTTTTCGTGATATTGGAGATGGTAAGGTTTTCTGGATTAGCAGGTCTTAAGGTAACGATGTCCTTAGAATCAGGTTTGATGCATGTGCTTTCAAAATATGCGGTGGCTTTCCCTCTTTCGCCAGCGTAAGTCGGAGAAACGTCCCAATCCCATTTCACCTTTAATCCAATTTCTGTTCCATTCGTTAATTTTATGTATTTGGTGTTAAATTGAGTGATGAGAAGGCCATTTTCAGGCTCAACTTTGGTGATTTTAATCCACATGTCATACCCTCTGTTGTTCGAAATTGTAAGGGTTTTTGTTCCATAAGACTGAGGAGGGGCTTCTTCAGGTATTGAAAATGCGTGATAAGATTTCGCGCTTGAACAGTCCAGTTGAACATTAGTAGAGGCGTAATATGAAACAGGAACGTAAATTTGCCCTTCTGTGTCCGTGATCGCGCCTGGGTTGGTCACTGTATACCCGCTTGTACCGTCTGATCCGCCGCCATTACCAGAGGAATCGCTTGCACCATCAGAAGAGCCATTTTCTCCTGAAGCAGGATCCGTAACGTCATTTGTGCTTTCGTCTGAATGCTGTACCGTTACGCAGGCTTCGTCTTCAATTGATTCTTCCTCGTCTTTTAATACATTTCCGATTCGAAATGTTGTATCATTTTGAGCGCACCTCATTTCTTCTTTTAGAAAGACAAAAAAGAACGCAGCCACAATGGCTATAACAGCAAGGATCATGACCCGCTTGTCTACCGCATATCTGATCTCATTCATTTTTTCACCCCCTATATAGGCTCGCTTTTATTTTTAATCACTATATGAAAAAAAGGACAAAGGTCAACGAAAAAGGGCGTCAGCCCTCTTTGTCTTCTTTTATGTAGATGCGTTCACCTGTTTCTTTGTTGTAAAAGACGCGCTGTTTCTGTTTCGAGACAGGATCAATGGTCACTTCCGATGTTTCTTCAAATCCTTCAGGAATCCCGTTACCTCTTTGTTCTTTGTACCGTTTATCCCAAAAAAACCAGCCTAATAAAAGGATGATGATGACGAAAAGGGTCTGAGCGATGAAAATACCTTCTGTTATGCTCATTTATCGTCCTCTGTGGTAACAGCCGTCCCGTATGCGATAATTTCGCTCATGTTCTGCCCGACTTCTCCAGAATCAAAACGCATCATAACAATCGCATTGGCTCCCATAGAAGCTGCGTTTTCAACCATGCGGTCGATTGCTTCCTTTCTAGCATCTTCTAACATGGACGTGTACTGTTTGACCTCGCCTCCGACAAGTCCTTTGAGGGAAGCCATAATGTCGCCGCCTAACCCTCTGGCCCGCACAACCACCCCGCAACAGGTTCCTTTTACCTCGGTAATTCGTTTTCCTGCTAACCCTTCAGTCGTAACGACTAACATACGATCACTCCCTTTCCTTTTACGGTTCCATAACCAAAGTGATGATTCCTCTATAAAAAAACACCCCAGATTAGGGGTGTTGAGCGATTATTTATTTTCTGTGTAACACAAATCCAAATTGGTTCGTGTCTGTTAGGTAGTAGCAATAAAGGTTGTGATAATGAAAAACGGATGCACTTGAATACTTATGATATTCCTCGAAACGTTCGAAGCTGATCCAATGAGGGAGAGCTTCATTTGTTTCTGTTCTTTTAAACTGAAAATCGTACGCCTTCGATGTCCCCCATCCAATGGACTCTAAACGCTGTTGCTCAGCGTCGTGCATTGAAAGAAGGAAGTCCCAGTCACGAGACAAGATGGAACGCATAGAAACGTGATACGGGCCTACAAGTCGTTCTTGTATGGTTCCTATATCAGCTTTTAAAAGCTCTTTAAAAGAACGAACTGAAACGTTCTCAAAAAGCGTTTCTTTTTTCATCTTGCGGAAAGCGTCCTCATAACAGGCAACGGCAAACGTTTGGTTCTCTAGAACTGTATTCATTATCATCATCCTTTCTTTTTTGATTACGAGGCTATTGTATAACAAAAATCATGGAGAGTGAGAAAAAAGACATTTTTTTCTACCTAACTTTCTTTCGGAACGTGTGCTATGATATGGAAAATTTCAGAAAAGAGGGCTACACATGATGTATTTACATGATTTGTGGGTGAACTTTGGGCGAGACGTTTCGTTGTTTCACGAATGGAAAAAAGAAGATAATGTGTGTTTAATCGATCAGGCCCCCCTGCTTTATGTAACGGAAATGTGTTTTGAATGGATTGTTAAGACGGATGAACCTCTGCCTCAGGAATTGATGGAACACGTACGGAAACGAGCATATTACCGAAAGAAACAAGAACGGGTCTCCTCTTTGTATTGCTTTGTGATTTGTGATGGGAGGCGCGTTATGGCAATTGAGACAGACAATACCGATTATCCGAAGTACAGAAGTTCTCTTCTGCCAAGACATGAAAGGATTGCGCTGAGTGTTATCGGAGAGAAGGGGAGAGAACAAAAACACTACGGATATAACATCCCTATTCCCCAAAATGCCTATCGACCTCAGTTGAGTTTTGAACAGGCGGCAGGCCTGACAAGAACAGAACGGGAAAAGAAACAACAGGTTCTGAATATGCTGACCTTATACGAAGGGAATGCCCCTTTTCTTTGCTACATATACGGGGAATGGAAAGAGATGCCATCGTCTGAAGTGAAGCAAAAGAACTTAGAGTTACTGCACAAAGAACTGGTGTCTCATCTGAAAGTGGGTTGGGATGATACGCACGAACGTCTCTACAAAGTTTTTGAGAATATGAAAGAAGTTCGGAGCAGCCAGTAGGTTGTTCTTTTTTTTCGATCAAAAGGATGAGTCTTGTGGTAGAAGAAGCCCTAAGTGAGGTGATGATATGAGAAAGAGATGGCTCTTGTACGGGGCGGGTGTCATAGTTGTATTGTTCGGGTTATTGGCTGGGGGATACGAGCTAAGCAAGAAAACGGCGTACAAAGAAGAGAAGATGACGAATATGTATACCTCTTTTTCAGGGATGAGCGATGTGGAAATATCCTCTTCTGAAGTGGTTCAAAATAAAGACGCAGGAAGTGTTGAAAAGGGTTCTTCTCAGATGATGGCTTACAGAGATTCTGTTACGTTATCGGTGGCTGATACAGAGGCGGTTATGACACTGATTGTGAAGGAAACAGAGCGGATAGACGGGATGGTTGTGTCATCTTACATTAACCAGGAGAAAGAAGAGACGAGGGCCAATGTGGAAGTTCGAGTTCCCTCAGTCGATCGGCTCACGTTTTTGGGGTTTCTCTCAAAAGCAGCGGACGATGTGATAGAACAAAGGAGTCAAGGTGAAGATGTGACCGAGCAATATGTGGATAATGAAAGCCGTTTAAAGGGTAAGAAGAAATTAGAAGAACGTTTAATCCATTTATTAGAAAAGGCTGACGAAACAGAGGATTTAATTCGTGTTTCGAATGAAATCGAACGAGTCCAGACAGAGATTGAACAATTAGAAGGAAAACAACGGTATTTGAAAGGGGTAACCGACTATGCGCGCGTGTCGATCCAACTCGTTGATGCTTCGGTTTATGTTCCTGACGTTGCAAAAAGCGAAGATTTGAAGACGGGAGAAAAAATAAAACACGCATTCGTTTCATCTATTAATACGCTGATGGGATTCTTTTCTGGGCTGATTGTGTTTATCGTTGGATATTCTCCGATTATTGCATTAGGTATTCTGTGCGGGATAGTATTAAACTATTGGTATAAGAAAAAGAAAAAACGAGATTAAGAGCGGAAGAAGAAGGGATGGAAGAATTAAGGGGATGGATGAAGATCATGATGAGTGGGGAAAAAATTCCTTTACAGTCTATCACGGCCCAGCGCGTTCGGGGTGTGTTGCAGGATCGTGGTATTGTGGGAGGCGTTTACGTATTTGTAAATGGCGAAGATCAGGTGATCTATGTTGGCAGATCCAAGCATTTAGCCCAAAGGCTCGTGGATCACAAGAATAAAGATACCAATGTTACGAAACGCATCGCAAAGCTTAGTACGGTTGATTTGGACGAGGCGAGCCAATACTTGACAGATGACGTTTCTGTTCAGTTCCTAAGAGTGAATGACCCATACGACAGGGCCATGCTTGAAGCGTATGTTGCCAAAGTACACGGAACTCCTTTGAACGTTTTCTAAGGCAGGGAACCCTGCCTTTTTTTGGTCATAAACTGTTTCGAATGTCGCGCATCTTAGATCCTATGCTATTTGCATGAAACTTATTAAAAGATCCCTTCATCAAAATGGTGGTTGTCGTTTCCTGAAAATGGGTATACAATAAACAAAACGGCAAAAGGATGATGAGGCGTGTTTAATACATACGATATCGGGATTGATCTTGGGACGGCGAATGTGTTGGTTTACCAAAAGGGGAAAGGGATCGTCATTGATGAACCGTCTGTCATCGCCATGGACGAGTCAGGAAGAATATTGGCAGTGGGTAGTGAAGCTAAAAAAATGGTAGGCAGAACACCAGGGAATATCCAAGCGGTGAGACCGATGAAAGATGGTGTGATCGCTGACTATGAAACAACACTCGCCATGATCAAATATTTTGTTGATAAGCTGAAAAAAAGTAAAAGTCAGACCTGGTTTCGGAAACCGAGAATTGTTGTGTGTGCTCCGAGTGGTGTGACAGGGGTTGAAAAAAGGGCAATCTATGAAGCTACTATTCAAGCAGGCGCTAAGGAAGCGTATATCATCGATGAGCCTTTTGCGGCAGCTATCGGAGCGGGTCTTCCTGTTTCAGAACCGATAGGGAGCATGGTTGTTGATATCGGCGGAGGCACGACGGAAGTGGCTGTTGTGTCTCTTGGCGGAACGGTTGTATCAAATTCCATTCGCGTTGGCGGAGATGAGATTGATGGGGCAGTAACGAGTTATATTCGCAAAACATATAATTTGGTGGTCGGCCAGCGCAGTGCTGAGGAGATCAAAATAAGTTTAGGGTGTGCCCTTCCGCTAGATGAAGAAAGGGTTATGAAGGTAAGGGGAAGAGACCTGGTGCTCGGATTGCCGAAAGAATTCGAAATTACATCTGGTGAGATTCACGGAGCTATACAGGAGCCTGTGTCAAAGATCGTGGACATAGTAAAAAATACATTAGAAAAATGCCCACCTGAACTATCTGGTGACATCATGGAAAGAGGAATTGTGCTGACAGGGGGCGGAGCATTGCTGGAACGTTTGGACGACTTGATCAGTGAACAAACGGAGATCCCTGTTCACGTCGCTGAATCGCCATTAGGGTGTGTGGCGATCGGGACAGGTAAAAGCTTGGAAAACGGCATTATCTTTGAAGCTATGAAGCAGCAAAAAGCTCAGTAACAAAAACCCTACAACATGTATTTGTTGTAGGGTTTTTATGTGTAGAATTATTCTATTTTTCGATCGGGTTTCGACTCAGTATCCTCATGGTTATAGGCAAGACGTGCACATGCGGCAGATACAAGTGCGCATACGGTATCATCTGCGAATGTGTTGCAATGGTTTCCCTCGTGGTCACTGTCAAGCTCCCCGATAATACCTGGTTTTGCTTTATCTAAATAGCCGAAATTTGTGATTGCAATCATCCCATACATTTTTGAAATAGAAGTGTTCACGCATTCATCAATTCCGTATAGCCCCTCGTCATTTCCGACGATCGATAAAAATTGCTTACCAAATATGCTGTTTTCGACACCTCTGTCAATTTCAATACATAGTTGAATCGTGTGATAGGTTTGTTGTTTTTTCAGAACTCCCATCACGTGCTCCATGCATTCGTCCATTCTAAGGTTAGGGTTATAAGGAGATTGCAGGTCGTATACCATTTCAACCAGTGAATTCATATCAATGCCTCGGGAAGCTAACAGCGCTAAAGAAGCATCCTTGTAATCTTTTTCAACTTCCCCTGTTACAAGGACTTCCGCTGTTGAAGCCACAAGGGCACAAATTCCTTTTGCGAGGAAAGATTTGGTGGAGTGATTCGGGAAAAAATGGCTAAACATGCAGTCCATGTACCCAAAGAAAGACGTTGCGCCACTTGAGTACATGTCGCATATATTAAGAGCGATGGTTCGGTGTTGGTTGTAGCTCGGGTCATTCATACTTTCGACCATATGAGGCATTTCTTTAATATGTTCATCTAATTCAATGAGAGTCATGAGGATGTTGAATGTCTCGGTTTTATTCATAATCGAATCAAGTGTTTTTTCTACCTGTTCGTATTCGAGCTCATTAAACGAGACTTTAGTAGGCACGTCTTCTAATAGCTTGAAAGTCGCTTCAATTATCATGTTTTTTGGATATACAGCAAAGCACTTTTTGTATAGATGAAGGAATACGTTCTCTCTTGTGTTTAAAAAAGATTTCAAGATCTGTGACCCCCTTAGAAATTAAGAATAACATAGATTAGAAAGGAAGAAGAGATTGTAAAATAACCAAACATAACCATACGATGCTTGATGTGTTTCAACGTTTTATTGAAACGCAGGACATGTTTCAGTCCTTTTGTTAAAAATAATATTCCCAATGTAATGAACAGTTCTTTAAAAAAACTCCCGTTGAAGAAAATGAGGTCTATCATGATCAGGATACTTAATATAAATGCGCTGACCTCGGCTAAAGTAAAGGTCGTTTGTATGGTTTTCATTAAAGACACCCCTATTGTAGATTAGGGAAAAGAGGCGTCTTTCCTTTAAAACAGTAAAACCCTCACGACAGGAAAAAGGCTGTATCAGGGTATTGCGAATTCTTAAAATCACACACCTGTAATACTGGTGTGTGATTATATATGGATCGCTTCATATAATTGAACAGGATGGTCTCCTTTCATCATGAAGTTGAGGTTGATAAGCTTTTCAATAAATGGATGACAGCTTTTCTCTTTTTGGGTGAGGTATTGTACGTATCAAGCAATATATCTGTCATTTCTTGATGGTCGCCCCGCAACGTGGTGCCAGCATAATGAAAACGGGTTCGGTTTTGTTGGTGCAAAAGAATGTATATCATGTACCCCGATTCCGAGCGAGACGCCAAGGCGTTAAAGGGATTGTGATTTTCTTTTGAAATAACAGTGTCAGGAAACAGGTAAAAAGGGTGGCTGAGATAATAGTCGTCATTCATGACGACCGTTCTTTCTAACAGGTTTCGATCAAAAAGGATCGTTTTGATAAAACGTTCTACCGTTAGGCAGGGTGAACAATGGATCAAGTAGCCCAACAAATGAAGACCTACGCTTGCGGGACAGTCGAAAAGAGTGGCTCTTTTTACGAATGAATCCAACTTTTTAATATCTGTTTTTTGGCAAAATTCCACAGTGATCACCTCAAACGTAGTATAGAATATATTGCGTAATGAGGGTAGGAGGGAAAAGGGGAATGTTTTTTATGAATCGTTTCGGGTTTCTAATGAAAACATGCGAATATCAGGGGGAAGAACTTGTTGAACTCTGTTACAAGAAAGAAGGGGCAACGGTTTCGGTTGAAAAAAACAATGCTGGATATCTCTTAACCATTTATCAAAATGGGTTGCATCATAAAAAAATAACAGCTCGATTTATAAGAGATTCAGAGGATATCAAAGCGGTGTTGGAGGCAAGCCTGTGGCGAATGTCCAAAGGGGTGTAAGTGTATACAGAATCGCCTCCCTTTTGTGTTTGATCTGGTTTCGTTCACTTTATCGAATAAGGGTAGAAGGTGAAATGCCTGCATCAGGGGGAGTGATTATCTGTCCAAATCATCAAAGTTTATTTGATCCTCCCTTGCTGGCAGCCATTACTAGAAAAAATAGACAACTATACTTCATGGGGAAAGCGGAATTGTTTCAATGGAAGTTATTCGGGGCTATATGGAGGTCATTTGGTGCATTCCCCGTTCAAAGGGGTAGAGGAGGGGGTAGTGCTATGAATGAAGCGCTATCTCTGTTAAAGGAAGGGAAGGCAGTCGGGGTATTTCCGCAAGGGACTAGAGTAAAACGGGGAGAAAGAGGCAGTGTGAAAACGGGTGCGGTTCGGTTGTCAGTCGATGGGAATGTTCCTATTGTTCCTGTTTCCATCAAAACGTCCTATCGGTTCTTCAGTTCAATTGTAATCCGCTTCGGCAAACCATACTATCCAAATCCGTTAGAAACACCCCGCAGGAACGCGAATGTTCTGATGAACAAGATTCAACGTATGTTAGAATGAGCGAAAAAGAGGAGGCCGAACATGAATGAACAAGCATGTTTTGAGAGGGCGCTAGAATTAGCCGCTTCAAAACACAAAGGTCAAACGGATAAAGGTGGCAATCCATATATCCTTCATCCTTTAGCCGTTATGAGCAGGATGGATACGTTGGAGGAAAAGACGGTAGCTTTGCTTCATGACATTGTGGAAGATACAGATGTTACATTTGAAACGCTCGAGGAGGAGGAGTTTCCTGAAGACATAATAGACGGAGTTAGAAGTGTCACGAGAGAAGAAAACGAAACGTATGACGAATTCATCAAAAGGTGCAAAGAAAACGCTTTAGGGAGAAAGGTGAAAAGAGGTGACCTCTTAGAAAATAGCGATTTGAGCCGAATTCCTAATCCGACCAAAAGAGATATAGAGCGGGTAAATACACGTTATAAAAAAGCGTTAGAATATTTGGAATAGTTTCAAAGGCAACTGATAGCAGTCAGTTGCCTTTATATATAGAATTTTTTGATTGTTAAGAATGGAATGATTATTAAAACTTGTAGAACTAGTCTGATTTTTTATTATTCCCATCATTCAGAATAGTTTAGTGAAACAAAGGGAAATAGAACAAACGTTCGTAATTTTGCGGAAAAAAACACAAAAAAACCATAGCAAAGCATTGGCCAAAATTCGTTATTATTCATTTTTTTTCGTCTAAATTGGTTAAATCTAACGAAAATAGCTAACACTTACTAATAATGACTGATTATTACGCATCCATATACAGAATACATATAGGATTCGAATTAGTCCGAATTAAATATTTTGAGAGATGAGGCGTTAAATATGCAAACCAAAAGAGGGCCACGAAAGCGTTTGAAGGCAAGTAGTTCCAGATCTGTAAATCTTGAAAATGAGATGTGGGCCATGCTCGGCGGATGGGCAGATGAAGAGGAGATATCAATCAGTTCTGTGTTACGTAAATGCGTAGACGCTGAGATTGAACGAAAGAAACAGCGTGGTTTCGTGTATTTCGTTCAAGAAAGTGTTACCAACAAGGTCAAAATCGGAAGAACCAAAGATTTGGAACGAAGAGGTAGTGAATTCATTGCTAAGATGCCTTGGGATATGATTACACTTCATACGATCGAGACAAACAACAGTATGTTAACGGAAAGACTCTTTCATGAACACTTTAAAGAGAAACGTATTGCTTCTACGGAATGGTTTGAACTGTCTCGGGAAGATATCAACTATATTCAGAGTGGGTATTATGAAGAGCAAATTCAGAAATCTATTGCAGGTTAATAAAAGCCGACTTCTTGTACTGTCGGCTTTTATAGAAGGAACAGGATAAAACAAATGGCAAACAGGGTTAAAAGGTTCATATAGGAAAGCGTGTAAGAGTGAGTGAGAATCATACATTGAATTCTTTCCTTTGGTGAGAAAGGGAGGATGGAAATTTGCTTTCTCGCTTTTTTATTAGCATCCCACTCGTTCATAACTGTAACCGCGTAATGAATGACGATAAGGATACCTATAAAGAAAACGGCATTGTGAATCGGGTAAGAATATACAATGGTAGACGCCAAGATTCCGATCGTTCCTAATAACTGCATAGCGTATGTAAATGTTCTTATGCGTGTTAGGCCTGAATCGTCTTTTTCCTGAAGAGCGTGTCCGCACTCATGCAAGAAGCTTGTTACGGAATAAAGGGTAAACCCTTTCCTTGTATCCATATTTATGCGTTTAGCGAAAGGAGAGAAACTGTTTTTGTTAATTAAAAAGACGGTGACATCCGAAATTTCTAAAACGTTCAGATGGGAGTCGATGTCATCTCTTCCGAACCAGGGTACGGTTTTTTTGTTCGTCCAGTGCCAATAAACCATAAGGCCAATATGTAACAAGAGACATAACACAGAAAAGATAATCAAGATCATGGCCGCAGTCTGATCCATGGTTTTTTTACAGCAGAGTCGATGACGTTGTCAAAAGAGGATATATATAGCGTTATATTCAATGCTCTGTTCGAATGCCAATTTAGAATAATTGTTTTAAGATCAGGATTTTCCGTTATAAAGTAAAGAGATGAGGTGAAGTGAGCATAAGCGTCCAATTTTTGAGTCAATTCATTCTCGCTTATGCTTTCGTTGAGGACCATAATATACTGTGTCTGCGATTGATCAGGGTGGAACAAGATGAAGTCAGAACACTGGTTATGAGAGTGAACGGTATATCCTTCTTTTTTGAAATGGGCGAGCAACGTTTTTCGTTGCGTTTCCGCAGCATTTGACTTCGGGCGTTTTTTTAAATAGGATAAGCCGATGATAGATGTTAAAGCGGCAAAACTGCCGCCAGTAATGAACCATTTTTTCACGTTTAAACAACTCCTTTGTGGTGAAATAGGGAGGGAATTAAAGAAAGGGGCGTAGCGGGCTTGTTTATTGAAACCACCTAGCTTTTCAAAAAGGGAAGGTGAACTCCCTTTTTCCCTGTTATTTCGTTTTTTGATCTCATTGTATTCTTGGTTATAAAAACCCTTTTTTCTTCGTTGGTTCAAGGCATTTTCCGAGTGATCGCGTAAGAAGCCCCCCCAAAAAGCAATTTTCTCTCTTTTTTCCTTTTCGTTTCCATGTGTACAGGGAAGAACCAAGTTGTCCATGAGTTTGGCGAAAAAGTCAAAAGAATAAGATGGAGAATGGGTCAAACCTTCTTTTTTAATCCTCTTTCGAGGATTATAGAAGTGCTTCTGCGAATGAGGAAACGAACACCATACTACGATGGTTAATCCGCCTGCTCTTCGTTCGTTAACTCAGAAGCTATTATCAATACGGTGGATATAGACATACAGACAGCTGAGACACACCAGAACATCATAAGGCATCCCTCCTGTTCTATAAATTTATGTAACTCTTAATCGTAAAACGAAGCGGTTCTTATTCTTGTTTCATCGGGATGTTGTGGCGGGTAGTCTGATGCAAGATCTCTTCACTTAATAACCGCTCAGGTATAAAACCAATTTCATTTTTTTCTTCATCCAATAATACAAATCCAATTTCCTTTGGTTTTAACAGGTCGAGTCGTTTGCTTCCTTTAACATTACGTTTTTCTTTCTTGAAACTTTGGACTCTAGTGAGGGGGATAATTTCTTCTTTTTTTGATGAAATAAATACGATGCTGCTCCTCGTTATGCGAACTCGGGTACGGTTAATTTTACGGGCATGGAGGGCATAAAGGCCAACAATGCCAAGGGTCACAGGAACCATAAGAGCTCTTTGTTCACTGAACAGGGAAGGGAAAATCCAAAATGAATTAAACCAAGCCAACCCGATAAAAGCTAATCGGAATGAGTAAGGGCTTTTGAATTCGTATACAACCTCTTCATTATAATCGCGATTAGCTTTTTCAACAGTGTCCAACAAAGCAAGGAAATGCTCGTCCACCTGATCTTTTTGGTAGGTTGCGAACTGGCTATACGTATTGCCTGTTGATTCCACCGTTGGTTTCTCGGACTTCTTATAACCGCCCGATACAGCGATCATCCACCCTTTTTCTTTCCATTCATATACGGTAGAACGGAATTTGAAAAGATAAAATTCATAATCTTCTCCGTTTAATGTTTCGGTATAAACGTCAATTAGCTTTGTATCGCTGGGGAAATGACCAAGGTTATCGGGTTGAGTTAACCAGGTGATCAATTGACTTTTGGCAAGGTGTTCTTGTGTTTTGAACTCTTCTGGGAACAAATTCAAACGATCCAGTCTTCTCAATTGTTCATAGAAATAGTTTCTCGATTCATCATTTCGTGCAATGCAGTTTTGCAATTTTTTCCCGATTTTTTGGTTGTTTTCTAAGAGGCCGCAACAAGCAACAGCTAGGATGAGTTTATCTTTAAAAGTTAAACAAACTTGCTTTAATTTTCTGTTTGTTTCTTTATCGTTGATGTAGCTTAGCATATGGAGAATTAAATTGAAAGGGTAACGGTGATCCATATAGTCATCTTTATATGTTACATATAAGGCTTTATCTTCAAATGATTCTTGATAAGGAAGAAGGCTGGTATGAAGGTATTCAAATTCATCCATAACACTCTCTTTGTGGTCTCTGATAAGCGACCGATCTGTCCATCCTTCAAGGACATGAATAAAGAAAAGCTGAAGGATTCCGTACCTGAAATTTTGGTGTTCGAGAAGTTTGAAAAGAGATGGAAATAGTATGGAACTGTATCGAGCAGTTTTATGAAAGGTTTCAAATCGGAGATATGGGATATCATTCATATAGGAGCAGGAAAAATCTACATATTTTTGAATGGATTCATCCGTGTCGATCATAAGGAGCAAATCAAGGACAATTCCCTTGGCCATGACCGAATATGAAGAAAAGTTTTGTACGGCCTCTTCATATAGCTCCTGTGAATGGTATTTTGATACGAAGTTGGTCAAATGATAACTAGGGTCATCCCATGTATCGTAAGGGTTTTCAACTTTGATGGTCTTTGCTTCTTTCAAAAAACGGATCAGGTCATGGGAATCAACGGTATCCTCCTTGTATTTTTCAAGGATTTGATATCCTTTCAGCCTTTTTTTGGGGCTTTTGCTTTTAATGTGGTAAAGCGCCATTTCCAGTTTGAAACTCACATGCATCACCTCTTGTATCTTCTTCGACCACAATAAGAAAAACCCTTAAATGTAGACAAGAGAACGCATGAAACATAAGAGGGGGAGAGAACTTTGAGAATGGGTACATACACAGTTGGGGCAGTTATAGGCGTTGTTTTGAGGTTTTGGGTAGGGTATTGGGTTTATGCAGACTGGGGGTTTCCGTTTCCGTTATTGATGATGAATCTTGCTGGCGGTGTTTTGCTTGGGGTTTTATACAGCTATCATCTGGATCAAAGACGACGTTCTTTGTTTTTGTACGCAATGATGGGGGTGGTAAGTTCGTTTGCGGTATTAGCTCCCTTTTCCTATGAGACGTTTGTATTGTTGCAAAACGGCAACGTCACGGTTGCCCTGCAATATGTTGTGGCCACCTTAATGGGTGTCCTGATATGCGGATTGGCGGGAAAGAAAACGGTTTCTTGAATATGGAAATTTGTTGTGGTATTATGAGATTCATAGACGGGCGTTTTGTTCTCCTTAAATAGGTGTTTTGTTTTTCGGTCTCTTCCCCGTCGTAAGAAGCTGCCCTCCATTGGCAGCTTCTTTATTTATATAGAAGGATTACATCATCATTCAGGTATACATAGAACAACAGTGCCGATATAAAGGACTGCAAAAACCACAAGGAACCTTTTCCTTGTGGTTTTTTTGTAGGTTGAAAACTATGCGATGCAATTGTTTACTCAAGTGGTAAAAAGTGGTCTAAAATTCCATCGCAGTGGATATAATGAAACTATAAAGCATATAACAGTGGAGAGGAGGAGGGTTGTGAATTACGCTAAGGTAGGCCCTGTAATACGTGAGAAACGGAAAGAACGGGGATATACTATTGAAGAATTAGCTTCTAAAGTGGGTGTGTCGCGCGGGTATTTGGCAAATTTTGAAACATTGAAAACTAAAACTATTGATATGGACGTCTTAGTGAAATTGAATGCTTGTTTGGGCGGATTAGTAGCGGCAGAAATGCAGGAAAAAGATAATCACGAAACGCTTGCGTCGTATTTGGATGAACAATATATAGTAATACAAGAATTAATAGAGGAGGATCCAGATCAAGCCAGAAGAGTGATCACTATTATAAACAACGTGTTACAGGCTATTAAAAAATAACGACGAAAAAGGAGATATGTAGAATGAAAAAGGTTATGTTTGCATTAATGATAGTGTTTTTCTTTGGAGTAGGTCATGTTGCTGCGGCTGAAGGCGTGGAAAAAGTTTGGTTTAAACAAGGTTTGGAAGGAAGGGTAGCGGAAGTAGTTCCGTATAATGATAAAATTTTTGTGGTTACCCGAAACTATTCTGGGCAAAGTTACCGATTGTACACGTATACGAAAAGCGGGAAGTATATTGATAAGTTGAGTCTTACAGCGGAGGACCCGTTTTTTAATACTGATACTGGTGTTATGGTTTTGTTGAATGCCAATTCAAAGGTGATGTCGGTTTATGATATGGATACCATGAACATCCAAAAAGAGCACCAGTTAAAAGGCCAGATTATAACGGATAGCGGATTCAACAGGATTGCAGGGGACTTTTTGTATGCAGATGGATATGGAGAAGATGGCGAGCTCCATGTTGTGAATTTACTCACGGGAAAAGAAGTAGTTTTGAACACAGAGTATGATGTGAGTGATTACGAAGTCAGCTCTAGTGGGATAACTGTTTTCCAAACCATTGATCGTTCAGGATCCTACCAAAAACAAATAGAAGCTTTTTCGTCAACAGGAGAACGGATGTGGACACTTAAAGAAGATGTGGAATTCTTTGCAATAAGCGGGGAGCAAGTGTTGGCGGCCACTTACGATAAACAGATTCTGACGATTGATCTGAACAACGGCTCTATTCTCAACCGAACCACAAGTGAGTTGGACATGAAATACGAATTCTTAATTAATACTCCCGACCAAGTGTTTATGCCTGCACTAGATGGTGATAAGGGTGGCTACGTGTCCTTTAACCCTGAAACGGGCGAGGCAAATGATGTGTCTTACGATCAAAAGACCTTCCAAAAGGATGATCAACAACCTGTGAAAGTGATCAAGATGAAGAACGAGAATGTTCTTGAAGCGACAAACTTCCCTATCAGGGGGGATGATTATATTACGCGCTACAACGCAGTTCTGACTCTGACATCCTACAAGGGAGAAGTGTTATGGCAGCATAAAACAAACCAAAGAATTATTGATTTTTTAGAAAGCAAACAAGGAGTCTTGGTGTTAGGGGAAAAGGAAATCATAATCCTTAATCATAACGGTCATGTTCATAAGAAAATGCCTCTCCCTGCCCCTATTGATGACAGCGTATTTGAGGAGGAATCGGGTCTGTTGTTCGGTCATAATTGGAATTCCAGTGACGGGGATGAGCTCGTGATGTACAAAATCGATCTTCCTGAAAAGAAAGTGGTAAAAAGGTATTCCACAGACAAAATATGGACGGTTACGTTTAATACAGCAATGGATTTAAAATCCTTGAAAAATATCAATATTGTAGACAATGATGGGAACTCAGTAGACATTATGGTGAAAGGGGAAGGAGAAAAAGCCATCATCACTCCAGTTGAGAAGTATGAACGAGGCCAAACATACACCATCCTTATTCCGACCACGGTAACGAGTGAACAAGGCGTTCCATTAAAAGATGAAGTTCGTTTCTCTTTTTTAACTGTTCAATAATAAAAACAATCTCTGGCTTTTATAGTCAGGGGTTGTTTTTTTGTAAAAAGGGGCGATTCTGTTTGTATTTTTTGGTTTTTTTGGTATAACCCGAAGGATGGCAAAGGAGGGAGTTTATGAAGAAAGTGATGATGGTTTTATTGGCTACCATGTTGATGGCACCTTCTTTGGTGCGGGCAAACGGGGAGGGCCCTGTTTTAACGCTTGTTGGTGAGGTGTATGAAGGTGGGGAGATTGAACGGACATTTATCGATCACCTGAATGATGATTCCGAATACAAGCACCGTATAATGGTATCGGAGCAAATCGTAAACAAGTTAGGGGATCAGCCCTCCTTGCAAGATGTCAAAAACGAATTAACAGCTGCTTACATATTGCTTGATGCGGAAGAACGATTGGAGGAACTGTATCTTTCTTACCTTTATATGGGGACGGATCAAATTGAGGTAGGTTTTGATTACAAGCGTACGTTCCTGGAACAAAAAGAGCAGGCAGAGGCTTTTGCCGCTGAAAAGGCCAACGAGTGGGAGGCGCTATCGGATGACGCAAAAAAAGAACGATACAGTTTACCTGATCCTTATCTGATGAACTTTAAAGAAGCAGAACAATATATGGCAAAGCAATACGAACAAGAACGAGGGGAATCATTCGCAGAGTGGGACGTGTCAGAAGGGGATGAATCAGCGGATCGTGAAGAGGAAAACCAGGATTCCGATCTTTGGACCATTCTTTTGTCGGTTTTGCTCGTAGCTGGAATTTTATTTAGTGCTGTTCTGGCTTTCGGAAAAGGAGGTGGGATACGATGAAAAAGCTGATGTTTTTCTTGATTAGCCTGTTGGTGTTAGCGCCTGGTGTGATTCATGCCGCTTACGATTTTGGGAACGACACGGATGCGACGGCGGGGATGTGTACGGGGAATACGACTTCAACGATCGACGTGCAGGGAATCATAAGCTACTACAATATTAAAGAAAAGAATAAAGCAGGAAAGCTTTTGGACCGAGATTTGTTAGCGGAGCGCGGGTTAGTGGTCTACGGAACTCCGCGTAGCGGGCCGAGCTACACATTGCGATGTCATCAGCCTGAATTAAAACATCTTACATTCAGAACACATCGTATTCTCGGGTATACTTATGATAATCGTGAATTCCAAGATCCGTTTTTCCCAGACGACTACACAGGGCGTAGCGATTATTTGAATAACAATCCTGTGTTTTTGGAGCCTTGGAAAAATAGCGCGATTGTAAACAAAGGGAAATGGAGTCCTTCTTTCCCTGAGCCAAAAGCTCCTAACCTTACGTCAAAAGATTTGGGGTATTTGCGCAATGTGGTAGCAGGGGGGAAAGGGAAAAAATCCAAATATATCTGTAAAAGAACAGGTGTCACGGATCCTGGAGCCAATCACATTTACGTTCAGTACAATGAGGATGATAATAGAAAGGACGACATTCCGTGCTGGAGTAATTATGAACCAGCGGACGTGACAGAACCTAACGTGCTTGAGCATTTTATCTCTAACTATACCCGCCCAAAAGATTATACACCTGGAGTCTTCGATGTATACGTAAATACATGGCCGTGTATAGGGAAAATGTGTTACAAAACGTTTTTCATCCCGCCTCTTAAAAAGCCAGTTGAGCAACAAGACAAAGATGTATCCGTAGATTACCAAATCGATAAAAAAACGTATAAGCCAAATGAAGAAATCACGATGCAAATTTCTATGACTTCCGATTATAAGGGGATAAAGGTGGATTCAAGATGTGGGAAACACCCAGGAAACGCCGAATGCCGAAGCGGTATTTCTTCTGATAAAGAAGTGTTTAGTTATAAGTTCGTGTCAGAGGGCGGAACGGTGATCGAGAAGTTGTATTCCTTCTCAAATTTAAAACCAGGACAAACCGCAACACGTTCTGTGACAAAAGATAAAGTCGTTCTTCCTGAAAAAGGAAATTGGACAGTTACCGTTCAGGCCCCAGAATATAAGGATGAAGTGGATTATTCGAACAACAGGAAGACGTTTACCATCACTGTGGATGCAGTTGAAAATGCGAAAGTAGAAGTGACAGGGGGAGATATATTCCAGGATGGAGAAGAAGTGGACGCTGTCGTTTCTGTTACAAATAATATGCTGAATCCGATAAACGGGAACCTGGAAATCGTATTCCTGGATGAAACCAACACAATTGTTCAGACCATCAATCGCTCATATACGGCAATCGGACCAGGTAAAACAAGCTCGTATAATATAGCAGATGATAACATTGTTCTGGGCACGAACACCAATTACGTTATCAGAGCTACGATAGACCGCTATCCAGGGGAAACAGACTACGGGGTTCCGATTGACTCTTCTGATAATCGGGATACGCATAATATTAGTTATCTTCCATTCACACCTGATAATCTGGAATGTAAAGATCTGGGGGTGGATTACACGAAAGTGGTAGGTGGTCCTAATATCGGATTGACGAAATTATGTTTAGGTACGGTGCCGAAATATCCGAGTACCATTGTTGAACGCGGACAGGGGTCCTACTTCTTCATCGACTATAAGCTGTTCCCTATGCCGTTTCCAGCTTACGAGATTACAAACCTGGATGATAAAGGCTTCCGACAGCAACTCAGCTTCAAGGAACCGACGGACAAGTTAGGGGCATGCGAACCTGGAACAGCTGATACCGAGTGCCGAGAAATCGATTCGTTCCTTTATTATCCGAAAGACCATAGTAACGTATCTGGTTTGAAAGGGCCGTACACGGCTGGACCTCACGATGATTTTCATTATATGTACAGAGGTCGGATGATGCCAAAGACCATAACATTTGATTTTACGATTACAGATCCAAACGGTCAGATTGTTGAAGACAAAAATAAAGCAGCAAAAGGGATCGGGACAGTGGTTTTTGAAGTGGATCCAGATAAATGTTACCGAGAAGACATGATTGAAGTAGAAGAAAAGTGCCGCAATATCATGCTATACATACCAAAAACGGTTAAATCTTCTTCTGCAAAACCTGTGAAAGTGCCAGAACAACTTCATAAGGCATGGAAGGTGCCTGATGAAGAAGATCGTTTCCAGTTCTTAAACCCTGGAATACACACATTCCAATTGAAGGTATCGGAAGAACAAGTCTACTATTACCAGTTTGATGAGGGACACGAAACCCAAGGCCAAAAAGGAACCATGACGGAAATAGGAGAAGGCCCTGTATCTACGCACCAAGTGACATACGGAACGGGTCCTGGCGGATCGAATGAATGGATTATACAGGATGACTTCTTAAACTATTGCGGAAGTGAAGAAGATGCGTTCGGTCAGACGGGTGAGTGGAAAGGGACAACTTTCGATGAAAAGGATGCACCTGACAACTATTGTGTGCACCGTCATGATCAGGACTGGCATTATTGGACGTACAAATGGTCAGACCCTATTAATTATGGGTTTATCGAAAACTAAAAAGGTGCTTCGGCATCTTTTTCGTTTTTGTTCATTCTTATCTCGATATTTCTTTTATAATGAAAAGAAAACGAGGTGAGTCCATTGAAATATACAATCATATTCGTTCGTTGCGGGGATGAGGTATTACTGGTGAATCGAAATAAAGCTCCTAATATGGGGCTGTGGAATGGGGTGGGAGGTAAGATTGAACAAGGAGAAACGCCCGTCCGCTCGGCTCAGCGTGAATTAATAGAAGAAACGGGTATTACTGTTCAGGAGAATGACCTTATCGACGCGGGAACCGTCCGTTGGATCGGCGAGGACGGGGAAGAGGGAATGCATGTGTATCTGGTGGAAATGGATTCGAAACCCAAACATCTTCAAACGATTCGAGAAACGGAGGAGGGGATCCTTGATTGGAAAGGTATTGATTGGATCATGGAGTTCCAAAACCAAGGTGTAGTCGAAAATATACCGTACTTTCTCCCCTTTGTATTGGATTGTTTCCCTTTATCGCATGCGTTCTATTACCGCGGGGATACCATCGTGAATTATGAAGCCAGCTAAAGCAGGGGGACCTGCTTTTTGTTCAGGAGGGGGATTGTTATGATCATTAATTTGAACGATTTTATGCCACAAAACGAGTCCTGGGAGCATTTTTTCCTGAAGCAGGTTGGAAGAGCGTTTTTGTTTCAACAGGGTATGCGTTATATCGGACTTGAAGTGAATGGAATGATGTCGCATGAACCAATGATTTCTGGAAAGACAAAAGAAATCATTGATGTCGTGGGTGTCCTTCGTAAAGAAAAAAGAAGCGAGGTATCCATCAGGGTCATGAAGAAGATAGAGGGGCGTGCCCTTTTGTATGGAGAGCAACTAAGTATTGTGGAGCCTGACAAATGGAAGATGGGAGAAATGCGTTTCATTCAGGGGTTTGGATTAAACAAGGAAGAAAAAGAAGAACTTGAAGTTAAGAAATTGTGGTGTTTTCAGCGAGGTTGTGAAGAGCTCGGGTATCCTGAACGGTTTTATGAACAAATGAAGTGGATTTATTTCATGGACTACGAAATGCGCGGAATAGAGGTTAAGGTGAGCCGTGAAGATTTTAAAAAGGGATTTTCGACCCTCCCAGAATATAGTTATGTTTTGGTGCCTAAGGGTTTGATTTCAAAAGAAGAGCTTCCAAGAAAGACAGGGCTGCTAGAGTTTGATTTTGAACGTTATAATAAAGAGACTCAAAAGCCCCGCGAAAAAGTTTCTCCTTGGAAAGAGGCCTTAAAAGTAACGAAGCGCCCAAAGAAGATGTATGATGAACGGTTCAAAAAGAAAAGAGGATCACAGACGATTGTGGATCGAAACAAGCATGACGCATTCTGCTTTTCTCTGATCGAGAAAGTGGCTCAGGAGAATACGGAAGAACTGCTGTTTTGGAGCCCTCATATGAGGCAGCTGGATGAAGGGTACAGAGGAGAAAGATGGAACAGTCGGTTCCAATATCAAGTTGGCGAAAAAACAAAATGGGGCCTAGTCGCAGACCGAACCCTGGGTAAGGGGGATGTGCGGTATCGACATGAGTGCTATTATAAATTCCTTGCAGAAGGACAAGGATACAGTGACTGGATCGGGGAAACGAAGCTAGTATAAGAAAAAGCACTCAAATTTAAATTTGAGTGCTTTTTTTGGAGTCTCTGCGATCAGTCTTTATGTTTCTAAACCAAGCTCCATTTCTTTCAGTTTCAATTCCCGCTCCTTTAAATCGTTCGCCCGCTTCAATTCCTCGGCGATTCGGTTTGTGTTGTCCATTAAAGTGGGTAATTGGTGTTCAAAAAACGTTCGTCCGTATCCTGTTTGGTGAAAATCTATGCTCATTATGATCCCTCGCTTTTTTTTGATATACCTCCAGTATACAACGCCTGCGAAAAAACGGAAAAATACATAACCATTTCTGTAAAAGTTTGTATAATGAGAGGGAATATATGGAGAGGATGATTGTGATGAACACGACATTAGCCGAACGCATTTATACCACGATTAAGAATCACGGGAAACCGATGAAGATAAAAGAAATCGCCAGTGAAATTGATGACAAGCCTGAAACGACGATCAGAGGGCGCTTGTATCGACATCTGAAGGACCGCTTCGTACGCGTAGCTAGAGGGGTTTATTGGATTGTCGGGGAGGGCATAACCTCTTCGTGCCTGGTTGTGGAAGGAAATGGACGTGATCTTTCGAATCTCGAGGATGAGTCAGTTGATGCGATCGTGACGGATCATCCGTGGGAAGATAAAAAGTCGAATACTGGCGGGTCCAGAAAATTTGTATCGTCTTATGAGGACACGGCGTTTCGGTATACGCAGGAAGATTTCGATGAAAAAGCGAGGGTTCTTCGTGAAGGGTCTTTCCTTGTGGAGTTTATTCCTGCTGAGAATGAAAACAATTACCAGTATTTATATGAAATGAAGCGGATGGCTGAGAAAGCAGGGTTCCGCTACTACTCAAAAGTAGCATGGAAAAAGGGGACATTTGTCTCCAATACAGGCCGAAAGAGCAAGAATACAGAAGAAGTGCTCTTTTTCACAAAAGGGAAAGCCAGGAATCTACGGCCTGATCAGAAAAAGATTAAAGCGACAGGTTTTCATCATACGATGAGCGGAGCAAAAGGGATGCTTCCGACCATGTTTGATGTACAGCCTCCTTCACGGAAAGAGCGGGTGCATCAGGCTGAAAAACCAATCGAACTCTACGAGGAAATTATAGAGCTGATCACAGAACCAGGTGAAATTGTGCTCGATCAGTTTGCAGGTAGTGGGAATATGGGGATTGCTGCGATCACGAAGAAACGATTCGGAATCCTCTATGAGTTGTTAAAAGAAAGCGTAGAGGGGATAAAAGACAGGTTGACGTCCTTTTGCGGGATTGAACGTGAACCTTACGTGATGACTTCCTAACGGAAGTCTTTTTTATTGAGAGTGATTCAACGGTGATACAATAAAGGAAACCAAATCTTATAGAAAAGGATGATGATAATGGAAGAACGTGTGTATATGGTGAGTCATGATGATTTTGATGGAATCGGTTCGCCTATTGTCGGGGGAATTCATTTTGCTTTAAAGGATGTTCCATTTCACTATACGTGTCTACCGTTGAAGAAAGTAGATAAAGAGATCAAAAGTTTAATTGAAAGAGTGTCAGTGGAAGGATTCAAGAATGCCAGGTTGTATATCTGTGATGTGTCCGTAAATCACGAAACCGCTGATCTTCTTGACTACTTGTATCATGAAGGTGTGAACGTCCGCTTCCTTGATCATCACGAGAAAAACCTATGGATGAATCGGTATCCGTGGGCTTCTGTTGTGACGGAAAACGAAGGAGGAAAGCAAGAGTCTGCTACCTACTTGTTTTACCAGGAACTCACAAAAGAAAACGGAGGGAATGGGATATTAGCAGAAGATATCATTGACGATCGACTCCATGACTTTGCTTTTGCGGTTCGGGAGTATGACACGTGGAGTTGGGCAAGAGATGAGCAATACGGGTGGATGGCAAAAGATTTAAACGATCTGTACTACCTTCAAGGGCAGAAGGAATTTGTTCAATCCATCGAACATAAACTCCGTTATGGAGCAGATGAACATATGTTTTTCACAAAAGAGGAGAGCTTATTGTTAGAGTCTGAAAAGAAACGGATTGCGGCCTATACGGATGAAAAACGAAAGCAGCTGGTGAAACAGGAGATGCTGATCGGGGGAACTGTGTATCGGGTGGGAATTTTGTTTGCCGAGCAGTATATATCAGAAATAGGGCACGCCATTGCGAAAGAAAACAAGGACCTTCATTTTGTCGTCCTTATTAACATGGGAGAGAAGAAACTAAGTTTTCGAACGGAAAAAGAGCTTGTTAATTTGAATGAGGTTGCTGGCACCTATGGCGGCGGAGGGCACCCGAAAGCAGCGGGGGCTTCAATTACGATGTCTGCGTTTAAAGATTTTGTTATGGGTGAGCATCTATTTTAAAAAAGACCAGACTATGAGTCCAAAAAAACACGTAGGCCGCTACGTGTTTTTTCTTTTCGTTACAGTACATTACATTACTTTATGTTACTTCGTCTTGGTTACTCGGGGACGTTTCATCCGCTTCATGAAAAAGGTTCAGCCTCATTGCTTCTTAATAAAAGAGGTGGGAGGCGATACTATGGTGTTTGATTTAAATGTGGATGAAATTTTTAAGGTAGATCATGAATGGTACGGCGTGTTGAAAAGCCAACGCGACCCCTCTTTTAAACGATATGTTCGGGTCTTGTTTCGGTCCCATCGTTATGAATGGGAGAGTTTAAACGAGACAGAAGAAAATGTGATCAGACGCATTTATGAACGACGGTCAACAGGTTGAAGAGCAACGCCAGTATAAGGGTCGTAAAAGTCCTCATGGATTAGATAAATAACCCCCGTTTCAGCCCGAAGGGTAAAATACGCCTGAGGGTCTAACTGGCGCTTTATGAAATCGTTCGTATGTTTATCGCAGAGAGATAGAGAGGTGTCGGTGTCCTCAATAAGCCAATTGAGGGTCTTCTGATGGCAGACGAGACAAGTGTTTGGACGCTGGCGGGAAGGGTGTTTTGTGATCTCCAATTCAGGATGCCCATCCTCTGGATCCAATGACCACACTAAAAGATGGTTGGGGCAAAGTGAGAAGCGTTTGGAACCATTATCTAAGGTTACCAGGGTATTGCTGAGGGAGATGTTGCAGTTTTTTTTATCGCACAGGGACATATCGATTCTCCTTTCGTTTGTGTTATTATCCCCGCTCTCCCTTTGAAGTTATCCATGGTGAGTCAAAAGTTTTGTGTGATCGTGACAAGGGGTTGTGTGCTACAATGAGTGAGGTGCCCCGTCACTATACGATACAACAGAAAGGGGAATGAAGATGACGAGTTCCTTGTTTAGGCTAGTGAACGATATCATTGTTCCGAAAGACCTCATCCCCGCTTCTTCGATTCAGACAAAAGAAGAAGCTGACTATTATGGTGGGTTAATCGGAAAAACTCTTATTCCTTTTGATGAAATATGTGACCTCATGAAACATATGGACTTATCCAGCGAGAAGGTTTATTTTTCAACAAAAGGGGTCAGCTCATATTATTATTACGACGCACCAGCCGTACTCGTTGAAATGTTCGGTGCAGGAGAGAGAGAACTCGACCTGCTTGATACCTCAGAACGGATTCACCAGGCTCTCCGCGCCGCTAACGAGAGTGTGCTGGAAGGGGATTACAAACGTTTATTTATGCATGCGGACAACCGCATTCGTATACATCTTTATAACTGCTTGTTTGATCAGATTCCTGCGGATCAAAGGTATGACTTGTTTTTAGAGGTATATCAATCAGGGGAATACGGATTCGGCCATTTTCGCCCTGATATTTTGGAGCATGTTTGGGACGATCAGACAGAACGATACAAAGAACAGATCAAGGAAAAGCTGGACGCTCTCTCGAGTGGAAATGAGATTACCGTGTACAGAGGGCATACCAGCCGTTCGACCTCGCCCGAAAAAGCCTATTCATGGACCACATCCCTCCATACAGCCTTATTCTTCTCCAATCGTTTCGAAGAAGAAGGAGACGTTTTAAAGGGTGTGGTGAAAAAACAACATGTTCTTGATTATGTAAAGGACGAGGGAGGGGAAGAAGAGGTCTTAGTTCATCCTGATTCTGTTTGCAATCGAATGACCATGCCTCTGTTGAAAGCCAGCGAAGAGATTCCTCACTTGGAAGAGATGGGACTTGTGGATGTTTATCATGACTATGGTAGTGAATTAGAGGAGGAATGGTTTAAAGATCCTTACGGAACTCACGGCGTGTTGCATACAAAGCGGGTTCTTCTTCACGTGCTTTCGCTTTCTGAAGCCCTTCAGTTGTCTGAGGATGACCAAAGCATCTTGTGTGAAGCGGCACTTTATCATGATATCGGTCGCACGCATGATGGCGTTGACTCTGAACACGGCCGAAAAAGTGTGGAAAAAATGAAAGAGCTAGGCATCACGCCTGGTCTGCCGATAGAGTCAGAGCAAATTATGGCTCATATCATCACCTATCATGCTTATTCTGATGAAGAAACGGATCAGCTTATCCAAAACGAGGTTGAGGAAGAATGGCAAGATAAGACGAAGGAACTTCTTCATATATTTAAGGATGCTGACGGGTTAGATCGGGTTCGTTTGGGTGATTTAGATGTAGCTCAGTTGCGAACAAAAGAGGCGGTAGAGCGCCCGTCCTTTGCCTTGCAGCTGTACCGAGGGATTCGATAAAATCATATTGGAAATACAGATGAACGAAGAAAAGCATTTTGTGTATTTCACAACTTACAGTTAAAAAGACTCCCTTTAAGGGAGTCTTTTATTCAAGGACAATTTCTTCGTTCATCTCTTCTCCTGCTCGGATCAATTCCGCTTCAAAGAGTTGAAACATCTCATACGCCTCATCCATCAGCCCGTACGCCTCTTCTTCTTTATCCCAGTCTTCATTCGAATAAGCATCAGCCAATAAAACGAAAGATTCACGGTGTTTTTCTATGGCTTCGGTGCGCTTTGATTGGAGGTCTGAAAATGATTCAGAATCGAAAGGTATTTTTTTGCTTAACGACACTGCCTCATCTGTCACAGGAATCAACTCGTCCTCAATTCCTGCAACGATCACACTCAAATCCTCTTGTTCCATTAGAAGGTTGTAATCATCAATCGAGGTATTGAATACCTCCATGACCTCATCGTGATTGACCATAAAAGGACCGAGTTCGCTTTTTTGGTTGAACGCGTCAACGAACTCTTCTTTCGCTTCACTGCACCCCGCAACCGACACGCACAACAGAGCTAATATGACCAGTAACCATTTTTTCATCCCATCACCTCCTAAGTTCTATTGAGTGATTTGATTTTTTTGAACGGAATCCCTTCATTTTCATCGATAATAATCGGGTTGAATTCTAACAGAAGTAGGCTGCTTTGCTATAATACTAAAGATAAGGAAGTGATAGGATGTATAATCTATATGTTGGAAATCCTTACGAGACGTGCAGAGACGGGGATACGATATGTGTAACCACAAACGGCCAGATACGCAAAGACGGGAAGGCTGTTATGGGGAGGGGGAGTGCTAAATTTGCAAGAGACACGTTCGGAGCGGACGGGATACTGGCAGAATACTTGAAACAATATGGTAATCGCGCCTTTATACTTGGCAACTACCCTTATAAAGGAAAAACCATTACACTTGTTTCCTTTCCGACCAAACATCACTGGCGAGATAAGAGTGATATACACTTGATCGAAAAAAGTGCCGAGCAATTAGTGGAGATGGCTGATAAGTTCCATCTGAAACGAGTGTATATACCGATACCAGGGTGCAGCAACGGAGAACTCTGCTGGTCTGATGTGAAGAGAGTCTTAAAGGGGTTAGATGAGCGGTTTATCGTTTATTCATTAAAAGAAGAGGATTTTAATAAGTAAGACACCCCTAGAGGTGTCTTTTTTTTGTTACATCAGGCTTCCTAAAAACAAGAGAGACAGAAGGGACACGAGTAAATCTAAGGCCAACAGCGCTAAAAATACTTTTTTATTCTTATGAAATACCTTTTTATACTTCTTTAGCATATGTTCATCCCCCGTTATCGTTTTTTTAATGGACCCGTTTCTGGTGTTCTTTTTACATCTATTATATGCAAGGGGAGCAAGGGATGTGCAAAGAATGGGAGAAAAGGTGTAGGAGAGAATCAAGAAGCGAGGAGGAGATGGAATGGTTAAAACGATTTATGTATACCTTGTTTTGTTTGCCACCCTTATGATGACAATAGGAGGCAGTGTGGCAGCGTTTTCGGCTCTTTCGGATTATGTGTATCCTACACCTTATATCCAGACGTATGAATCCTATAAAGAGATGCAGATGCAATATGAATGCACGGACAAGAGTGTGACGTGCGCTTTAGAGGATGATTTGATGAAAAAACAGTACACCGAAATGATAGATAGTGAGAAGAAAAATATGAAAGAGCGGGCATTATCCAACTTCATCAAAAGTCTCGGCTGGATTGTCATCCCGTTTCCTGTATTCTTATATATCATGCGGAAAAAATAGAGGGAATATATTGAATAACAAAAACCTGCTTACGAGCAGGTTTTTGTTATTTCTTTAATCGTGGATAAACGATTTCAACTTGTGGGTTTGTTCCTGTAATTGAGTGAGATGATTGAGGATTTGTTCGATTGATTTGGTCTGCATGCGGATTTCGTCTAATGTGGATTGGGATTTTTCGGATGTGTTCTCTGAAAGAGCGCTTAAATTTTGGATTTCTCCGTTCACGACGCTTATGGATTCCGTGACTTTTTGAATCATGCTTTCGATGATTTCGGATTGATCCAGCACATCATTCGTTTGGATTTTGATGCGGTCGAACAGCTCCTTTACTTCATTCAGGAATCGTTCATTCGCTTTCATTTCATCCATGCTGTTTTGAGAATGAATCATAACGGCATCCATTTGTTCTTTGAAGCTTTCGACAATGGATTGAATCTCGTTGGTGAGGGAGTTTGTATGAACGGATAATTTCTTCACCTCGTCCGCCACCACCATAAATCCTTTTCCGTTCTCTCCTGCCCGAGCCGCTTCGATGTTCGCATTTAACGCAAGGAGGTTTGTTTGGTTTGAAACGTCGTTGATGGAATTTAAAAACCCCATAATATCATTTGTTTTTGCTTCCAGCCCTTTCATCACATCAAACGAACGGTTAACGGAATCAACAACTTTAGAAGTGCTTGATATAAGCGTGTCGATGTTTGTGGTTCCTTCAGCGGTGACGTTTGTTGTGGATTGAGAATGATGTTTTAGTATTTCAGCTGATTGAGAGACATATTCGACGCTCGTATGAATTTGGTGGGTGTTTTGAGAGATTTCATCCAAGGCTTCGTTTTGTCTCGATATGTTTTCTGAAACGTCCTGGTAGTCATTTGTGATGGAGTCAGATGAATTTTTGGTTGAGACGATAATGTGATTTAATTTTGCGCTGAAGTCTTCAAAGGCTTCTGTGCTTCTCTTGATTTGGCTAATAACCTGAGTTAACTCCCTGTTTTTGTCATTCGATAGTTGTTCATTTCGTTCGGCGTTCGTTCGCAGTTGCTCCGATATGGCTGATTGGAAATACATGAAAGCTCCCATCATAAGTAAGGTAAAGAAGAAGTAGACGATCGGAAGGTCAAGTTCATTCACGAAGATGGTATGTCGATTAACCATGTAAAACCAAAGGACGGTAGCGTTGGCCATGACAGTGGCCAAAATAATAAGGTCTTTTCGTTGGTAGATGATACATATGACGGCAACCAGATAAACGAAGAGAAGGGTATCGAATCGAGGAGTCATAAAAAGCAGAAGGTTCAAAATCAGAAATGAATTAATCACCATAAAATACATGACTAAAACATTTAAGGTTTTTCGGATGAATACGGCGATATAAACAAACAGCAACGAGGCTGAACCGAGCCCTGCGACAATGCTGATATTGAGCAACGGTTCTTGTTCGACGACGTTGATCGTCACAACAGCGATTACGAAAAACAATAAAATGTAGAACATGACGCGATTTCGTCTTGATATTACGTCCACCGTTCCACCTCCTTTCTTATAGCTATTCGACCACTATCCCCTAACTCTTTTCATAAAAAAAGACTTCCTGAAAAAGAAGTCTAATCCCATAATTCGAAGCGAACGTATTGTTCCATAATCCCTATTTTTTGCATGGGTTTATGGGCCTTTTTGTATGCGTTTAAAAATTGAGGGAGTTCTTCATCTGTAACGAATGGTAAAACCCGAAGCATTAATTGTGTCACCGTTTCATCCCGATTCATTTTTATGATAACTCGATCTCTTGTTTTCATAACATCGCTCCTGTCTTTTGGTTTCGGGAATTGTATCAGCAACAAAAGAATAGAGGGGAAACAATTAAGTTTTTTTGGTCCCGCCAAGATACCCTGCCACAAACATCTGGGGCAATATCTTGTAATTTTGAAAGCCATATAACCCGCAGCTGATAAAAGGATGAGATTCAATCAGGAAGGTGCCATCATCATTCACCCCAACGTCGAGCGTATAACACAGCGGGGAGTGATCATAGTCCTCTATCATTCTATGGATAAGCGGAGCGTCAGGAAAAACAGTGGGATCACCACTGTAAGGGTGAAGCCCCACAAGTCTGTTGTGAAAAACAAAAGCGCGCCACTCTGATTGAATAGTGACCACTTCAGAAATCAAGTATTCTCCTTCTTCTAAAGGGGTGAGAGAAGAAAGGATCATGGGGGATGATTTGAACATATCGTTTCTTTTAACGAAGGCAGGGAGCACTTCTTCCGTCAGATCCCCACTGGACAAGAAGCGGATGCGGCGTTTAAGAAATTTGTTGTGACGGAGAGGGTGCGGGATGAAATCAGGGATAAGCGGGGCGCCCCAGTGTTCTTCAACAAATTCAAGACTTCCTACGGGAATCATCCCTTTTTGGAAGGCGGATGTATCGCTTTTTCTGAACGTATAAGAAGGGTGGTCAGGGTCAGTGTTCAACCAGGCGTGGAAGCGAATGGCTTCAAGTAAATGAAATGTGAAATCATGAATGGGTTGCTCGTTTGCCGTTTGGATATAAAACGTCTTGGTCATGATAAATCCTCCTTTAAATGAATTATACAAGATCAGGTGCAAGAAGCTAGGTTTCAGAAAAACAACGGAAAGGCCTGTTTTCTTTGTTTTCTTATGTAAAACGACCCATTGGCCGCGAGAGGGAGAAAAAACGTGATAAAAACGAGAATGCGAGTGCTTGTTTTACTCAAAAAACACGAACTATCAATCTTGCATAGGATTGGGAGTAAATAAAAACGAAAAGAAAACGGGCTATAAAGAATAAAAAAGATTCCTAGAAGGAGAAGGGCAGGAAGGAATAGGCGCCAAAAAACAACACATAGCAGGTGAATAAAAGGGTGGTCAGAAGTTCGGGGTATAATTTCCGATAATGGATATTATCAGAAGTTCGTCTGACAAGCCCCAAACCCTTGTTACATAAGGGATTGAGGGCGTTTTTTGTGAGTTTCACAAGAAAATGGGGAACACGATGAAAATTCACTTAAAAAGCAGGGGGTTTGTTTCAGTAAAATGAGAATCAATACGCAAAATATAAACAAAAATACCGTTTTTTGATGCTTTTTAGAAAAATGCGAAGAAGGACTCGTGTCTTAACAGAAAAAGGGCCAAAACAGTCCGATTGGTAAAAGTGTTTTTTGTGGCAAAACGTCTACTAAGAATCATATACAGGAACGTATGTAGAGATTGAGTTCCAAAAAGTGAGACTAGGAATCTCAAAAAAGATTTAGAGTAAGAAGAGCGTGTGAATTTTTTTCTCAAAAGGTCTTTTTCATTTTTTTGAGAAAAGGGTTTTGGTATTTTCAGGAGCATTGCCTAACAAAGGGGTGATGCTTAGTGGATTACTTAGGTTTCACGCTGGAGGATTTGAAGTGCCACGAACAGTTGGGGTATATTTCAAGGGTTCCTCATCCAGAAGATCATGAGGTTTCCTTATACAATTATACAAAGAAGACTGTTAATCAGCGTCATTGGAATCGTGTAACAATGGCTTGCCGAGGACTTATATTGCATGAGCGAACGGGTGAGGTGTTGGCTAAACCTTTCCCGAAATTTTTTGGCATCAACGAACCATTACAAAGTGTTAAAACGGCTCAGGATAAAACCCCACTGTACGGGATTAAATATGATGGTTCCCTCGGAATCCTTTATCGGCGAGACGGAAAGATCAAGTGGGCAACAAGAGGAAGTTTTACGAGTGAGCAATCTCAGGAAGCTGACCGCTTGTGGAGCAATCACTATCAGGGAGCCCTTATACCTGATGAAGTAACCGTGCTAGCAGAGATTATCAGTCCCAAAACAAAAGTCATCGTTGACTATAAAGAGAAGGAACAACTCGTAGTCATCGGGGCTTACAACCGCTTCACGGGCGAGGAATACCTCTATGAGCAGTTAATGGAATGGGGGAAACGTTGGGGGATGCCTGTCGTTGAGCTTTATGAGGGGGATGTTGAAGCACTCCTTCTTTCGACCAGCCATGCGTTAGAGGGGGTTGTCGCCTGGTGGCCAGGGGAGGATCTTCGGGTCAAGTACAAAACGAACGGGTACTTGAATCATCACCGTATGCACAACAAGCTGGATAAAACCATCATTCAGAGTTGGGCTGCTGGGGGGATAGAAAGTGTGTTGGAACGATTGCCCGAAGAATTTCACGAAGAAGCGGAGAGGAAAGTGGTGTATATTAACCATAACCTTTATGATCTTTGTGAACGAGCAGAAATGCTTTTCTCTTCTGTTGGAAATACAGAGGATCGGAAGGTGTATAAAAAAGCCATTCAACACCTTGATCCATTGATGAAGCGATTGATGTTCGCGTTATTGGATGGAAAGGAATTGGCTCCGATTATTAGGAAGCATTTCCATCATCACTATAAACAAATGGTTTTCCCCTTTGAACAAGAGGGATAAACAGCAGCTGTATGTGCATCAATAATTGAAGCGATTACTGGCGCTGTAACGCCAGCAGTGTTTGGGGAAGGTGGGGTTTTTATGTGGCAAACAAAAAATGAACTGATTCAATTGCACAAACGGCTTGTAGAGGTGCCTAGTGTGACGGGGACACATGGCGAGATTGCCCAGGCAGAGATGATCCAACGAGAGCTCCGCTCCTTGCCTTATTTTAAAACGAACGGAGATCACCTCAGGTTACACCCGACAAACGATGGGCGAAAGTTTCTGACAGCGCTGGTGAAAAAACCAGGCGCCTCTCGCACGGTCATCTTGTTGAGTCATTTTGATGTTGTTGATGTTGAAGATTACGGAAACTTCAGACACCTTGCATTTATGACGGAAGATTTGACGAAGGAGTATAAAACAAAGCTAGACAATTTTCCTTCTGCGGTAACGGAAGATGTGAATAGAGGCGGGGAAGAATGGAAGTTCGGCCGAGGGTCTATGGATATGAAAGCAGGGGTTGCCCTCCATATGTCCATGATCGAAAAAGCAGCATCTGGAGCATTCCAAGGAAATGTATTGATGGTCAGTGTTCCAGACGAAGAAGTAAACAGCGCGGGAATGTTGTCAGCCGTTCCTCTTTTGATGGATTTTAAAAAGCGGTACGGTTTAGAGTACTGTGCTGTATTAAACGGAGAGCCAATGTTTCAAAACATCCCTGATGATCCTAACAAATACATTTATACGGGTTCAATTGGAAAGGTTCTTCCTGGCTTTTTTTGCTTGGGAAAAGAAACGCATGTCGGAGAGCCGTATCGGGGGCTTAATTCCAATTATATGACAGCTACCCTCACAGGATTAATGGAACTGAACCGAACATTTTGTGAAGAAGTGGAGGGGGAACGAACGCCTCCTCCCGTTAATCTTATACAAAAAGATTATAAAGAACACTATTCTGTTCAAACTCCTCATTCATCGGTATGTATGTTCAATGTATTCTATATGAAGAAACCCATCCGACAACTTACAAAAGAACTGTTAGAAATTGCGCATGAAGCGGTTGGAAATATAGAAAAGAAGTACATGGACGAAGGGGTAACTCAGAAAGTGAACGTGTTCACGTTTGAAGAGCTAAAGCAAGAAGCTGTCCGATTGCATGGGGAAGGCGAGGTCAGGCGGCGTTTAGACTACCTAGAAAGCAAAAGAGGCGGAACGGGAGATCGGGATTTTACCGCTTCCATCGTTCAAGACTTGTCCTTTCTTTGTAAAGACTTGGCTCCTATGATCGTTCTGTTTTATGCACCGCCGTTTTATCCAGCTGTTTCTTCGCACCATAATAAAGAGATCCGCCGTGTGGCGGAAGAGGCATCCCGTGCACTGGAATCCTTATGTCATTCACCAGTAAAGGTTCAGCAATATTTCAACGGGATGAGCGATTTAAGTTTCGTTCAAATCAATGAAACAGAAGAGGAAATGGAGGAATTCATACAAAACGTGCCGATGTACCAAAGGGGATACGCATTGCCGTTTGAGGATATCCGCGATTTACAGGCACCTGTTTTAAACATTGGACCATATGGGAAGGACCCTCACCAAAGAACGGAAAGGGTTGAAGCGGTTTACAGCTTCGGAATATTGCCTGAGATTTTGGAGGAAAGCCTGCATACTTTGTTTCGAGAGTAGGCAGACCTCGGTATGGATGAAAAAAAGCGCACACCCTTTGTGCGTTCTTCTTTAAAGTGGTTTTTCAAAAAGAATCCCATACAAGGGGTACGTATTTTTTTCGTCCTTTCCAGCTTCACCGACGACTTTAACGTTTTTTTGGAGCCATTCTTTTTGTTGGAGAGACAGTCCGACAGGGTTCCCATCTCCATCGTGCGAAGTGAAGAAAGCATCTCCTTCTATTTGCATGATGATATCAGATTGATGAATAAGGATCATATTAGGAGGGTGTTCTTTGAAAGGAGCTAAACTGTCTGCCCACAAAACGATATCCAATGGGAGACGTAAGCCTTCTGGTTCTCCTTCGATTATTCGAGATAATAAGTCGTTGTGTTTCGGAACTTTTGCTTTTTTCAGTTTTTCTCCCACGCGTTTACTGACAATGAGGATAGGAACACCGCCTTATGTATCGTTTATCATATTGTACCAAAAAAGTTAAAAAACGTCAGTTGTTCACTGACGTTTAGGGGTGAGCTGTTGATGTCGTTTTCTTATAAAGTACATAAACACCTTATCGAAGGTAGGGTACTTTCCGAAAGGATCCTCTTCTGGTAAATCTTCATCTGGGATCAGCGGGGTTAGGTTCAGGTCAGCTGCTACGGAATAAAAATACATTTGAAACTTATCCTTATCGGCTTCGAATAGTTGAAGGGTCTGATCTCTTCCTTTTACACCAAGCGCATTGATATTCATCAGCATAAGATAATCAAAGCACGTGTGAAAGACGATCATATCCTCGTTGAAAGATGGTTCTCTTTGTTTTTTCGCTACATGGTCTTCGAACGATAAAATGTCGGCCAACGAATCACCTCCTATCCTACCCTATGAGTGGCAGAAAGAGGTTATGCAACCTAGTAAGAAAGGTTGCGCTCAAAGGTGGTTACATACTGATTATAGGTATTCCATTCATCTTGCTTCTTCTCCATGTAACAGGTGAATGCGTGGTCCCCTAATGTATGCTGGATTAACCTGTTTCTTGAGGATGAGGATACCGCTTCTGCAAGATTAGATGGTAGGGATTCAATACCGAGGTCTTCAATGTCGTTCTGTGACAGAGCAAACAAGTTTCGTGTGCACTCTTTTGGCAATGGTAATTTTCGATTCAACCCATCAAGACCTGCTGTAAGCAGCACGGAAAGGGCTAAATAAGGATTGGCGCTAGGATCGGGGTTTCGGACCTCAAATCGTGTTCCATCCCCTGACTTGGCTGGGACTCGAATCATACAAGAGCGGTTGCTTCTTGACCATGCGATATTGACGGGGGCTTCAAATCCAGGCACCAGGCGTTTATATGAATTGACAGTAGGGTTCGTGATAGCAGGTAAAGCGGAGGCGTGATGGAGAATACCTGCCATAAAATGGCGCATAAGGTCGGACATTCCATTTTCCTTGCTCTGATCGTAAAAGAGATTACGGTTTGACCCGAAAAGGGATAGGTGACAATGCATGCCAGACCCGTTCTCGCCCTTTATCGGTTTTGGCATAAAGCTTGCCTCTAGTCCGTGTTTTCTGGCTATGGCACGTACCACGTATTTAAATGTGATGATGTGATCAGCGGTTTTTAAAGCATCCGAAAATTTGAAGTCAATCTCATGTTGCCCTCTTGCCACCTCATGATGGAGAGCTTCGACTTCGTATCCGAGGGATTGTAATGCATGAGCGATGTCCCTTCGGCACTTTTCCCCTTTATCCGTAGGTTGAAGATCAAAATAAGCCCCTTCATCGTGAGGAGTGTGTGTTCCTTTTTCGAATGGCTCTGTTAAAGTTAAGTGTTGATATTTATAGAAAAAACAGAACTTCCAATTATATGGAAGTTCTGTTTGTTTTATTGTCTTATTAAACTAACGCACCCGTTTGTTGAAGAACAATATTATCTCCAAAACTAGAGCGTTACCAAGGTTTCCACAAAAAGAGACCTCTCAATAGAAGTCCAGTTTAATTTACTCTTAGTTCATGCTGTTTCTTACTTTTTGAGGGATCATAACTACTTCTGTCTTCAAGTCAATTGGCTTAAAGGTGTCGTCTATACATTCATCCCAGAACTCTAAATGCTTTTTATCTATCCAATGATCCGATTGCTCTACTTCTTGTCCGCCTTCACCTTGTACTGAATGCCAGTATAAAAACTCTTCTCCGTTCAAATGCTCTCTAAAAATGGTTTCAACATACATTTTTTCACCCTCTAACGTAACGAGAACATCTTTCATATTATCGTTCAAAAACTTTAACCATTCATCCACTCGTTCTGACTTGCCCTCTTTAACCCTAAATCTCGTTATTTCTGCGTTCACAATATACTCCTCCCTTTTTTGGGTTTCAAAATCCACTGTATCTTAACAGAAAATTTAGATATTTAATATTAAAAAGCACCCACAATCTCAATTTCCACTAAGTTTTTAACTCATCTTTGCTTAAGCGAACCTGTTATTGCACCCGTTAGTAAAAAGCGGTCGTCATTATTGAACAATCGCACCCTTTAGTTGAACCAAGCCTAATACCTTAACTTTAGTGTTCAAGTTTTTGCTTTCCACTTTTATGTAACCCAAACAAGCTTTGGATGGAAAATAATATACCTATTGATAAATAAAGTGGAGCCCTTTCCATATCATCAAAACCTAAAAACGATGAAGCTATTAAACATAATGCAAAAATGAGAATAATGGAGTGAAACACTAATTTAAACCTTCTGTACCCTTCATTGGATTCAGTTATCTTTTCATCTTTTTTCAATTCATTCACCTCTTTCTCTTAATCGTGCAAGTACAATAAACTAGGTATAGCTTGTTGAACAAACCTGCTTCGTTAGTTGAATAAAGAAATAACCTTTATACAGTAAACTTAGATAATCTAAGTGTATCATAAGTTTCCACACTTGGAATTAAATTCCCTTTTATTATCATATCATTCATTGTGACTTCGTTTCTTTGGTGATGGATGCTCTCTAACACTTGAAACCACGCAAGATAATTGTTCAGATACTTGGTCGCCACACCGTTAAATCGCTGTATCCACCCTTTAAGTCTTCGGTGGTAGTTGTTAACGTTTTGGATGTGATAAAGACCTTTGGTGCGAACTTTACCGTCAGATTTGAATTGGTAAATCGATAACTCCTTTTCAGCAGCGTAGGTTTTAAAAGCACGCCAAGCATCTGTGCATAACACATTCTCGTGGGAAAGTTTATGCCCGATGGCTTTGTCTAATTGCTCTTTTGTTAATCGTCCCATCCCTAACGTCTGGGAAAAGGTCATTTTGTCACGGTCTCTTGCGACTAAGACACATACCTGTTCGTTGCTTATGCCACGTTTCTTAGCGGACCCGCCACGTTTACGAGGCTTTCTATCCTTTATCTTTCTTTTCCCCTTTTCAGAGTACAGGAAATAGGTCTCGTCCATTTCAACGATACCTTGGAATTTTGAACTTTCCATTTGCTTTAATGCCGACAAGAGCTTGTGCCTCCAATAGAACAAGGTCACATGAGTAACGCCACCAATCAACTCTGATGATTTACGAAGCGAATAACCTTCTATCATACATTCGATAAACTTCATCCAACGGTGGAGATGACGAGTTCTATATAATGCCGTATTGGTGAGGTCAGTAAAAGTCTTTCGACAGGCTTTACAGCGATAACGTTGTTTTTTCACTTCTTCACCATCCACGGTGGTGGAGTATTTCCCAAACCGCACAATATGTTCTGACTCGCAATCAGGACAACGATAGCCATCCTTATTTTTACGTTCTGAGATTTCATCCAGTACGGTTCCTGTTAAGGATGACGCAGTAAGAGCGTCTATTAAATATTCTCGTAAACGATGCTTCTCTGAAGGATTAAGTTTTTGAATGGCTTTAAGGATATCGCTTGCTCTCACAGTCATCACCTAGCTCATATTTGATGACTCTATTGTAGAACAAATGTTCGAATTAGGCAAATATCAACAACAAACTTTAACAGAGCCTTTCGAATAAGAAAAATTCAGGTTCTGGTCCCACAACGAACTGGCACTGGAAATCCCTCATTTTCTCCAGGTTTTTCTTCAATATGTAACGGGGGTCTCCACTAAAGGGCTCTCCGTTTGGCTGATAGATATCGCATATGAAGCGGCCGACTCGGGCTTCTCCTTCCATGGAACGAGGAAACACAGCCCATGTTGAAAGGTCAGGGACGAGATAGAGGTCTGAGCAATCAATGCTTGTAAATCCATCGATAGAGGAACCGTCAAACATAATCTCGTTATCTAATACTTTTTGAATTTGGTTTACTGGCACTTCTATATTCTTCAAGTTTCCGTATAAATCCGTGAATTGCAATCGGATGAATTCAACCCAACCATCTTTGACCGCTTCTAAAACCTTTTCTTTTGGGGTCATTTCTATCACTCCTATTCTCGTAATAGAAAGTATTTACGAAAGAATTTGAGGAATCCTCTTTCTATGTGAGGAAATGTAACATGAGTAAAAAACTCCCGAGAGGGAGTTTTTTAGCGTGTGTTATGAGTTCTTAACTCTTTCCGTAATTCCATTAACAGTTCGCCTAATTTATTGTGTCCCTTCCTGCTCTTCCCGCATCCCCAGAACTGATCATAGGGAGCACCCCCCACTAAATCATAAATTTTGAAGGGTTACTCTGGGTTATGTTTGATAGGTTGAAAGTAGTGTTCATTTGTGAGGTACACTAGCCCTTTTACCTCGATGGGATGAAGGCTGAAATTGCTGAACTCGGAATAGTCTTTTTTCCAAGAGTAGAAATAAATCGTCATAGGATCACCCTTTCTTTTTTATTAACCCTATGGGAGGCGATCAACGTGTATTAAGGCGAAAAAATAAAAAAAGCATGAGCGTGTACGACCACAGCTCGTGCTTCTTACATGTACCAGACATCTAATCCAACCTAATGAAAAGGGGAGGGAACGGACAGTGAGCGATCGTAAAAAGGCTATTCTGGAGACGAAATACGAACGTCCGTTCCCTGTACTGATATTGTATCCTTTTGCCGCAACCTTCGCAACAGAGAATACATATTCTTAGCAGCATTTTAATGTTGTGGCCTTTGCAAAAATTGGGTTTTACTATCTTGGGGAGTAGGTTAATGAGCCTGATCCTTTTATCCGTCCCCTGTCTCGTTATGGTACCCGTGACGGTTATTGCGTGCTTTTTCGTATAAGGGGGTTCGGAAGAACATACAGTAATCTAAAGGATGTTTTCGCTTTCATGTTAAACGATAACTAAAACAGAGAAGGGGGGATTATATGTACGAACGGGAAACTTGGATCTCAAAAGAAGGGTTTTGTAAAGACTGCGGAGGTCGGATTAATAGTGATGCCAACCAAAATCTGGTCTGGTGCGAAAAATGCAACAATACAGATAGATGGAGGGATGAGCGCTGAAAACACTCTTATTAGAAGGGTGTTTTTTTATGGGGAGTTTCCATTTTTTAAAACTTATGAGATTTTATCGAGGAAGGGTTAGCTAAAAGGGGGAGAAGATGGAACGAATTATTTTGTTTGACGGCATGTGCCATTTTTTGCGATAGCAGTGTCCAATTCATCATAAAAAGAGGCCCGAACAGGCTCTTTCCATTCGCTTCCTTGAACAGTGATATAGGGAAGAGGCTAATGGACGAGCATAACGTACCAGGGAATGCGGATCGTTCCGTATTTATTGAAGGGGGCACGTGTTATTTTTTGCAATCTGCGGGGGCTCTTTGTGTTTTGCAAAAATTTGAAAGGATTGTGAGCGTATGTTTATGTGTTGATCATCAAACCGAAGCCTCTAAGAGGTTTTTGGTATGGCGTATTCGCAAAACATAGGCACAAATGGTTTTGTTCTAAAGGTGTTTGCGAGTTGCCGTCCCAAGAAGAAAAAAATCGGTTCTTATCGTAGCAAAACGAGTGATTTCCCATTTTCTTATGGCTTTTTGTTCACAAGCTCATCCTTCCGATTACAATAAGAAGACCATAAGGGAGGGATCGGCTTGGAAAAACTGATGCTGATAGACGGGTCATCGATGCTTCATTCATCATTTTATGGGAGTTTGCCAAGGTATAAAACGGAAGAAGAGAAAGAAAAAGCGTTTAAACAGGCTATGAAAACAGAGGACGGGGTTTATACCAATGGAGCGTTTACGATGACAGATAAGATATTGAAGTTGATCAAACACCAAAAGCCTACTCATATGGTGGTATGCTGGGATGTGAATCGGGATATCTTGTTACGAAGAAAAAAATATGCGGGATATAAAGCTACAAGAGAAGAAACAAGGCCTGAACTCAGTCAACAGTTCCCTGTGATGCAAGACATATTGGCGCACATGGGAATTCCTCAAACGAGGCTTGAAGGGCATGAAGCGGATGACATTATTGGAACGCTTGTTGAAAGGTTTGAGGGTAAGATCCCAGTTATCGTAATTACAAAAGATAAGGATTGTTTACAGCTCGTTTCTGAACACACATCGGTATGGATGCCTACGAGGGAAGCGGCTCTAAAATATAAAAAAAGGGGCATTGATCCGAGGGATCTCGAGGTTCCTCACAATATGTTTGTCTATGATCTTCAAACTTTCGAGGATGAATACGGGTTAGAGCCTCATCAAATCATTGATTTAAAAGCATTAGAAGGGGATTCGAGCGATAACATCCCTGGTGTTAAGGGAGTGGGTTCTGTTAAAGCGACGGAGTTGCTCAGAGAATATGGAACGATTGAGAAATTATATGAGTCCATCCAGGGTAAAGATCAGAAGGAATTGAAAAAACTGAAAGAACAGTTGGCTCAAAAAGGTATTACACGCGTACCTCTTGGCGCATTGTTAAAGAAATCAGATGAGGAATATGCGGGAGAAAAAGCAGCTTTGCTGAGCAAAGAGCTTGCCACGATCGAAAGAAATCTTGAGGCATATAGTACCCTGCCGTTGGAACGATTGAAAGTAAGAATCAATCACGATAAGAAAGAACGCATTTTTAAGAAATACGGATTTTACAGTATTCTTAAAATATGAGATCCATAATGGATTAGAGAGACGAAATCCCCCGTGGACTCCGTCTCTTTTTTGCTTCAAAAAATCGCCTGGTTTTGGTTTTTTTATGGTACACCTATTGAATTTATGTTAATTTTTCTATGGAACATACACGTATGTTGTACTTAGCTGGAAAGGGAGAGGGACATGAAAAGAGTCATATTGATGATAATCGTTTCGTTGTTCGTGTTATCCGCATGTTCAACGGAAGCAAAAATTGAAGAGTTAAATAAAGAGGTGGATCGTTTGGTTGTTCAGGGGGAGTATTTGAAAGCGACCGAAGTACAAAAGGAAATTAACGCCTTGCGAAGTGGCGAAACCTACATACAGGATGAAGATCCTGAAAAAACAAAAGAGGTTCAATATAAAAGCAACTTTGAGAATCTCCATATTTCCAATACGTCGGTACAATGGTCAACGTCTACAAGTACGGGTGATTTAACAGGGGAGATCACGAACAACGGTTCTGTTGCTCTCGATGGGTATTTCAGCGTGTATTTCTTTGATGAAAATGATCAGATTGTAAAAGACTACATGACGCATATCCCTGATGGAGGGATAAACCCTGGTGAAACGAAATACTTTAGTATATCGATTAATAAGTTTGAATTTGACTCCTATGAATTTCAAGGAGATACAATTGTCGAAAAGTAAATGGTAATACTACACCTAAAAAGACGCATGGAGAAATCCAAGCGTCTTTTTTGTCTGGGTTTGGCTCATTCGTTTTATTTCAAAGTGTCTTCTTCCTTCAATTTTTTTAGGACTGCTTTTACGGTTTTCCGCACGTTTTTTGCACTACCTAACAAACTGATCATGACAGGAATGACAACAAGGGTTAGAAGGGTGGATGTTAATAAACCGCCTATGACCGCTATTCCCATCGGGGCTTGCATCTGTGCTCCTTCTCCAGTGCCAAGAGCGAGAGGAAGTAGCCCAAGCATCGTCGTCAGGGCAGTCATGACAATCGGACGAAGGCGAGTGGTTCCAGCTTCCATAAGGGCCTCATGAATCGGAAGTTCTTTTTCTCGAGATAACGTATTGAAGTAATCAATGAAAACGATGGCGTTGTTTACGACGATCCCAACAAGAATAATAATACCGATAAAAGCGGTGATACCGAAGGCATATCCTGATAGGAAAAGACCATACACCACACCAATCAGGGCAAACGGAAGGCTTGCCATAATGATAAGCGGCTGAGAAAGAGACTGGAATACGCTTGCCATAACCATGTACACAAACACAATGGCTAATACAAGTGCTAGTGTGAGTTTTTGGAATGAGTCCTTCATGGTTTCGGCACCGCCTGAAATATCGATGCTGACATGTCCTGTATCATTTTCATCGATGAACGCTTCGATCTCGTCATCAATGAGTCGAATGAGAGAACCCATGTCCCCGTTTTCGTAGTGAGCTTTTAAAGAAATGACGCGTTCTCCGTTCTGGCGTGTGATCAGGACAGGTCCATTTCCTTCTTTAAATGTGCCGAGTTCAGAAAGCGGTACTCGGCCGAGGGAGGTTGTCATTTCCGTGTTTCCGAGAGAGGAGAGGTCGGACCGAACATCAAGTGTTTTAACGTGAACTTTCCAATCTTCCCCGTTCTCGCTCATTGTGAATACGTGTTGTCCTTTTACCATTTCATTGATAAAGGTGCCGATGGCAACAGGTGATGCCCCGTGTTTAAACGCATTTTCTCGATTAATAAGAAACTGAATTTCAGGTTTTGATTCTTCTTCGCTCGAAATAACTTCTGTAACGGAATCGATGTTTTCTTCGATAGAGCGGGAAAGTTCTTTTGAAACATGGGACAGATGGTCTGAGTCTTTTCCTGATAACAAAATATCAATCGTGTTCCCATCTCCGCTTAATGCGCTCATTGAATTGGTTTCTGTAAGAGTGATGGAGGTGTTGTCTGAAAAGCTGATCTGTTGGTCTATCTCTTGCAGGACGTCTCTAGTGCTTAAAGAACGCTTTTCATCAGGGATTAAGTTTACCGTTATGCTCGCATGATTGTAGGATGTTCCAGATGCGCTTGATCGAATAGCATCTGTGCTACCGATGGTGGACGTGTAGCGGTCTACTTCTTTGAGGTCATCCAGAATGCCTTGAACTTCCTGAACCGTCTTATATGTGGTCTCCGTCGTGCTGCCGTGCGGGGTTTCAATATCAATCACAAAACTTCCTTCGTCCTGCTGTGGCATGAACTCAGTTCCAACTGAGGGGATAAGAAGAAAGGAAAAGAGAAATAAAACAAAAGCGCCGAATAGCGTTGCCAAACGGTGACGCAAGGAGTAGCGTAGGATGTTTTCATACCAGCGGTTTCGTTCTGTGTTTTTCTTTTTCTCTTTTAACATAAGGGTTGCCAGGGACGGGACAACCGTCAAAGCTACGGCCCAGGATGAGAGTAGGGAAAATACAACGGTTATCGCCAATTCTTTGAAAAGATCCCCAATCATTCCGCCCACGAATACAATGGGGAGGAAGACGGAAAGTGTTGTCAGCATCGAAGCCGTAACAGCGCCGCTTATTTCTAGTGTTCCATTTATGGCCGCGGTGTGTTTCTGTTTCCCAGACCGTAAATGACGGTAGATGTTTTCGATAACAACAATGGCATTATCAACAAGCATCCCGATACCAAGCGCCAGACCACCGAGTGACATAATATTGAGGGACAAGTCCGTGAAATACATAAGGACAAACGTTGATACCACCGAAAACGGGATGGCTACTCCGATTATCAAGGTGGCACGGATTGATTTCAGAAATAGTAGAATGACAACGATGGCGAATAGTGCGCCATATAATAGAGCTTTGGTAACGTTTGATACGGACTTATCTATTGCTTCCCCCTGGTCCAAGGATACAGAGAAGGCAAAACCGTCTTCTTCGTACTCTGCGAGAATCTCGCGAAGATCTTTTGCGACCAGAGCAGAGTTTGCGTCACCTTCTTTTTTGATTTCTAGCAGAAGGCTTTCTTTTCCATCTTGATAAGCACTGACCATCTTATCCGTCTGCACTTTTGAAATCGTGCCTATGTCTTTTAATAAAACCAGACCATTGTGAAGTGAAACAGGTGTATCTTCCAGTTTTTTAATGCTATCTATTTCACTTAATACTCTAAGATTCAATGACCGCCCGTCATCTTCAACCGTTCCGCCAGGAAAGGTGATATGCTGTGAGCGGATGAATTGAGTCACGCTTTGTTGGGTAAGGTTAAAATCTTCTAATTTATGAGGGTCCAGAGAAACAAGGATTTCTTCATCTCTGCTTCCTGCAACCGTAATATCAGCTACTCCTTCAACAGAGAGAAGTGATGGGATCAAATCATCCTCAACACTTTCCTGTAATTCGTCCAGCTGTTGCCCGTTAGATACACTGAATGTCATAAGGGGCATCATAGTGGGATCAAATTTTAAAACAACAGGGTCTAAGGCATCATCAGGAAGCGAAACTTGTTCTAACAGAGCAGCGGTTTCGTTGCGTTTTTCTGCTATGTCGGTTTCCCAATCATACTGGATAATAATCAGAGAAGACCCTTGAGAACTTCTTGATTCCAGTGTTTTGATACCAGAAGCGGTTCCTAACATTCCTTCTAAGGGTTCTGTCAGGGTTCGTTCGACTTCTTCTGGACCAGCTCCAGGGTACGATGTCATAACCGCAACAACAGGAGGGGAAATGTTAGGCATCAATTCCGTTTTTAAATTCGAAAACGAAACGCCTCCCATGATCAATACAAAACACATGATCATTATTATCGAAATAGGTTGTTTAACCGACCACTTTGTGAAATTCACATTATCATCTCCCTTGTCTAAAACAGAGGGATATTAGCACCAAAATCGCTTCAAGGCTAAGAAAAAGTCAAAGAAACGTGTTTTTTTCCTGTGGTACAAACGTTTAGCATTTGGTGTGACAGTCTCTGCGTAAAAGGCTGTTCACTTTTATGAGATATCAACTAAACTATATAAAACCGAAAGGGTGAATATAGTGAAACGAGTTTTCTTCGATTTGGAAATGTTGTGCGGCCCTCAATATAAATGCTTTTCTGAACAAAAAACCATTAGGCTAGGGGCTTGCCTATTAAATAACCAAAGCAAGACACCTCATTTCTTCGACCGCTATGTGAAACCTGACAAAGGGAGGATTTCCTCTTATTGCACAAGACTTACAGGTATCAAAAATCATCACATGAACAACGCTAAATCGTTCCTTGAAGTATTCGAAGAATTCCTTTCTTTTGTCGGAGATGTAGAAGGGTGCATGTTTTATGCATGGGGAAACAACGATATCAAAAGACTGGAATTGGATTTAGCGGGGACCCCCTTCCAGCGGGAGTGGAACACCATTAGGGAACGGTACGTAAATTTCCAGGAAGAATTTATGGAGATAGCAGGTTGCACGAGGTCATTGGAATATGCCTTAGGGCTTTATGATCAAGTTTTTATAGGAGAACGACATAATCCTAAGTTTGATGCTTATAATACATATCGAATTTGGGAGAAAGTGAATCAACACGATCTATATAATTCCTTGTTATCGATTGAGGAACGAGTGTTGGGTACGGACTCACTTTGCATCGAAAAAAACGGAAAAGATGAGGCGGGTGCTCGTCTATCAGAAGCTGAAAAGGGCCGAATTCAGCTGAGGGTCATTGAAGTCTATGAAACAAAACTGAAAAGATCGATTGAGGTTATTACAAAGCATGACCAAAACGACCGCTATCAAAAAGGGGTTAGGAAGCTATATAACGTGCGAAAAGAATTGGAAACATTAGGGGGGAACCCGATCCTTTCGGAGTTAAATTTGGACGAGATTTCTCGTAAGCTGACATACCCTGCTGTTCTTCAGGGAAGTGTTTCTCAATCCGTCTTAAGGGAGCTGCAAGAAAAGAAACGCCTTCTAAAAAGTGTAAGCTGAAACCCGTAATAAAATGGGTTTTTCTTTTTGTGTAGAAAAGATAAAACAAAAGGGGGAAGGCTGATGTTGAAAGTGGAAGAATTGAGGAAAATGTTTGGAGGAGGCGTGGGCGTCCAAAATGTTTCGTTTACCGTAGGTAAAGGGAAGGTGCTCGGTCTTCTCGGGCATAACGGGGCAGGGAAGTCTACAACCATTAAAATGATACTCGGAATTATTGAAAGCGATGAGGGATGTATTACCTGGGACGGGGAACCTTTTAAACGATCCAAGGTTTCTGTGGGGTATTTGCCAGAAGAAAGGGGGTTATATGAAAAAACAAAGGTCGGATCACAACTCTTTTATTTTGGTAAATTAGAGAATATGACAAAGGACGAAGCGGAAGCTTCTATAAATTACTGGTTAAATAAATTGGATATTCCATCATATAAAACAAAATATGTTCATGAATTGTCAAAAGGGAACAAACAAAAAATTCAGTTCATCGCTGCCCTGTTGCATAATCCTGAACTTATTATCTTAGATGAGCCATTTAGTGGCCTCGATCCCATCAACGCGGAAGTGTTTTCGAACATCATTTCGGAATTAATCGAGAAAGGGAAAACCGTGATCCTGTCGAGTCACAGAATGGAACAAATGGAGCGGTTTTGTCAGGATATAGTACTTCTCAAAAATGGGGAGGTTGTTCTAAAAGGAGAGTTAGACAGCATACAAAAGAAAGAGGGGGCAGGTTTTGTCGAAGTAAAGGCGGAATGTTCGTTGAGTCAATGGTTTGAAAGTAGAAAAATCAAGTATACAGAAACAAACGAGGTCTATAAGATTCCCATTTTGAATACGCTGGAAGCATATGAGATCCACAAAGAGATGGTTGAAGCAGGTATAGGGGTTCGTCGTTTTATATTGAGAGAAAAAAGCCTTCATGAAATTTTCGTAGAGAAGGTGAGTGCTACATGAGAACTTTTCTAACGATATACACGTTTCATGTTAAGGAAATGTTGAAACAAAAAGGGTTTTTAATCTCTTGTTCTATTATGATTTTATTTATTTTAGCCGCTTCTTATTTTAACTATCAGGCTTCTCTAACGAGCGAAAAACCGAAGGTTTGGGTTGTGGGGTTGGAAGATAAGCAGATAAATGATGGATTGAGGGAAACCTACCAGCTGGAATATTACGAGGACATGACCAGGGATTATATCCAAAAAGAGGTGAATGAAAACAATGTGGATCACGTTCTGCTTGTAACGAGCCAAGAGGGGACGTTTGCGATCGATTATTACTTCCGCCATCAACAGAACAGAGCGCTTGTCGATTCATTTATGCGTGACGTTAAAACGGTTCAAGTGTCTCAGTTTATACAACAATATGAAGTAGACCATGAAGCAGCCATGAGCTTAAAGGACCCCATCCCCATTCACCACTACCCAATCCAACATCAGGATACGAATGTCGAGTTAATTTACCCGTTCTTGTTCCTGATGTATGTCTTTATCATGGGGTACGCTCAATCGGTTGCCATGAGTGTGGCGAGCGAGAAATCTTCAAAAGTAATGGAATTATTGTTACCAAAAGCAAAGCCCCTTTATTTTCTTTACGCAAAGATTGCTTCAGCGTTAACAGCTGGAATGATCCAGGTCGGAGTTCTGGTCGGAAGTTTGTTGGTTGTAAAATCGCTAGGTTTTGAACAGAAAGGGACCATGAATTTTATTATTATGAGTGTGTCATTAAGTGAACTGGCTCTGGGGAATGTTTTGTGGTTTGTTTTCTTCTTTGTAATAGGTTTTGGTTTTTATGCGCTCCTCTACGCCACGGTTGGTTCTCTTGTTAAGAAAATCGAGGAACTGCAACCGCTTCTCACTCCTCTTGTGTTCTTAGGGATGATTTCTTTTGGTGTTGGCATTGCCGCTACGTTTTTCCCTGATCACCCGCTGATTATCGCTGCTACGTATTTGCCTTTCTTCACACCGATGGTTTTATTCACTAGAATCCTTTTGGATGAAATTGCAACAGCGGAGATTGTTGCTTCATTAATTGTGTTCAGTGGATCAACCTGGATCATCTCGTATTGGTGCCAGCGCTGGTATCAGCATGGTGTCACGGTCGGGAAACGCAAAAAAGTCCGAATGAAGAAGGGGCTGAAAAGCGAACTGTAAAGTTCGAGTTCTTAAAGAGCACACCGCATGGACCACTTTTAAGTTCCAACATGTTTTTGGTTTTTGGTCGGAGGAACGGGTACGCGGAACAGACACAGAAAGAACACAGAAAGACCTATGAAAACAGATAGAAAAAACGAAGAAAAGGGTTGTGAGAAAAAAGATAGAAATGGGAGCAAATCAAGAAAGAAGTTGGAAAAAGGTCTGCCGACACGGGCTCTGGAAGGTTCAGGGTTTCAATTTACAAGACCGCTACGCCCCTTTCTTTTATTCCCCCGATATAAAACCTATTGGCAATCATATGAACACGGTAGTAAAAAGATGCAGAAAAAAAAACCACAAATTAGCATCGTTTTGTATAATGGGCAAAACTCAGAAAGGGTGTTCAACCATGGTTATTAAAATCAACGGGCAAGAGATGAAAAGAGAAGTAAAAACAGCTATGAAAGCGAATAAAAGTGAATTAACGGTAATAGGAGCGTTTCTAGTGGCCTTTTCCCTTTTCCTTCTAGGATTTCACGACATTTTAGGTCTTGGCGAAGCTGTTCATCCATTTATGTATTTGAAATAAGCCTTTTGTGGTTTATTTCTTTTTTTATATTATGTACAATTAATGAAAAGGGGGGAGCGTGGAAAATATCGGCGTATTTTTCCCTCGTAGCCCAAGATGAGTGTTAGGATGAAAATACATAAAAAGAGGTGGTTGACATGATAAGCGAAAGACAAAAAGAGATCAAAGAAGATTGGGAAATGATAAGAATATGGATCGGTCCTCTGTTTTCATTCCATGGGCTTCCGACAACCAAAAAGAATACGGATAAATTTAAATATATGCTTGAAACGGGAGTGGAAAGGTCCTATTTTTCGCTAAGGAAGGATGAGGAACGAGAGCTGACTCTTTTGTTCAAATACGGAGAAATAAAGATTTTCTTTGAACAGAAAACCCTATCTCTTTTCATTGATGATCAAACAAAAGCTCGGGTCTACGATTTGAAAGAGAAAGCGTTGGCGAAAAGGGAGCCCGAGACATATCAGCAGCACGATAAGGTGTTTCAAGAAATCGCAGAATTCATTGAAGCGCCCATAGTCTAAACCGCGAACGTATTGTTTGCGGTTTTTTGTTGGAAACTTTTAAAAATATAAAAAAATGTATTTTTAACAAAATAACTGTTGCTCACTTTTGTTAATTGTGAGAAAATTCATATATAAATCAAAAGGGGTTGGGTTGAATGACAGTCGATATCACGACATTGTACATGCAACAAGCTGGCGAAGTTGATTTGTTAACAGGAGATGAAGAAAAAGAGCTCGCTATGCTTGTGGAAGCAGGGGACTTGTTCGCAAAAGATAAAATGGTCACGTCTAATTTGAAGCTCGTCATCTCTATTGCCAAACACTATAACGGCAAGGGCTTGCCTTTACTTGATTGCATTCAAGAGGGGACATTTGGACTTATTCGGGCTGTTGAGAAATTTGATTACAGAAGAGGATACAAGTTCAGCACGTATGCTACCTGGTGGATTCGACAAGCCATTACCCGCGCTATAAACGAAAAAACACGAACGGTCCGTCTTCCTGTTCATTTGCATGAGATCATTACTCGAATTCAGCAAGCTGAGTTGGAGTACATAGAAACATTCGATGAGTTCCCAACTGATCAGCAACTGGCCTCTTTTATGAATATGGATATGAAAAAGTTTCAAAAGTATCGTCAGGCATCCATGGATGTTGTTTCTTTGGAGCAAAAAGCAAAGGACGAATCCACAACGGAAATCGTTGATTTTATCGATGATGAAAATTCTCTCCGTTCTTTTGTAGACATTGAACAACAGGAATTAAGAGACGAGCTGGAGGAGTTATTGTCGACTTTGACAGAAAGAGAGGAAGGAATTTTGCGCCTTCGTTTTGGTTTGGATAAAGGCGAAGGGAAAACATTGAAGGAAATCGGGAAACACTTCGGTATTACAAAAGAACGCGTACGGCAAATTGAGATTAAAGCCTTGAAAAAGCTAAAAAAACCTAATCGCTCCAAAAAGCTTAAGGGGTACGTGAGTTAACGTGAGGACAGAGATGGTGGCTGAGTTTCCGATCACTTCGCCTATGGAGAAAACGTTTTGCAGGAAGCTTCAATTGTTGTCCCTGTCGTATCATATTTCCGAGAAAGAGTGGGTTATTGTAGATTCGGGAGGAGAAGAACACGTCGGGATCATAAAAAGGAGCGGGGACAGACCAATTGTTTCTTTCGAAGGGTCTTTCTCCTGCCCCTACATATCGCGACTCGTCTCATCCTTCGCCATTCTTAACCACGGATCTGTAAAGTCTAAAAAAGGGGAACGAACTTATTACTACTTAAAGGGAGAACTGGTCTTAATTGTAAAAGACGGACATCTTATGTTCAGATCCTCTGCCTACAAAACGTTTTGCAATAATCGGTTATTGGACTTGTTTTTGTTAACAAACGAAAAAACGTGGTTACATCATTTGATCTGGTCTGATTCCCCATAAAACTGAATTTGGTTTCATGATTTTATACGTCAGATCAAGATTCTTGAATTCCTCGTAGCGCAGGAGAGAATCAAGTTTGTTTTTTATCGCATCCCTTACATCTAGGGAAGAAAAAACAAGGGTTGCAGTTTGGTGGTTCTTCAGAAATAACCCCAGTTTTACGACATTCACGTCTTCGTTTTCAATATACAAGATCATTGTTTTCACCTCTGTATAAAGGTATTTCATAGTAAAGCTACATATGACAAAAACAACGTTTGTGAAGGAGATGGATTCATGCTTAAACAAAATGAAAAAGTAAATGTTTCCCTAACCCGAGGAAAGTTGACGATTGAAGAGGCAGTCATTCAATATTTTCAGAACAAAGAAATGGTCAGAGAATACAACGAAGAAAATAAGATGTTAAAAGAATACATAGAGAAAAAATTCGACGAACGGAAAGAACACGAATTGGTCGTCCCTCTCCCATCGGAAGGCTACGGCAAGGTGTATCTGAAGGGGCATGTGAAAGAAGTGCTTAACAAAGAAGCTTTGGCTCATGACATTAATGAGAAGTCGAAAGAAGGGCAAAGTTACATATCCCCTTCTGACTTAAAAACGCATTGGGATTTTTCAATGCTGACCAAACAAGAACGAATTACCCCTAAAATGATAGCTGAATGCACAGAGACCGTTTCATCCTTGCAAACCAAAGTTACGCGTGTAAAGAGAGAGCCTAAAAAGCTAAAAGTGAAATGACATAAGAAAACGCAGAGGGTAACCAGCTGCGTTTTTTGTATTCAAGACAGATTACAGGCTACATGAGTTGTTCGTCTTTTGGTGCCCTGCTCATCAATTCTGAAACCATCTCCTCAGGTTGGGCGTTTTCGAAAAGCACACGGTAAACCGACGTTGTGATCGGCATATCTACACCCAGTTTTTGCGATAGTGCAAAAGCGCACTCGGTCATTTTGACTCCTTCTGCCACCATCCCTATCTTATCTGAAATAGAGGAAAGAGAGGCTCCTTTGGAGAACATGTAACCAGTTTTCCAGTTTCGACTGTGCTGGCTTGTGCATGTGACCACAAGATCGCCGATTCCCGAAAGACCGCAAAAGGTTTCTTTTTTGGCTCCCATGACCATTCCTAAACGAATCATTTCATGAAGTCCTCTGGTGATAAGAGCCGTTTTGGTATTATCGCCATACCCTAAACCGTCACTTATCCCTGCTGCTAAAGCCATAATATTTTTTAAGGCCCCACCAAGCTCTACCCCTGTAACATCATTTTGGATATAGCAGCGAAAATATTCATTAGAAAACGCTTTTTCAATCCAGTAAGCGGTTAATGCTGATGGAGAGGCAATCGTGACGCTTGTGGGCATTTTTCTCGCCACTTCTTCGGCATGACTGGGGCCGCTAAGAACGCTCACCCCATTTCTGTAAGATCTCCCTAATTCTTCTTCCACCATAGATGAAATCGTCTTGTGGGTTTCTTTCTCGATCCCTTTTGACGTATGGACAATATAAGAATGAGAAAGATCAACTCCGCAATGTTTTATAAGGTGGCACAGGCAACGAATGGAGGATGATGGGACGGAGAGGACGATGTGGGGACTATTTTTTAAGGCTTCAGTCAAATTTGTCGTGCAGGACAATGAAGAAGGGAGGGAAACGTCAGGAAGGTAGCGTTCGTTAGTGTGACGTGTGTTTATCTCATGCGCAATGTCTTCACGTCGACTCCACAGAATAGTTTCGTGATGGTTGTCCGCTAACAGGGAAGCTAAGGCTGTTCCCCAGCTCCCTGAACCAAGAATAGAAACTTTCATATGACAGCCCCCTTATTATGGTGAAAAGCGTTCATAATCAGCGTATCTAGTAATTTTTCGTAAGGAATACCTGCCGCTTCCATCAGGAGGGGATACATGCTCCTCGAGGTGAAACCTGGGACAGTGTTGACTTCATTGGCGTATACGCGTTCTGTTTCCTTTTTTACGAATAGGTCAAGTCTAGCGTATGAAGTGATGCCTAACGTGTCGATAACCTGTCGTGTAATAGTATGAATCTCACCGAGTGTGTGTTGAGACAAGTCAGCTGGCACTCTCGTAAGAGTGGAAGGCTTGTGATATTTAGATTCATAATCATAAAATTCACTGTCTGTTATGATTTCTCCAGGAGGTGAGATCAGCCATTTTCCATCCTGGTACAAAACCCCCACTTCAATTTCCCTGCCTACGATTTCTTCTTCTATGAGACATACCTCACCATGTTTGAACGCTTGCCTGATTGCACGTTCAAGATCATAAGCATGTGTTACTCTTGTAATTCCAATGCTTGAACCAGAACATGCTGGTTTAACGTATAAAGGAAAGGAGAAGAAATGCAAAATTTCTTTTAACTTAGAACGGTAATTGGTCTCGTAATCCTCTATTGTGAAATGGATGTAACGAGATTGGGGAATACCGTCAATTTTTAACATACGTTTTGCGAGACTTTTATCAAAACAGAGGGAAGAGGCTTTAACACCGCATCCCACATAAGGAATCCCCATAAATGTTAAGAATCCCTGTATGGTTCCGTCCTCTCCTTGGAAACCATGTATTAAAGGAAATACGACATCCGCTTGTCTTAAAGAGGATAATACGTCGCGAACAGGGGATAGGGATTTTAGCATCTCGTTTTCTGAAATAAAATGAGTGTGCCTTCCCGAGCTGTGAAGCCATACCCCTTTTCTGGTCTGATACATGTATTGAACAGGGTAACCATTTGAAATGAGCTGGTTACTAACACAATAAGCAGATCGGACAGAAACGTCATGTTCAGATGACATTCCGCCAAAAACAACTAAAACCGTTTTCATTGTTATCACTCCTCTGTTTAGTTTTTATAAAAAAAAGCCATTCCCCCTAGGACAGAATGAATAAAAGTATTTCGTACAAATCGCTACGATTCCCATACTCGTGAATGTATAATGTATATAAAGAGGCGGTCATATTCCCTCTTCGTTGCCATAGACTATAACAAAGGGTGATAAAAATGGCAGAAATTATTCAATTCGAAAAAAAGTTCATTAACAAAACCATCAAGAAACATTTCTTCGGTGATCAATTGGAGTGCGAGATCTTATTTACAGTGATCAAGTATCTTTTTTTATGGATGCCAGAACACAAAAAAGATACACAGGATCGCATGGAGGCTCTCCGACCAGAAGTCAGAATCAGAGACTTATTCGAAAACGATTCCGAATCTTTCTTAAATGCCTATTTAAATCTGATTGAATATTGGGAATTAGCAGTCGATCAATCGAACGCTTTGCCCGTTGAATCAGAACTGGATCATTTCGAAACCGTAGAAGATTTGTGTCTGTTCCTTGAAGGAAGAATTCTTGAAAAAAAATATAAGAAGAATTAATTCCTGAAAACGCAAGGTGAGTAGAAACATAAGAATATGCGGAGGTGTTTTATTTGGTTAATAAATTCCTCGAAGTAAAACAGATGATTGAAGAATCAGAAGGACAAAAGCATTGGCAACGTAAAACACGAATAAAGAAAAAAGATATTCACGCCATGTTCCAAAAGCCGATCCAAAAGCAGCATCCAGAGAAAAACAGTTCGGCTTTATAACGCTTCACCAAAAAAAGGTCTTAATGAAGACCTTTTTTTGTTTTGAAGACATACCCCGCTCCCATGACAAATAAAGCAAGGATGGTGGGAATGATGTAGTGAAGCGGGCCGTGCCCTATTGCATCAAAGTCCGCAATAATCATTTCCCCAGCCGTGAAGGAGAGGAGTCCAGCTCCAATAAAAATAACAATAGGATACTTATCAATTGCTGATACGATAAGCGCGCTCCCCCAAATGATGATAGGAATGCTGATGATAATCCCGATGACAATAATCGTTACATTTCCGTGTGCTACGCCCGCTAACGCTAACACATTATCAAGAGACATAGCTGCATCAGCCCATATGATCGTAGCGATGACAGACAAGATGGATGCACCGCCTTCTTTCGTGTTGTGATGACCGCTATCCACAAGCAGTTTAAATGAAATCCACAGTAATAACACGCCACCTATGGTGCTTAAGTAAGGGATGCCCAAAAGGAAGACAATTAAGAATGCAAATATAATACGTAACGATATGGCTCCGAACGTACCCCAAAAAATAGCATATTTTCTTTTTTCTTTTGGAACGTTTTTGGCCGCCATTGCGATGATCAGAGCGTTATCCCCGCTCAACAACAGATCTATGAGAATGACTTTAAGTAAATCGTCTAACGGTATACCGAATACGGTCATGCATACACCTCTCCTCTGTTATTTTGTGCCTGCAATAATAAAATCTTAAAAGCGTTTTTGTTTCATATATAAATTCATCATCGAAATTCGTCGTCCGAAGTTCACGGCACCAGACGTAGTCTTTATATACAGAGTGTCGAAACCAATAGAAGTACATATCATTGATCAAGGCCTCTTCGCTGTCAAAAGCGCTAATCTGGTACTGATAACTTTGTAAAAATTTTTTGATCATCTCTCTCATGGAGTGCACAAAGCTTATTTTTTCGCCTTGCGATAAGCGTTCATAATACATAAAAAGCCCTCCTCGATAAAGGCTTATCCAAACATAAAGTCCAGAGCGAAGCCCTGGACTTTCAATCCACTACTCCCTCGACAACGGTATTCGTTTCCTGTTTCAAACAGGCTATCCCCCCATGTCGTTGAGGTTCTGTTCACCGAACACATATTGCTCCAGGAACTTGTTTTTTGCTTCCCTTTCGATGTTCAGTGAAGCGTTATAGTCCCGCTCGATAATAGCAGAACAGGTATTGCACTTAAACAATCTCAACTTCAACGGCATTATTTGTTTGCTTCCACACACAGAGCACAATTGTGAAGAAGGATAGAAGCGATCAACTTCCACAAGCGCTTTTCCTTGATCCTCAGCTTTGTACTTTAGTGTAGAAATAAAGTCTCCCCAGGAGGCGTCCAAAATGGATTTAGAAAATTTCCTGTTTCGATTCATTTTTTGTATAGAAAGGGACTCGACTCCGATCACATCAAAGTTCTTTATTATATCGTTAGCCGTCTTATGTATGAAGTCCTTTCGCTGGTTGTGAATTTTTTGATGCAAACGCCCCAATCTTTCTTTTTGGGCGCTCCACCTTTTGGAGTTTTTGATCTTGTTATTTAATTTTTGTTGCTCCATTTTAATCTTGTGTTCCATGGTTCTGTAATATCTGGGGTTAGGAATCCTTGTCCCGTTTGAAAGGATAGCGAACTCCTTTAACCCTACATCGATACCGACAAATTTATGTAGATTTCGAGGGTTTACAGAAGTGGTAGGTTGATAAATGTAGCAGTAAACAAACCAGTTTTGACCTTGTTTTTTGATTTGAACGTTAGAGATGGAATTTGGAGATTCGGGAAGTGGGCGGGTTTGTTTGTAGGGGATGAACGTGTGGTAACCGATGGATACGAACTCATTTTTTATGGATGTTTTTTTCAACGGGATGAAAGTGATGGGGGTATGCTGATGAGGTGCTTTGATCACTTCTTTTCCAACTGCGTGAACGATGTCAGTCGAGAGGGATGAAAAACTGCTATATTTGGTTTTTATCGCATTTAACAAATCATTCACTTCGCTATTTTTCATGTTTTTATCATTCGATTTACTATATTTCGTAGTAATATACATGTATGCATTGCTTACGTAAGAACAGAAAAGTTGCAGCGTATCAAGCAAAGCGCGCTGTCTTTCTGATGGGTGAAGAACGAATTTATAGGTACGGACACTCATGGTCATCATCCTTTCTTATGTATATAATCTGCTACTCCCTTGAAAAACACCCTCTGTTCTAGAGGGTGTTTTATTAATATCCAAAATATTTTAATATTCCTTTGTAAATGCCTGTCGCCATGTTATTAAGACCTGATTCTGTTTTGAATAGTTTGGAGTCATTGACATTCGTAAGGAAGCCAGTCTCAATTAATGCTGAAGGGACCGTGCTGACTCTTAATACGGCAAAGTCTTCTTTGGCGACGCGTCGGTTATGTAATCCTGTTTCTTTTACGTACGCATCTTGAAGTGATTGGGCTAATTTTTGATCCGATTGCTTATAGTAGAATGTTTCGGCACCTGTTGCAGTCGAAGTGAATGCATTTGCGTGTATACTAACGAAGATATCAGCTTTGTTCTCCGTGGCAACCTCAGGTCGGCAATACAAGTCTTCATAATAACTTCCAAGAGGCATGCAGTCCGTATCTCCTGTACGAGCAAGTATGACCTTAGCGCCAGAAGACTCTAACTTCTTTTTGACTCGATTGGTTATATCTAAGTTCACTTCTTTTTCTACCAGCCCATTTGCTACGGCACCAGATCGGTCATCACCGTGCCCTGGGTCAAGCACAATAACTTTCCCAGCTAAGCGATTATCGATGGTTTCTGCCTTTTTGGTTATAGATAAACGTTGACCAGGGAAAATGAGATTGGAATTGAGTTGATTGCGATCGAGCAACGATTGAACAGACACGCCGTATTTTTGGCTGATTGACCAAAGGGTTTCACCAGCGTTAACAACATGAATGTCAGAAACATTTATGCCAGATGATCCTTTTGATTCCAGGAAGTCGCTGTGAACATAACCAACTGTGCTTCCTGATTTGACATATTCCCAAGTACCAAGGTCTTTAAGGATTTCTACGGTTGCCCCTGTGTTTAATTTTCCTATTATAGAATAAGATGTTGAAGGCCCTTTTCGAACATTCAATCGTTCAGAACCCGCATTGACGGTTTTCGTTTCAACAGATTGTTGCAAGGTTTTAACGGTGATGTAGTTGTCATGAACGTATCCTGTTTTCCCTTGGTAAAGAACCTGATCCCAAGTAGATCCATCTTTTAGGATGATGACTTTTTCCCCTTTTTTAATGTAATCCAAGGCTTTGTGAGAAGTGGAAGGTCCAGAGCGAAACGTTAGCCAATAGGCTGTTATTGTCCCTTCCTTTATTGAACTTGCAGCTTCCACATGAGACGAAGGGCTAGACAATAAACCAAACGACAACACCACAGACGAGGCGAACCACAGCAGCTTCCTTTTCATAAAATCCCCCCTTAAGTAGGCTCAGTGAGCCATTTATTAGTTAGGTCATAACGCTCCAGTCCCTTTAAATTTTTAAAGAGAACTTAAAAGTTCTCTTTATTTCCCTTTAAGACCGTACTGAAATTTGCCCTCATCGTTCTTCTTGGACCATAAGATTTTCCCTTTAAAACACACGGACTCACCATTTTCGTTCACATAGTGAAGTTCGCACTTTTTCTTTCGGATGGGCTGGTCTGTTTCAACTCTAAGTCCGCTGTCACTCCGATCTAAAATAACGCCGTAAATCATATCTTTTGAGGTTAATAGAAGGGTCTTAATCTCAACATGCTCCCGCTTTTCTTGGCGATAATTATTTAAAATTTCGACTTCTACGATGTTAAACAAGAGCGCTCGTCTCCCTTCAATGCTTTCCTCTCGAATAAACATCACATGAAAGATGTATTGAAATTCCCCGTAAAAATAAGAAATTTTAGCTTCTTGATTTTCAAGAAACGCAACCTCTTCCTTTTTCTTTGTTGGGATGCTTGTACATATATTTGTGTTGTTGGCCCTTAAAACACGTACATTTGCCGCAAAACCCAACGTGTGTGAAACTAACTCAGCATCAATAGAATAGATCATCTTCATCACCCCGCTAATTGCTTATACATGGTTCATAGAAAAAGACAAGAATATTTATTTTTTTCTTTTATATAATGAACTATCGGAGGGTGATTTTTGTGGGAAGAAAAATGGACACCGTGAAACACAATATTAAGTTATTGGTCAAGAAGTTTCCCGACTCAAAAAACAACTACAACATGTTGATTGTTTTATATTGGCAACATTTCGACGGATATCAGCACATCTCAGATATAGCACATACAACGCCTTCTGAATCCATTACAAGAGCATTTAGAGAATTGGTTCGCAAAGGAGAAATAGCTGTAAACCAACAAACGTTGAAAATAAGAAGAAACAATGAACGGAAATACCGTCTTCGCTATCAGAAAGAAAGGTGTTGATAGCCAGATGTTAAGAGCACTAGAGCTGACACACGTTGCTTTAGAATTGGAAAAATGGGAAGGGAGGGAAGCTGTTTTTTCTGAAGAGTTCGTAAGCGATATGAAGCATTTGGAGAAAAAGGGGTTTATCGTTTCTGAACAAAGGGGGAGAGTTGACCTTTTATATGGGGGGAAAAGCCTGATTCAACTTTTTATAAGACGAGGATGTTTCCATATAGAAGATGAGTGTTTATGGGCTGAAGTTGAGATGTTTATAAGCGATGAACGCCTATAAAAAGGGGCGGAATCACAAAAAGCCAGCTAAATTGGGTAGCCTGCCTCCAATTTAGTTGGCTTTTGATTGTAAGAGTTCGATTTCAAAGCGTTCCTTTTCCGCTTCCCCGTAGTGAGCTGACAAGTAATGCATGTACAAATGTTGGGACGGACGATCGTTTCCGTCTTTATGACTCGCATTCATAATCGCAGCGTGAACACTGGAGAAGGCTTGCAGAATAGCGGGGTCATAGCTGGAGTGGATATATTGATTTAAATCATCTAGCACCCCGTTAGCAGGACCACCTTCTTTATAACACCGCTTCGTCATATAAGCATCCACGGAATCAGAAATTCTTGTGATTCTTGCTTCAAAAGGGATTTCTTTTTCATAGAATCCTCCTGGATAGCCGCTTCCGTCATAATTGCAATGGTGATGTTTGGCGGTGTTAATGATCTCTTCTTCCGCCCCGATTTTTTCCAAAAGCATGCCTCCTCCGCTTGTGTGTTTTTTCATTTCTTTGTACATAGATAATGTATAGGCGCCAGGATAATTTAAAAACTCCGTGTTCATGCCGAGTTTTCCAGTATCATGAAAGATCCCGCATTGGAAAAGCAAATACGTGTATTCGTGCTTGAAGCCTAGCTCTTTGCCGATCGCCATATTTAATTGGCCAGTGTGAACAGAATATGTATAAGAATCAAGATCATGATTTTTCATAGCGTTAACTAAGTCGCTCTTTGATTTTAGCTTTAGGAGGTCGAGGTGGGCTAGCGAATACGTGTACCCCATGAATGCATCACCGCCTTTTTATAAGTATAGCGGAAAAGCGCGGTATGACAATAAACATCTAACGTTTTATCAAAATCCACGAAGAGCCTGCATAGAATAAAGTGTGCATCAAGTTTGGAGGATGATAATGAACAGTCCAATACCAAAGTATAAGAAACAACACGTGCTCACTCAATCAGAAGTAATGAATTTAATAAGAAAAGCGCAAGGCGGTTGTGAGAAAAGTCGTGAAGCAGTGATTCAACACAATATCAGACTTGTGCTGAATTTGATGAAACGTTTCAAAAGGGACACGAATACTCAGGAAGACTTATTTCAAGTCGGGGTGATCGGATTAATTAAAGCCGTGGATCGCTTTGATGTCTCAAGAGGCGTTCAATTTTCCACTTATGCGGTGCCTATGATCCTCGGGGAGACCAAGAAATACCTCAGGGACACCAAGCCTGTAAAGGTTAGTCGGATCATTCAGACCAATTATTATCAGATCCTTTCCTTTGTGGAAAAATACGAACAAGTAAACCATCATAAGCCGCGGGTATCCACTATTGCAAAAGCGTTGGATCTAGAGCCAGAAGACGTGGCTGTGGCACTCGGATCGGCAGAAGAAATCATTTCTATTGCAGCGCCGAGTAACGGTGGAAATGACAACAAAGAAACAACGATTGAAAATCAGTTAAAAGACCACACGGTATGTGAAGAAAAATGGGTGAACGCATTTTCATTAAAGCATGAAATTGAACATCTGAATAAGAATGAGAAAGCCATTATTAAAATGCGTTATTACCTTGATCAAACCCAAAAAGAAACAGGAGATAAGTTAGGTATATCTCAAGCTCACGTATCCAGGATTGAAAAAGCAGCATTAGGAAAATTAAAGCGAATTATTTAGTGTTTCTCACAAGATGGTCAGCCCCTCCAGTTGGTTGACCATCTTTTTTAGGAAATGGCATCCTTTTTTGCAATACGAGGAGGGGGGTGACGCGAGTGAAGCACTATGTAGAACTTTTTTTAGGATACATGGAATATGAGAACGCAAGCCAACATACGTTACGCAAATACAAGAGTAACTTAGAATCGTTCGTGGATTTTGTAGAGTCATTAGGGGTGAGCCATATTGCAGACATCAAAACCATGCATATTGATTTATATCAGGCGGACTCATTTAAGAAAGGGAATGGTTCAAACACGCTGGTAAATAAAATATCCGTGTTACGATCTTTTTTCTCTTATCTGGAATCCCGCGAGCATATCGGTACAAATCCTATGCAAAAAATCAAGACAGTTAAAGTGAAAGACCAAGACCGAAAGCCGAAAGAAAATTTAACATTAAAAGAAGCAATGCGCCTTATAGATATGGTGGAAAAAAACAGTATTCCTTATTTGCGTCTGCGAAATAAAGTCTTAATACTATCTTTTTTATTTTTTGGCATACGAGTTTCTGAACTGTGCCACTTAAAAACGGAGGATATTTCATTCTCTAATAAAACCGTCTACATCAAAGGAGGTAAAAATGGGAAAGACCGTGAAGTACCTTTGTTTGATGAGATTATTCCTTATTTCAAAACGTATATCCAAGCGAATAAGAAAAAAGGTGAATTCCTTTTCACTCGGAAAAAGACAAATGAACCGTTGACCGAAAGAGCGGCCTTATCGATTGTTAAACATCACGCAAAAAAGGCCAGAATATATAAAAATATAGGGTGCCATAGTTTAAGACGGACATCTGCCACCCTTTTATTAGAAGCAGGAGTGGACTTGCGTAAGATTCAGATGTTTTTAGGTCATTCTTCCATCAATACGACTATGATTTATTTGAATATCGACTCCGAAAGAATGAAACAAGAAATCCGATCTAAAAGCATTCTATCGAAAGAGTTAAAAAAACAACAAGGGAGGGATTGACATGGATATGATAAAAGCGACGGACGGCTTTGTTCAATCGATCCAACAAATGGAATCGTCGTTTGAGGTGTTAAAAAAGGAAGTGAAGCGACGTCTTTCGGAGGAACTGCATGAAGCCGTGCAAGAAGACGATTACAAAAAAGCGAACCAACTCATATCGTATACTGAGATGATTGCCAGGTTGTCGGTTACGACGAACGCCGAAGAATTATTAATAAGTGTTAGCTCTTTTTTAGGGGAAGAAGTCAGTTCCGAAAAAGAAATGCCGACGAAACGCGAGAAAGAACTTATCGAAAAGATCGGATATAATTCATCTTCCTGTCTAAAGGATGGGGACTATGAATTAGGGGAAATAAAAGAATTAAAACGAAAAAACTTAATTCATTATGAAGTAGTAGAAGTAGGGGGTAAAGAGAATGCGCTTTGCTCTCTTACAAATAAAGGGAAGGAGAGTTTTGAAGAGTGGTTCGGGTTTTCTCCCGCTCTTTCGTTAAAAGAAAGTTTCGAGAAGGAATATATTCCCCTGAACAAAGGAGCTTTTTTATACGAGGCTGAAAATGCATTCCAAGAGAAAGAATATGTTATTGATGATTCTTCGGTGAACGAAATAGAGGTTACGAAAAATGGTGTCCATTGTTACATAACATTACTAAGTGACGAAGCCCGAAAGGAAGAAGTGTTTAAAATATTAAATCGGAAACATGCGCTGATGAATATTGGGTTCGTTTGTAAGGATGAAAGAAGTAAAAAAAATGTCGAGCAGATAACAGAAGAATGGAAAAAAGCTAATCCTCACAAATGTAAAATGGTGCAAATCCGTCACGCCTCAATAGAAACGCTGCCAATAAGTGAGGTGTTTTGAGGAACGTGATGAGAAAAAAGCATTGCAGGTGCAATGCTTTTTACATTCCTTTTTTACCTGTTCGTCCTTCATGGAAAGTGATGTGGTGGCGATCGAATAAAACAGGAGATTCTATTCCGCAGGCAGCCCCTAGCATGAACAACCCTTTTCGCATGGTCGTTAAATAATTCGCTGTACGGAAACGTTTCTCTTGTTCCACCAGACCTGCCTCAAGGTGTGGGAGGTGACTCGTAACGCCTGTTGGGCAGTGGTTTGTGTGGCATTTACCAGCGTTGATGCACCCTATTGTGTTCATAGCAGGTCTGGCAATATATATCAGATCGGCGCCTAAAGAAAGCGCGATCGCCATTTTATCAGAAGTGGCTAGCATGCCAGAGGCGATAATTTTTACACGGTCACGTACGCCGTATTTTAATAGGGTGTTTTGCAGTATTGATAGACCTGCATATATAGGTAAGCCGAGAGAGTCGGCCATTTCGGCATAGGTTGCTCCCGTGCCTCCTTCACCGCCATCAATGGCTATGTAATCAGGACCTCTGTTTGTCTTTTTCATATAGGATGCCATCTCTTCGAAAGATAGTTCGTTACCTGCTACGACTTTAATCCCAACAGGTTTTCCTGTTATATCTCGCCAATGATGAATCAAATCGAATAGTCCTTCCATATCCTGAAATAGCGGGAAGCGATTAGGACTCTCGATATCTTTGCCCATAGGGACCCCTCTGATTTCTGAAATTTCTTTTGTGATTTTCTCTTTATTGAGCTTTCCGCCTCTGGTTTTTGCTCCCTGGGCCAGTTTAATTTCAATTGCTTTCACTTCTTTTTTGTTGGCGTTCCGTAAGAACGTCTGTTCACAGTACTCCCCGTCCTCACCTCTGGCCCCGTATAGTCCAGATCCGACTTGAAATATCAGGTCAGCGCTCTTTTCTTGCAACGCTCCTTTTTGGACGAGTCCTGACAATATTTCTTCGTCTGAAAGGTTGAAGCGCTGGGTGATTTTAAAGTTTGACTTATAAGGTTTTCTTTCTACGTAATGGAAGATCTTTTGTTCGATGGGGGAGAGGGCTTTAAACGAAGCATCTTTATTGATCGTGTAAACTTTGGATAAATGGTATTTGGAAATAGAACCTTCCCCCGTATTCATGAAAGACCCGCCTGATATAGCAACACCCTGCGCAAGAGCTTTAACAGCTGATTTAGACAGAGCGCCGTAGCTCATAGCTGAAATTCCTACAAGGCCCGTGACGCGAAATGGATGAGGGCAGTTTGGCCCGATCACAATTGTGTCTTGCGGAGCCAAATGCCAAGGTTCAATGGAGGTCTTTTTAACTTTTTCTTTCCGTTGCGTGAGTGTTTCATTTAAAATTTCATAAACTTGCGTCAACGTTTTAGCTGTATTGTCAACGCGCAATTCTGACGTGTTTTTTGGAAACATGGAGTTAGATAGATAAATGTCAGGTTTTGAGAAATCCTTTTTTGACCCAAAACCGATAACAGTTGACGCATATTTACCAGCCTTTGCTATGGTCTCCTGCGTATCACGGTCAATCGGTCGGTTTTCTTTGTCGCCACTGAACCAATATTGCCTAAGTTCAGGGCCTATCATTTCAAATACGTATCGAAGCCTGCCGATCAAAGGATGCGTCTTTAGGATGGAATGTTGAGATTGGTACTTATCTTTTAAGAATAGAACAATCAAAAATCCCACCACGAAGTAAAAAAGGGCCATAGGAATCCATTTCATAATAGTGAGCATATCGAGCATGTCCTGCACCTCCTTTAACTTGTAATAAAGGGTAAACGTCATTTCTCCTTTTTTTAAAAACCAAATAGATTCCTCTGTGTTTTCGAAGAGTGAAAACGAGGGTTCTTTCGTATTTTTGAAAATAGTAGCAAAAGAGATATGGGGAGAGATAGGTTGTGAATGATATTCAAAAGGAATTAAAAGGACTTTTCGGGGAGAGGCATACTGCGCCTTTTTTAAAAATTTACAAAAGCTCTAACGACAAGAGCACGTTGCATGTTTCTCCTTCTCTGCATTACTGGGAGGAAAATACAAAGAAAGAACATGTGTATAAGGGAAGCGTTGTTTTTTCTATAACGGAGCATTTTGAAAATAAGAAAACAGCTTTTTTGCAATTTTTCATTAAAAAAGAAACAGCTAAGGTGTTACTGACAGCGATATTAAATCGAAACTTCAAGGATATTTACGGTGATTCATATGAGGATTACGGGATGAAATATGACAAAAATGAAAAGCATCCGTTGCGAAGACGTGTTTTGAAAATTAAGATGACAAACAGAAATCAGTACCTTATTAGTATTGACGATAGTCCTGGAGTTAGAGGGAAAAACGGAAAAATAGACGCTGCTGGAAAGTCAGAAAAAAGCGTGTCCAGGTATATTCCTGAACATGAGGCTATGGAGCTGGCACATGAAGTTTACGACTATATAAGAGACCAGGAGCTAATCGGTGCCGTGAAGGGGCTGCCTTTGATTACGTATACGCCTAAAACGGGATCGGGGGGGCAACGTGAGAATCAGAAAGAGAGACCACCAAAAGAAGAGAGAAAGGAAGCGCCGCCCAGTACGTATGTTATTCCGATCAATCCGTGGAAAGGTCAATTGATCAGCAGTTTGTCTTCAGATCTGTTAAAAGGCATTATGCGTAAAACAAAAAACCGAACCGAAGAGGTTTCCGTGGATTTGTATAACGAGTCCTTAAAAGAACTGACTCACCGAGGGGATGTCTGATGGTTAGGGCATCTTTTTTTTTATAGGTTCTAGACAAAAACACGAACCCGTATTACAACGTAAATAGTGTACATAGGAGGAGGATGTTTTTGGACTCTGAAATTTTAAACTTGCTGATTGTTTTCGTTCTAGTACTGCTGACGGCGTTTTTCGTAGGGGCTGAATTCGCCATTGTAAAAGTGAGGCGGACGAGGATGGAAGAGTTGAAAAATGCAGGTCGAAAATCTGCTGAAGGTGTTCTTCAGATCCTTGATAAGTTGGACGAGTACCTCTCAGCATGTCAGTTAGGCATAACGATAACAGCCTTGGCTTTGGGGTGGGTAGGAGAACCAGCTTTAGCTGATTTGCTGGAGCCTTTATTTCATGATCTTGGCTTCAATAATTCCTTAACGCATACCCTGTCTTTCTTGATAGCGTTTAGCATTATCACGTTTATTCACGTTGTCTTAGGCGAGTTGGCCCCCAAGACAATGGCAATTCAAAAGTCCGAACAATTGAGTTTGATATTAAGCAAACCACTTATCCTGTTTTATAAGCTTACGTACCCCGTGAATTTCACCTTAAATGGGACAGCGAATTTATTTGTTCGAATGATCGGTTTTGCATCTATTAAAGACAAGGACCACCATTCTGAAGAAGAAATCAAAATGATTCTTACAAATAGCCCTGATATAGATCCAGAAGAGCAAGAAATGTTTAACAGGGTGTTCAATTTTCACGACAGGCTTGTTCGAGAGGTTATGGTTCACAGGCGGGATATGGATTGCATTTATCTTGAAGATGAGTTAGCAGAAACACTGGCGTTCGTGAAGGAGAGCCCGCATTCTAGGTTTCCAGTATGTGGAGAAGATAAAGACGATATTGTCGGCTACATCAATGTGAAAGATTTGTATAATCAGTCTCAAGAAGGAGTCTTTTCATTGGAGCCTATAATAAGAAATTTGGAAACAATTTATGAAACGTGTTCTCTTCATAAAGCGTTGCGCCTGTTGCAGGAGGGGCATCACCAGATGGCCATTGTAATCGATGAATATAGCGGTGTATCAGGGCTTGTCACTTTAGAAGATCTGTTAGAGGAAATTGTGGGGGAAATACAGGATGAGTTTGACGATGAAGTAGAACCATTCCAGGAAACAACCGACGGGATTCTAATAGAAGGAAACGTATTGGTTGATGACGTGATGGAGCAGTTGGGGATACGTTTGGAGAAAATAGATGGAGTGGACACAATTGGTGGTTTTATCGCTACTCAAATGGAAGAAGGGCTGAAGGAAGGGAATACAGTTGAAGTAGAAAAAGGGGTCTTTGAAATTATAGATGTGTTGGATCGAAGAATATTGCAGTTAAAGTTTAGACACAATTAATACAGGCGTTGCCTGTATTTTTGTATAAAAATTTTAATTATGGACATGTTATTACCAAAGGTGGTAGATGTCATGCACGTACATTTGCAACTCCATACCATTTTCAGTCCATTTGATGGGGCTATTGAAATGCACCAGCTGATTGACCAAGCGAATCGGTATAATATGGGGGCTGTTTGCGTTACAGATCACCATAATGTATTCGCTTGGAGTTCGTTGCATCAAGAGTGCCAAAATACAAACATAAAACCTCTATACGGGTGTGAATTAAATGTTGGTCAGCATCATCTCACGGTAATTGCCATGAATGATATTGGTTTAAGAAACATCATTCAGCTTAACAACTTTGGGTATAAACATTGTGGAAAAGCAAACATTAGCGAACAAGAATTATTCCAATGTAGCGATGGAGTTATTGCATTAAGTGGTTGTTCAAAAGGAAAAATCCCTACTTTAATCCGAGAAAAGAAATACAAGGAAGCCATACTTGAAGCTAACATCTATAAGAAGCATTTTGGAGATCGTTTTTATATCGAATTACAAAGCTATCATACACTGGCCAGTCAAAAGAATGTCAACAACCTGTTAACCATTGGTGATAAGTTGGGAATTCGTTCCGTAGCTACAAACGACTGCCACTATTTGAAGCGTTCTGATTTTGAGGTTCATAGGAATTTAGTAAAGATGAACACGCAGGGAAAGCTCGTTCCTTATAATCAGCACAACTATTTTAAATCAACAAGTGAAATGGAATGCCTTTTTGAACCTTGCGTATTAGAAGAGTCAAATGTTATAAGTGAGCGGTGTGATGCGGATTATAAAAGCGTATTGCAATCCCTCTCGCAAAAGGAAGGATTCCCTCTTAGTGTTATTCATAAATACGAGGATGCTGACGCGTTAAAGAAGGTATTTTTCTCAAAACGAAAGTACAAATTAGGACGATATTTGTATAATAAAATGATTAAAAGTGACTTATTGCTTGAGGACATGTGTAATAAAGAAGAAATTCAAAAGGAAGTAAACATGGCTTTTGGGTTAAGAGGAAAAATCAAAAAGATTACCGCCGACCCACATTTTTATATAATGGCTGATCAGGGGGTACCTTTGTATCGTTCATCAAAAGACGCTGTATTATCTGTCCAGCTCGGGTACGATGAAGCTCAGTACTTTGGTTTTGAAATCTTTGATACAAGAAAGCAAAGAGTTCCCTTATATATGTAAAAGCACCCTATCGATATAGGGTGCTTTTTTTGTCCAACAGAATGCCTACCAGAATGCTTTCTCCTGACGAAGAAATGGCTTTGATGATCTTCCCGTCGCGGCATGGGTAAATGAGATATTCGCAATCATGGCTTAATACAGAATACAGGGAGTCAATATCCATGTTTTTTTGCTTCTTTTTGATGTATAAAGGTTGGTTCCTGAACATGATGATCTCAGACTTCAAAAGTAAGTTTTTAAAGCTGCTTTCTTTAATATACATTCATCAAGCCCCCCTTAGAATTAAGATATGAAGGAGGGATGGATAGTTTTCGTTTTTTTAAGGAATTGACAATTTTATAGATTGGTTAATTTGTGATATGAAGTTTTCTAAAAAACGTAAACTAGCTCCATACAAAGTTAACAGTTCTTTCTCTTCGCCTTTCCAATCCAAAAAGATGAGGGGGACGTCCGATGAGAATAGGTCGATTCGGATCGGGAGAATTTGATCAAAACTTTTTTGGTGAACGATCTCGTTTCGATGTTCGTATATAAACAACCAGATATTATTTTGATAAGGTCGAGTGTACTGATGGAACGTATTTTTGACGCCTTTAGGAATTTTGTTGTGTTTGTAGACTGAATGCACGTTAACATCTTTGGCCGAAAGATTGAGATCAAAGAAAACGGAAAGGTAATGCATAAGTACATCAACAGAAGAACGAATGGCTATTAAAAAATTCTCGGATTCATAGTATATAGGTAAGTTCACTTCTTCGTAATAATTCGCGGTATCAAAGATGCTGGATCGCTTAGTAAGATTTTGGACTTGCTGATAATGGTAAGCCGTTTTTTTGCATTTAAATTTTAAGGATGCACTGATGTCTGACAATTCATTTTGTTTTTGTTCATCAAATGAATCAGATATATGCAGGTCCAATTTCATTATAACCACCTCCTCATAAAAAAGCTTAATATTCTTGAAAAAAACGATTCTATATATATATTTGCGTTCAGGAGTTGATGCAAATGAATATATACATCCCCAAAAAAGAAGTGCTTGCTTTTATTGAAAATTTTAAAGAAAACCTAAATATTGACGTATATAAATCAGACGTGGAACGACTAGGGAAACAAAAAGTAAGTGTATCTTCAAGATTGAGGAAAGCGGAAACCATGGGATCCCTCCTTAGGGATTTACCGAAGCATTCTATGATTGTGGACAAAGTGGAGTATCCAGGAAAAGAATATTTTCTATGCGTGGGAGAAGTTTCTTTTTCTGATTTTTCAGCTTTATTGAAGGAAAAGATCGATGTTTCCATCGTGACGAAAATGGAAGAACGTTTGCGCTTTAATGGATGGGTGAAATATGAGGATATTGTGTCGTTATATGAAACCTCTTATATTTTTGAATTGAGTTCAATCAATGGATTGATAAAAGCCCGTTCAACGTTTGTTATAAAACCTTTGAGTCAGCATTTGCAATCTGTTTATCAAAAAGCAAGGGTCGTCGCAGACGAGGTTATTATAAGTGGGGAAAAAATATACGTCAAATGTTCGTTAGAAAAATTTGTATGTTACTTTTCTGAAATACACGAAGAGTACAATAAAATAGATATTATTGATGAAGATCACCTTGTATAATGTTTTTCCATTGAGGGGGTGGTGAGGTGGGGGTAAAAAGGACGGAAGAGTTAGAAACACAGCTGAAGGTGTTAATTTACAAAGGCAAGAAAAAAGGCATGCTAACGCTACACGAAATAAAAAAGATCGTGAAGGGCGTTTCGTTAGATCAAGAACAGATAGAAGCTCTTTATGATTTGTTTATTGAAGACTTGGGGATAGAAATCGTTGAAGAAGAAGATGCTGATGATTTACAGGATAAGGATGGAATGTACATAGAAGAAATGCCAGAGGAAGAAGAGGAAGAAGAGAAAAAGCAAAACGAGGAAGACAAAATGCTAGAGACGGATGATGCAGTAAAGCTCTATTTGCAAGAAATAGGGAGATTTGATTTGCTATCTGCTGAAAAAGAAGTCATCTTAGCTAAACAAATCGAAGCAGGAGATGAATATGCTAGAAAACGATTGACGGAATCGAATTTGCGCTTAGTCGTTTCCATAGCGAAGAAATATATGGATCGGGGCTTGGATTTCCTGGATTTAATTAATGAAGGAAACATGGGGCTTGCGAGAGCGATTGAAAAATTTGATTACAGAAGGGGATTTAAATTCAGTACATACGCCACATGGTGGATCAGACAAGCGATCACACGGGCTATCGCTGATCAATCAAGAACCATTCGGGTTCCAGTTCATATGTATGAGACATTAAATCGATATAAAAGAGTCAAAAAAGAACTTACTCAGCAACTGAGCAAAGAGCCAACGATTAAACAAATTGCAGAAGAAATGGGAATCACCGAGGATAAAGTGAACGATATTATTAAAACGGCCTTAGACCCTGTTTCGATGGATGCTAAGTTCGGTGATGATGATGATAGCACCAGAGGAAGCTTTATACAAGACGAACGTGCTGTTGACCCAGCAGTCAGCACGAACAATGACTTGCGTTCTGAGACGATTGAAGAGGTATTGAATTCTCTTTCTCAAAAAGAGGCCATGGTGTTGCGCTATCGATACGGGCTTAACGACGACCAGGAAACCAAAACGCTGCAACAAGTAGGGGAAATGTTCGGCGTGACACGAGAAAGGATTCGACAAATTGAAGCTAAAGCTTTAAGGAAGTTAAGGCATCCTAGCAGAAGTCAAAAATTGCGCGGTTTTATGAACAAATAAGAACGCTTAGGCGTTCTTATTTGTTTTGTATTGTAGGCAGTTCTTTTAAGTCGTTAATCCCGTAAAACGTCAAAAATTGTGGGGTTGTAACATACCCCTTTTCTTCTGGGGCTATGAGATTTTTATCGATTAATTTTTGAATGGCATCGTCTGGGTTTTTAACCTCCCTGTATTTTGCGATGGTTGAGCGAGATACGGGCTGATTGTAGGCCACTAACGTTAACGTTTCCAATTGGGCTTTACTCATATACGTTTCAACATGTTTAGGTAAATAGTGTTCCACAAACGCAGAACATTGGGGGTTTGTAGACATTTGAAAGCCTCCCGCAACTTGCCTGATCCCAATCCCTCTCCCTTCATATTCTTTTTGGAGCTCCAAAATCCACCTTAAAAGGATGGGGTATTCTTCCTCTTCATTTTTTGCTATATCCTCCAGTTTAATCGGCTCTTTAGAAACAAATAATAACGCTTCCAAGTCATTTTTCTTCATGCATTTCACACCTCTTTGTTCTTAATAATGACAATCGCGTTTCCCTCTTTCTTTATTAAAACCATGTTGCTTTTTATAAGTTCAAGAAGAGCCCCGAAGGCCATGATCACTTGTTCGCGCTCTTTTAGAGATCGCAAGTAAGGAAGGAATGGAGTGTTTTGGTTATCAATTGCTTTTTTCCAATTCTCTAATTCTCCTTCTAATGTGTAAGGGATGCGCCTTCGTTCCTCATCCATTCTGTCTAAGGGCGAAACCGAGGGTAGGGCGGACTCCATAAACGTCTGGTACTGGCGGACCAAGTCGCTCACACAAACGGGTTTCCTTTTCGTTACAGGGGTAACAAACGTTCGTTTGAAGTGTCGTTCCTCCACATCTTTTAATTGTTTCATTAGTTGCACAGATTCTTTATACCGTTGATAATCTTCAAGTTGTTTGATCAATTCATCCTTGCTTTCATCCTTTTTTTCATCATGTAAGAGAGATTTGCACTTTATATCCAACAATAGGCTGGCCATTTCTGTGAACTCAGAAGCTAACTCCATGTTCGCTTTTTCCATTTGCTGAAGGGTGTCTAAATAGTCCTGTGTAATTTCAGAGATTCTTAATTGCTTGATATCCATTTTTCTTTTTTTTATCAACTCCAACAGTAAATCAAGCGGACCTTCGTAACCATCCGTTCGTATGATGTAATCCACGCAAATCCCTCCTTTTATTCTAAAAAGCCTTCCCTGTTGAATACGGGAAGGTTATGACGTTCGTTTGGTTACATCCACTTTGTGAGGGAAAATGATCGAAACGCCGCGTTCCTCTTGAGTAATCCCGTACAAGTAATCACAAGAGGTCATCGAGCCCTCGCGATGTGTAATGATAATGAATTGGCTTTTATCTTTTATCTTTTTTAAATAGGATGCAAACCTCGCAACGTTCGCAATATCAAGGGCTGCGTCCACTTCATCTAATATGACAAATGGGCTCGGTTTGGAGAAAATAATAGCAAATATAACAGCGACGGATGTGAGCGTTCTTTCTCCTCCTGATAGAGACAAGATATTTTGAGGCTTTTTTCCAGGAGGCTTAGCTATGATGGTGATAGGAGATTCTAACGGAGAATCAGGATCTTCGAGGGACAATTCCGCTTTACCGCCCTCAAAGAGTTCAACAAACACTTCAGAAAATTTAGCAGAGACTTCTGAAAATGTTTTTCTAAATCTTGAAGACATTTCCTGTTTGATATCTTCCAATAAGCATTTTAAGTCGTGTTCTGCTTGTTTAATATCTTCGTGCTGTTTGGATTCCTCATCGTACCGTTTTTTCAGTTTTTCATATTCTTCTATTGCGGTATGATTGACGGCTCCCATGGCGTGGAGTTCCTTCTTCATCTTTTTGATTCTATTTTTTGTATCAGGTTCGATAACGTTCGTTTTAGGAGCAAACTGCATAAACGCCTCTGTATCCATTTCATATTCTTCGGTTATTCGTTGTAAAATCGAATCCTTTTCAGAAGTTTCTTTGTTTATCTTTACGGTTAGCTCATTGTGTTTCTTTTCTTTTTCATGGAGTTGGTTCCGCTTTTCCTTGATTTTTGCTTCAATCTTCTGGAGTCGCTGTTCAAAATCAGACAGATAACGTTTGAGATTTTGCAGAGAAGTTTCTTTTTCGCCAACAACGGCACCCAAATTTTCTGCTTCTTTACCCATTAACTTGATGCCCTCTTGATGTGCTTTCTTTTCTTTTTGAAGTTCTTCGATGGTTATAGACAGAGAGTGAATTCGTTCGGGAACAGAATCCTGATTATAAGATTCTAAATATTCACGCAAGCGCTGCTGCTCGTCTTTCCATTTTTCCAGTTTCACAGTGAATGCGGTTTTCTTATCTTGCAAGGATTCTATGGCTCTTTTATAATTTTCTTCTTCCTGAAGAAGAGCATTAAGGACATCTTGAGAAGCGTGGTGGGCAGTAACGCTCTTTTGCACCCGTTCATTTGTTTTTAAGTACAACTTGTGTTTTTCTTTATGTTCGTTTTCTTTTTGGCTGAATTCATAAGAGGCCGCTTCTAATTGTTCCTCGCTTCGGTTACTGGAAAGGGAAAGTTGATAATGGGAATCTCTTACTTTTTCGAGTTCCTTTAGCGTGCTTGTTTGTTGTTCTTTTATAGATTTGATCTCTTCCTCAAGAGAAGACAGCTTCTTCTGATGGGTGTTTCGCAATTGGCTGTCGCTGGTTAAACGGGTCGTAACGGTTTCTTGTTCTTTCTCTAATCGAGATAAGGTTCGCTTTTTCGTTAGGAATGATGAGTTGTTTTTGTTTGTGCCTCCTGTTATAGAACCGAGTTGCACGACTTCTCCCTCGAGGGTGGCAATTCGGAATGGGGCGTTTGTTTTTCTTAGGTACAGAAGCCCCTCGTCGATCGATGAAGCGATCAGAGTTCTGCCAAGAGCCTGAGATACCACGTTTTGAAACAAAGGATCAAACGTAATGTGCTTCATTGTACTGACGACCTTTTCTGATAGGTGTTCGGCTTCCGTTGGTCGTATGGTTTTAGTCTTTGCTATATTTAACGGCAAAAAGGTGGCTCTCCCTTTGTTATGCTTCTTAAGATGGGCAATTGCTTTCTTAGCAGATTCCTCATTGTCTACAACGATATGCTGAAAAGCGGATTGTAATAACGTTTCCAATGCTACATCGTACGTTTCGTTTGTTTTGATTAATTCGCCTAGAATCCCGTGTATACCAGACAGATGCCCGTTTTCTTTTTCGTTGAGAATTTCGCGCACGCCCTGATGATACCCCTCTTTATTTTCCAATTGTTGCTTTAGGGCATCAAGTTTAGTGGAAACGCGAAAAAGTGTCTTTTCGTCTTCTTGTATACGTTGGGTAAGGGTGCTGTGCTTTTTGCGTATACGTTCAGCTTCGTTCTGTTTCGCGATTATAAGGACTTCGGAATCGTTGATTGTTTGTTGGAGATGTTGCATCTGAGATTCTGATGAGAGGAGTTCTTGTTTGATGGCTGTCCGTCCCGTTTCTTTGGCGGTCATGGTTTCTTTGAGAGAGGTTAACAGTTCCTTTGATGTTTCTAATTCGTTTTCTAGTTGCTTTTGACTGTATTCCGCTTGTTTGTATTCGTTATATTTTTCTATGGAATCTGATCTTGAAGCTTCGATTCTGTCTTTTGTAATCACTAATTGGGATTGCGTCGTGTCTAGTTGGTTTTGGATGGTTTCAAGTTCATCAACAGTGGATAGGATCTCATTTCCGACCATGTTGTAACGTTCTTCTTTATCTTTATACACATCTGTTGACATAGAGTGCTGAGACTCGATTTGTTGTATTTGTTCCTGAGCGCCTGTTAACTTTTCATCAATATGCTTTATTTTTTCTTGCAGCAAAGAAAGAGATCCGTGTTTTTTTTCAACAGATTGGATCATTGAAGATAACTCATCCTGATTGGAAAATAGTTGTTCATGCCCCTCTTTTAATGACTGTTTGACGGATTCACATTCTTCTTCAAGAATAGCCAGTTCGGTTTCAAATTCGTGTATCGTTTTACTTAATTCACCCTGTGCTTCCGTATTGGATAAGAGGGAGGAGGATAGTTCTGTCATCCGATTTCGAGAGTAAGAAAGTTCAACATTTTTCAGTCGGTTGAACGTATGCTGATAAAGGGTAGCTGTTTCTGCTTGTTTCTCCAGCGGGATTAATTGTTTTTTGATTTCTCGAACGACATCTGCTATACGATCTAATTTTATATTGATACTTGCTAATCTCTTTTCTGTTTGAATTCGATGTTGCTTCATTTTCACAATACCTGCGGCTTCTTCAAAGACGGCGCGTCGCTCATCCGTCTTGCTTGATAAAATGCGGTCAACCTGGCCTTGGCCTATAAGCGAATAGCTGTTTGAGCCAACGCCTGAGTCTAAAATAGCGTTTTGTACATCTTTCAAACGACTTTCTTGGCCATTAACGAAGTATTCCGATCCGCCTTTAGCGAACACTTTTCTTGTAATGACAAGTTCTTCTGCTGAACAATTGCGGAACATATTTTGGCTATTATCCAATGTCAAGGTAACTTCCGCCACAGAAAGAGATTTTCGTTTTTCGTTCCCACTAAATATGACATCTTGCATATTGCCACCGCGCAGACTTTTAGCGCTCTGTTCTCCCAGGACCCAGCGAATTCCGTCAAATATATTACTTTTGCCGCATCCGTTCGGACCTATAATCCCCGTCAAACCTTTGTCAAATTGGACGAAAACATCATCGGCAAATGATTTGAACCCTTTGAAATGAATGCTTTTAATCATCGATCTCATTCTTTTCAGCATTCAGGATTTCCGAGTAGGCCTCTAAAATGGGTTTTTTGGTTTCACGCGGCTTGTTAATGCTGCGGTACAATTGTGTATTTTCTTCCTCATGGCCAATTCGGTCGAGACGGACCTTTTCTTTTGCGAGTTTGCTAACTTGGTGTACTAAATAGTACTTTTTCATAGAAACCCTCCTTTAATGAAAACGGAACTTATTGAACGACTTTCTTTAAAAGCTCATTGATAAAACCTTTGTATTTTTTGGCGGGAGCTGGTTTCACTTTTGTGTCAACTTGGTAGTTTCCGATGACAGATTTTACGAGATCAATATCCCGCTTGCTTTCTAAAGGGATATTTTTGTAATCGCAAACATTGCATGTTTCCACCAATGCATTTTCATAAATAACCATCACTCTGTGATCTTCAGAGTACACTTTTGTTTCAGAATTACCGAGTTTAAACCTTCCCAGTCCACAGTTTTTACAGATAGCCATTACCCCATCACTCCTGGTTTACAATTTTTTAATCCGTTTTAGTTCTTCGCTAATCGCGCCATTGCTTTCTGACAAAACAAGGGCAAAGTACGTTAATAAATAGGAAGCCGTAAGCGCGTCAGGACATCCTTGAGAATGAAAGTAAAAACGTCCAAGGTGGTCAATGGCAATATCGAAATCGAGAAACTTCAACTCATCATGGAATTTTCCATTCTCTAACCATTCTATGGACATTTCGGATTCGGTCGGCATGTCCCCCAGAGGGAATTCCTTGTCAACTACGACTCGTGTTGAAGAACCTTTTATATGAGAGAGCGTTTTACTCATACATTGCAAGGATTCCTTCGTCGTGAGGCGGTGCTTGCCATAAAGGCAATTTAATGTGGAACAATCAGGTGATAAAACAATTCCTATGCTAGAGTTTGTGGCGAGCATATCTTGGTAGAGTTGTTCAGTGTGGAAGGACGGGTCAAGCTCTAAACCCCCTAAATCCGCCAGAATCTCTGAATGGGTTGTATAACCTGCAACAGGGAAGTTTCGTAAAATATGGTCAAAATACCACATGCCAGAACCGTGCAATGGACTGAAGACCATATTTTCTGAGTTTGTCGGAGAAAAGGATGATAGCATCTGAGATACTAGGTATTCATAAATAATGCACGGATCGAACATTTCGACTGCGCCTGTTTTTAAACAATCTTTGAATTTTGGGAGTTTTTTCTTGTTTGAAGGTTGTGATGTGAATTGAGAAGGTCTCACAGGGGACCCTTTGTCATCAAAAAGTCTGATGCCAAGTATAGCAGCGTCATGCATGTCACCTGTTATTACAACAGTTCCCATCGATTTCTTATGTAAAGCGTTTTTAACCATGACGGATGAAGGTGCACATCGATTCCCCAAAAAAACTTTTAATCCCAGGCCAGATGCAATACGACTGAATTCCTGTGCGTACTCTTTAGCCATCATTCTGGTATCGTAGCCAATAACAAGTTTTTGACCAGAGGAACTGTTTTTTTTGAAATAGGTGCATATATCACTTGCCACGGACTTAAATGCATCATACGTAAATTCAAAACTTACTTTTCCTTTGAATCCAAGAAAATCAGTATCATAATTCATCGGAACCCCCCTTTTCGAATCCTTTTTGTACGATTGTTTCAGGCAATACTGAAGAGGAAATCAACAGGCCATTTTCAGCTATAAGCAATGCCCTTGTTTTCCTGCCCATGGTTAAATTAATAAAATGGTGTGATTCTTTCGATTTTGAAATAAGCGTTTTTACAGGTCTTGTATCAGAATCTAAAATACTTTCTATCAACGACCTATTTACATAGTTTTCATGTCCGACGTCCACCATAAGGGAGGAAGAAGAAAATTGATTGATGCGATTCTTGAGCGTTATCGTCTTAAGGGAAGAGGCGATGCAATAATGGTTAGAGGTTAAAATGATGGATTTAGTTTTTCTGCCGTTCGTAGAACTTATAAATAAGTCCAATAAATTCTTTTGCTTTATAAATTCTTTAATGGGTTCAGAATTGATGTTTTGGATGGAGACGATTTTGGAAATTGGAACAAAGTTTCCGTGACCGATGGATATTACACCCTTCAAAGGTGATCCCCCCTTTTCCTTAAATCGTTTATGAAGACCCTGTGGCGTTATGGAGGAAACGATGAGGTACGCATCATCTGTTAAAATAAGGCTTTTTTTCTTCTTTTGTTTAGCAGCATCAATTATTTTTCTTTCTGCGCCTTTGCGGGAAGAAAGTTTCCTCGATGAATTGGATCGCGTGTCGGTTATGTAAACAACATGGTGCAAAGGCAAGAAGTTATCATGACCTATAAGGAAGATACTCAAATCATCCCTCCTAACGGACTTACCCTTTATATATTATGAAAGGAGCTTAAAATCCCTCTTATAACAAAAAAACTCCCCTAAAGGGAGTTGGTGCTCATAAAAATTTTTCTTGGTAGGGTTTCTTCTTTCCTTTGTAACCAATAAATTCCTTGATGTCCTGGAATGAGATCTTCAGATTAACGCATATGGGGTCTTTGCATAAATGACAACACATCGTATAGTAGTCCCTGTTGTCATAACAGGTGTTTTCGCGTACCGTTTGACCCCGATATTCTTTGAGGAAAGAACGAACGTGATGCATGAACGTCTCGTTGGTTTCGATATGTTCTCTAATGAAACGTTCACCTTCTGAAGTTAATTCGCCTTTTGTTGTCATAAGCTTATGATGAATTAAATTCGAAATAGTAAGGTCCTCTTGAAGATCATGTACGTCTCCATTTAGTACAACGAAGTATTTTTCCCAGCTGATGTTTTTTCTCAATGAAAGGAAACGGTAGAAGTGGAATACAGTCTGTTTAATCAATTGGAACTCTTTCGTCTCCTTTAGGAAATACAGAAATGAGTAATTGTCCCAGTTCTCCATAGTGTGCCTTCCTTTATTAGAGGATGTTGTTTTCTACCCACAAAACCAACTCATCGAACGTGGAGAAGATTTGTGTTGGATGTTTCTTCGAAAACAAGTAATACTCTTTGTCATATAAATTCATCTTAACATAGGAATGCTCATCGTCTTTTTTTATTACGAACATAAATTTGTGTATAAAAGAAAGTTTACCGCCCTTATGAGTAACGTTTTTTTCCAATACAAGAATTTGAGAAAGGGCGAGGTCGCTCGTGATTTCAGCTACATTTGACATACATATCACCTCGATGACATTATTTTTTAGTATATCCATACTTAAAGTTTATTATGCAAATTATTCACTTCCTAAAAATCTGGCGATATAATGCTAATAGACCTATGGTTTGAGGAGGTGGGTGGGTATTAAGCCTTACATCAATGTCATGATTGTAGACGATTCGTTATTAATTCGAGCTTTTTTAAAGGAAATCTTACACGAGGATGAAAACAACCGTTTTAGAGTCGTCGCCTCCGCAAAGGACGGAATTGATGCCCTTGATAAGTTGAAGCGGATGAAAGATGTAGACGTTATCACATTAGACCTTCATATGCCAAACCTTGATGGTCTGGCGGCATTAGAACGGATTGTGGCTTCTTATGATATTCCTGTTGTGATGTTGAGTTCCGCCACTAAAGAAGGAGCAAAGGAAACGATGGAAGCTTTGTCTATCGGGGCTGTTGACTTTATATCAAAGCCTGATAAGCATTCTGATTTGCCTGCCTTGAAATATGAGATATACGAAAAACTGAACACGGCCTATTATTCAAATGTACAGATCGCCTGTAAAAAAGCACCGATCATTCGGAGTGATGTTTCCCCTCCAAAAGGAAATGCCCTGCATAACCTTGTATGTGTTGGCGTATCAACAGGGGGACCAAGGGCGTTGCGGAGCCTTGTGAAGCAAATTCCGCTTGACCCGCCTTTTGGACTGATTATCGTTCAACATATGTTAGAAGGTGAATATATCAAATCCCTGGCCAAAAGTTTAAATGAATACAGTTTAAATGAGGTAAAAGTTGCGGAAGACGGGGAAAAAATCAAAAATGGATCGATCTTAATCGCTCCTTCAGGGTATCATGCCGAGGTTTTTAAAAGAGGAGAAGATTATCATTGCGTGCTTAATAAGCGAGGGAAGATGGAGGGGTTCAGGCCATCTGTTGATATGTTGTTCGCTTCTGTTGCCAGGTTAAATACCGCGGTTCCGCGGTATGGTGTCGTGTTAACAGGTATGGGATCAGATGGCACGAAGGGGAGTGAAGCAATCAAAAAAGAAGGGGGCACTATTATATGCGAAAGCCATAGAACGGCTACGGTATATGGGATGCCTAAACAAGTGATCGAAAAAGGGGTTGCTGATCATGTGGAGGATCTCGAGAAGATTATCCCTCTACTCTTAAAAATAACGAGATAAGGAGCCTTTTTGGCTCCTTATCTCGTTATTGTGTGTTATGGAAGTTTATCAATCGGCGGGTAAGGACCTTAAACTGTTCGTGGTCCCCTTTGGCCACAGAACTCTCAATAAGAGGAAGGATGGTGGGGATGAATTTCTCGTGCATTCGTTGGTCAAGCAAATCCATCTGTTCGATCAAATCCTCTCTTTCTAAAACGCTTCTTGAAGTCTGGTTCGGATACCAATCAGGAAATGACCTGTACGAAGACAGGGCCTGATCTAGTGACTTTGATGGTTCTTTAATCAAGTCGTTGTATGCTCTGAAAACTTCTTCTTGCATCATTTTGCTTTCGTTAAAATCTATATGAATGTATAAACGTTCAGAGGATTCCTGGAAGAAGAGATCAAGATTTGATTCGATGTCTTTTATCTCGAAATACAGAACAGCGGTTTCTTCTTCTTCTTTTTCTGTGCATTCAAGGGAAAGGAAATATTCGTCTGAGTCGGTGTGATCTTTCGATAATTCAGGTAGATAAATGAAATTCGTAAAACCGTAATGATCCTTCACAAATTCGATACGGTCTGCATTGCTTGAAAACGTTAAAAAAACCTTTTTTAATTCAGGGGAGAACGACCTCTTATTCAATTCTTCTAAAATCATTTTTGTATCCAACAGCATCACCCGCTTTTATAAGTCTTCCTCTATACATTCGTAGTGGATAATCCAAAACCTTCAAGAAGGAAGGATTAAGAAAAAAAGAAACATGATAGATTATAACCCGTCAGAGGAGGTCGAATCATCATGTTTTATTTTCTTATTCAATGCGTTCTCGTTATAGGGGCGTTTGCTTTTTGGATGCTTGATCCTGTATTCATGAGTTTGAATTATTACATTTATCATATTTGCCCTTTATTCATGGCTTTTGTGGTACTGCTTTTCCAACGTTCTTTCGTCAAACGAAAAGGGGCGTACAAGCTGTTAGGAATTTTGCTTCCTTACACGATATGGTTAACAGGCGTTTACTACATTTACGAGAACACAACGCTATAAAAAAAACTCGCATAAAAGCGAGTTTTTTAGCCTTGTAGCAATGATAGAATCATTTGAGGATTGGAGTTAGCTTGTTTGAGCATTTGAAGAGACGACTGACTTAGAATTTTTTGCTTTGTCATGACGCTCGTTTCGCGGGCCATATCGGCATCCAATACGCGTGATTTCGCTGCACTCATATTGGTGGAAGTTGTATTTAGGTTCGTTATCGTAAATTCAAGACGATTCATTGTTGCTCCGAGATTCGCACGGTTGTCTGAAATGGTCTGAAGGGCAGCATCGATAGCCGTAATGGCAGCCGAAGGACTTGTTGATAAGTCTAGAGCACCTGTAATATCCAGCGTAAGAGACGTAGTGTCAATCTGATCGATGGTAACGTCCATTGTTTCGGTCGCGCCTGCGCCAATATGTAAGGTAACGGTCAATGGATTACCAGAAGCCGCTACACCGTCTCCTCCAAACAATACGATGTTATTAAACTGTAAAGATGAAGAGATATTTCCGATCTCTGAGACTAGCGCATCGACTTCATTTTGAAGAGCGGCCACATCTGAAGTTCCGTTTGTGCCATTATCCGCTTGCACAGACAGTTCGCGCATACGCTGAAGAATGCTTGTCATTGTGGATAGTCCGCCTTCGGCTGACTGAAGCATGGAAATCCCGTCCTGTGCGTTACGGGCAGCAATGTTCATGCCTGCTATGTTAGTTTGCATTCTCGTCGAAATGGCAAGCCCTGCCGCGTCATCTTTTGCCGAGTTAATGCGTAACCCTGAAGATAAACGCTCCATGGCTTTGTTTAAATCTTCCTGATTATTGGCCAATGAAAAACGCGTGTTGATACTCGAAATATTTGTATTGATATACATCAAAATCCCCCCTTTTGCCTTTCGCTTATTCCCATAAACGGAACCTAAAGGAGGAAAATTAGAAAATAGTCCATTTTTTTTCATTTGTAAATGAGAGAAGAATGCAAAAACCCTTCTAGTAGAAGGGTTTTTCGGTTATTGCAGCAAACCAAGAACCATCTGGGGGTTTGAATTCGCTTGCTTAAGCATTTGAAGAGAAGACTGACTAAGGATTTTCTCTTTCGTAAGATTACTAGATTCAGCGGCCATATCGGCGTCAAGAACACGAGAACGCGCTGCGCTTAAGTTCGTGCCCATTGTGTTTAGGTTGTTGATTGTAAATTCTAAGCGATTCATACTCGCTCCGAGAGATGCACGTTCGTCCGAAACGATTTGAAGAGCTGCGTCGAGAGTACCAAGAGCTGTTTGAGCGCCAGCGCTTGTACTTATGTCATCGGCAGCAATGGTTAGTACAGTTGTGTCGATTTGACCAAGCATTACGTCCATTGTATCGCTAGCTCCTGATCCTGTATGCAGTGTGACTGTTTTAGCTCCTCCTGAACCATCTCCATCAAATAAAAGGATGCCGTTAAATTTGCTAGAAGTCGAAATGTTTTCGATCTCAGCACCAAGCGCAGCAAATTCATCCTGTAAAGCAGCTCTGTCAGTAGCAGAGTTTGTACCATTATCAGACTGGATTGCTAATTCACGCATACGCTGAAGGATACTTGTTACAGTTGACAAACCGCCTTCTGCTGTTTGAAGCATGGAAATCCCGTCCTGTGCGTTACGAGCTGCAATAGACATTCCAGAAATTTCACTTGTCATCCTCGTCGAAATTGCAAGTCCTGCTGCATCATCTTTCGCTGAATTGATTCGTAACCCTGAAGATAAACGCTCCATTACATTATTTAAACGATCTTGTGTTTCCGCCATACTCACCCGAGTTAATTGGCTATTGATATTTGTGTTTATGTACATATCATGCACCTCCTGATTCAATATAGTTAACGAATCAGGGAGAATGATTTTTATAAAAAAAGTAAAAAAATAGAAGGAAGGGTCATCAAAAGCCTTAATATAACTAGGTTTGTACACATGATAAAAAAGATAGTCTATTGAAGAATGTTCCAATGGGGCTTCATCTGTAAAGACTAGGGAAATAAAAAACACCCAACTTAATGAGTGTTTGCGTTGTCTTCCATTGCCTGATGCAAAATACGATGAACGCTGCGGGGATTATCAATAGATCGAAAACAAGGCACTTTATTGAGAGGATTGGAATCATTCTCACTCACATTCCCATCGTTTGCTGTGAATATGTAGATGTTGCCCGTTGAAAGCATTCGCTCGAAGAAGCTGTTTATCTGTTTGGTTTCGTCTATATGTTCGTGTTTCACGGATGTTAATTTTTTATTCAGAAACCCTCGGGTAATCAGGACCCGATCAGTCGTGATGGTATATTGTATAAACAAAAACCCCAATTGCCTTATAATGGCCAGTGACAATCCCAGTCCTCCGATGAAGAGTTGGATATAAAGGAACCATGTTTCAGAGAACAACTCCGTCTCAATTTCTTTAAACATATAATGAATAATGCCAACAAATAGTGCCGCTAAAAGCAAATCCCGTAAAAAGACGTAATTTCGATATTTTTTACCTGGATGGCTCTTCCAAAGGACTTCTTCGCCTCTTAAAAGATCGAACGCCATGCGGCTCACCTCCTTCACAACCGTATATTAGAGAAACACCCTGCGGCCGACAAGTTTTTGTCGTAAGAAGTAAAAAGGGAGGGAGCGGTGAAAGAATAAGGAAAAGGGGGTGTTCATGGTGTACTATGGATTCGAATTGGAAGATCAGGAAAGGTATATCATTGTCAGAGATTATTACGTCTCTAATCCAAAAGAGAAAGGGATCTATTTTGTAACCAAGCATGAGGAAAATGGGCAAATACAGTTTACGTTCCTGGGAAGTGATCAACTAAACGATGAGTATGAGCCTGTAAAATGCAAAAGTGGGAACGCAAGGGTTTGTGCGTCAGCTTTGGAACACGGAAAAGAAGATGTTTTAATTATAGAACATGGGAAGTGGAAGAAAAAAACCTTCTGGCAAAAGGAAGTATGGGTTCCTGCAAAGCGGTACCGCTACATATTAAAAGAGAAGTAGATACTTCTCTTTTTTGTGAGATTATGAAACTCAATTATGGTCCGCTATGTAAACAATTAAATCCTCTACGGTAGTAAAGTCTCTGAAAATGGTTTCTTCATTGAAAAGATGAGGAATTTCAAGTGTCTCAATTGCATCTAAGAGTACGAGTCCAATCAGCATGTTGTTGCCACCAGAAAGGGTTAATAACGAATCACTATCATCTACTTTTTTAACGTTGCACCATCGTTTAATGGACTCGTGAATGGTTTCCGTTATTGAAAAAAGCGGCGTATAACTCACTTTATACCAACTCCTTGATTTTTATTTTGGTGAAGGAGCCTTTCGGAAGAGAACTAGGATTGGTTGATTTAACCAGATCAAGGTTTTTTAAGGCTCTTATTTCAGAAGCTGAGTCGACGCGATGCAAATAGCACATATCAATATATGGGAGAAGGGGTTTCGGGAACGTGCTGATTTTATTCGAACCCATGATAAACGTCATGCTCTCACCTAAAGAACTCATGAATAATTTGATATTTCCTTTGTTGAAGATCGTACTTTGTTCATCTGATACAACTGTACAAGGGACGCTTTCTCTTGACAGGCGAGAAAGAATGAGGAACGTCATAGCTCTTAGGTGTTCTGAGTACATGTTTTTCGCTTTCAGCAGGGTAACAGGGCGTTCATTTATACTTTCTAATACGTCCGTTAACGAGATATGTTTCTTGTGTTTGTTCATAGGGATTCGTTCGTGTAACTTCTTCCCTCTGATATTTTCGTTTTGATCCCAAGATGCCCTTAAACGTTCAATGGTCTCTTCTATAAGGTAATCTTTTCGGATACTATCGATTGTTTCTTCTGTTTCAGGGCTTTCTTTTCGGAGAGTGTGAAGGCATTCTCTCAGGATATCTTCTCCTTTTTTGTAGAAACATTGGCTAGAACGCAAATAACCAGCATTCATTGCCTTTAAATCTATTAATCCGAGAGGGGAAAGAGTCGGGTTCAACTCATCTAAATATACATGGTGATCCGATAAATCGTCGTATTTATTCCCGTTCCCAAAATCAAGAATGACGATCCTTCCTTCTTTGTGTTTCAACTGTCTTTTAATGGTGTCAGTTTTCCCGCAATTGTTTTGCCCTATATAAACATCAATCATCCTACTTCCTCCTGTGCGTTTAGTCGTTAAACGGATTATAGAGATACTTCATCTTAAAAACTAGGAGTGGGGGAACTTTTTTATTCACAAAAAAAAGCGATCGCAGGATCGCTTAAATGGCTTTTTTACGGGTGTGAGGTTTAACCCATGTTTTTCCTTTTTTGGTGTTGCGGTAATGCCCAGTAACCTTAACTTTTTCTTTGTGTTTTTTTGCCTCATACATTTTTTCGTCGGCTTTAGCCAAGGCTTCCTCCCAATTATTATCTCGTAATTGAGCGTATCCGATTGAAGCCTGAACGTTCAGCTTGCCGACAGACGTGTCAATAGGAGAACGAAAACTGCTTTGTAGTCTTTTCATCAGGACGTGTTTTTCATCCTGCGACTGTAATTTTACAAATAAACAAAATTCATCCCCGCCTAAACGGCAGACAAAATCCTCTTGGCGTACATTTTCTTTCAAAAGATTTGCGAATCCTTTCAACAATTCATCCCCTACCTTGTGACCGTACCTGTCATTAACAGGTTTAAAATCGTTCAGATCAAAATAAAACAAAAATTCCTCCTCGCCAGCAGGAAATTTTCTTCTATTTTGAAAATACTCCGACAAATAACGACGGTTGTTGCATTGCGTGAGCTCGTCTGTATAAGCTCTTTCGACCAGTTCTTGAATAAGATTTTCCTCTTTCATATTGTCGAACACAAAACTGTACTTGCTTTTTTCGTTCACGTGTTGCAACGCCGCTACCGACATTTTCATTCATCCTTTCCATGATGTTTTGTAGTACACGTGGATTATATAGAAAAAAACTCCGAAATCAACAAAAACTTAAAAAAGAAACAAAGACTTCTCCTGAATATTTGCAATAAACGAATGGATATTGATGAAAAAGGAGAGTGAATCATGAAGTACATTCGATCGTTTATTAAAGCGTTTGTATTTTCTTTTATTATTACAGGTATACTGACAGGGTTGATTGGCGGCGCTGTTTACTATCGAGTCGCAGGATATGAAGTGGATACAGAAAAGTTACTTATAGAACCAAAACCCACTGTGATTTATGACCAGAACGGAAAAGTGCTGGCCAGTTTCTTAAAAGAACGCAAAGATGCCACTCATTACGCAGACATACCGACTGAAATATTAGATGCCATCGTTGCGACAGAAGATCGTTCTTTTTATGATCACGCAGGAATCAACGTGAAAGCCATTGCGAGAGCCGCCATCACCAACTTCCAATCAGATTCATTCAGTCAGGGAGGAAGTACGATTACGCAGCAATTGGTGAAGAATATATACTTAACCCCTAAAAAGAGCATTGCCCGAAAGATGGAAGAAGCCGTTATAGCCAGTCAAATCGAAAAAGAATTGGAAAAGAACGAAATTCTCTCGTATTACCTCAACCACATTTTTTACGGTCATCGTTCGTATGGGATTAAAAGTGCTGTATTGACGTATTTCGGGGAAACCTTAGAAGAATTTAAGGAGAGCGATCGCATCGACCGTATAACGAAAGCGGCACTACTCGGAGGACTGCCTCAATTACCTAGCACATATTCCCCTTACTCTAATCCTGAACAATCGTTGTCGAGGAGAAATGACGTGTTGCACAACATGCTTGTATCGGGTTTCATTACAAAAGAAGAATACGAACAAGCTGTGAAAAAGCCATTCTTAATTTTAGAAAAACCGAATGATGTCCACGAGGACGAGTATATCCACTACGGAGAAATCGTGGATTACACACTAAGAGAAGCTGCTATTAAATCAGGAATATCAGAAGGACCTATCGCGGAGGTAACAGCCGAAGAAATAGAGAAGGCAAAATACAGCGGATTTACAATATTCACTTCGTTTGACCCTGCTGCCTACGCTTTGATACGAGAACAATTTGATCGTGATGAACTTTTTCCTGCCAGTGGTTCAGATGGAACGCCAGCAGAAGGGGCCGTATCTGTTGTGAACCCGACAAACGGTGAAATTATTGCATTCACAGGCGGACGAGATATTCCGAGGTTCACGGAGTTCAATAGAGCCTATGATTCGTATAGACAACCAGGGTCTTCATTTAAACCAATTATAGCGTACGGGCCCGCTATCGAAAGCGGGAAATTTCATCCTTGGTCAGTCCTGATGGATAATCAGGGTCATGATTTTGGCGGGGGATACAGGGTTAAAAACTTTGGAGGTACTCAACAAGGAAGAATCACGATGATCGATGCCATCACCAGGTCTCAAAATGTACCTGCTGTTTATTTATTAGACCAGACAGGAATCAATTATGCGAAAGATTTCGCAAAAAGACTCGGTATTTATTTTTCGGAAGAGGACACCCGCCTTCCAATTGCTCTTGGAGGATTAGACGAAGGGGTCAACACCCTCATGATGGCGGATGCTTACCAGGCTTTTGCTAATGGGGGTTACAGGGTGGAAGCTCATATTATTAAAAGAATGGTCAATCATGAACGCGAAGTCGTCCATGAGGTAAATGAGGAGCTCGATCAAACGAATCGCGTCATGAAAACCAACACCTTCCAGCAAATGAGGTTTATGCTAAACAATGTCGTGAAAAGCGGTACAGGCACAAACGCAAGGATTCCTGACACCTTTGTTGCAGGAAAAACAGGTACAACGGAATACCCTGGCCACCCAGGTCTGAACAAAGACATTTGGTTTAGCGGTTTCACCAATAGCTTTACCATGTCTGTGTGGATGGGCTTCGATCACACTAGCCCAGAGCGTAATCTACGAGTAACAAGTTACGTCGCAGCAAAAATGTGGGGGGAGATCGGAAAAGAATTAGTAAAGTTATATCCTCCTAAAGAAGTGACAGTGGATTATGAGAAACCAGAAGAGATTAAACCAGAAATCAAGGACATGAAATTAAAGGGAAGTTTAGTTCAACAACCTTTATCATCAACACTCAGTTGGGATAAAGAAGAGGATACAGTATACAAAGTATTCAGAGATGGGGATTACTTGGTGAAACTCGAGGATGAAACATCTTTTGCGGACGCGGATATCCAAAAAGGGAAAACGTATACGTATAAAGTAATCGGATACAATCGTTATACATTATTCCAAACCTATCAATCAAATGTTGTAACCATTAAAACGCCAGAACCTCCGAAGCCACCGCGGCCTAATGTAACGGTCGGTGGAACGACTACTTCTGCTGTGGTGTTATCCTTCAACGCAGGTGATGCGGATTCCTATATTGTTAAACGAAATGGTGAAATCATCTACCAAGGGAACGAACCTGGATACAAGGACACAGGTCTAACTGGTGACCAAGAAGTCATTTATGATGTCTACACTGTCAGAGGAGAAGTGATGAGCGAAGGCGCACAAGTAGTTGTGAAAACATTACCAAATGAAGAAGCGCAGTCGCAGGAGACAGAACCTGCTGAGGAAAATACGGATGAGAACGAAACAACAGAAGAGCCAGAAACTGAGCTTGAAGAAGGGTCAGAAATAGAAGGAAACCCCGACAATAAATCATAATAGAAGCATCCCCGAGATCGGGGGTGTTTTTCTATAAGCAGAGGTGAAGAAGTATGAAAAAAATGGCGTACATCCTGATTGGTTTCATGTTGGTTTTAATAGGTGGAATTGGTCTTTTTCTTTCGCAAATCCATGAGGAAAGCGGGGATGAAAAGGAAACGGAACCGCTCTCCGTCTATGAGGTAGACCTGATAAGTATAAAGGGGACAAGCTATCTTCCTTTGCCTGAGCTAGTCGAAAAAGCAGGAGGCGCTTATAAGTACGACCCAATTGATAAACAAGCTGTTATCGAATGGTTTGGGGATCGGTTTCACATGACAAAAGGGGAGGCTGTTGTCTTGGTGAACGGTTATTATAAACCTTTGTCATACAAGATGGATGCGGGAAAACTGCTAGTAGAATATGAATCTTTTAAAAAGGTATTCCCTTTTTACGAAACGGGATCGGAAGGACAAACCATTAGTTTGGAAAAGCGTACCTTGCCAACCGTCGTTTGCAGACCAGGAGATGCCGAACTTAACGAAGAGAGAATGAGAAGTATGAGGGTTCCTTTACCGAACGTGAATTTCCCAACGTTGCCAGGTCAGCTGGCAGGAGGCGAGAGAGCGTATAGAAACGGCATTCACCAAGGAATCGATTGGTATTATGATGGCGACAATCAGATGGTAACGTTTGATACAGCCGTTTTCAGTATGACGGAAGGGGTTGTGGTAAGAGCGGATCATCAGTATAACGAGATGGAAGAAGAAGATCGAAATCAATTTCTGGAAATCGCTCAGGAATTTAGTACCACTCCTGCATATATTTTAGACAAAATGCGAGGAAGACAGGTTTGGATTCAATCCGAAACAGGGGTCGCTGTTCGATACGCTCATCTGTATCAAGTGGATCCGATGATGGAAGTAGGCGTCAGGGTCGAAAAAGGACAACGTGTGGGAAGCACGGGAAACTCAGGGACCAGTGACGGTGTTACCTATTCTGATGAGGGGATACATTTACATTCAGACATTTTGTTGTGCGGACAACATTTTTGGGAGTATTATCCCCGTTTCGATGAGGCAAACTCCAGGCTAAGATCTATGTTCGAAGTGGATTAATTGCCACGTTCAGTTCAATAAACCATAGTTAAAGAACAAAGATTACCCCATTTGTGATTCTTGTAAGGATTATACCTGTTTACTTCAAATAGATAGATGAGTGGCAACTTAAAAACAGTTAATCCGAGAGGGGTAAACCAATTATGAAAGTACATACGCTGGATACAAATATTCTGCTACATGACCCGTACTCTATACTAAAATTAGAACCAAGTGAAATCGTTATTCCTGCAATCGTTTTAGAAGAATTGGATTCCAAAAAACGCGAACAAGGTGAAGTGGGACGGAACGCGAGAATGGTCACGAGGTTTATTAAGAATTTAAGGAAGGGACACGAAGGGAAGCTCAGTCACGGAATTCCATTAGAAAATGGCGGGAGTTTACGAATTGAGTTGAATCACGTTTCATTCGATAACCTATCAAACATATTCGGAGAAAAAACAAATGATAATCGGATCATCGCCGTTACGAAGAACTTGCAAGATGAGCATGAAAATAAGCTTAACGATGCTGACAAACTCGATCTTAAGCAATTAAAGGTTCGGTTTAAAACGGAAGCCCATTATACAGTTGAGCAATATATGAACGATTATCACAAGTTAACGGGCAAACTGTTCAAGCTTGTTTCGAATGATGGTTTAGTCATTGCTAAAGCTGACTCTCTCGGTTTATTCGTTGAAATGTATGATAATGATCGGTTAAAGAATCCAGAAGAATGCCATACAGGATTGCATACCGTCCATATTCCAGGGCAGATGATTGATGCTTTTTACGAGAATGAAGAACTTCCTTACGAACAAGTAGTTCCGTACTTAATGGAAGAGATGGGCTTGAAAGAAGCACATGAGTTAGAAAAAGTTGTGTTCCCGCAAGATGGTTTCATTTTTAAAGCATTGGAATCTGAAAAAAAGTCTGCTTTATCCCGACTTCTGAAAGTTCAGAATCGTTTCAAATTTACAACGCTTGAGGTGGAAAGAAAGGAATATCGAGATGGCGTTATGGGTGTTGTGCCTAAAAACGCAGAACAAAAATTAGCGCTTGAATTGTTAATGGATCCCCACGTAGACGCCGTTTTCATTGTCGGACAGGCGGGCTCAGGGAAAACCCTTCTCGGATTGGCTTCATCGATTTATCAGACACATAAAGAAACCTTGTACAAGAAGGTGTTAGCCGCAAGACCTGTCATTCCTATGGGGAAAGATTTAGGGTATCTTCCTGGAGAAATGAAGGAGAAGCTCAGACCGTGGATGCAACCTTTTTATGACAACCTGGAATACATTTTGGATGCCAACAAAGAGGATTTCTTTGAGGGGACTCGTTCGCCTGAAGGGAAAATTAATGTCGAAGAGGCACTAGAGGGTTTGAAAATAGAAATTGAAGCTTTAACTTATGTGCGTGGGAGAAGCATACCTGCTCAGCTCATATTGTTGGACGAAGCACAAAACCTCACTCCGCATGAAGTCAAAACCATTATCACTCGTTGTGGATTAGGATCGAAGGTCATATTATTAGGAGATCCTGATCAAATTGATCACCCGTATTTGGATTCGACGAATAACGGACTGATCTACGCTATTGAAAAGTTGAAACCAGAAGCAAATATCGGAGTGGTAAAATTAGAAAAAACAGAACGATCACCGTTAGCCGAAAAAGGTGCCCAACTTTTATAATTGAATTCCATATCTAAAAAAACTCCATAAATATATGGGGTTTTTTGATTTTTTAGAGCTTTTTCGAGGACGACCAATTGATTTTTTTGGCCAAAATATCAGGGAGCTGTATCTGATCGAACTGACATTGTTCTGGTTTGTGAGTTAGGTGACAGTCGGTCTTTAATTTTAATACCTCCCGATTAATTTTTATATGGTGTTCGTGTTGTGAAATTTTAGGGTAAAGGTGATGATTGATCCCATCCGTTAAAAAACGATCGATGTTTTGATATTCCATCAGCAAGTGCAGAACTTCTGTCTTGGATAACCCTTTGATGCCTTTAATATTATCGCTTTTGTCACCTTGAAAAGATTTGAATTCTTGCAGAAGAGAAGGAGGGGTGGGGAAGAAGGAATGGAAATTATGTAACGAGATTTTATGAATCTCTTTTTGGTTCTTGTCGAAAAGCAAGGTTACGTTACGGCGAACCAAAGCCCCCATATCTAAATCTCCGCTGAAGATCGAAAATGTCCGTTCTGGGTTTTGTTCTACCATGCTTGCGATGAGGTCATCTGCTTCTTCTTGGTCTGATATCTGAAATGAAAAGTGGTGTTGTTTTAGGAATCGATAAATTTCCTTTTTAATGGATAAAAGTTCCTCGGGCTTTTCCTTGCGATGCATCTTATAGGAGGGCAGCAAATCATGCCGATAATTCAAACCCTCACCATCAAATGCAATAAACAACGTGCCATTCCCGTGTTCTTTATATATGGAAATGACCATCCTTAAAAAATTGTTACGAGCCACTTTTTTGAAATGCGTTAGATTGTTTAGTCCGAATCTTTTTTTGGTTTTTCTAGCTCGATAATAGCTTTTATAGATTAAATACGTTCCATCTATAAGCAGCATTCGGTTAACACCCCCCTTGTATTTCTTACACAAAAACACTTAAAAACTTCTATTTATTGTTTTTTTTTGGTATATAAAGACCGCTAAAGGGGGTGGCTCTAATGAAAGAAATTGATGTATTAATAGAAGAAATGATGGCTCTCGGGGCTTCAGACATGCATCTCAATCACATGGCAAAGGTCTCTTATCGAATTGACGGTGAAATGGAACAAGTCGGAAGCAGACTGGGCGATATCATTACAGGGGAGTCTATTTTCGAGGTGATGTTACCAGCATTAACAAAAGGGCAGCAAACGACATATTTACAGACTGGCACAGTTGATTTTGCTTATGAGCTGAACGGCGTGCGTTTTAGGGGAAGTATGATATCCAGTATGGATCAGCCAAGTTGTACTATGAGGATCATTCCATCAAAGATCATCCCGATAGAAGAATTGAAGCTCCCGAAAGCCGTTATTGATTTATTCGAGTCTCCATGGGGGTTGCTGCTCGTCACAGGTCCGACAGGTTCAGGGAAAACCACCACTCTTGCATCAGGGATTGATTATATTAACCGTAATAGGAAGGTTAAGATTTACACAGCTGAACATCCAGTTGAGTATGTTCACCAAAACAAAAAATCCATCATAACACAACGTGAGGTTCCCTCTGATGTCGGAACGTTTGCCAGAAGCATGGTTGATGCGATGCGCAACGACCCTGATGTTATCCTCGTAGGAGAAATGCGGGATCATGACACGATCGGAGCGGCCATGACGAGCGCGGAAACAGGGCACCTGGTCATGTCTACCCTTCACACAAATACTGCACCTCAGACCATTTACCGAATTTTGCACGAGTATCCATCAAGCGAACACGAACGGATCAGGGAGCAACTGGCTCAGTCTTTGCGAGGAGTTGTAAGTCAAAGGTTGTTCAAGAATCCCAAAGGAGGTCGCACAGCAACGCTTGAGGTGATGATAGTCGATGATGATATCAGAGAATTAATAAGGAAAAACGAAATAGAAAAGATTTACGATGTGATGAGGAAAAAACGGGATAAAGGGAATATATTGATGACAGATTCTATTAATATGGCAAAACAACGAGGAACAATTCAACAGAATGTAAAATGGTGATTTTTTAAACCCAACGCTTCCTTTATACATATAATAGTGTAAAGAGGTGATAAGAAATGGGGGATGCTAATTTAGAAGAGTTGTATACGGAATTTGAAGAGTTGAAAGCGGAATCTAAAGAAAAACAACTGAGAGCCAAAGAAATTAAAGATGAGATTATGAATCAAATGGAAGAAGATGGCGTGGATGAAGTCATCATTGAAGGATTGGATGGACTTGTGGAATTATCTATTACATATCCCGAGAGGGAAGTTTTGAACAAAAAAGCCCTCGCGCAAGCTCTTGATATGAAGCAGAAAGAATTGAGCAAACCGCAAGTCATTATACAGTTGACAAACGAGGGGAGATTGACAGAAGAAATGATCGAGCAATTCACGGAAATTGAAGAACGAAAACAATTCAGTGCAAAAGAATACACTGAATCCGAAGAAGAGTAAAAAAGCTTACGCGTTGTAAGCTTTTTTACTCTTCTTTACATTTGTCGCTTTAAACAAGTAATGAGCCACTCGTATCCCGCAACGGTTTCTTCGTTTTTATCTGATTGATTGTAAATCTCCTCTAACAGTTGGTGACTGTGGTATAAGTGGCCGCTTTTCAACTTTTGCGCCTTTCTATTCGTAGATAAATACATATATCCCTGACTTATGGATGACAATTGTTTTAATGTAGATTGAATCGCGTTATGAGCATCTATGTCTAGCGGGTTGATATCGTCCAGCGTAATGGAATAGATGTGCAAGTCATTCAAAAAAATCTCTCCATCTATAAAGAAACGGTATTCCCTTCCTAATCCATCCTTCACATAAAGGACAACTGAAAAAATGTCTCCAGTTATTTTTAATATAGGAATACGTTTATCGTTTGAGGCAATGTGTTTCAACCGTTTCTTCTTATAACATTTCATATAAACATCAAGCATCCAGTCTTCGAAAATTCCTTTTGGAACGCGAAGACTCACCTTGCCTATCTCCAAAAATCTTCTGCTCATCGTATCACATCCTTTTTATGATGTATTTACAGATTCGAGAAAAAGAAGAAATTGCATTGAAAATATAAAAAAATTAAAAGTTCTTTCCGCCTAACAGTCTAATAGTAAGAATAAGGAGGGAAGACTTATGACGGTGATAGAATTAAGTGTTCTTGCGGCTTCTTGCGCTTTTATCGTGCTGGTGGGTTTTATCATTACAACACTCCAAAAATTAAACAGTTCCTTGGAAAAGGTGGATGCTTTGACAGAAAACATACAGAAGAAAGCTCAAACCATTGATTCCTTATTAAAAGGGGCGAGTTCCATTGACAAAACGTTACACGCAATCGGTAGCGCTTTGAAAATGTTTCAGAAAGATTCAAAATAAAAAACAACGAGGTTAGTAGCACCTCGTTGTTTTTTAAGCTAATACGACTTCTTCATATAGCGATTTTTGATCAATTCTTGATCTGAATTTTAAAAATACATCCCAATCCACGGTAGAGTACTCCAATGCTTCAAGGATGCGTTGGATTTCATTCGCCCCTAATGCCCCATTGTCATAGGATTTGTATAAAAAACACATTACTTTGTTTTGGTAGTAAAGGTCTTGAGGATTTTCCCAAGCGAGCGCTACCCAATAATCCAGTGTATTTTCGTTCATGTTTGTTCCCCCTTACAATAAGTTATGCAAGAGTTCTATAAATGTGACTAAAACTTCAATTCATTGCTTATATTCAAGACTTTTGTTGAATAGGAGGAAACATACGAATGATTATGTTTCGTATATCTCTCTAACCCTTCCATACCACGATTGTATGCTGTAAGTGTGGCGTGCCAGTTTTGATATCCTGACCACGCGCCATCCCCGTATTGCAAATAGTGAAGGTAAGTGATTGCCAGTTTCGTAGAATAAACAGGATCAAACAAATCCTTTTTATCCTTATAAGGGAGGTGTGCTTTAGAAGCGACCCAAGGGGCTGTATTTTCCATAAATTGAGCAATCCCGTATGCCTTACCATATCGAGTTTGAGGGCCGACTGCTCTATGCTCAAACGTTCCACCCGTTTCAGTGTAGAGCAAGCCGTAAACGATAGGGAAATCTACATTATGTTTCTTTGAATATTCCATAAGATGATATATCTCTGATTCCGATACATTCATCTTTTCAGCGTAAAAGGAAGGGGTATATGCGTCCACTTCCCCCCCGCTCACAAACAAGGTCAGAGCACATACAAGACAAGCTATTAGAATAGACCTAGGCCTCATTATCATCACTCCAAATTCTTGTATTATGGTTTCATGGATACTATATGCGACAAAAAAAAGATGTTTCAATATTTGAAGAAAATTGGGCACTTCGCTAGTGTCGTCAGATAGAGGGGGTGATTTTGTGGAAACGAAATGGATAAATTCAATACTGAATCATTGTCGTGATCTTTTGAATGAAACAACAAGCGGAGAACTAGAGAAAGTGGCTGTAAGAAATCAGGTGTCAACTTGTGATGAGGCAATGTTTGTCTTGCATTTATGTATTGAAGGGGAAGTGTTTTGTCTCTTAAAGATAGGATTACCAGAACCGTATGCTCTCGCCTTGGAGAAAGGGATGGGAGGAACGAAGGACAAAACATATGCCGATGAGGTGACACATAGTTGTCTGGAAGAATTAGGCGCCATTCTGGAGAGAGGATTAATCGAAAAGATGGCTGTTACGGAAAACGCATTTATTATAACTGAAAGAACAGTCACCAAAGAAAATTCTCCGCAAGTCCATGCGCCTGTCATGGAAGTGGAGGCAGAAGACGAAGGAAGTTCGTGCTATTTTTGGATTTTTCACAAAGAATAAAAAACGGACAGCGTCCGTTTTTTGGTGTTTCAAGTAAGAATTATTCTAGCGTTGTAGTCACTTTTAATTTCACCATGCCTGCATATCCTTTGAAAGCTCCTTCATCCCATAAATCATGCATACCTGTTGAAGGCAAGAAATAGAATCGGACATAACTGTTATCAGATTTCTTCGATTCACTGGTGATATCAAATTTTCCAACATATGTGAAACGATCATCTTGTTCTGTGGTGTGTATGTTCGTTTGTTGTACCCCGCTCACGTTCCACTCGATATACTCTGTATTATGGTTCATATCCCCTCCCGCCTGAATTTCGGCTGTGATATAGGAGATATCTGACGTGCTATATCCTTTCGGCAGGATGTGGGTTAATGAATATGACTTATTCCTTTGAAAGCCGATGGTGTAGGAATTTGTTACTGATATCTGTTTTCTCAGGACTTCGAAAGTGATTTCTGTTTCAGGCGATGCAGCTCCCCATTCATCAACACTTCTTAGGCGAACTGTATGAACGCCGATGTCGAAGTTAGAACGAGTTTGACTCTGCCAATCTCCTCCATCAAATTTGTATTGGAATGATATATTATCCCCGTCTGGGTCCGATCCTCCGCTCGGGAAGAATTCAATAGGATCGCCTTCGTAGATAGCCTTCCCGTAATATATTTTATAGAAAGACTGGTCCCCTGATCCATAGGCCCTTCTGTCTCCGTCCGCGTCATACATAACAGACTCAAAGCGCACTCGAACAAATTCTCTCCCTTCTACTGATATGTCTTGGAATACCCTCCCAGCTCCCTCGTATCCGTAGATCTTAATAGGATGAACGGTTCCGTCTTTCGTGTATCCGTACAGACCACCACGTTGGAAATAGTTATCTTTGAAGTCAGCCGTATTAAAGATCACTCGAGTGATTTCTGAATCATCAGGAGCGCTCGCATCAAAATTCCAGTTTGCCGACTGACGTCCTTCATTGATGAAATCAATATCAGAATTATACAGTTCTCCTCTGTCCCCGCTCGGAGTCATGGTCAAACTCGGTTTTTCAGGTGGTCTGTTTCCAATTGTGAAACGGGTAGAATCAAACTCAGAAACGCCGCCATAGACATCCACAGCACGAACATATACGGTGTGCTCACCAGGGGTAAAAGGTTGGGCAGGTCTTTTTTGGGTCCAGTCTCCTTGGTCTGTTTTCCATTCATAGTAGATGGAATCCCCATCAGGATCTATGGATCCAGTTGCTTCAAAAGAAAGGTCCGAAGTGGTGTGCAGGGTCTCATCAAATGTGATTTTATAATACGAGTCATCAGGGCTCCCTTGAGCGCTAGGATGCTGATCGTAAAGCGTACTCTCAAAGCGTACACGAACAAATTCTCTTCCTTTTATAGATGTTTTGTAATAAATTTGTTCATTAGATGTGTAGTCGCTTGAATTAAAGGTCTTCAATAAATGGCGTGATCCATCGGATTTATAACCGTAAAGGTAACCCGAGGTTATATAATCGTCTGCATATCTTGGAGTCTTGAATTCAATTGTGTGAATTTCTTGCATGGAAGGTGAAGCTATATCAAAATTCCAGTAGGCAATGTTATCATTGTTTTCGCTCGTGAAATCATCGCCGTTTTTGCGAATCACATTTTCTAAAGAGGCGGACATGGATAAAGAGGGTTTCGAAGGAGGACGATTAATGACTTGCAATAGCAAGGTTTCTACTCCGCACGGAACATTGCCTTGGGTGGCGTCGCAAACTTGAGCGGATATTTTATTGGTCCCCATAGAAAATTGCGAGAAAGGTCCCCAAACATTGTTTTTGTCAGCCCCTCCGTATTCGCTCCATTTAATGATGTAATTCCCGCTGCCTCCGACCGCATCCACTTTAAACTTAACTTGTTCTCCTCGATATATGTTAGGTTTGTCAGGGTATTGGGTTAGGTTTACTTTGATTGGGGGGTGTTCCATGAAGAAGCTTTTTGACTTTGTTTTGCATTCGCCTTCATTGTTACATACGTTAACTTTTGTGTTTACGGTTTTGGGTTGATTGGTTTTTATGGATATCTTGTCATCGCATGGAGCCGAAGTTGTGTTTCCGTTGATGACCCACTCACAAGTGTAAGACTTACCAGGGAGTTTGTTAATGTTGGCTTTAATAAAAATTTCATCGTTTATAAAGTATGGGGGGCTTATCGTGTTATCGCCGCTATCTAAAGAATCAATCGAAAAACTAAGCGACGGTAAAACAGTGAAGGTGTGATTGGATTTTGAAATTTTTCCTTTTGAATCTTTTATTGTTGCTGTTACGGTATGAGAACCGATTGGGTATTGCTCGATGCCACCGAATTTGCCAATATCAGACGAGCCGTTAGGATAATTACTCCAAGAGACCGTGTAAGGCGGTGTACCGCTCCCTGTTATACTAGCTGAAAAACTAATGCCTGTTGATTCAGAATATGGGCCTTTATTTGGAGAGGCTATAACATCAGCCTTCATGGATTGCCCAATAACAGAAGGCCCGCTTTGTCCATTTGATGGTATCGGATCAATGGTGTCGTCGATCCCTAGTCCGTACTCTACCTCATTTACAGATCTGTCTTTGGACCACTTTATTTTGTCCTTGTATTCAGGATAGAAATATCCCCCTATGATAGACAAAACAGCGAGCACAAGAATATAAGGCACTACGGCCCTTCTTTTTTCTTCGTACCACTTCCACATCTTTTGCTTCAGCACCTTGATCGCCCCCTTTTATCTCGCTCATATTACATGAATTGGCGCTTTTTACAAGGAATTTTTATTAAATAACCATTTCATCGTTTTTTAGTTATCATAAGAAAAAGGGAGGAGGGAGAAATGTATATGGGTTTTCTTACGTTATGCATGGTCGTTCTTATAAGTTTTAATTTCAGGAGGTATAATGTGTCAAAACAGTTAAAAAAATGTGAAAGCCCTATTGAAATCGAACTCCTTAAAACGCTGTATGATGAAGGTTTTAAACCCTATGCTCAGGTGAAAAGCGGTCCTTATCGTATTGATATCGGTTTGTATGTAAAGGGTAAAAAAGTGGCAGTTGAATGTGATGGCAAGGTATACCACAGCACCAGGAACCAAAAGAACCACGACCATAGAAAAAACCAGTACCTCCTGCGTAACAGGTGGGTCGTGTTTCGGTTCACAGGCAGTGAAATTAACAAAAATAGCCGCGAGTGCGTAAAAAAAATAAAAAACCGATTCTGATAAAGAATTGGTTTTTTATCGGGCTCAAGCTCTGAAATCGATTTGGCGGTCGTTTTGAAGGTCTTTTTTCTTCTGACCTTTTTCTTCTTTATAAGAATCACGATGTGTTTCTTCCTTTTGTTCATGCGCTTTTCTGGCTTTCGCAATGGGATGAAGTCGGAACTTTGTATAATCATTTGGAAATAAGTTCATCTCATATCACCTCTCGACCAATATAAGGATTTTTATCATTTATTCAACAATAAAATGATAAAAAGGAGGGGGGGATATTGTACAAACCCCTATTCTTCCTCATGATACTAGCTATTTGGTTTTTGTCGAACACCCCAAATTTGATGGTTTTAGAACCGAAAACCTGGATTTCAGAGCCGATGTACGAAGAAGGTATCCGTTCGTTGGTATTTCTCATTCAACAAGAAAGTTCGTTCTATCATGGTTACGACAATATATGGGAGTTGAATTTTATCGTTCACAAGGTATCTCATGTGTTTTGTTATGCCATTTTAACGATCTTTCTATGTAAATCTTTTAAGGGATTGAGCGCTCATTTTGCATTCTTTATTATTTCAGGCCTTGCCTTTTCAGATGAAGTGCATCAATATTTCGTTGTTGGGAGGAGTGGCAGGTTAGCAGATGTGGGCATTGATTTGATCGGGTTCACAATAGGCATTTTCCTTGTGAAAGCCATGAAAAAGGGCAAACAACGACGCCCTTTTTGAATTCAGATTCAAAATTCACCAATAGATTATTTTTTTAGTATAAACTAGTAATTAAACAAAAACATGGGGTATGATGACAAAAAACAATAGTGATTCAATTTTTATTTCGTCTAGAAGATTGGAACATGAAATAAAATGATTATTTGTAAGAAATCCGCTCATGATTTGAATTCACGAGGTAATTCACAAAAACTTTAGTGATCTTATCCAAATCATGAAGGCTTAGGGAACAATTTCGGAGGATGCCTTCCTCAACTTTTTCTAAGATATTAGATTCTATTCGTCTCGCAAAATCATCTCGATCTATGTCAGAAGAGGAAAGGAATCTTGCATAGGCTTCTGTGCTATCAGCAAGCAAAAGGATTCCTTCTTCTTTGCTAGAAGGAGTTGGGGTTTGATATCTGAAGTCCTCTTTGTTTGTTTCTGGATTGCTTTCTTTAGCGCGTTCATAAAAATGATTGAGATATGAATCACCGTGATGAGAAGCGATTAAACGTATAATCGGTTCTGGTAAATTGTATTTTCTGCACATTTCAATACTGTCTAGTGGGTGTCTTCTTATAATTTGGGCGCTTTCGTAAGGGTCGAGTAAGTCATGAGGGTTGTTATCTGGGGTAGTGTTTTCAATAAAATAATGAGGGTTTTTAAGTTTACCAACGTCGTGGAAATAGGCTCCGATCTTCAGTAAAAGGCCGTTGGCGCCAATTTCTTCTGCTGCCATCTCAGCTAGATTCCCCACCATAATGCTATGAGTATATGTGCCAAGAGCATGTTTCATTAAATTTTTTAGAAGTTTATGGTTGGGATCTGATAATTCGTAGAGGCGAACAGATGTAACCAATCCTAAGCTGTTCTCGACTAAAGGGATGAGGCCTACGGTAAGGACAGCGGCAATAAACGAACAGGCAAGAAGCGAGATCGATGTGTCAATATGGATGGCAGCACTAAGGGCGTAACTAATTCCCAATTCAGAGAGACCTAACACGATGCCCAGTATAACGCCTGAAAACAAGATGTTGATCCGTTTACTATTGGGTTTGAAGCCTACGGCCAACAGGAATCCGCTTGTTACAGATACCAGCAAATAGTCTAGGTCACCAGGAGATACCAAAGCACCAAGGACAATGGATGCAACGATGATAAACGAGCGTCCCCAAAAAACGGTGAAAATCATTAAAATGGTGAGTAAAGGTAAAAACAAAGAAAAATTCAGGAATGACTCAGGAATAACGTTTGTGAGCACAATGACGACCGACATGGAACTGAAAATAAACAGAAAGGTACGCATTTTGCTAAAAGCTTCTTTTTTAAATGTAAAACCATAAATGTAAAACAATCCGAAGAACAGGATGAATAAAGGAAGTTGCATAAAAGCTTCTTCGTAATTATAAGACTGGTTTATTATGCCTAATTCTTCTAATTTTTTGATTTGTATTTCGTTCACCCGATCTCCTATATTCACAATAGCTTCTCGTTTCTTAATTTCAATCACAACGTCTCCTACGCTAGCGAGTTCATCCAGTTTCTTTTTATTGGTGGCTTCTTCGTCCAGAATGAAATTAGGGGTGATCTGATTGCTTAGATGGTGGGATAATGTTTCGATTATCTCTTTTGAAAAGAATAAATAGAAATTCGTATTGTTTTTGAGTTCCTGGAAGTTTTTTCGGACGCTTTCCACATTCCCTTCAGTAATGCCAGATTCAAAGATTAATTCCAGCTCTTTTTGGAAAATGTCGTTCATTTTTTCGAGTTCGCCAATAGTCAAAGAAAGGAATTTGTTTACTTCCTCTTCACTTAGGTTGTATGGATTATGAAGATTGCTTATTATTTCATTTTTAGATGGTTTCTTCTCCTCTTCACTGTTAGATTTAGCTAGATTTTCTTTTGCGAGAATCAATTCCTTTATGAATTGATCGAAATCTTGAATAATAGTCTCTGAAACAGTCTCATCCATCGAATAGATGTCTTTGATGGAAGAGAGTTTTTCTTGTTTTAGTTGCTCGGTTGCTTCCTTATCTACATATGTAACACTTCTTGGAGCAAAAATGGTTTTGTCGCTCACCTCTCCAAGAGAGATTTCCTCCTCGAACATTGAAGTTGGTTGAGAGACAAAAGCTGAAACAAAAACGAAAAATAACAGCAGAGAAATATATCGTAATTTAAACATACGTACCCTCCTTTTCGAACAAAAACTGGTTACATATATTAACGACATAAAACATCGGACTACGGCAAAAAAACGAATTTATTTAATGGGTTAAATGAATATAACGGACAGTAAAAAGGGGAAGGGGGTCAAAAAATAGGAGCTGAAAGCTTTTAAATTCAAATAGATAATGAGAATTCAAAATAAATGACGTCATTCCTTGTTGTGTGCGTGTGTGAATTCGAGGTTGAGAAACATTTGGGATGATATAAAAAACCAAGCACTAGAAGCTTGGTTGGATGTGCATATCTCCTTTCTGCTAAAGAGGATTCCTCTCCTGCGTGATTTGGTTAGGAGACAAACTTTTAAGTTCTTTTGTAAGTTTAAAAAATGCTTCTTTGTCCCCTTTATCAAGTGACGCATCGATGCGCTGACGGATCGTGTTGATTTTCCTTTGAGCGAGCACTTTTTCCAGGAATTCGTCGACCTCTTTTTCGTACTTAAGGGAATTATAAGAGGTTTTTTTAGGGAAATGCGGGTTGTCTTCTATAACCGACAAGAATATAGAATGCCTTAACAGAGAATTAACGTTAACATGCATATAAATAATCAAATTCATGGAACTGCGGATGGTTTCCATCCCTTGATCAGTAGGACAAATCATGTTTCGTTTCACAAATAAAATGCTGTCCGAATTGGTTCCTGGATCGATGGTAATGGAAATGCCAAACGGGGTTTCCCGTATATCGTTAACAAAGCGAACGCGTTCAAGCATGTCTTCGTGGCGTAGTAAACGATTTAACACCCAGGATGCTTCTTGAGACTGGATATTATAACGGGCAAAAAGCCACTGGATAAATCTTTTTTTGTTCTCTTTCGGAACAGATGACATGGAATCCCTCCCTTTCTTTTATACGAATTGCACAAAAGAAAAAACACTCCTCTAAAACAAGGGTTAAAGAGAGTGTTTGAGGTAGTCGAGGCTTTTTTTTAAGAGGTGGAGACTAGAAGTCCTGTGACGATACGTGCTTTTTTTAAAGGTTTTACTCATAGGTTTAACAAAATCGTTCGAAATTGATAATTTTGGTGGTGGCGGGTCCAAGACGGAAACCTTTATATTTATAGGCGGGTAATTCCTTAGTTCTCCTTGGAATAAGAGGGATTTGTCCAGTCGAACCCTGAAGTCATCGGGAGATACAAGGGCAGAAGATTTATCCCAGAGAGTAATACCAGATTTTCTCAGTATTTCTGAGACGAATTGAGAACAAAAATAAGAGGATTGGAACTCCAAGGGATAGTTCATCACAACGCCGAATAGACCTGCGAAATTATAAAAGAATTCGTCTTTATTTTCTATGAAGCTTTGCAAGTGGGAATGGATCTGATCTTTTTGTTGTTGGGTTACCTTTAACCTGTATATGGCGCATTGGGTCCGCGGAAATCGATTGTAAGTTCCCGTTAGTACATCCTCGTGTGTGAATCCTCCAATGAATGGGTTGTAAGCATGTTTTCTGCCAAAGCTATACATTCGCTCAAGTTGGATGTCTAGTGATAATGAGACATGATTATATGGAGCGCGAGTATATGTTTTTATGGACTTTGATAACCAAGTCCCTGTGTCAGTAAGAATAATATAAATATAGTTCTCCAAGGCAGTAACCTCCTATCAGTTTAAAATTAAACTTAAGGAGTAAAAACCCTTCTTAAAAAGGGGTAGCGTGGTAAATTTGCTTGTGGCAAAGGGCGCTAAAGAATATAAAAACCAACGAGCAATAGAGCCGTTGGTTTTCGGGGTCATACTGGCTTATAGAAAAGACAAAAATGAAGAAATTACGTTCCCTATAATGGTCCATAATGTCATCTCAGAAAATACTTCAGGATTAATCATATCCATACCTCCTTGTGTGATTGCGGGAATTATAAGGAATGGAATGATAAAGTAAAGAAGAATGGTCATGAATTATGGTGTTAGATAGAAATAGATTACACAAAAATGCAGAAACGTCCCCAGTAAAACAAAACTGTGCCAGACAGCATGGTGATGTTTGAAGCCTCTCCATACATAAAATATTGCCCCTAAAGTGTAAAATGCTCCACCGCTTATTAGTAGAATGGTTCCTCTTTGGGGAAGAAAATCGATAGTCGGTTTTAAAATCAGAACGAACATCCAACCGAGTCCCACGTATAAAAGAGTGGAGAAAAGCTTGAATTTTCGCACGAAAAATACTTTGAATACCGTTCCACCGATAGCAATTCCCCAAATAATCCCGAATAGAGTCCATCTTACCGCCGTTTCTGCGATTACAAACAAGAAAGGGGTGTAGGTTCCTGCAATAAAAAAGTATATTGATGAGTGGTCAAGGATTTCGAACACGCTTTTAGCCTTCCCCACAGGTAGGGCATGAAGAAGTGTAGAGGAAACGTAAAGAAGGATCATCGTTACGCCATAAATGGAATAACTAACGATATGCCAGGCATTTCCATAGACAGAAGCTTTTATGACCAAAACCGTTATGGCAAAAATACTAAATACAAGACCGATGCCGTGAGAAAGGGCGTTAACAAGCTCTTCTTTTTTAGAGAAGGTATGAACATTCACAATGAAACCACCTTTCTTAGAACGTGTTTTATTCGTTGTGGTCGATTCTGGCGTCTTTCTCGTAGTGTTGTTGCAATATTTTGGTTATCTCGCCCACTTTTCCCGTAGCTATTGGAGTATAACCGATGCGGGTTACAGGCATTACTTCGCACGTGCTGCTGGTCAAAAAGCATTCGTCCGCTTTCCATAAACATTCAGTCGAAAAAGCGGATTCAAAAAACGGAATAGAGGCAGAAGAACAAAAATGTTTGATCTTTTCTCGTACGATGCCGTGTAATATGTTTCGGTTAGTGTGATGTGTGTAAACGCAACCATTTTGAACGATAAATACGTTGGATGAACTCCCCTCTGTAATCATATGATTTCGGTGAAGAATCGCTTCGAAATGACCTTGACTGACCGCTTCTTGTTTGGCCAACACATTGGGTAAGAGGTTCAGGCTTTTTATATAACAGTTTGCCCACCTCTCATCTGGACTTAAAAGGGCTGATACTCCGTTTTTCATTTCGTATGTTCTGCGCGGGACTTTCTTGGTATACGCATAAAAATTAGGTCTGGCCTGCGAAGGGAAAGCATGGTCTCGTGGATGGGAACCCCTTGTGATTTGAAAATAGAGTATGGAGTCTTCTGTTATGTTGTTTTGCTTTAGTAGTTCAAAAAGGGCGTTAAGCAGTTCTGTTTTACGGAAGAGGGGGGTAATCCCAATCGCTTTGGCAGATAGAAAAAATCGGTCGATGTGTTCCTCCAAAAGGTAATACATTCCTCGATAAATACGAACGACCTCGTACACGCCATCTCCAAACTGAAGACCTCTTTCTTCCATCGGATACAGCGCCTCTTGTGGTGAGGCGACTTGCAAATCTTTTAACACATAGGAGTCCAACGGCATCCACCTCGCTTTATAGAATGTAATCTATCTTTTTTCAAAAACCATAAAACCCCTTGTCGAGTGTGCCTATTACTTTTATTGACAATTTTCAATAAGGAAGTAAGATAGAAGTTCTATAAAAAAAGGGGGGGTTTTATGTTTTTGTGGGCAGCAGGAGGGTTAATTTTGGTCGGAGGAGTTTATCTGGTTTCAGAGTATAATAGCCTTGTTTCCAAAAAGAATAAAGTTGATGAAGCGTTCGCTGGAATAGAAGCGCATTTACAAGAGCGTTTTGATAATATATCGACGCAGGCTGAAACGTTATCAGGGTTAGTGAAACATGAATACAAGGTGTTTACGGAAGTGGTAAAGATGCGAAAGGGCGGGTATGTACCTCAAACAATGGAAGAGAAGATCGAGTTAAATAACAAATTGGATGAGTGCGCATCTCTTATAAATATGGTAGGAGAAGAGTATCCAGATATTCGCTCAACAGAAAACTTTGAAGTGTTTCAAAAAACGATTAATGTTTTAGAAGATAAGTTGTCCGCTTCAAGAAGAGCGTTTAATGCAGCGGTTTACGCGTTTAATAATAAGTTAGAAACTTTCCCGACAAATATAGTAGCAGGGATGTTCGGAGGGAAATTTAAGAGAATTGATTCATTCAAAGCTGAAGAACGGGCTCAACAGAGGGTGTCGGTTTCAGGGATGTTTGGTGATCATGAATGAGGTCCTTTGAAGAGGTCGTATCCAACCTGAGCGATATAAGAGCAGAAGCGGAAGAAGTGAGAAATAAGGAATTAGGAGGTCTCAAAAAGAAAGGGATCATTTATGGTGTGATAGCAGTGTTTATCTGCTTGGGTTTGGGGTTGTTTTTACAGTCTATCTACCCAGCCTTGTTTACTTTAATCTTTGCTTTAACGGGTTTTGGATTTTTTATCTATAAACCGCATTATGATGCTTATCAAAGGGTTTTTAAACCTATATTGCATCGCATGTTAGAGTATATGTTGGAAAAAGAAGTGAGGTACACCCAAAACGGAAGTGTAAACATGGATGATTTTAATCATAGCGAGGTCATCGAACAGCACCTTGGTGGTATGGACCGTTTTAAAAGTGAAGATACATTCGAGTCAACGTATCTTGATGTTCCGTTTATTTTCAGCGAGGTAAAGGCTGAAGAACATTACAGAGACAATGAAAACAAAAGTCGTTACAGAACGGTATTTGACGGAATCTTGTTTGAAAGTTTGTTTAATAAAGAATTCAAAGGGGTGACCGTTGTTCGGGATAACGGAAAGAAACTCCCTAAGAGCGGAGGTAATTGGTTTTCGTTGCTGATGGTTCTTTTGGTTTTTGGTGTATTTGCCTCCGTTTTCGGTTCTATATTTATTTTTACGGGATCAGAAATCTCGTTTGAAGGAGCCAAGGGGTTATGGATTCCAATCGTCGTGTCTCTTGTCCTCTTCTTTGTTTTCGGGAAGAGGAAGCGTCAAAAGGTGCATTTAGAAAATGTGGAGTTCAACGAGGTCTTTAATGTTTATGCCGACAGTCAAATTGAATCACGCTACATACTCTCGACGTCCTTGATGGAGAAAATTTACAACATGAGAGAAAATATGGGCCGCAAAGTGAATCTTACATTTAAGGAGAATCGGCTTTATATAGGGATGGAGTTTGAAGGAGAGGATTTGTTTGAAGGTCGTCTGAATAAACCTTTAACGGAGCAAGATCTGAAGGTAGAGTATGAGTTTTTCTCTAATCTTATAGGTATCATAGAAGAGCTGGAGTTAAATGTGGATATATGGAAAGTGTGAGGAGGGGGGGACATTCGTATATGCGCGAAGGTGAATGAGGGATGTTCCGTCAAACTTATGATGAGGAGGGAGGGTATGGGAACAAAATCAGTTTTAAAACAACTTTACAAAATGGCGTTTGTTAAAAGCGAGTATCCCGAAGAAGGCACAGTGAAGGTTTTGAATGATCAGGTGACGTACCAGAGGGAGGATGTGCGTATTATTATTTGTCGGGATCGTCTTTTACATCTTTTTAATCGGTACACATATGAAATCGAAGTAGAAGGAAAGGTGTTGTTTAACGGAAGCTGGGCTCCGTATGCGCCAGCAAAAGAAAAGCAAAAGGCTATTGAAGTAACAAAATCCTTATTGAAACAATAATGCATACATTACAGAAGCGATTAGGTGTGCATGGGAAACTTATTATACGTGTCTGAAATGCTTTAAAAAACCACGAAGAATTTATCGTTCTTCGTGGTTTTAGGATGAATTCACATACCGAAAGATATGTGTTTGGTGTGTTCGTGCAGCCGATCCTGTTGAATTCGCTCAAGATACATATTCGTCGTTGAGATGTCCGCATGTCCTGCAAGGTCTTTTACAACAGCGAGCGGAACGTCTTGCTCGAGGAGATGCGTAATATACGTGTGCCTGAACCAGTGTGGACTCGTATGAGGGTTTTTATCAGTCAAAGATACCGCTCTTTTAATCATTTTATAAAGGGTATCGTAACTCAATCGAGTCTCATGCCGATGATTGGATGCCAGAAAAAGTGGTGTTTCGTCATTCGGTTGTAAAGAAGGATCTTTCCCTAGCAAGGAGCGGTACTCTTTAAGGTAAGGAACGGTCTCTTGTCTGATTGGGATCGTGCGGTGTTTCGATCCCTTGCCTAAGACATCTGCGACGACTTCATTCTGAGACGTGTAACGGAAGCTCCCCCAGTTCAAGGAGATGATCTCACTAGATCGAAGTCCTGTTGTAAAAAGGAGTATGCCTATGAGGACATTGCGTTTCTTCAATACAGGATTTTGTACTAAAGCGGGTAAGGCATCAATAATAGATTTTGCATCCTCAACCGAAAGTTCACGAAACTCTGCACGTTGTTCTTTCCCTTTTGAGGACATGTGTCCTTTAATTCGTTTTGGTTTTTTCACCCAAACAGATAAGTCTTTAGGATAGAAGTTGGCTTCGTATCCAAAACGAAGGATTCGTTTAAAGAAGTCTAGTTTTCGTATGGCAGTTCGTCTCGAAAAATGTTCGCGAACGTATGCATTGTAATTTTGTATATGAACAAAAGACAGCTCTTTAAAGGTTAGGTGAGATGAGGAAAGGAAATTTAAAAGCGTCTTTCCGTCTGCTTTATAAGCTCGCAAAGTTTGATCAGAAAGAGGCTCAGAACGGTTTTCAAGCGTCAGAGCATAAAAAAGGGAGATCAGATCGTGGTCGTTTCCCTCTTTCAAATCTGGGTTGCCGTCGTCTCCAAGATAGGAGGAAAGATTCTGCTGCAAAGCTGGTAAATCATTAGATTGGGTCAGTTTCATGGTTCCCCTCCTTTTGGGCTTTTCTCTATTATAAAAAAAAGCGACTCTTTTTTCGACATTAAAGTCTTTTTGGGTGTGAAGTGTCCGATGTCAAAGGAGGCGATGTTTGTGAAAAAGAGTTTAATGGCAGGAGGTTTGGCTTTTGCATTGATGTTTTCGTTTGGTTCGGTAAGTGCTGCACCAATAGGTGGTTCCACCTACGAAGGGGTGCATGCTTATGATGATAGTAATTACGAAACGAATACAAAGGGCAAGAACCATACTTATAAACAAAAACCAATGAACCTCCCCCACTAATTGCTTCGCAATTTGAAGGGGTTTCTCCACAAACCAAACCGTCTGTTCAGATGTAAGGGGTGGTTGGCACCTCATACTCATCTTCAAAAGATGTGAATCAGAAAGATTGGATCCATAGAGCAACATACATACGTGTATGGGTCGGTCCAGACCATCTACTACTTCATGCTAGGCAATCCGTAGATACTTTTTTAATGTGACGGGCCCTATATCCTGTATATCCCCGTACAGGTGCTTGCTTAGGATATTTTTAGCTCCGTGAATATCCCGATGTTCCGTATACCCGCAACGACAGGTATAGGTTCTGGAAGAGACTTTTCTTCTCAACCCGCAAACAGGACATGTTTGCGATGTGTAGCTTTCATCTATGGTTTCGAGGGTAATCCCTTCTGCTTGTAACTTATATTCCAGGTACTTCTTTACCTTCCCGAATTGCCACTGGCTTAGTTTCTGATTCGTCGTCTTTCGACGACGTTTTTTCTTGTTTTTCTTACGGGCTGACGTTCCGCGCTGGACACCTTCTACATCTCCAACTACGACGTGTTTAGCCTCTTGTTCAACGGCCCAGGATACAAAACTTCTGGACGTCTTATGAAGGGCATCTTTAAGCTGGGCATCACTCTTGGACAGAATGTACTGTTTGGCCCGATTGTATTTTTTCCATTGACGTGATCCCTTTTTACATTTGGCCATTTTCTTTTGAAGCGCTCCAATTTTCTTATTTCGAAGGCGCTTGATACTCCGAATCTTCCGTCCTGTAATGATGACACTTTCATTCCTGGTCGATACAGCCGCGAGGCTGTGAATCTCACCCTGATCAATCGCAATCTCATGAGAACCAGAAACTTTCCCTTCTTTAGCCCCGTCCTCATACGAAAGAGAAACCATGAGCTTGCGGTCGTAGAGCAACTCGATCTCTTTAATCGTTCCGATTGGAACGTCTTTGATCCAGATCGTAAGAGGGGGTTGTTGCTTGCGATTCCATATTCCCATGCTTAACTCGATTTTGCCGCTTGGATGAATAGTAAACCCGTCTTTCGCCCATTTTGTGTTGAAATGGCGTTTCGTTTTATATGGGTATTTGGTTTTGTAGCCCTTCTTTCTGGCTTTACGAGTACTGTCACGGGAAAATAAATATTTATGAGCGACAGCCTGGATCGACTGGCTATGGAGGGGATACCGACGCTTGATGGCTTTTTGGAGGTTGGTCTGATTGATCCATTTCCCTCCGTTAATGAGAGCAAATTCCTTTGATAGACGTACACACTCGTTCCAAATTTCGCCTGATATACGGTTACACTGGAACAAACGATCGATGGTTGTTCTGTTGGCGTGGAATGTCATTTTGTGGCACTTTAGCATGATGTCACCTCCTGTTCCTAGTATATGCAGATACACTTAGAAACATAAGAACAAAAAAGCCATTCATCCCCCACTAAATCGTAGATTTTGAAGGGGGATGAATGGCTTACTTCTGTTAAAAAGAGCGATCGTTTTGATTTGAAGAGTTTTTAATTGAAACAGGGATTTCCCCTGTTTTTATTTGTATAGGCTTCGGTAGTTACTTAGGGATAGGATCAATATGATGCATACGATAATCATTCCAATTGGGATAAGATCGGGGATTCATAAGAAACAATTGCGAAAAGAGGCTCAGTCGGAGTCTCTTTTTTTTAGAGTTTTCCCTTCTTTTTGAAATGGGTGATATAGTGTGAGTAGTTTAAATGAAAAACAAAGAGAGGAAGATGAGTATGCTTGCTTTTACAGTACCTTTAGAGGAAACGAATGATCGAACAAGTGACGGGGTCAATGTTTTCTTTTTCAGGCTGGAATCTGAAATGCGATCGTTAGGAAAGCCCTCTTACAGCAATTGCGTAGCAGAGGGGAAACAAACGGATAAAGAAGAACGAATCAAACAGGCGATTGCTCATCTGTTTGAATGTTCGATTTCCGAAGTGGAGAATCTTCAACTTGAAGAGACGACGGAACGCATTGGGAAGGGAAAGACGAGAAAGTATGAGTACAAACGTCATCACTTGATTTCGTTTACCCTTAAATCAAAAGGGAAGAGCGAAGAGAACTTCAGTGGTGAAGTAACGGATTGTGGTGTATTGCGTTAAGTATGTTGCATTTTCAATCGCATTAAGAAGGGATGAACCTAATGGCATACGAAGACCTGTTAACACATGATGAGAAGTTCAGGTACATGTTGTTAAGTCGGATGAAGCAGGATTGCGAGTATTATTTAGGGAACGGAGGTCACCATGCCAAGCATTTGTGGGCTGGGGATGAAGTGAGACAACTCCAAGCCATGAAAGTGCTATGGGACAGTTTTGGAAAAGAAAAAACGCCAGAGTGGTTAACATGGGAAGAACTTTTGGAGTACGAAAAGAAGTTGATCGGATAAATCCCTTTAAATAAAAAGGAGATGTTAGGATGAGAGCAATATGTCCAAACCACAAAAATCACAAACGTTTTGTAACGGTAGTCCAAATTACGCAAGAATGGATTGTAGATGAAATCGGGGATTTTATAGAAGTTAGCCATGAATGTTTGGAAACCAAACACGGGCCGAGGGAAAGGAATACATGGACGTGTTGCGAGTGTGGAACAGAAGCCGTTGTACAAGAATAATTGCGAGAAGCGGATGAGATACATCCGCTTTTTTGTTTTTCAAGGAATGTCAGCATTCAGGGTAACGTGTTGAATGGGATTCCTTCATGGATGCAATCATAGATGCAATAAAGTTTGCATGATTGCATCATCAGCCAAAAAACCGTGATAGCATAAGGTGGAAGCTAAGCAATGTGAATGGGGGAGACACCATGAAACAGTCATCAAGAATTGCTGTGGTTTACGGGGATCAGGACACGTTTTCAGCGCGGTTCGCGAAGGAGGTTATCGTGAACGAAGCGGCGTGCCATCGATTCGAGGATGTGAAAAGAATGAAAAACGTCGTCCGTGTCAATGGGGTTCGGTTTGAATTTGTGAATGCATCCAAGAAGAAAGAGTGGGTAAACGGGAAAAAGAAATATGATAAAATTTACTGCACGGAACAGGTGATGGATGAGGAAATTCTGAAGCAAAAGACAGAAAGAATCGTTTATCACCCTGAACCTGATTTCTCGATCGTTGATTATGTGCATGATGTATACAGACTAACGGAACAAAGAGGGGAAACGTCTTTAGAACGTGATGGAGAGCAAGAGCAAAAATGCGCTCCTGCCATTTACGGAGAAACCGTAAGCGAGGAAGATCAGAAAATAGGATAGCAAACAAAAACCGATGCCATAAGGGATCGGTTTTTTTGTGATAAGCGGTTTAGTTTTCTTCAGCGAATTCATCGGAGTTCATGCTCTTTTGTGTTAAATTCTCGTCGTATCATTTCCTCGATCATCGTGTACAAACCAAGGATTGTTTGAAAAATTAAAGATCAAGAGGGTTAATACGATGCGACGAATGTGATGATACTGTAATCTTTTGGCCACCAACAGCATCGACCATTTTTCCATATTCACCTTGTGGGGTCGGAGTGAATCGTCTTTTTAACACACCGTCCACTTCTTTATATCCGAAGAAATCATCAACTTGACGAAGCCAAAAACGGTTCTTGTGATAGAACACATGAGGATCCTCCAACGATGCAGCCAGTAATGAGTCGTGAAACTTGTGTTTATACACACTCACCTCTTCCATCGTATCTTCTTTAATTGCCGTCGTGTAATACTGATAGTTTTGATCGATGTGCGGTTGATCAATGTGTTGCGTGATGCCGTAAAACGTATAAGTGTCTCCTTTGAAATGAAGGTAACGATCTCCTGGTCTCATAACGAATCCTCTCCTTATCTTTTTTTTAGTATAACAGCTTTAAAGAGAAAACCATCCGACTACTCCCGAAAAGAGGTGGTTTTTTTGAATGAAATGATTCGAAAATGAAATTCGTAGTGTAAAGTTACAAAATTAGGGGTAAAAGGGTGGTGTGTTATAGGACTTTCAGGGGGTGTCTTTTGATGGGTGTGCGCACGCAAAGTACGTTGACAGAGAACAAAATAAATGAGGATATTTACGTAAATGGTCAGCTTATCGCGAAGAAGGGGACAGTTATAACAGATCGGGTGAAAAAAAGGTTGCATAACTGGGGGATCTAGCATTTGGGACACGGAAGACATCGATCGTTTCACCCCTTGTTTACCGAGAGTATGAAAGAAGTTTATTCTGAAAAAAGGTACGGGATCGCACTTCTTTCAGAAAATCATATGGAAACCCTCGACGTATTATTTCAAACTCATATGAATAACAAAGAGTTGTTCGATACGCTGCTTCAACTTAGGGATGATGATTCGTATTCCTATCAGCATTCGTTTGATGTGTTTGTACTCGGCACCCTTTACGGGATGTATATCGGTATGGAAGATCTCGAAGTCTTTTCGGAGTCGTGTTTGTATCATGATCTCGGGAAAATCGATGTGGATACGAGCATCCTGAAAAAGCCAGGGAAGTTGACTTCTGACGAGTTTAAAGCAATTCAGGAACACACCATTTTTGGAGAAAAACGGATTAAAGAACAAGTTGGAACATGCATGGCTTCAAGATTGGCGCGTTCTCACCACGAAAGGTTGAACGGGTCAGGGTATCCAGACGGCATACATGTTCATCCTTACGAACAGAGACATACGGCTATTATAGCTATCCTTGATGTGTATTCAGCCCTGACTTTGAAACGGACGTACAGACAACCCCTTCCCTCTTTTGAAGCGCTCGAAGAATTAGCAGGAAATCCAACCCTTTATGATGAGGGCCTTGTGAAAGGGTTTATGGAGATGCTTCATATTTATCCCGTTCAATCCATCGTCGGCCTATCTAACGGAGAAGAGGGAAAAGTGATGTACATAAAAGAAAACGCTCCTTTCCTCCCGCTTATTGAATCAAACGGGGAGACGTTTGAACTTCCAGTAAATCGGTCCCTGTTCATTGCTTCGTACCAAGGACGGGCAGGAAGAAAAAAATATGTGAACAGCGATAAAGACCGATTTATCGAAGCCTTAATCGAAGGGGACAGAGGTCGGGCCGAGTTTGAGCTGGATCGACTGGCCGACAATAAACGTGTGGAAGAGGTGTACATTGACCTGATTGGCGGGGCGTTACGGGAAATTGGTGATCTTTGGGAGACGGGCCGTATAAGTGTAGCTGAAGAACACGTGGCGAGTGTGGCTGCAAGCGAGATTCTGCACACCAAGCAAAAAACGTACGTCCGTAACGGATCCTCTAAAGAAGGAGTGATTTTGACGACCACACTCGGAGATGAAAAGCATTTGATGCCTCTTCAGCTGTTCGGAGAAGTGCTTCGGGCGAATGGGTGGGATGTGGTGAATGTCTCTTACCCGCTTCCTTATGAGATTCTGGCGGATTACGTGGAGAAAATGAATATCTCATACATCGGAATATCCTGCACCATGAAAGAAAATATACCCGTGATCGAAGAAGCGGTCGCTTACATCAAAGAAAAGGTCCCAAACGTTTCCGTCATCGCAGGAGGCGCGGGTGTGGCGGGAACTCACATTTCATCAGCAGATGCGACCACCCAAACCGCAAGAGAGGGGCTCGATGTCCTGTCATCATGGGTTCGAAACAGGTAATAGGGGTGTCCTTTATAGGAAAACCTGCTACAATACGTGAAATGTTTTAGGCAGGTGAGCTTATGGTGACAGATAAAGAAGGTAAAACATACGAGGATGAGCGAAATCAAACCGCGAGGCGATATATCAAAACTTTCTCTAAAAACGCAAGGGGGGATGATGAGCGAGAGCGTTTCGTTGCTATTTTTACGCTGAATAAGAAGAAAATTGGTATTGGGCGAACAAAAAAAGAAGCGATAGAGAATCTGAGAAGTCTGTATCCTTCTGTTCTAATCAGAGAGAAACAAACATGGCTGACTCGTTTGATTGGATTCTTAAAGCGTATATAGAAAAAGCAGCCCTTTACGGCTGCTTTTATTTATTGCAGGGTTTCAACACTCAAATTTCTGAATTCTCCGTTGGCTTGTGAAATGGTGAATGGCCCGTAAGAACCCTTCAGAAGTGGGTTTGAATCCCGAACATTCACGACAGGCTGACCATCTACGGTGATCTCGATTTGGCCTCCCTCCGCTTGTATTTCGACGTCCATGAACGAGTTTCGGGTCCAGCTCATCGGCATCAGATCAACGAGGCGTGTTTTCTTCCCGTTTTGGATTTTATAAAGGCCGCTGTGATAACTCCCGACACCTCCGTTGGCTGTTCGATTGTCGATGGAGAACACGTACATATTCCGATCATCCGTCCTCCTGAACACGAAACCAATCGCATCATCATCCCAGCTGTCCGTCACGCCCATGCTGAAGGAAATCTTGTAATCCTTTAAATCTTTGTCATCAGGATTGTAGTATCCTGTGAACCCAACATTTTGAGTAGTTTTAATCGTCATCGTGCTTTCATCGAACACCCAGTTCCCTGACTTCGACCCTGTTGTGACGTGATTTTCCCATTCGTCATGAATCACCTGGATCGGATCTTTGTATCCGACTGTTATAAAACGTCTTCCTGACACGCAGGCACCATAAGAGTCGCATAGTTTAACCGTTACAGCCGTCTGCCCGATCGGAAAACGAGCAGAAGGGGTGTTGGTACAGTCCGTGCCCGTGTAAGAAGGGTAATTTCCCCATGTACATTTGAATGGGGGAGCGGGTTTGTAGCCTTCAGTTGTTTCAGGTATAGCCGTTAATTTTAATGTGTCATTGTAATGGTATAAGAATGGGGGAGCGTCTGGAGATATATCGATCGTCACGTTTTTGATAATGCCTTCAATTTCTCTTCCGATCAGATAACCTGATGTCGTGTATCCAGAAGATCCAGAGGAGGTGTGTACGCTTCCAGAAGTGGAATCCTCCATGGTGTAGGAGATCTTATTATCGATTTCTTTCGTCTGGTATTTGGCTCTGAAATTGAGCTGGGGGAATGCCTGAACCGCTACCAGCAAAATAACAGCAAGTACAATAATATAAGGGACGACCCCTTTTCGGTTTTCTTGAAAAACCTTCATGGCCCCACCTCCCGAATAAAGCAACTATATTCAATATAGTTGTATAATCAAGGAAAAAAGATAAAAAGGGGGACGTGTGTCCAGACAGAGCCCTCTCCTCTAATCCAGGAAACACTATCGTTTTTCTCCCACCTGATTACATAAGAGGTATAATGGGAGTGTACACAGCAGGACGGAATAAAATAAAACCAAAAGGGAGACGTGATTCAGGTGTCCGTTAAAATGACAATCAGAACATACGACGAAGAGGATTTTGCAAGGGTGGCTGAAGTGGCCTTCATATGGGGTGCGTTACAAGCGGAAGGGGTTATCTCTCCCGATGCCATTGTTGGAGATTTGCATGTTGCATTTGAAGATTTCGTGGGAGTTCACGAGGATTGGAAAAATGAAGTCGACTACAAGAACGAGGAAGACTACTATATCTCAGAATACACCAACCGTATTTTGAGAGAAAGGTACTCAAAATAATCAAATAGAGCAGCGACAATTCGCTGCTCTATTTTTGCTAACAGTACGTATCAAAAATGAGGTTTACAATCTCATTCCGATATACCGTTAAGCGGTGGTGTTCGTTATACGAGTACCAAAAGAGTGAATCCTCATCCGCCAAAGGGAGGAGATAGGGCTCAAGACTCTTTAACAGTGGAAGCGGACCTGAAAAGGTTAAATCATTTTTTTCTTTGTTATAAAACGAACCCAGTGTCAGGAGCCCGCGAAACAACATCTTCCCGAGTTCCCCTTTCAAGTAAGGAAGGGCTTTTTCATGTTTCATACGGAGTCCGTAGGATCGAAGGGTTCGAGCCAGATGCGCTGAGTGAAAGCGAATCCGAACGATACCATCACGCCCTTTATAGTATGAATGGGGGTCATATATGCCCCGAAGCCCAAGCAGAAGGGCCTGGATAATGTCGAGATGATCTTCATGGATATATAACTCCGTGGCCCAGCTCTTTTCTGTAAGAAAGCACGTTGCGTTTGCGAACATCCACCCGAGATGCTCTGCTTTTTGCGGGTCAAGATGGTCGAAATAGGTTTCGTTTAAAGGGATCGATCGGGAGGATTCTCCGTATGTACGCGCAGTAACCCCTTCTTCATTCAGGTGGTCCAGAACGGTTTGTCTCGATACCCCGAAACGATCCCCAATCACGGCTAAGGAATCTCCGTTTTCGTAAGCATCTTTGAATGCCTTCGACAGATGAGCGAACTTTTTCTTTCCGTTCGTTTTCAGACCAAGCTTTTTGAGGTGGGTCTGTACAAGAGAGGGTTCCGTCCCGTAGCGGTTAGCGATGTCTCGGTATGACGCCCCTTCTTCATACAACCTCATCCATTCTTCTGCGTAGCGGGCCCATTTGCTTTTTGGTCTTGTGACTACATGACCCTTCAAGGTTCGGGAAACCGTGATTTTGTTTACCCCGTATTCTTCTGCAATGGAACGTAAGGATGCCCCGTTTTCATATTGTTGTTTCCATTCTGGAATAAGATGTTCGTATTTCATTTCGGTCCTCCTTGTGATCGTCCAAGTATACTAAAGAGAGGGGGTATCCGTCTATGTCGTATCGTTTTACTACGAGGAAGAAGACATGTCCCATTTCCATATACACGGAAGACGTTGAAAAGGGAAAGGGAGGAAGAGGTGCAATGATAAAGGGTAGGAGAAAAAGGTACCTTATTGAAGAATCTGTGATACCCGAATTCAAAAAGAGGTGATGGGTGTGAAACGAATGGTTTGTAGTATTGCGATTGCAATAGGATTTTGGATCGGAATGAAAGAATCCCTTTTCGCTTTGGGCGGAAGCGGCACAAGCGGGGACCCTTATATCATCACAACCTGCGTTGAACTCCAAGATGTGAAGAATCTTGATACAGATAGCGGAACAGGAGGTATACAGGGATATTTTGAGCTTGGAAACGATATAGACTGCCTGGAAGCAAGGAACTGGAATGCGGGCGCTGGATTTGCTCCAATCGGCGGTCAATTCAAAGGGAGTTTTGAAGGAAACGGACACATTATAACCGATCTTTATATTCATCGCCCTACAAAAGATTATACGGGTTTGTTCTCTAAGGTAGGCAATGGAGCCATCTTACAAAATTTCGGCGTCCAGGATGCGGATATCACTGGGGATCGTTATGTCGGCATTATTGCGGGACAAAACAATAGGGCGGATCTCTATCGGCTGTTCGCAACAGGGAAGGTAGCAGGGTATGACGAAGCAGGGGGCATCCTCGGGATTTGGAGTGGTGGATTGGTTCAAAACGTCTATTCCCTGGCAGATGTGGAAGCAACGGATGACGCTGGGGGCGCGATTGCTTATGTTGGGGATATACTGGCGAACGAACTTGGATATATATATTCTGCTTCCAACCTTTCTGGCGTTGATCGCGGAGGGTTAACATCTTATCTTGATGAGGGAGATTTTCAATCCTCTTTTTGGGACACGGAACGTTCTGGTGTAGTGGGGACACGAGGGGGCACAGGGAAAACCACGGCCGAAATGAAACAACAATCGACTTATACAGGCTGGGATTTCACAAACACCTGGGCGATGGATCCTTCGATCAATGGTGGGTATCCGTATCTTCAGGGGATCGAACCGCATGCTAAAGGTGCTTTACGAGGAAGCGGAACAAGTGGGGATCCGTACATCATCACAACGTGCGAAGGGCTCCAAAATATCCCTGCTTATGACGCGGATGCTGGAACAAATGCTATTCAAGGGTATTTTGAGCTCGGGAAGGACATTGATTGTCAGGAAACGGTGAATTGGAACGGAGGACTTGGGTTCGAGCCGATTAGAGGCCCATTTGCTGGTCATTTCGATGGAAAAGGGTTTGTGATAACGGGTTTGACGATCAATCGACCTGCTGAAGATTATGTGGGCTTATTTGGGGAAGTGTCGAATGCAGCAATTGAAGGAGTGGGGTTGGTTTCTGTTAATGTAACAGGAAAGAATAATGTCGGAGGTTTAGCTGGAGGGATTATGTATACGGACGTCTCTACGGTTTATGCGACAGGGGCGGTAACAGGCGAAAACCAAGTGGGAGGCGTCTTGGGGTTTTTAAATGACAGCACCATCCTTAATGCCTACTCCCATGTCATCACAACAGGGAATGACGGAGTAGGAGGCGTGGTTGGGTTTATCTATGAGATCTATTTTGATTGGTCTAAGCACGTCTATGCAGCAGGTTCTGTAACAGGAAATGCACATACGGGCGGACTGTCAGGAGGCACTTACGGACCTTCTGAGATAGAGGAAAGTTACTGGGACACGGAAGAGACAGGTCAAAGTACTTCAACGGATGGTGCGGGGAAAACCACAGCCGAAATGAAACAAGAAACAACCTATTCAGGCTGGGATTTTTCAAATATTTGGTCAATCGATCCCTTGATTAATGGAGGGTATCCATATCTCCAGAGTGTTACGCCCGACTCAAAACTTTCCATCCGCCCCAGCGGAAGCGGGACAAGTGGGGATCCGTACATCATCACGACCTGCGTTGAACTACAAAGCATTCAAAAACTTGATACCAATTTAAATAACGTGGAAATCGACGGGGTCTTTCATTTAGGAAACGATTTGGATTGCAGCGAAACAGTTTATTGGTACGGGGGACAGGGTTTTTCTCCTATCGGCGTAAATAACGCAGAATTCGTAGGAACGTTTGACGGGAAAGGGTATAAAATCATGGATCTGACAATCAATCGCCCGTCCCAGAGTACGCTCGGGATATTCGGCCACACGATGTTTAATGCGTCTATCAGTGATGCCGTTATACGAAACGTCGGGATCGAGAATATCAATGTAACAGGAAAAAATGTAGTGGGGACCCTTGTAGGATATGCTGAACGCGTTGAAATAAGTTCTGTTTTTGTAATTGGAACAGCGACAGGCGTTGAGCGCGTAGGTGGTTTAGTGGGTGGCATGAGTTTTTCTACATTATCGAATATTTACACAAGAGTAGGTGTAAACGCATCTCTTCGAAGGGCTGGAGGAATATCTGCAACTGAAGGTAACAATGATTTGTTAGAAAATGTTTATGCAACTGGTTCGATTACAACCCCCTATTATGATGGAGGACTTGTGTTCTATGGGGACAATGCTTTTCTACGTTCTTTTTGGGATGTGGATACAACAGGAGTTTCCGTATCTGATTCAGGAACAGGGAAAACCACTTCCCAGATGAAACAACAATCAACCTACACAGGATGGGATTTTGCGAACGTGTGGGCAATCGATCCTTCTATCAATGATGGATATCCGCATCTGCAAAACGTTCTGCCAGACGCGGATACGAATGAGATTTCGGAGGAATTCTCCTTAGAAGCGCCAGATGTGACAGGCGTTCCTTCTGCAACCATTGGAGAAACAGCAGAAGTGACATGGTCATTTTCAGGACCGCTCCTGATTACCGATACACGGGCTTCACCTGACGGCTGGCATGTCACTGTTTCCGCTTCGCCTTTGGCAGAGGTCGGGGGGGCGGGACTCACGTTTCCAGCAGGCAGCATCGCCTTACTTCCTCCTGAATCCATAACAGGGGACAATCCGCCAAGCTTGACTGGAGGGTTCTTTGTGCTTGATGACGGGTCAGCCAGTACAATTTTATCATCTCTTAATGGAGAAGGGACAGGGGTAAGTGCAGCATCGTTCCCAAATGAGGCGCTCGTGTTAACGGTTCCTGCGGATAAAGTTTTAATCGACCCAGAAGATCATCCAGGAGGCATAGTTGTTTATAAAACAACGATTCAATGGGAACTGTCAGCAGGACCGTAATCCTGATCTTTGGTCAGGGTTTTCTATTAAGTGTTCCGAGAGTTTATCTAAACATTTCACAGAATTGATGTATGATATAAGAAAGCATACGCGAAAAGAGGAAAAATAAATGAAGCAAAAACCAATAGCAGGAGCGGTTCAGAATCAATGGGGAGACAATCGAGAAATGTTTGCCATCCGTTACTTCTACGGGTTTTCCATTCTGATGTTCATTCTGTTTTTGATGCTCCTTTGGTTCAGCTCGTTGCCACGGATTCCTGTTGGATTTGGGTGCTGTTATGCGGTAGTCGTTTTTTTGGCAACGGTAAAAGGACATGTCAACTATCGAAAAAAATAAGAAAAACCCCTGACAGGGGTTTTTGTATTGCATTTTTATCGGCGTTTTTTTGACTTGTCTGAAACTTAAGGGTAAGGTGCAGGGAAGAAGGTGAGGCTATGTTACGTACGATCAAATCCAAAGTGTACCTATTCTTTTTGTCCCTGTTTATCATTTATGCCTGTGCAACCTCCTACAATCTTGCTTATCTGTTTAAATCGCAGGAGGAAGTTGTCCGAAACGTCCTGTGGAGTTCCATTTTATCTGCTTCCCTCATTACGATCGGATGCATCGGCTTTATCGCGATGCTTCATCGGCGTGTATTCAGACCCATTGAAACCATCCGTGATGTTTCAGAACAGATTGCGGACGGGGATTTATCAGCAGCGTACCCATCTTTATCGCGTGATGAGATCGGAGATCTGTCCCGTCGTTTGAACGGAATGGTGAAAGCATTTGGAAACATGCTGGAACAATCAAAGGAAACGATTCTGACTCTGAAACAATCATCTGAAAGGTTGTCGGTGATCGCTGAGGAAAATAAGCTGGTCAATCAGGAAATATCGGGATCGACGGAAGAAATGAATGAACACGCTGAAAAACAATTCCAGTTGGCGGAAGGGTCGCTCTCATTCTTCACGGGTTTAAGTGAAACCACGAAGATGATGAATGAACACATCCAGGAAGTTGCCCGATCGAGTGAAACCATACGGGAACGCGCCCTGGAGGGGCATATCGGGATTGAACACATAACGGATCAGGTGTATGAAATACAGGCCGTTGTGGAAACCACGACACAGCTGCTGGAACGACTCCACACACATTCTGAAAAAATCGAAAGTGTATTAGAACTAAGCTTACGCATTACAGAACAAACCAGTTTGCTTTCATTGAATGCTTCGATTGAAGCAGCGCGGGCAGGGGAGTATGGAAAAGGGTTTGCGGTTGTGGCGGATGAGGTAAGGAAACTGGCCGAGGAGTCCGAAAATGCTTCTCAGTCCGTGAAAGGAACGATTGCCAAAATTCGGACAGAGATCGGAGAAGTGAGGGATGAATCCAAGAAAGCGATGCAACAGGTTCACGAAAGCATTCAAACCATCGGAGATACCAAGCAGGTGTTTCAGACGATATCCGAATCCGCCGAAACCTCTGCCAAAAAGTTTCGTACCATTTCATCAGAATCAGGAGCTGTGGCTGATTACAATCAAAAAGCGAAACATCAGGCAGAAGAAGCCATTGTTTATTCCCAGAAGACAACAGAAAGTGCCCATTATGTGGCCAGTTCGCTCGAAGAACAATTCGCATCTGTTGAGGAAATTTACGACAGCATTCAACATTTAACGCGTCTGGCTGAACGGCTTGAGAAGGAAACAACAAGGTACCGCATGGAACCAGGCCCGTAAGGCTGGTTTTTTTATCCTTTGGAGAAATATGGGTTCCCCTTCTGCTCCGTTTGTACTATACTTACTAGAGTTATACTATGAAAAGGGGAGAATAGACATGAAACGGTACATACTAGGATTTCTGCTGATCCTGACAATCGGGGTATTAGCAGCTTGCAGCGAACAAAGTGTAGAAAACGATGAGGCAAGCGACGAAGTGCAAAAGGAAATGGATGAGGACAAGCAACAAGAAGAGGAAAACGCTGAAGCGGATGCGGAAACCGAAAGAAGTGACGAAAGCTCGAAAGAAGAGGTTTCAGAGGAACCATCTATGGCAAAAGTGGGAGACACCTTAAACGTAGATGGGGTAAAAATCACGGTAACAGACGTTTCCGTTTTCGAAGGGGAAATCAATCAGTACGAGCCTCTTACAGAAGATCACGCGATTGAAGTCAAAGTGATTGTAGAAAACACAAACAAAGAGTCCGTGTTTGTGGACTCGTCTGAGTTTACCCTTTACGGAACAGAAGGATTTGAACAGGGAACCGCTCTTCCGTCTGATCCGATGGCGTTGTCAAACGATATTGCAGGTGGCAAGAAAGTGAAAGGGTCTCTGTTCTATGACGTACCGAAACAAGACGGCATGATGGAACTTCATTATCAGTCTATGGCATCTATGGGTGGAGATCCTGCTATTTGGGAATTTCAAGCGAAATAATGAAAAAGCTGAAGGGATACCCCTTCAGCTTTTTTTGTTTTATTCTTCGTCTTTGGCCTCCTGTAATAAAGACTTCCACCCAGCTAGCCGCTCAAGTGACAAAGTTAATCCTTCTTCGGCCTCTTTGAAACGATTCACGTCCGCCGTGTAAGCTCCTCGTTGCATCACCGTAACACTATCCAAAAAGGGATCAAAGCTATCTCCGAATGCCCGATACAAATCATCTTTCACAATATGATTGACTTCTTCAAAATAAACCTCCGTCAGCTCGTTCAACTGATCGAACAACATGTTGAAATGATCTGTGGCTTCGCCACTTGTGATGATTGTTTCATCCGCTGTGGCTTCCAGGTAAAAATTATGGAACTCTTTCATAATGCTCCCGATTTCCAGGCAGGTGGTTGTAAAGGCTTCGTTATGAAGGGAAGGGTAGGGATCTGGGGCGGCTGTTTTCGTTTCTCCGTTTGCCGAACAGGCAGCAAGTAACAGCAAGAAGAACAAGATAGGCAGGCGTTTCATCATCATCATTCCTTATCGTTTTTTATAGTGTACACCGAAAAGGAGATCGGATGGTGTGTTTGTTTAAAAAATGTAACATTTATTCGCGCTTTTTTCTTTTGGGCTCTTATAATAATGACACGAAAGAAAAGAGAGGATGATTCTAATGAAGTCTTATAACATGATGGTGAAGGAAGCGGCAGTTCAATACGGATTAGAAGAGGCGTCGATTAGTGAACTGTTGGCTTTGGTAATTGGAAAAAACGCGCAACCAGACGTTTGTCAGGAAATCGCTGGCATCCCAACTCAGCGACTACTGGAAATGAGTGAAGCGGATTTTCTGTCTTATGAAGGAATCGGAAAAGTGGCGGCCGAACGCTTACGCGCAATGCTTCAACTGACCCGAAAGTTAGGATCTCGTTCTCTCGACAGAAAAACCATTGTTCGCTCGCAAGAAGATGCAGCAGAGATATTTCGCTACCTGAACCAATACAGTCAGGAACACTTCACAGTTGCTTATTTATCCGCCAAACAAGGTGTGATCGCACGTGAGGAAGTGTTTGTAGGTGATTTGAACAGCTGTATCGTTCATCCGAGGGAAGTGTACAAAAAAGCCATCACACATAGTGCAGCACACGTTATTTGCGCGCACAATCACCCAAGTGGAGATGCAACACCAAGCAGGGAAGATATCGAGATGACGAGACGGCTAATTGAAGTTGGGAAAATGATCGGGATCGAGTTATTGGATCACATCATCATTGGTGATGGAGAGAAATACACCAGCATGAAAGAATTAGGCTACTTATAATACAAAAAAACCCTTTCACGGGTTTTTCTTTTTTTATATTAGGCTATGTTTAAGTTGGTTGTTGATATTTGCCCAAATCGAACAAATGTTCTATAATGAAGTCATCAAATGTGAGTGGGTGATAACTGTGAGAGCAACCGATATCCTTAAAGCCATTCAAAAACTTAATCCTTCGGAAAAGCATCGTTTACGGGAATATTTAATCGATGCTCTTACTGCCTCATCGTCAACAGGAACGGTATTGGAAGAAATCTCGGAACGTAAAAATAAGGATGGCTATCGTTGTCCTGATTGCGAGTCAGAGCACATTGTGCGGTTTGGAAAATACTCCACTATCGTAGATGGGGAAGAAGTGAAGAAACAACGTTATCGCTGTAAAGCCTGTCGAAAGACTTTTACTGACCTAACCAATACGGCATTATATAGAACTCGTCATCTCAATCATTGGATGAAGTTTATTGAATGTATGATAGAAGGTTATTCTCTTCGTAAATCAGCAGAGTTGATTGGTAACATTACTCACGTCACATTATTTTATTGGAGGCACAAGCTCCTAACAGCACTAAAACAAATGGAAATCTCAAATTTCCAAGGTATCGTTGAAATGGACGAGACTTATTTCCTGTACTCTGAAAAAGGACAAAGAAAGATTAAAAATAGAAAGCCTCGTAAAAGAGGCGGTTCCGCAAAGAAGCGCGGCATAAGTAAAGAGCAGGTATGTGTTCTGGTCGCAAGAGACCGCGACAAGGTGACCTTTTCCCAGACGTTAGGAATGGGACGATTAACAAAAGACCAACTAGATAAAGCCATCGGGCATAAACTCTCCAACGAGAATGTGTTATGTACCGATGCTTGGCGTGCCTTTAAAACCTATGCTTATGAAAAGGGGATGGATATCTATCAATTCAAGTCTGATGGAAAAATTCGCACCAAGGGTCTATATCACATCCAGAACGTCAATAACTACCACCGAAGACTGAAAGGTTGGATACAGCGCTTTAACGGTGTGGCGACCAAGTATTTGAACAATTATCTTGCCTGGTTTCAAGTGTTAGAGAGCATTCATCATCAGCGAAATGAAATCACAATGAACGATATGATAATAAAAGGGAATTTAATTCCAAATATAGAAACTTATGATACACTTAGATTATCTAAGTTTACTGTATAAAGGTTATTTCTTGGCAGTATCATGAAGTAAGGAGGGCACAATATGTTATCAAACTTTGGGGTTTTTGGTTTACTACTAATCATAGTTATATTTGCGGTATTTGTTGGACTGGGGGTTTTTATTTTTAAGAGTATTTCAAAATAAAGTTCTTTGAATAAAGGGTGCATTAGTTCAATTCAATAAGACAATATTTTAAGCAGAACTCCCATAAATTGGGAGTTCTGCTTTTATATAAATATCAACATTAAGCTTTAACAGAGCCTTATATTAAAGCACGCCGTACGTGATGGAAATGTCCTCTTCCTGCGAAAAGGTGTGAAGGTCTTCGATAGGCGTACGACCCCAATACGAATGGGAAGTACGCCTCTTTAAGGAATTGGCCAAAAAGATGAAGATCGTATCTGCTTCATAATGCTCCGTGTACCGCTTAATTTCTTCAAGCGAAGAGGAGGGAAGGATAATGCGATCGGGGAATTCTTCTCGAAAAGTGGCGAGCGTATTTCCGTGCACAGGATCGATAAACAAGAGCGCGGAAGGATCAGCATCATCAAATGCGAGGACCATTTCTTTTACTAACCGTATGTAACGGGTGCATAGAATTTTGTTAACCGTGCTCATCTTGGGGTTCCTTCTTTCTGGTCTCTTTGGTCATCTGTTTTTCAGTGTATCACGGATGGGGTTAGGTGTGATGAATACTCCCCCACCAAATGCTATGCATTTTGAAGGGGTTTCAGATGTATCGTCCTAACGGACGCTTAACACCCGTGGAGTTGACACAAACAACCCCTCTATTCCGTCCAGCCCGTTAAAAGCCTCTGGAACTACTTTTCTTAAGATATTACAGGCTCCATTTACATCGGCATTCAACAGAATGCCGTTTTTCGTGCGGTACAACCCTCGTTTGACTCGCTTCCCGCTAAACAAATGGGTTTCGCCTTCTTTATATAGAGGAAGATCATCCCCGTCTAAAAAACTTGCTTTGGACGTATAGCTTTCCTCTGCGAGTTTAACGGTAATTCCAAGGCGTTCCGCCTTGTAACGGATCATGTTAATAAGCAGGGTATGGGGGATATGACAAAACGCTTGGTTGTTTCTTTTGCCAGTTTTGACGCTTTGCTTCCATCCAAGGTTTTTCCCGATGACAATCGTGTTTACGTTTTCTTCTAAGGCGATCCTGATAATTCCATGGCTCACCTTATGAAACTGATCCTTTAGTTTTAAAAAGCGCTTACGGTGAAGTCGTTCTAAACGCGCGGATGAAAACAAACCTGTTTTTTCGTTTTGTCCATGCCGAAGAATCCCCACGTAGTGAGCACGTTTTTTATTGTAGTAGTGATTATCGCTTTTTGCACGCTTGCCCTTATACAAAACAGGGGTCATCCCTGTGTTTGTAATGATGGTTGCAAGGTTGTTTACGCCTAAATCAATCCCCATATACCGCTCATTGTCCTCTAAAAGATCTGTTTCCTCTCCCTGAAATACAATCTCGATTACGTAGTGATTGTATTTCGGAATAATGCGAACTTGTTTCAGTTTCTTCCCGCTATGACCGAGTTTCCCAATATTGAGCTTGGTTTTGGTTTTTGGGAATTTTAAATACCTATCCTGTTTGATTGTACAGTCCTGATTGGTTAGGAGGAGCTCTTTTTGACTGGCTTTGGAGTAGCTTGGAATATTGGGCCTGCCTTTATATTTATGAGGAAGTTTTTTATAGTCCCGAAGGGACTTGAAGAAATTTTTCCAGTCCTCGAAGGCACTCTTCATGATCCACTGACTGGATTGGGTGGGAAGGGAACGATAATCAGCCTGAACCCTGTATTTAAACAGAGCATCTAAAAAGCCGTACGAAAGAAACGGCTTCTCTTTTGTTGGCAATTGGAACAGATTCGCTTTAATCTCTTTGCGTTCCTCTTTTGGTTTCTTATTCTCTTTTTCTAGCTTTCGTTTGTACGCAAGGAGCTGATTCTCATTCATCCCGTCAAGATTGGTTCTGATCTCGTTTAAGACTTCTTCTTGAAGGGGCTGTAACGGTTTTTCGCTTTGAAGAGCGGTAAATACCTGCCGTATATAGAAGTTGGTTGTATTGTACATGTTTTTTGCGTTTTGGCAGGAAGACTGGCAATAGCCGTACATCTTATGGCCTTTCTTAATCCAAATCTGTTGAGTTTCGTAAGTCATATTTTCCACCTCCCTATACATCTAGTATATGTTCAAATGAAGCAAAACATTAAGGCGGGAAATAAAAAAGACCCATTCACCCCCCACTAAATCAAAGATTTTGAAGGGGTACTCTGGGTTATGTTTGATAGATGTCGAAAGGTCGGTTTCAATGAGGAAGATAGGCAATTCGTTTTTGGTAGGGGCCATAAGTATTCAACAAACGTTCTGTGGCTTCCTTTAAAATCACACGGGGCCATTCTTCTGTGAATACCACCTCATCCTGGCAGAAAAGGTCTTCTAAATTTCCGTACATGACAAGGAAACATCCTGTATCAGGCTGTTTCACAACGTTTCGCACCCCGTAAGTTGTCTCTTTAACATACCCTGATTCCATCGAAGAGGAAAGGTTTTTGGTGAGCTGCTCTTCCGTGACACCTGTCATGTAAAAACAACCCATAAACAGGACAGACACCGCCATCAAAGAAGTGCGGAATCTTATCGTTTTTCGCGTGAAGACACAGAAGAGAAGCAAGGCCATAAGCAAAATGCCAAACGTGTACGTACCCGTCACAAATCCTTTCAAATAGGCAAGGTTCCTCTCAATCACTTCGGCTTCTGTCATCTCCTCCGCCCTCCCTTTTAAACCCCTTTGTCTATAAAAGCGGGGATTCCTCCAACGAATGAAAAAGAGGCGTTTTTTCATGAAAAAAACCTCTCTTAGAAGAGAGGTTCACTGGGGAAGTTAATTCGTTTCATGGGAAGAAAAATCCCCGTGCTTTCGCTTGTAATCCACATATACTGCTTCTCCGTTCTCGAAATCTCGCTTGGCGACGACATATGCTTCGTACTCAGAGAGGATGTTGAAGCATTCATTGTACCCTCTTCCCGTCACATCACGAAAGGCTCCTGCCCCTTTTCGGAAATCCCCCTGTCGGACAAGTTGTTTTTCCTCTGGGATGTACCCATACATTCGTTCTTCGTCGAAAATGAAATCCTCTGCTCGGGCCTTCATGTAAAAACGCATTCGAATCTTCCTCTCTTTTTTCTTACAGTATACATAAGGGGAGGTTGAAAACGAGGAAAAAAGGAGAGTCAATCATCCGAGAGGGGCTGATCCGACAGTTTTTTCAATAAATGAAGCGAGAGGAAGCCTGAAAGGACAGCGATTGCGCCCATTGCGATGACCACCCATGGATTGGACCAAAAAGAGAATAGAAAGAGAAGCGTGATAGCCCTCGTTCCATTCAGCATCCACTCTCGTCCATACATAAAAACCAACTGGCTCTCGAACGGGAGATAGCGGATGTATTCGAACTGTTCCGCCTGAAAGTAGGTGCTGTACAGATAAAACCCGATGACAAAACAGACGCTGACGGAAAACAGCGTGAGAGCAGAAGTGTTCACAAGAAGCGCCAGTGGAGGGATAAGAATCAGGAAAAGGCCTGTAACCATCCGCCTTCCCTTATGGGCTCTTTTTGGCAGCAACATGATCATAACAGCCAGTATCAAGGCATAGGAAGCGTTAATGAAAGCCAGTCCCCATTCGTTTGTGGTGATCGTGATGCCAAAATAAATGATCAGGATGGCCGTGTATTGGTGGAACAGGATTTTCGCACCTTGAGCCAGAAAATAGGTCGGATGTTTCGGGAACAGGCGACGTAACTGATGAGGTAACGAAGGGGACGGGGGTACGGGTAACGAATCCTTCGGCATTCTGGTATCGTGGTAGAGAAACAGCAGGAGAGACAATCCCACAACTAAGAAGGATACATCATAGCCAAGGGCCCATATCGAAAGAGCGATGAGGAAAGGGCCGAAAAACGACCAGGCCTGCTTGATGAGATAATAGTACGAAAAATAGTCCGTTATTTCATCTCCTCCTTCTAGATTTGTCACCTTCAGGTTCACAACGGACCAGAAAAATCCATTGAACATCCCCATGCCGATCCCGACGAAAACGAGATCCATTACTCCTGTAACAGGAACAAAACTAAGGTATAGGAATGCCAAAACTCCTCCCACACAAGAATATCGGAGGTTGCCTTTGAAACTTCTGTTCTTCTTAATCATCGTGTAACTCAGGTGGGAGAACAGAATGCTGAACAGGAAGTAGAATGCTGTATACAGAATCACGTAGCGGAAGTCACCAAAGAGGGAATAAAAATAAAGATTCAGGTAAATCTCGTTAAACGTTAAGGTGATGACGTAAAGCGTTTGAACCACAAGGATCGATTTCAATGAACGGGTCATGGGACACCTCCTTTCTCCGAACACTAGCAGAGGGAGTGGCGTTTATCTACATTTAGCGATCCTTTTCAAGGGATGTTAATGAAAAATCAAACAGGGATTTTTTTAGTGGAGGAGGTTCATAAAAGGAACAAGGAGAGGATCTTGTGATGATAGTTGCGTTTGATTCTGAAACGACGTTTGAGCTTCGAAAGGACCCTGAAGAGCAGAATGAGTACCGCATTTTTGCTCAGTACAGCGGGCAAGGGTTTGAGGGAACGAAAAGAAGCGAATGGATTTCAGAACGCCTTGGTACAGATGAAACTGGCCCAACAGGAGAAACAACAGAAAATCCTTGATCAGTTGAAAGATAAGGGCGGCATCGGAGAAGACATGGAAGTCACAATGAAACGCTCTGATTTCTCGGTCTTCACTCTTCAAAAATAAAGAAATATAAAGAGAAAAACCCTTCTATAAAGAAGGGTTTTTTTATGGTTCAAATGATAAAAATTTAACTAATTTTCTTCAGTTTCCACAAGGATTCATCATACACGTCCCTGAATAGTCGGTTTTCGTTCGCTTTGTTAAAAGTGTCCTGAATGATCAAGCCATTACGTGTATGAACCTCGTAATCCACATAACCACCCTGATCAAGAAACGGTCTTTCATCAAAGTCTCCGATAAAGAAGTGCCAGGTTTCCGTTTCGTGCTGCCAGACCATAATATAACGCATGTGCTATCATCCTCTCTGATTTTTGTGAAAACAAGCGTGCTTCTCTCTTTTTTTAAGTATAACCACCAAGCAGGAGAAGTGGGCAAAAATAATAAAAAGATAAGGGTAGGCTATAATCGGGTTCCCATACATACCAAGTAGCAACTCCGAACGGTAAAAAACAAAATCAAACAATAAGGAGGTTAACTTATGAAGGAAAACCATGCATTAAAGAAGAAAATTCGGCACATGAAATGGAAAATTTATTTTTACGAGCACAACTGGTCGTTCCTCGTTGCGTTATCCGTTGTGGTCGGCATTTATAAGTGCGTGGAATCCCAGACGGCTTTTGGGCTTCTTATGTTAACCCCCTTGATTGTGATGAGAAAAACCATTCTTCAGGAAATGAAAAAGAGTGGAACCTTGCGAGAAGAGGTAAAGGCGCTGCAAAAACAATTACATAAAAACCAAAAGGAACAATGTTCACAAAATGCTGAGTGATGACTCAGCATTTTTTAATACGGATTCACATCGATGGTAAAAGCCTTCTTCTCGACACTCCCTTTGTAGGTGGCGTTGTAAAATCGGCATCCGTATTTCTCGGCAAAGGATCGTTTATGGTGATGGCCATAACACCAAGCTTTCCCCTGTATTCGTTCTTTAAAAGATTCTCCGTCAAAGTGAAAGAATCCGAATGAAGGAACACTGTTTTTTAAGAAGTAATCAGGTGGTCCGTGCGTCACAATCACATCCGCTTCGCCTATAAGGGAAAGGAGCCGTTCTTTTTCCCTTCTGGCCCAGGTAATAGGATCATCGATCACACCCCCATGCTTGTCGGCTAACCCCCGTTTCTCCCACTCTGCTAAAATATCTCCTTCTGTTGCGCCGTGATGCTTCATCAGACTTTCTCCATCAAAGAAGATCGGGCTGCCCAGAAACGTAATCCCGTTTACGGTAACGGGGGCATAGTGAAGGGAGTGGACACCTTCCATCGAGTGAAGGATTCCCTCCAGCCGTTCATAGTGCGCTTTGGCAGCCTCCCATCGAGAACCGTTGTCGTTGTTCCCGTGAACGGTAAGGATGGTTTCATACGTTTCCCCTAACCGTCTCATAAAACGCTCGTTCCGCACATCGTCAAAACCGAAATCGCCAGCAAAAACAAGAATATCAGAAGGGGCGTCAGGGATGACCTCATCCGCTGCCCGTTCAGGCGAGTGTTCGCATTCATCGAGATGCACATCCGATATCAGATCAAATTTCAAACCCACCACCTCCGCCCTTTCTTATAGTCGATTGAACGAAAAAGTCAATGATGGCAGGAAGAACATCACTGTTATTTTCCCGTTTTTCGCCACATCAGGCTATACTAGGAGGGTAGAACCTACACTAGAATATGGAAAGATATAAAGGAGATGACAGGATGAACATCCAGGATGTATTCACGTTCACAGAAGCAGTAGAAATATGGGGATTAAACCATACCATGGATATCGAGGATGCTATTCGTTACAAGAAATTAGATCACTATGAAACGAAACGAAGCGGAGAGGTTGGGCTCATTACCCGAAAAGGGATGGAGAAACTATTTGGAAAAGAACCGTACTTCAGACGCATGCAATGTGTGAAGCGGAAAGGGGAAGACACGAATGGGTTCGGGATCGCTTATGAAATCCTGCACAAACCACACGGAAACCCGTCTTACAATATCATGTTCGCGGATATGGACGAGGATTTCGGCGTTTGGGAGACACCCGAATATGAGCTTGAGTCGTTAACACCTAAAGAAGTTGAGGCTCATCTAGCTTATATCCGAGAGAATCAAAAGGAGTTCGCACCATTTGTGATGCAGCTGAATGATTTAGGGGAGGTCTTCCCTCACCACATTTTAGAGGACGAAGAAATGAAGCGGATTCGCCAACGGATTGAAAAGGAACGTCAACACGCTTAGTCATCAGGGTCAAATGAAACTCCATAAAGAAAGGGAGAGGACTATGATGAAACCTGGGAACATTTATAAAATAAAAGGAAGTGGCGAGGAAACCACTATCCTGAACGCGTGTCTGAACGTATATGACCGAATAGACGATAACGGCCTCGTAGGGTTATACTGCGGGGAAACCCATACGGTTTATGAGTTTTTGAATCTATCAGGGGAAGTCTTTTATGTGACAAAAACCACTGAATTCCAAACGGGACCAACAAGGCTGCCAAAAGAGGTTCGCAAGAGCTTGACGGAATGCTACAAGGCGAGGAAGAAACAAGAAAAGCTGCACGCGACGTTCAAAAAGGTGAAAGAAGAATGGGATGAAGGGCATATTCGATCGCACACCTTCAAGGAAAAACTACGAGAAGCGTCCCACCATTTTGATATGAAAGAAATCAAAGGGATAGAATCCTATAATGAACGGGATCGGACATTTTCTTTTCTTGTAAACCACTATACAATACAGTCAGCAAGAGCAGAGAGCCACGATTTCCTTTCAGAAGATCATGAAGGAAACCTATTTATAGGAGATTACAAGAAAGCGTGTGAATCTATCGTTCCTTCTCTGTCAAAAGCGGATCGAAAAGCGTTAAAGGGGATTCTTCGGTCAACAAACGTTGTGGGAATCGAACGAAGTACAGAAATCAAGGAGCAGAATAACCTGACAGGCTCACTTACTCTTGTCTTAAAACCAAAAAACGGGGTTACACTTTCCGATGTAGAAGAGGATGTAAGAGCGATCGAGGAATGGAAGAAAAAACGATTCGGTACTCCATCCGCTTCCTGTTCAAGATAAAAAACGCGACAAAAAGCATGCACGAAAAGAGGCCAAAAGGCCTCTTTTTTCATACATGCACGCAGTGTCCGTACCTGCGGCTCTTCCCGCACAGGTTGCACGTTCCGTTTTCGTCTTCTGTCTGCCTCCGCCACTTTTCCTCAGCGGATTCGGCAGGTTGTTCGAATTCAATATGTTCCTCATGGAGTTCAGAAGCACGCTTCATGTCATCATAAAAATCGTCCCAATCCTCGATTGTCCATCGATCTAACTTCCTGCAACACTCCTCACAATACCTTCCTTTTTCATAAGGGTACTCGCGATGTTCCAAATCTTTTTTGAATTCTCCGCAATAATTACAAGCCATATGGAATCCTCCCTTTTTCTTACAAGATTAATCGTAGCACTACAAGTGCAAGGGATAAAGAGGATTTGGCTCCCGAAAGGCACAGCCGTGCTAATGGGATCAGGAACAGAAAAAAAGAGGCTCCAATCAGCCTCTTGTGGGTCTGTTATGTCTTATTTGGATGATGCTTGTTCCTGGAATAAGGCATCAATATGAGATTTGGGTGGATAGTTGCCATAATCGTGCATCAGTTGTTTAAAAGACTCTCGTATGGAAGGGTTATGCGAATGTTCCAGGGATTCAAAGTAGGACGCTCGCCCATTGCTCGTATAGGAGAAGGAAAGCGTATCGGAATCGGCTGTTTGGAGGGGTGTCACGGTTTCTCTGTTCAGATCAATGAGAAACATTTCCGCATCTCCTTTATTCACATCATAATCCTCATACATTTTGAACATTTCTTCAGAACGTTCCTTATCCTCTTTAAAGAAATGATCAAGCGGTACCATGTGTGTTCCGTTTCGTCTGACGAACCAGGCGAATCGATTACCCCACTGAGGTCTTTCAATCGTCAGCAGGTTGAGGTCATGAACATAGAAATCCGCTTCGTAGTGGCGAACAATGCGTTCTTTGATCTCATGCATCTTTTTGAAAACAGGGTCGTCCGACTGTTCCAGCTCTTTTTTTCGAGCTTCGCAATATTCCTTTTTTTGTTCTGATGACAGATTATAATATTCCGAGGCTGGTATTCTTTTCATGTTCCACACTCCTCTTTTCTGATTTTGACTATTATAACAGGACACCAGAGAGAGATGGGAAAAGAAGTGAATAAAAAGAAAAGGAGAACTCGATCCCACATTGACTTTTTGTGTTTTTGCGTTATGGTATCTTTACTGAGCTGGAATCATTATAAGGAACGAAAAGGAGGAAAAAATGGAGAAACAACCCTTATTTTTAAAAAACCTGACCATCGATGAATCCTGGAGACCTTTTTTTGAACAGCCACAGATCCAAAACATGCTGCTGACGATTGAAGAAAGCATAGGAGACCTGTTCACCCCCGCTCCCTCTCAAGTCCTTCGCTTTGCCAATACAGACTTACACACCCTGGGGTGCATCGTCTACGGCAGAGACCCCTATCCTCAATTAGTGGAAAGGGGAGAGAAAAAAGGAGAGTTCGTAGCCACGGGCAGATCGTTTGAAGTCAATGGGATCAAGTCGTGGGAGGAACTGAAACGAAACGCCTCCCTGCGTAACATGATCAAGCTTCTTCATAAATCCGCTCTTGATGAAAAAAGAAGCGCATCCTTTAAACGCGTGAAAAAAGACATTCGGACAGGAGCATTCAATCTGCCGTCGCCCGACAAAATTTTTGATTATTGGGAATCGCAAGGGGTTTTGTTCCTGAATCGCTCGTTCACCTGTGAGGTAGGAAAGCATAAGGGAGCGTCAGGGAAACACGAAAAGCTTTGGACCGATTTCTTTTATGAACTGTTAGGCTATATTGTAAAGAAAAACGGGGGTATGAAGCACTTCTTATGGGGTAAAGCAAGAGACTTTGCTCCGAGCTTAATGGAGCTTGGCGTCAACCAGGATCAGATTTTTCAGAGTCATCATCCATCCTATCCGTGCGAAGAGAAAGATGGGTACGAAACGAACAAAGCATTCTTAAACAATAACTGCTTTATAAAAACGAAAACGAGAACACTGTGGATACCAAATCGGACAGACTCACGGGACGTCCTCCCATAGCCATATCCGAAGTCCATTCACCTAAGGGGGAGTCCTTACTCCCCCTTTTTGTTTCGAACACGTTCTTTTTCCCTTTCAATATCCCAGTACACATTCACAAGCGGGGTGATCCCGCTCATCATCTCCATCCATTCTTCGCTTCCTTTTTCTGCCTCTTCCGCTTCCTCTGTCAAATCCTTGTGCATGAAATGAATGACTTCCTGAAGGTCATTGAGCCGCTTCAAACTTTCCATCCCGTTATCCCTCCTTGTTTTGTTCATTTATTATCCTTCTTATTCCCATACTAATCGGCATAGGAGGGACTTGGCAAACCAGGAACAAAGACCAACAAAAAAAGCAAAAGGAATCAGGTTCCTTTTGCTATGTGTTTAGGACATGGTTTTCTTATCCTTTTTTTCTTCCTCGTTCAAGGCTCGATCAATGCCTCTCAATTGTTGGAGGGACAATGCTTTAACATTCAGGTTTCCGAGTTTGCCGATCAGTTTCGCGCGTTCCCTGTGTTCTAAGACGTCTTTTGTAATCGGTTGTAAGGTTGAGCGGATATCCCAGGTGCTGCGGACACCTTTTTCCCTGCCCTCGCTTGTATATTGTTTGCCGTCGACTTTGATAATTCTCGTTGGTGTGATTCTCGTAACAGGTTTTAACTCATAACGAGTCCCGAAGGCGGTGTGAGTCTGTACCGCGACTTTATCCCCTTCTTTTAATCCTTCCAACCACTCTTGACGTTCCATATCGATCATCCTTTCTGGGCTGTCTTTAAGTTTCTTCTATTTTATCAACGATGGAAAAAGAAGGGGCGAAAAAATATCATTTTTACATGGAGGGTACGGGAAATCAAGTATGATCTCTATTGAACATAAAAAGCAGAAGGATAGAGATTCCTTCTGCTTACGGGTTTGGAGCTGATTTTTTGATGTTTTATTTTTCTTCGCGCAAGATTCGATCAAGGTTTCTTAATTGATTGAGGGACAATTCTTCGAACTTCAGGTTTCTCATTTTGCCTATCAGTCTCTCTTGCTCAATATGTTCTAACACTTCTTTTGTAATCGGTACTAAGGAGGAGCGTCTGTATTCCACACCTTTTTCTGTGCCTTCCCTGGTGAATTGGGAGCCAAGTACTTTTATAATTCTCGTTGGTGTGATTCGTTTGATCGGGGCTACACGGTACCGAGCTATAAAGGCAGAGTCAGACTTTATTGCGACCTTGTCTCCCTCTTGCAATCCATCCAACCACTCTTGACGTTCCATATCGATCATCCTTTCTTATTGTTTTTATCTGCTGTTCTTATTGTATCCCTGACAGGGGGAGTGTGTTCAAAAAAGAGAAGAACTTCTCACAGGTTCACTTTTTCCGCACCTTTCCACAGAACCCCTGCTATACTTAGTAAAAACAGAGGTGAAGATGAATGGTAACCATTCTAATCGGAAAGTCAGGATGCGGGAAATCAAGCATCGAATCCCATTTTGAGCGCGTCATTTCCTTCACAACAAGACCCCCGCGAAAAGGGGAAGTGAGCGGTGTGGATTACTACTTTTATAGCCATGAGGAATTCGAAGAGCTCCTCGAAAAAGGGGAAATCCTCGAGCACCACACGTACTCAAATGGATTCACCTACGGGGTGACGAAGAAAGAAGCAAAACGGATTAAGAGTCTCCCTCACGTTGTGGCTGTCATGAACGGAGAAGGGGCGACCAATATGAAAAAGATCTTGGAAGAGGAAGGAATCGCTGTCAGGGTGGTCTGGGTCCATACAGATCAGGACATCCGAGTGAAACGTCTTCACGAAAGAAGTGCTGAAACAGGCGAGACCCTATCGGAATTAGAGGAGCGGATAGAAGAAAGTCACCGCGACGGGGAAATCGCTCTGTGTGACGCGATCCTCTCGAATAACGGAACGGTAGAAGAAGCGGTTTCAGAGCTTGAAGCTTTGATGTCGTGGCCCTCTTGTGACGTAACGGAAACAAGGAAGTGATACTCAAAACACGCAGCGATGCGTGTTTTTGTTTTGATGCCTCAACATGACGAAAAGATTGTCGGCCCGTTCTCTTCTCAAAAAGGAAATGGCGGTTTTTTTCACGGCGGTCAAAAAAGCAAGTATAATAAAGAAAAGAGGGAATAAGAAAGGAAGATGAATGTGAATAAAACTGAGATTTTAAAAGCATTTAACGACCGTTTCCAAAAGAATGAAAAGACGTTTGATGACATGATGGACACGTTAAGCGAAGAGTTCGGAGAATTTGTGGATGATTTTGAAGATGCTCAAATGGCGTATGACGAGATAGATAGCGAATACGAAGGTTTTATCTCTGAACATTTTGTGTATTCTTTATCGGAAGACGACGAGACTTGGTCCGTTGAAGTCGGGAATGGTTACAATGAGGAAGTAATACAAAACGTTCAAGAGGCTTATGATCGTGATGATCTCACCACAACAGAAGAAGTGGTTGCTTTTATGGAACGTAAGGTTATGAAGGACATGGATAATGCTGGATGCGACCCTTATACAGCTCTGCGAATGAATCTTGAAGATGTCGGTGTTGACGATGCATTTGTTATAAGGGGAGCCGAAGCAGAACCAAGATTAGAACTCTATCCTGAAGTTTAAAAAAGGGGATCCTCCCCTTTTTTTTGTTCATCGCTCTCAACTTTCCCTCCGTTAGAGAAAGTGAAAACAAGCGGGTTAGTCGTCTTGGAGCAAACCATCACAAATACACGTATAAAACATAACGCTGGTAGAGCGTTATGTTTTTTTTGTGAGGAAAGCGTCACCTCGCGCCGAAAGGATAAAGGAACATCAAAAGAAGAGGTGATGAGGGTGAGTGTGATTTCTCCTGTATTCTGGTTTTGTGTGGCAGGCGTGTTCTTTGTGCTTGAGCTGTCGGTGGCAGGGACGTTTTTCGCGGTCCTGATCGCGGTTGCAGCCTTGCTGACAGGGTTTGTGGCATTGGCAACAGAGAATGTGTATCTCCTGTTTGGAAGCTTTGTCGTTTTTTCACTGATAGGGATTTTCTTCGGGAAACCGCTTCTCGCAAAATGGTTTCACATTGATAGGACAACAAGGGCGTCTACCGTGGATGCGTTAATTGGAAAAGAAGGAATCATGACCAAAAAGGCGACGGCTCATGAAAAAGGATACTCGAAAATAGGCGGGGAAGAATGGGCCACGTCTTCAGCAGACGACGGAACCCTGAATGAGGGGGATCTTGTCGTTGTCGTGAAAATAGAAGGAGCAACGGCTATTGTGAGTAAAAAACAGGTTGGAGGTGAAGGGGAATGATGATAGAGATGTCTTATCTGTTAATCGGAATTTTAGTGTTTGTGGTGTTTGTGTTAGGGGTTTCGTCGATCAAGATTATTCGTCAGTCTCGCGTGGCAATGGTGGAGCGGTTCGGGAAATTTCACCGCGCCCTTCCTGCTGGGTTTCATATTGTGGTCCCGATTCTTGACCGTATCAGCATTAACGTCGATATGAAAACGCAGGTGCTTGATTCGGATCCGCAGCCTGTAATCACAAAAGATAACGTTGGTATGACCATCGACACGGTAACCTACTACAAGATCACGGATCCGTTTAAAGCGGTCTATGAAATTGAGAATCTAGAAAATGCGATCATGAACATCACCGCTACAACGCTTCGTGACGTGATCGGGGGTCTTGAGCTTGATGAAACGTATACATCCCGTGACGCCATTAATGCCCGTCTCCGTAAAGAACTGGACGAGGCAACAGATGCATGGGGTGTGAAAGTAGAACGAGTTGAAGTGAAAAACATTAACCCACCAGCTGATATCCGTGAAGCGATGGAGAAACAAATGAGAGCGGAGCGAAACAAACGTGCTCAGATTCTCGATGCGGAAGGGTTAAAAGAAGCACAGATCCGAGAAGCGGAAGGACACAAGGAATCAGAAATCCTTCGTGCTGACGCCGAACGGGAATCGCAAATCCGTCGCGCTGAAGGGGAAGCGCAGGCCATTGAACGCCTGGCATCAGCCGAGAAAGAACGGATTACGGTCGTTTACGAAGCGCTTAAAAAGGCTGAGTTAGACCAATCCATCCTGACCCTTGAATCGATCAAAGCCCTTGAAAAGCTGGCGGAGAGCGATAACAAAATGCTTGTTCCATATGAGGCATCAGCTCTTATGGGTAGCGTGAAGGCACTGAAGGATATCGGAAAATAGAAAAAGAGGAGCCTCGGGGCTTCTTTTTTGTTTATCTTTTTTCAATCATTCCTGAAAATGGTAGTACACTGATAAGGAACAAAACCAGAAAGGATGATGAGGATGATGGCGCATGAAACGGTTGTTAAAAGAGCGGAAAATGAGAAGTATATATTGAAAATTGAGCAAGACGTCGATGCGGAGAGCCCGAGAGAATGGGATAACTTAGGCACTATGATTCACTGGCATCCTCGGTATGTTCTCGGTGACAGAGGTATCTCAAAAGATGACTACGAAGGCGCTGAAGAAGTGCTAAAAGGAGAAGGTGGAAATGTGAACGACCTCTTATTTTTGCCACTTTATCTTTATGATCATTCTGGGCTCACAATGAACACGACTGGTTTCCACAGTCAGTGGGATTCAGGGCAAGTTGGCTGGATTTATGTCACGAAAGAAAAAGTGCGAGAATGGTTTGGAGTAAAACGCGTCACAGAAGCCGTCCGCGAAAAGGCGCTGGAACGGTTAGTGGGCGAAGTTTCGGTCTTTGATCAGTACCTCCGAAATGACACGTACGGGTTTATTCTCGAAGAAAAGAAAGAAGATGGAAACGAAGAAATTGACAGTTGCTGGGGTTTTTACGGAGACAATGTTTTTGAAAACGGGATGGAACACCATTTTACAGAGGAACACCGTGATTTATTAAAGAAGTTAGCGTAGAAACGAGAACCAAAAAGAGAAGCCTCTGCTTCTCTTTTTTCATCCGAAACCCCCTGTTCTTTGCTATACTGGTTCTATCATGAAATGGAGAGGCTGATATTATGTTAACGATTACAGGTGTGATCGCAGCGAGAGAACTGGACTATCCATTCGATGGAGAAAAACGCAAACGAATCGAAGCCGAATTAACGATTGACGTTCCTGGAGGAGACAGTTTACAAACGCCTTCTGGAACTGTGATCCAAGTAGAACACATCAAGGGAGAAAAAGAACTTCGCGGTTACCGTTTCTTTGAAAAAGGGACGGACCGTAAAATTCGTTACGGACTGAAACCAGGAGAAGAAAGGGTCGTCATCGACTATATCGAAGATGAAGTGGTCCCGTACTACGTTTTTTAAGGGACTGGAGGGAAAACATGGCGTATATCCTGTTCCCTTTCATGATGGTCGGGTTGAACCGTCTCATTTTCAAGACTATCGATCTCGACAAAAATTAAGATCCGATGCTTAACTGCATGGGTATCAGATGAAAATGATGGAGGTTGAGCAATGAAACAATACGAATACCTTGTATTAAAACTGTCGAAATTAGAAGAAATGGCTAAAGAAAACCAAACGTGGACGGACAGGTTGTCTGGAAACGAAGCGGAAACAGCAGGCTTAAACATAATGGGACGGGAAGGCTGGGAGTTGGTTTCTGTCTCTGAATACGTCTGCTATTTCAAGCGTCCAACCAATTAGAGTTCTAATGTTATAACATTCTACCATCGGGAACTCGGCATCGAGTTCTCTTTTTTCACGCACGAAAAAGCCCCTGTGCACGAAACTGCACAGGGGCTTCTCTGTAAGTATTGAGAGACACTCACAAAAATCACAATTTAGGGTTCACCATCCAATCGGGAAAGAATGGATGGTGAATGCCTATTATAGCACAATTCATAAAGAAATAAAACATTACGGAATGCGGCCAATTGTTATGTGAATAAACCATAATGATCCAAAATGTGAGAAAGCAGACCGCTTAAACGACTGCTTTTTTTCATCCCGATCCCATATACCCTGGTCTTTAAGATAGGTTATGATGTATGGAATTTATAAACATTTTTTTGTTCAGGGACGTCCTTTTGAACACAAAAAGACGAGGGAAGGTTTCCTCTTATTCTGTTTAGAGCCTTATAATGGAGAAAAGCAAAAACAGAGAGGAGCATGAAGGATGAGGACAAAAGCGTTTGTAGAAACGGCAAAAAGCATCCTGGAAGATACCGACTTAACCGATACGTGCGAAGAAGTAAGTGAGGCGTTCGTAATCGGGTTTGGGGAACTGGGATGCCATACCGTTATCGTCCGCGGAGATTTCATCTCACATGAAAATGGTGGTGGCCACTGCTGGATGGAAGTCGAGGGTGTGCCAATCGATTTCACCGTTTCACAGTTCGGAAGCTACGAAAATGGGATTCTCTCGGAAAAGTTTTATAACGAGCATTACCGAAAAATCGAAGCTGTACCGAGTTCGGAACTCACCGTTATCGAAGACGAAGATGAGGCACTCTTGTGTGATTGGGCGTTGCCCTATGCCTTGCTGCAACAATTCCGATCCAAAACACAATAAAAAGCGCTTCCCTTATGGGTAGCGCTTTTCTCGTGGATTTTGCTCCGAATCATTTTGCTGTTTTGCTTCTTCCTCTTTTTCCTGCCGCTTCATCTCAAGCACTTTATCGAGGGTAAAGCGTTTAAAAAACTGGACCATTTTGCGTTTTTGCTCAGGTGACGGTTCTGGGTAGCTCAAAAAGATCTTCCTTCCGCAGGTTTATTGGTTAACGTATAGGGGTTCCGCTTCTTCCGTTGACATCATACACGATGCGACCGTCTTCGTTTTCGCGTTTCGTGATTTTCCCCTCCTCGATCAGGCGATCAAGTTTGACCTGAAAGGATAGGTAATCGTCCACTCCGATTAGATCCGATAACACTTCAAACGGGGTTTCCCCGTGTTCTTCTAGCGTTTTGATAACACTCATCTCACGACCTCCTTCATTCTGTTATCTTTGATAGTACCATATTTTTTCTCGGAGCCGAAACAAGAAAAAACACACCATTTGGCGTGTTTTTCTGGATTATTTAACGACACTATACTCAATTTCAAACGTATAGACGTTCTCGTATTCTTTGTTTTCGAGTCGTACATAGGCCTCTCCAAATTTCCCATCCGTGATTTCAGCGCCATTTTCCATATGCTCTTCAGCATCGTTTTTCATAGCCTCAATCGCTTTTTCTTTCGATTCGTAAACATCACAATAATACTCCTGCTCTCCACTTCCTAATACATTGATTTCTTTCAGGATATAAATATCCATAGAATCTCCTCCGCTTCTTTGTAGGGGTTATCCCCCGTATGATAGCACGTTTTTTCAGATATGGCAGAAATAGGGAAGTCGTTTATATTATGGGCGTTCCCATGTTTCCGTGTGCCCATCCATGATCAGATGATACAGCGGGGTGAGGTCGACGATGTTGTAGAGCCTCGGCTCTTTCGCCAGGCACAGGACGTCGATCGTTTTCCCATGAGTGCTGACCGTAATACGAAAGTCTCCGATCCCTACATAATAATTGTTATCCGCATAATACGTATCTCCCTCATCGACATTGGCAGGGTCTTCTTCGAACCCGTATTGTTTTAAGATGTTGAAGCTTACATCGTCTTTTAATTTGATGCCCTTCATTAGAATCATCCTTTCTTAAGGCTTTCGTTTTCCTCATTGTACTATGAACTATGCTACGATGGAGAAAAAGGGAGAGAGGGTGGTTATAAGATGGAAGACTGGGAAGCTGCGCCTGTAAAAGATACCCCTTATAAGCTTTTCGAATATGCCTACGGCCGATGTCATTTGTTCGCACGTGCCTGTCACGAAATGTTTGGAACGAGGATGCTCGCAATATGGGATGATGAGTTTTATTTCGAGGATGAGGATGAGCCGACTCTTGTTCTGACCCATATGGTAAGCGTCTGGCCTGACGGGTCCTGGATGGATGCAAGAGGAAACGTGACGGAAGCGGTTATTAAAGAAGATTACGAGTTTGAAGGCTATCTGCTCCAGGAGCTTTCAATAAAAGAATGGGAGGAAGCGGTGGCTTCAGGGAAGCTCGATCCTCCAGACGAGGGAGAAATGGAAGCGCTGAAAGCCTTTTTGCGCGAGAATAAAGAAACGTATCAGAAAAGATGGTTCCAAGAAGAGGTGAAGTCAACTACCCCACGCTTAAAAGCGGGGGCTTGTCGGGAAATTCATAACGAGCTCTGAGTTGACCAGCATTGGTTCCTTTATGCAGAAATGCTAAAGAGAACTCCGTTAAGAAGGTGCATACCCTGGAATGCTTCTCCAGTTCTAGGCTCTATGGAATATAGATTAAACAGCCAGCTAGGGGTGTAGCGAGTCGTGTCTATATTGTTCTCAACCCTTCTTAACGTGTGCGAGGAGAGATGAGCATGCGCTCACGTTACCATCGAAAGATGAGTTAGATTTAAAATCTCGCCCTTGTGGTGGAAAGGAGACTATTTTTATGGTCTTTGTATTAAATAAAAATAAAAAACCACTCCATCCTTGTTCTCCTGCGAAAGCTAGGAAGTTATTAAAACAAGGAAAAGCAGTGGTGCACAAAAACTACCCATTTACAATTCGTTTGAAAGAGTTAAAAACACAAGAAACAAATAACCAATCGTATCGATTGAAAATAGACCCTGGAAGCAAAACAACGGGTATTTCGATTGTTAAAACCAAAGAAGTTGTTTTCTTAGGAGAAATTCATCATAAAACAGATATTAAACAGAAATTAGAATCAAGAAGAAGTTTTAGACGGGGTAGACGTAACCGTAAAACTCGTTACCGTCCAGCACGATTTTCAAATCGTAAGCGTCAAGAGGGTTGGTTAGCGCCAAGTTTGATGTCACGAGTGGATAATATCCTTTTATGGGTAAATCGATTTAAAAAACTGATTCCTATCCAAGATGTTAGCCTGGAACTCGTTAAATTTGATCTTCATAAAATGCAAAATCCTGAAATATCAGGTGTGGAATACCAACAAGGGGAGCTTGTCGGCTATGAAGTTAGAGAGTATCTACTTGAAAAGTTTAATAGAAGATGTGTCTATTGTCACACCGAAGGTGTTCCGCTTGAAATAGAACACGTTCAACCTAAATCAAGAGGTGGTTCTAACCGCGTTAGCAATTTAACGCTTGCTTGTCGCTCTTGTAACGAAGAAAAAGACAATATGCTTTTAAATGAATGGATTGAAAAATTAAAGAAAAAGAAAACACGGCGAAACAAGCTCATTATTGAAAACATTAAAATGCTCGAACCACAACTGAAAAAGAGCTTAAAAGACGCAACGGCTGTCAATGCAACAAGATGGAAGCTATTCCATGAGTTAAAAGAAGCATTTGAAGTGGTTGAATGCGGGAGTGGCGCCAGATCTAAAATGCAACGCATTCATCATTCTTTACCAAAAGAACATTATTACGATGCCACGTGTGTTGGAGAATCAACACCTGAACAATGGATGTTTAAAACGAATACTGTGTTGCAAATCAAAGCGAAAGGCAGAGGTTTTCGTTACCGTTCTGGAACAAACAAATATGGCTTCCCAATCCGTTACATGCCGAAAACCAAATACATTTGTGGGTTTCAAAGCGGAGATATGGTTAAAGCGCTTGTTCCAAAAGGTAAATATAAAGGGGCTCATTACGGCACGATCGTCATGCGTTCCACAGGACGTGCTGATATTAAAGATTTGCAAGGAAATCGAATTGCTCAAGGGATTGATTCGAAATTCGCAAGCGTTCTGCAACGATTCGATGGGTACTCTTATTTTCTTCAAAAAAGAACAAGTTAAATATGAGGGGCAATTCCTCCTCACACATGAATGTGGAGGCTTCCTTGCCTCGTCGTTTGGGAATATGGGTCTTCATATCAATGAGACAAAGGGCGATTTCGTTTTTCAGGAATGGGAAGAGAACGCCTGCGAGGCATTCGAGGAGAAGCAAAAGGAAATCGAAGAGGGTGGTTATCTCTATAAAGGAAAAGAGGAACACTACCTTCATACGTTCTGCACGTTCGAAAAAGAAGGAAATGAATTGGTGCTCACGATGAGCAACCGCTAATCCAAAAAGCAGCAGGAGCTCCTGTTGCTTTTTTTCTTATCAAAAAAACCATCGGAGGCTCCGACGGTTTAGGCAATACTGTTCTTTTCTTGGTTTAGGGCGAGTTTAAGAGAACGGGATATGAGTTTTGCCATGTCATACACCATGCTTAAGCGGGTGTTTTGGAGAATGAAGTATTCCATATAGCCGCCTGCATTGACCACGCCGCCGATCGACATATCGCCTATTTCAGGAAGCTCTTTGGCTACGGCAGCACCAGGCTTCACGGGAGAAGAGTCAACGACAACCGATCCGATGCTTGATACTTTCCCGAGACAGGCATCGATGCCGATGATGAAAGCGTCCTTGTGTTCTGTTTTTAACCGATACACCGTTTCTTCTAAGTTCGTGGCATGTACGGGGGTATGTAACGTCCCGTAAACGGTTGTCCGCTTCAGGTTTTCTTTTTCGAGGAAGGTTCCGACCAGGGGGCCTAAAGAGTCACCTGTGCAACGGTCGGTTCCGATGCAGACGATGACGATTTCCCCATCAGACGGGAGGCGGTCTCCGATTGCTTTTGTGATGGAGATTCGGGCATTCGGTTCTTTCATCGGGATACGGGAAGGGAAGCTGTTTTGGCCTGATCCATTAAAAAAGGGTTTTTTCTTGAACACGGACATCGCTCCTGTCATTTGTTTTCATATATTGTAGTCGGTATAAATGAAAAGTGGAGAGGAAAGGCGGGATTCTTTTTTTGAGTAGGAAGCGGAAACGTGTATTTGATTAGGGGATACGGGGAATGATAAGATGAGAAGTAATAAAGGACCAAAAATTTTGTGTTTATGTTTTCAATTGAATGAAAGTTGTTATTGATTATGATCGAGTTCACAAATACCTTACAGTGCTATACTTTCCTATTGATTAAAGTGTTGGTATATGAAATAGTCCTTCTTCGTTTTGGTATCCCTTGGCTATACTGTCCTACTAATTAAAGTGTTGTTATATGGGGGCGGAACCATCCCCCTTGCCATTGTAGTTATGAGTGGAGTTCGTTTCGGTAAAAAAATGGGGGTTGTTCCTCTGTTTAACCCTTATTTTCAGCATTTTTTATGTGAACGACATAATCAATATAAGTCTTGTTGAGGTATACTGTCTTACTGAAATAGGTTGTAATAAGATCGCAAATGTAAACCAGGCAGCCGTGTATGTTATACGGTCCTGTTGATTAAAGTATTGTTAAACTTCAGATACTCTAGAGTTGTTGTGTTGGACGGTTATACTGTCGTACTGATTAAGGTGTTGTTATAATATCAAGTAACGTGCAGTTTAATGTGATTAGACTATACTGTCCTACTGATTAAGGAGTTGTAGCTTGGTTAAATGTGAAACGCATGTACGTCTCCCAATCAATTAGAGGGTGTTGCAAGAATTGATAATACGATACAGCGTAGCTACACTGCTCTACTGATTAAAGTGTTGTACTACTCTCCGACTTGAAGCTAAATCAGCTAGGGAGGCTATACTGTCGTACTGATTAAGGTATTGTATTAATAGGGAGAGAAGCCGAATGCGTGTGCAAGTAGCTATACTGTCCTGTTAATTAAAGTGTTGTTATACGGAGGTCACTGTACGCTTAAAAGATATTTTAGCTATACTGTCCTGCTGATTAAAGTGTTGTTATATGGCAGCATGATCTTCAACTGGTTTGATGTAGACTATACTGTCCTACTGATTAAGGTGTTGTTATATGGAAGAGGAGAATAAGGGCTACTTTTAAGAGACTATACTGTCCTACTGATTAAGGTGTTGTTATATGGGGTGGAGCCAAAACCCTTATTATGACGAGGATCATCGGGGTTCATTCCGATAAAAAAATGGGTTTCCGCCCTCCGATAAGGTTTTATTTTTACTGTTTTTTTATCAAAACGTCCTCTTTTTGAGGTCATTACGATAGGAAGTGAAAGGATGCGCGTTACGGATGCTGAAATCGACTCACTATTAGAAAAAGCGATGGAAGCTAACGGGATTAGCCGTTGGTGCTCGGGATTCCAAACGGTGAAACCTCCGAAAACAAATGAGAACCTTATGATGAACGAAGCGATCTCAAAAGGCTCTGTGTTACAGGTTCATTTAAGGGATGGCAGTACCTCTGAACCGCTTCTTAAGAAAAGAGTTCTGTTACGCGAAATGAAAAGGGCAAAAAAAGAGAAGGTGCTCGATTTCGAACAGGTAAGTGTCTCTGAGGCTGATCTGATTGTGCAACAGGCTTTGTTCAAGAGGGTATGCTATCCGATTGATTAAAGTGTTGTTATGAAAAAGGCAGATTAGTATTTATGCTATACTGTCCTGCTGATTAAGGTGTTGTTTAAAAAGGTCAAGCTAGAGATATGTCTTCCAGGGGATAATCTGTCTTTTTAATAAAAATGGGTTTTGATTCTACGATCTTCCGTGTCATCTATGGTTTTATTATATAAGTTCCACATCTGTCGCTCAGGGTTGAAACGAATGATTGATTCGGAATAGACGGAAATGATAAATGGAGTACAAGTATGTTAGAATAAGAATAGGGATAGGTGTGAAAGGCGTGTAACTATACTGTCCTACTAATTAAAGTGTTGTTATATGAGGAATCGTAGCTGACATGACTTCATCATAGCTATACTGTCCTACTGGTTAAAGTGTTGTTATATGTCAAGTTCTCGCACTCAAAGTGCTATACTGTCCTCCTGATTAAAGTGTTGTTATATGGCAATTCGTAACGCTATTAACGAAGCAGTAGCTATACTGTCCTGCTAATTAAAGTGTTGTTATAATAACGTCTTCTTCGAAGATGTAATGGATAAGCCTATACTGTTCTACTAATTAAAGTGTTGTTATAATTGAAAGGCGAGAAAAGACCATCCCTGGATGCTATACTGTCCTGCTGATTAAAAGGTTGTCAGATCACGAAACACGGATACCCTTATCATCCAACCGATGATAAGGGTTTTTTGTGTTCCAATGCCTTTCTCTTTATTCAATTTCCACGAAGATGGAATATCTGAGCCCGATCCCTCATAGAGTAAAATAAGGCCAGAGGGTCGGTGAAAAGGAAGGGGAGAACGCTCGTGAAGCGGAACATAAAATATTGGATGGTTGGATTGGTGATCCTGTTTGTCATCACTGGTGGAGGAAAAGCGTTTGCCACCGTACAAACATTTAAAGACGTGGCGCCTTCGTATTGGGCGTATGTCCCGATTGAATGGGGAGCAGAAAACGGGGTGATCCGAGGCTATCCTGATGGAACGTTTCGGGCAACGGAGCCGCTTGAAGAAGTTCATATCGTGCGGATCGTAGCCAATGCCATTAATGATGGGCATTTGGTGATAGACGGGGAAGACGCCAGTTCTTATGAGTATTACCAGTGGATGCGGGACCAGGGGGTGCCACTCGGGGATTTCGAGAACCGTGATCACCATGTTACACGAGGGGAGATGGCTGTGATTCTCGTTTCGGCTCTCCAAAGAGAACCTAAAACCTTGGAAGAAGCGGTCGACTACCTGTTTGAAAAGGGCATCACAGACGGTTTCTACACAACGGGATCCATGATGGAACGCTACGCACCAGAGAAAACGTTAACAAGAGCCCAGGCCATGGTATTCATGATGCGGGTATATGAAAACATGCCCGTCACACCCGTAGTCGAATCGATACGATGACCGTTAGGCATGCATGTTCATGAACTGTATAAAAAAGGGGTCTGATCATAGGGGGGATCAGGCTTCTTTTTTTGTTGGAAAAACCATGTATTTGATGGGGAGAATGAGGGATGATAAGATAAATACAGATAAGTTTGATTGGCTAAAAGCTACATGATCGGTTGTTACCCATCACAATCACTAACCTTGGATATGCTATGCTGTCCTATTGATTAAGGTGTTGTTATATGTCTACTCACATATTGTAGGTTCGAATCCTAGCTATACTGTCCTGCTGATTAAAAGGTTGTTATACTAGTCATAGTCGATATTATCAGCAAATATAAGCTTTACTGCCCTACTGATCAAGTTGTTGTGCTACTACATTGAGTAAAAACCCCCGTCATGACAATATGACGGGGGGATGATGGGGAGATGGACGCTAACCTCCCTGGTAAACGAATTTCTAATGTTTTCGTGAAGTTGAAGGACGAACGTCGAGCACCAATGGTTCACTATACTGTCCTACTGATTAAGGTGTTGCACTAATTTATTTACCATCGTTGAAGTTGCTGGCACAGCTATACTGTCCTGCTCATTAAAGTGTTGTTATATGAACGTTGGATTCGCAAAGAAACCACCCAAGACTATACTGTCCTACTAATTAAAGTGTTGTTATATGGGGTGAAACCAAAACCCTTATTATGACGAGGATCATCGGGGTTCATTCCGATAAAAAAATAGGGTTTGATCCTCTGATTAACCCTTATTTTCCGTATTTTTTTATGTGAATGACATAATCAATATAAGTCTTGTTGAGCTATACTGTCTTACTGAAAAAAGGTTGTTAGTGTTTCGTTTGAGAAACAATAGTGTATTAGCAGCTATACTGTCCTATTGATTAAGGTGTTGTACTAAAAGACTATGCCAAAACCCCTGCCACAGCAGTTAGGATCAGGGGGTGGTTTCGGTGAAAAAATGGGATTTGATTCTCTGGTCAGCCCTCATTTTCCGTATTTCTTAATATGACTATGATTGAGCTGTTGTAATGCTAAAACTACTAGTGTAAGGGTAAGCGAGATAGTTATACTGTCCTACTGAATAATAGGTTGTAATAAGATTGCAAATGTAAACCAAGTAGCCGTCTATGCTATACTGTTCTGCTGATTAAAGTGTTGTTATACTGTTAGGGGTATGAATGTCGAACAGATGACTGCTATACTGTCCTATTGATTAAAGTGTTGTGCTACCCTAGCAGGCAAAGCGCAGGACATGGCACAGGCTATACTGTCCTATTGATTAAAGTGTTGTGCTACCAGGCTATTCCAAAACCCCTGTCATACCAAAGTTGGCAGGGGTTCTTTCGTGTGGAAAAGCAATCATTGGAACCCATATCACTCAAAAAAAATCAGGTTTTTTCGCCAAAACTCTGAATGATCTTGTAGTATGAGATCGTTAACCACAAAGGAGTGATAAAATGAGCGAAGCGTTACATAAGTTTTTAAATGTTCAGATTGCGAATTTTAGTGTTTTGCATGAGAAGGTGCATCACTATCATTGGTACGTAAAAGGGGGTCCTTTCTTCTCCATCCACAGTGAATTTCGGAATGATTATCAGACGGTGACCCAATACGTGGATGATCTTGCTGAACGTTTAATTATTGTGGGCGGCAAACCGTCTTCCTCGTTAAAGGAATATCTGAGGGATACGACGCTTGTTGAGAATCAGGGTGAAGCCACGACCGCGCAGAAGATGGCGAAAGGGCTGGTGGCGGATTTCAAACAGCTCCAGGGTGAGTTGAAAGAAGGAATTGAACAGTTCGGGGAAGCGGGTGATCCTGTTACAGAGGACATCCTGATTGGCATGCTGACCTACATCGAGGAACGCATCTGGCACTGGGAAGCGTTTCTTGGCCACACGGCATAACCAGACATGGCGTCTGGTTTTTTTATGCGTTTTGGATTCAGAGGGTACTATTTTCCTAGAATTGTAGTATAATGGTACCTGCACTATTATTTGGATATCATAGATTTTGGAGGGGTAAACATGACAGAACAAAAAGGGTTTGGCATGGCGCTCTTGATTTGGTTTTTCTTAGGCGGTTTTGGGGGACATCGCGTGTACATTCAGGAGAAAGTATCCGTCTTATTATGGTTTTGGCTGGCAAACGCTTGCACATTAGGTATTCTGGCGATTGTGGATGCATTCCGTTTAAAGAAGATGATCATCGAATCGCAGCAAGCCACACACAATATCACAACCGCTTCATAAGAAAAAGCGCTCAAAAGGAGCGCTTTTTTTGTTTGAGTAATGGTGATCATATCCTCCGCTTCTCTGGCATATAATGGGGAAACTATGCAAAGAGAGGGATATGCTAAATGGAACTTCAAAAACAAGAATACCCTGGGTATCACAAGGAACTACGAAATGGATTGTTTATGGAAACGCATGAGTTCAGTTTCCCTGGTCATCTCACCAACCATAAACTCTACACCCGAGAAAGTTTGGGCGAGTTCTCGGTACCGATTGGGTGTTCGATGATTACCATGAACATGGAACCTTCCATCAGAGAGTACACAAGAAAATTTGCAATCAATCACTACGGGTTTTATTTCGGGGAAACCGCCGTGCGCACGATCAAAGGAGCAAAGTGGAGATACGATAAAAAGGAACCCTATGTGGCGATTTATAAGAAGGGGAAACATGTGGATTCCTTCTACCCACACGACCGAATGCGCGATATAATGAACGGGGACACAACGCCGCTAGCTGATCTTTTGTCCGAGTATGACCGTAGTGCGTCTCACAAAAAGCGCAAGAAAAACCTGATTGTCTTTCCTGAGAACAGGAAAAAGGGACTCTGAATAGGGAACAGAAAAAAGACTCCAAATGGAGTCTTTTTTTGTATTTACGCGGATAAAAAGTCTTCTAGATACGTGTCCCCATCCAATCCGTAATACTGATTGGCTGATTGCAATTCTTTGAGTGTCGGGTTTCGGTAAACCCCGTATTCAGACATGGTATCGTTATAGTCTCGATCACTCTCATGTTTCCATTCCTCATGGGCTTCGATCACTTCCTCTGTTACATCTCCTCGATAGTTATGGGAAAACGTTGTTTCAGAAAAGGTGATCTCCTTTGGTTTCTGGAATCCTGTGTAGAAATAATACGTATCGCTCATCCTAATCTTCCTCTCTTCGTTTTTACTAGTATAGCCTTCTCAGAGGAGAAGTGAGGAAATTCCCGCGTGAAATTCAGAAAAAAGTGGCGATCATGATGAAAAAGGCGATGAGAAAAATGATGATCGCACTAACGAAGGGAACGACGGAGAGCAGAATCGCACGCCGTTTCCACACCTTATCTTTCTCTGCAAACGCCAGATTAAGCGAAACGAAAAACACGAGAAACCAGATTGCCAGCACTCCGTCGCCAGAAGAATCATAAAGCCCGCGTCCACCCATTGCGAGGAACACAGAAAACGTGTTAAAAAGAGACAATCCGATTGAAATCTTCGCTTTTACAGCATTTATATATATTCCCGAAGGCTTCAGAAAAAATAAGGATATCGCAATCGATCGCAGAACAAAACCACCCCTGGTTTTGTTCTTTTTTGTCTTCTTTCTCCCAATCTTATACACTATGTAAAAACCATAAGGGGAGGATACGCGTGAGGATCAAAATACGAGCGAAGAGGTTTGGTGTAGACGAACTTCAACTTGGGGAATGGTACGTGATGGGATACGAAGGAACAAAGTCAGTAGACCTGTTTCAGTTTTCAAGAAAAGATCAGGTGATCCTGTTCGGGTGCATCAGCGGTGTGGGCATCAAACAAAGGAGGGGCTCCAAAAAGGATTTGAAACGGGAAATCCGCGACGGAACGGTGCGGTTCCTGTACCCTTGTTGAATTTGACGCATGCATCCACTTAACCTATCATTGTAGTTAACATATATGTTAAGGGGGGCTTAAAATGATAAAAACAGAACGAGCATATAAAAGAGCGTTAGAGGATCTCGAAACGCAACAGAACCATATCCATAATGAAAGAAAACGATTTGAAGATATCGGATTAACGGAGGATCAAATTCAACAAGCGTTAGAACCCCTGCATAGTTTTAAGGACCTGATCAAAGAAGAAATCAGCTTTTATGAAAGCGCCACGAATGGGGAGTTCCCAGCCACAATCCAGTTATCTGAGATCGGAGTTTATCTCATCGCTTACCGAATCTACAAAGGAATCAACCAAAGCGAGCTTGCAACAAAACTGAACGTATTGCAATCACAGGTAGCAAGAGATGAGAAAAATGAATACTACGGGGCAAGCATCGAAAAGATGGTAAACGTGATGAAGGCGATTGGAATGGAAGCCGAGTTAACCATCATATCGTGAATTCTCCGCTACTTTCCCCACCACCCCCAGGGTTTCCTGGTTATAATGAGGGAAACGGAAGAAGGAAGGTTGATCCTATGAATAAAGAAAAGGTGCTGGAAGCACTGCAAAACCTGAAAGAAGAGCGTCACGAACAGGTCAATCACGAGGTTCGGTTTTCTTATAATCACGGCTATGTATGCGGGGAAGTATCAGGAATTGTGATGAGTATCGAAGCGGTTCAGAAACAGACGGAAAAATCAATCTTCGAGGACTTGTCTTCATCTGATTATGAGAAACTTTTTGCTGATTATCTCTCATACAGGGAGGATCGGCATTACCCTGTATCACTTGATGAATTCTTTAAGACATTGTACTGGTTATGAAAGTCAGAGATATTTCTCTGGCTTTTTTTGTAAGAAAAAACAGAAGCAAAGGGCTTCTGTTGTACGTTTAATCTAGTATCTTCAGCTGATCTTCTGAAATGAGGGTTAGGTGAGAATTCTCATCGATCTTAACGATGTATCCCATCTTCCAGTAGCGGGAGGTTTTTGTATGCGCTTTTTTGATCCAATCTCCGTAATCCTGTTCTTCCATGTGAATACGAAGAACCTCCCCGTCAAATTCATAAGGGACGGAAATCGATTCGATCGAACTCTCCAATGTGACAAGACCATCTTCTGCAAACCCTTCGCCCTCGGTTTCTTTAAACAAACGTTCTTCTCCTTTGATCGTACCTATTTCGCCTCTATGCATGCCGTTTGTGATAAGTACTCTTTCACCCATGTTCATCATCCTTTCTCCGTTTTCGTATCCTTATTGTACAGCAGAAAAGGAGAATCATAAGAAAAACACAATCCTTTCCTTTTTTTTACGAGGACGGGTGAAAACCCGTATATAATAGGAAAAACGAAAAAGAGAGGGATCCTTATGTTCTCAACCCAATTTTTCGATTCCATCCACGCTTATAACCAACACATCATCCGTTTTGTTGAGGTTTCCGATGAGAAGAAATCTTGTTACAAAACCGTTCGTTATACTCCTGAAGTCATCGAGAAAATGAAACTAAAAGATCGTCTGAAAGAGCTCGCTTCATCCGTGAACGACGAGATTACGATCGCAAACGTCGTTAAACGCTATATGGAATTAACGGGAGGGCTTGGCATTCTTTCCGTGATCTACGAAGTGGTGGAGTACTTCTACAACAAGAAAAACCTAAAAGCGCCAAAGCGACCGAGTATACGGGGCATACTGATTGATCACGAAGAGGAACACGGCCGAAAGAAAACGAAATTCTTCAAACGAATCAAGAACGGCCTGTATGTCTTACTGGGGATTGAAGCAGGCGCGAATGTTGTAAACGGGGATGGCCGAAATCTCTCTATCCTCGAAGATGAGACGGTGGATGCGATCATCACCGATCATCCGTGGAGCGATAAAAAAGCGCATAAAGCAGGGAATCAGAGCAACTTCAATGATTCTTACGAGGATGAGATGTTCGCCTACAATGAAGAGGATTTCAAGGAAAAATTCAGGGTGCTGACTCAAGGGGGTTACCTTGTTGAGATGCTTCCGTTCTTCCTTCACAGCAACATCCGTTATCTGATGAACGTCATTCGGCTCGCGTTCGATGCAGGATTTCATTTTTATTCAGAAATCCTCTGGGTGTGGGACCGAGAGGACAAAGCAAGAATCAACACAGGCCGAACAACGAAGCGGGCAATGAAACTGTTTGTCTTCACAAAAGGAAAGGCCAAAAGGCTCTCACCAAAAGGGAAACCTTATATGACAAACGGAAACCTCGATCAGATCGTGTTTCACGAGAAGTCGAAGAAAAAAGTGCACCAATCAGAAAAACCTGTTTCCGTATACCAATACCTGATTGAAAAGCTCACGCGTGCAGGCGACGTGGTACTCGATCAGTATGCGGGAAGCGGGAATATCCTAGATGCTGCCAAAACAATCGGACGACATGCGATTGGAATTGAGTACAATGCTGAATTTGCAGGGAAAATCGGAGAAAGACACGGGATCAAGCCAGTACGATATGGAAACCACTCTGCCTAGGGTGGTTTTTCTTTTTAGGCATGAAAGAAAAAGGGTGTATAATGGAGGAAGAACGATCAAAAAATGGGAGGGAAAGCAGATGAATCAGTTTATCGTGTCGTACATCGAAGACAACGAGCTTGGCGTATACAAAAAAGAAATCCTGATGGAATACCCGACAATATACGATTGTGTCGAGGATTGCAAGACGAACTACCCGACACTTCTTGGTGTCATGCAGGTACAGGGGCTCACGAAAGAGCAGGAGTATTATTACTCCCATGAAGCGCAGGATGCGATCCGAGCCAGTTACAAAAATATGATGTTTTCTTTTTCTGAAGGATAAACATAAAGCGGAATCAAAAACCACTCTGGCCAGAGTGGTTTTTTACGTTATCAGAACGGAGTGGATTCCACTCTGATATCCTTTCTGTCGATGACCTGATCCTTGTAAGGAGAAGCATCGATGACGGTGTTTATGGCATCCGTTAAATCATCACTGAGTACGCGGGATGTGAAGTCACGTACCGTAACTGTGTAATACCGAAGCGGGTTCAAAAGAGCATCCTGTTTTCGAAGCTGATCGAGTTCTTGTTCCTCTTCTCTGAACTGCTTCATGGTCATCTCGCTTGTTATTCCGTATGTTTCGTCGAGAAAACGAGAGAAACATCCTTTGTCCTTGTGGAAAATGCCCTGTTCGTGGACCAAAACCCTTTCCTCTTCGTAAAATCCTTTCTCGCACCATTCGCATTTGTATTCCATGCTGTCATCTCCCTTGGCTGTTTCCTATATGTTAGCACGATTACAGGGGACGAACGAAAAAAGAGCGAGACTTCTGACACTTTCAGCCATGAGAAATAACGCAAAAAAAGAAGCTTCGAAAAGCTTCTTTTGACGAGAGTCATTTTACAAGCCGAAAGCCAGAGATTTCTTCTGAGGGTGTTCGCCGCCTGACACTTCCTCCTTGCATTTTTTGCTCCATTCTATAAGCAGGTCAAGTGTCGATTCGAAGGACGGTTCCTCTTCCTGAGCCAGAAGCAAAATAAGACTTTTGGCCACAGCGTGATAATCGGAGTCCTTTGGAATCCCGAGGCCAGACCGCACGATCATACGAAGGGAGTCGTCCAGTTTTTCGCGAAGGCGGGCGGCCTCTTTCCCTTCGTATTCCTCGACCTGCCCGATCGTTTCGTAAGGCTTCACAATGTATGTTTCGATTAGGTGCCGAATCTCTTGTCTTTTGTCCATATGGTGTTCCTCCTCTGTTCGTGGTGTTTACCCATGATACACCACTCCTGCTTATCCTAGCAAGAAGAGGGGAGGGGCGAGGTCCTTTCCACGGAAGCAAGCAGGTTTCCTATGCGAAAAATAGGAGGAATGCACGTATGCACAGAGGTTCATGGCATACCATAAGAAATATATGGAATTATTCCCATAAACACCAAGTAGAAAGGGGTAAAATGTTTCTTTTAGTAGAAATGGGAACACGCGTATGGTAGGTTGGAAAGTAATAAGAAAAAAAGGAGCCAGAAGATGAAACTAGGACTAGATATCGGAATCGGATCTGTCGGCTGGTCACTTGTCGACACCGAAAACGAAACCATTATAGCAAGCAATGTACGCACCTTTCCTGTTGCCGAGGGCGCAGAAGACAGACGCCTGAAGCGAAGTGCGAGAGTACTGAACGACAGAAAAAAGAAACGCATGAAAAAGCTGAAACGTCTCATGAACGAGCAGGGGATTCTCATGCCAGAAGGCGGCGACCCTGACGTATGGCGTTACCGCGCGGAAGGACTTGATCGGGTGTTAGAGGATCATGAGTTCGGAAGTGCTCTTTTTCATCTCTCGAAACGAAGAGGATACCGTTCCAATCGTCGGGAAGAAACGGATGAGGACGGGAAAGTTACCCTTGAAGCGATAAGAGCCAATGCCGAGCTCCTTGAGGAGAAAGGGTACCGAACGATGGGTGAGATGTTCTATCGTGATGAACGGTTCAGGGAGCAGAAACGAAACCAGCCTGGGCATTACCTGACGAACGTATACCGTTCCCACACAGAAGAAGAGATTCGTTTCCTGTTCAAGCGTCAGCGCGAACTCGGGAACAGGAAAGCCACGGAAACGTTCGAGGAGTCATTTGTAGAAATATGGGGCGAACAGCTGCCGTTTGCCACCGTCGAAGGCATGATGGAAATGGCAGGGGAGTGTTCCCTTCTTCCTGGTGAGCTGCGGGCACCAAAAGCTTCATACACCTTCCAGTATTTCAGGCTGCTTCAGGAGCTCCATACGCTGCGCATTGAAAAAGGGGAGGAATATCGGGGGCTTACGGACTCGGAAAGAGAAGCCCTGATCCCAAAGCTGATGAAACGACGGAAAACCACGTATCATCAGCTCCGCAAGGATCTCACTCCGCTGTTCCGTGATGAAAAAGATTGGCGGTTTGCTGGAATCACCTATGATCCTGAACACACGTTAAAGAAAAATGAGAGTGACGTGTTCCTGAAACTGGAGGACCTTCATGACTTGAAAAAAGCGGTCGGTGAAGGGTATGACAAAACGGACCTTGATACATTCGCCTTCGCGATTACGGTTTGCAAGGAAACCTCCCAGCTCCATGCGTATCTTCGTAACGAGTACCTGTCAAAAGAGGGCGAATATATCCGCAACCACAGCAACAGGGACTACGGAGAAGAAGTGGCCGAAAATCTAATCCCGCTTCGGGCATCTGGATTCGGTCATCTTTCCTTAAAGGCCATGAATCGCCTGATTCCGCATATGGAGAAGGGATATGACTTAAGTGGTGCCATGGAAGAGGAAGGCTTTAAGAAAGAGGTTCAAAAAGAAAAACCGAATCGTCTCCCTCCTGTCCCCCCGATCGGGAATCGAGCTGTGATGCGTGCGTTAACGCAGGCCCGAAAAGTCGTAAACAGTCTCATCAAAACGTACGGGGTTCCCGATCGGATTACGGTTGAGTTTGCCCGAGATCTGTCACAGTCCGATCAGGAGCGGATGAAAGAAAGCAGGCGGAACAAACAAAACAGGGCGAAGAACGAAGGAATTGTCTCTACGATCGAAAAAAGCGGAAAGAAAAACGTCACTGGCCACGACATCAAAAAAGTGAAACTGTGGGAAGAACAGGGGAAACGCTGCCTGTACAGCGGGAAACCCATCAGCCTGAAAGAGGTGCTGAGTGACAAAACGGAAGTGGACCACATTATCCCGTTCAGCCGATCCTTTGATGACAGTTACCACAACCTTGTCCTGGTATTCTCGAGCGAGAACCAGAACAAGGGAAACAAAATTCCAACTGAGTTCATGAACGAAACCCAGTGGAACGATTTGAAAAGGAGAGTAGAGGGGGAACTATCCCACCTCTCATCCAAAAAGAAAGAACTTCTCCTCAAACCTTCCTTTACAGGAGCACAGGAAGAAGAATGGAAAGCGCGTCACCTGAACGATACGGCTTATATCGCAAAAGCCTTCACAGGTCTGCTGCGTGATCATATCGATTGCAGTGTTCACGCCACAAACGGACGCATGACAAGTCTTCTTCGTAAGCGATGGGAGCTCACGAAAGAACGTGAGCACAGTGATATACATCATGCCTTAGATGCGACCATTATTGCTGTCACAGACGGGGGCATGATCCAGGCTGTGACCCGTTACTACAAACACAATAAGAAAGAAAGTGACCTCGCGTTCCCGCTTCCATGGGAAACCTTTATAGAAGATCTTTTGAGTCATCTTGACGGGATCACGGTTTCCCGCATGCCTGACCGATCCGCTAAAGGAGAAGGGCACGAGGCAAAGGTGCGATCCCTTGTCGGGAAAACAGAAGCAGGGCTCTATACAACAGCCGTAAGAAAACCGTTATCCGACCTGACGTTTGATGGGAACGGGGATTTCCCAATGCTCGGGAAAGAAGACGGAGAAGCCGTATACGGGGCGATTAAGAAGCGGTATCTGACGTATCTCGAGGAGAAAAAACACTATGACAGCTTATCGAAAGGGGAAAAGAAAGGGTTACAGAAACCTGAACCATTCAGAGACCCCCTCATCGTTGACGGGGTTCCTGTCAAATCGGTCAAAGTCACCGAAAACGCTGGACGTATCCGTCATGTAAATGGTGGCGTGGTGTACAGCGGCGATATGTTTCGGGTCGATCTGTTCGAAAAAGACGGCAAGATCAGCCTCGTTCCTGTTTATGTCATTGATTGGGCAAACGGGGTTCTGCCAAATCGCGCGGCTGTTCCGAAAAAAGGGTATGAATCGTGGCCAGAGATCGATGACACCCATGAGTTCCTGTTCAGCCTGCACCGTAATGATCTCGTTGAGGTCACGATGACAGGGGAGAAAAAGATTCCTTTAAAATCAGGGGGCGTGCGCATTCTTCACCCTGGGGAAAAAGTGAAGATGATGTACAATTCAACTTTAACGTCTTCTGCTTCGCTTCGTTTCCATTTCCCAGACCGAAGCAATGCGGATGTGTTCACACTTAGCTTTAAGCGGAATCCGCCAAGGATCAAAAAGCTTCAGATCGACCCGATTGGACGCATCGGGGAAGTGAAAAACGAAAAACGAAGAGCTTTATCCTAATGAATCCCCATCTCTCTTCTTTTCTGTGGTAGGATCAGAAAAAAGGATAAGAGAAAGGGAGATTCTTATGAGACATTGGAAAAACAGCATGTACCGAACGGATGATGAACTCGATCACTTGTTCAACGTTCAGTTTCACGTTTCAGAATTAGGGGGCGTCTTCACTGACAAGGGGGTCCTTCATCGAAACCCCACAAACGAATACGGGCTGAAACTCCTGTCCGCCCGTTACGGGGAAGACAGTTTCGGTTTTAGCCTTCATCCGAAAATGGCGGCTTTGAAAAAAGAGCTTGAGGATCGCTTCGGCGTCGCGGAAACAGAAGAGGTTCCGTTTCTTCTTCGCATCGAAACCTCTGTCGCGAATGGGATCATCTCCTATTTCATCGCAGCAGGAAACAACGGTCAGGAATTATCGTCAGGGTTTTATTTAAGCGATGAAACGCTTCTTGACGATCGGGAAGCGATCACGGCGATGAAAGAAATCGATAAAGCGGTTTTTGGAATCGTGCAAAAACACGGGATCAGTGACTACGGAGCTCTCCGACAATAAAACTGCAAAAGACCAAATCAACCTGTGATTTGGTCTTTTTCTTCCTAAGAGAAAGAATTCGTTATCCCATTCAGAGAATGAACCAGCATTCGGGGACGTTCGTGAACAAAAGAACGCTGGTGCTTTCCGTTATCCCTTCAAGAACCGTGCTACAATAAGGAAAATGAAGAAGAGAGGAAGATGAGGATGGGACAAAACCAAAGACTTCAGGAGCTTTCTGCCGTTTTGAATGAACGATTAATTGGAGAAAACCTCGACGGGTATGTTTATGAAGGTTATTACGAGGGGCGAAGTGGTTTATCTTTTTATTTCAAAAATGAGGATCGGCCAATGATCGGGCAGCAAATTAAAATCACGGTTTCTGAAAAAGAGCCGAACACTCTGGAACTGGACATTTGGAGTTTCGACAAAGGGGAAACACGCTTAACGGATGACCCGTCAGCCTTTGCGGAAGGGAAAGTTCCTCAACGCGTGATCGCAAGACTCCTGAAAGAACAAATGGGAGAAGGGGTAGAAGTGGTCCGCAACCCAACCCCATTCGAATCAGGATTGATTGAAAGAAGAATCTTGTAGTTCTGAAAAATATGACAGAGGAAACACCAAAAAAGCTTAGGAGACCATTTCTCCTAAGCTTTTATTCTTCCCGTTCTTTACTCTTGCTCCGATTATCCGCGAGGGATAGGAGAATAAAGGCCCAAAACAGCAGCAAAAAGCTGTCTGAAGCTCGGTCGTACCCTGCGTATTCTAAGGAGAAGCGAAGCGTGAGACAAGTAATGGCTGCAACGAGGCTGAGGAACCCTTTTTCCTTTTTGAAAAAATGAATGTAGCTCACGTCTCCGTAGTTGCGTTTTTTGACCATTGTGATCATACGCGCCACTCCGACAGAGGCAATAAGAATGCCTGAGAAGTAGGCGAGGAAGCGGGTCTCCCCAGGCAGGAACAGAGACAAGAGCCCAATCCCCATAAGGATAAACGATGTGATGAGTGCAACTTTCAATTTCATAGGTATGACCCTGCCTTTTTTCATGGTTTACGGACATTGTACCATATTTTGCTACGGAGCAGGGGGCGGGTCGAAATAGGGGGCCAAAAAAGGGGACCGTGCTTAAAAGCGTGCTACTATAAGAGTAAGAAGCAGAGGGGGAGATGATGATGAATAAGAGCACGCACGACCTTTTTATGCACGTCCTCAAGGCTCTGTCGGATGAGGGCATCGATGGGTTCTCGTATAGTGGCCACAGGGTTCGCCCTGGTGATTTCTCCGTTGATTTCACGAACGAGGGCCAGGTAGGAATCGGGCAATGGGTGAGAATAGGGGTATGTGAGAAAGGAGGAGTGTTTGAGGTGAGTAGGAGGGCATTCCATCGAGGAAAAACATGCCCAACAGAGGATGGAACGGCTAGTGCTGAAGGTTACGTTCTGCAACAATGGATAGCTGCGGTTCTTGAGTCATGGTTCTGTGACGAGTCTGTTACGGTTCGGATAAACTCATCGCTAACAGGATCAGGAGAGAACAAAAAGCGAATCTCGTAACCTATTAAACAGAAAAAGCTTAGAATCTCTAAGCTTTTTTTCGTCGATTCTTCGCCTGTTCCGCTAGAAAAAAGAGAGTGAATCCCCAAAACATAAAGAGAAGAGCATCTGACTTACCATCAGCCTCCGCGTACTCAAACAGTACGTATATCCCAAGACACAAGATCGCCAGATTCAGGCTGAGAATGCCAGGTTCTTTCTTGAAAAAAATGAACAGGCTCTTGCCTGCATAAGAACGCTTTTTGCCCTTGATGGTAAGGTATACGACCGTGACCAGCGCCAGCAGGATTCCCGCTGACAGGGTGAGCAGATGGGCGTTTTCTGGTAAAAATAATGAAACAGTCCCTAATGCCATAATGACAAGAGGAAGGGTCAATACAATGGTTCGTTTCATACGAAGATCCCTGCCTTTACAATCGATATATGGGAATTGTACCATAATTTTCTTTATGGTACGGGCGATCTCAGGAAACCATGGAAAGTTTTCCTCGTCCGTGGCATCGTCCGTTATACTAGAAAAAACTGCTAGAGAGGGAGATAAGATATGATTACGTTCAAGAAGTCTTTTAGAAAAGAAGAAACGGGCTCTTCCATATCAATTGGCGACAACATTGTAGTAAAGCAAGTGGAAACCATTAAAATAAAGGTTATAGGCATCACAACTATTACCGTAGATAATGAGTATATTGTCATTGAAGGGTATGGGGTCAAGCTATAATATGAGTAATGCTTCCCCAGGAATATAGGGGTACAAGAAGGTGCTTCATAATGGGTCGGTCTGCAAAAACGCTGGAAAGTTTTCCTCGGGCGTGGTATCGTCCGTTATACTAGAAAAAAAGCACAGGAGAGGGAGATTCTAATGAGACATGACAAACACATCGAAAACGTATCCCACGAGTTACAGGAGGTATTGCGTTCAGAAGTTGAACACCTGGTCGATTCCCATATCGAAAACTGGGGAAGCCGTTATGAGGGAAAAGATGTAAACGGCATTGGTTCAATTTCAATGGATCTTTATTCAGGGCATGATCCGTCGCTTGAAATCGAACGAGTCGAAGAAGCTTTAGGGCGTTCCCTTAACGGAGAGGAACAGGAAGCTGTTGAGTCCTATTTCAATGAGCATGTACTCGATCGATACCGTGATCCAAAAGGGTATGACCTTCGTTTCACAGTTGAGGACGGGAACCTTGAAGATGACTACCGCATCACGATCAGCGAGGATCAGCGTCACGCCATGGTGGAGAATCTTTCGGTTTCTGACTCCTGCGCGATCAATTTATTTGAAACACAGGAAGAAGAGATTAAGAGAGCGTTTGACGGGAAAAGATGGGAAGATTTCATCTGCGCTTTGATTGAATTGGATTATTTGGATTAAATAAAAGAAAGTCTTACACCATAAACAGAATGGCTCCTGCCGTTCTGTTTTTTCATTTTCCCGAAAAAGGGTTAGGGCGTGTTAGAATAGGAGAAAAGCGATCGGAGGAATACCTATGGGAGACAGCTACACCAAACGCCATGAAGCGGTTATGGAAAAAGGATATGTGGTGAGCGTGATCGGAATGAATCAACGCAGTAACGGATTGGGGGATCGGGTAGACAGGGGAGAAATCCCTCTTGTTACATTCACGGTTGAGGTAACCGATGTCTCAATGTACGACCTGTACTACTCAGCGTCTCATGATACGTTCAAAGAAGCGCTCGTCGACGGGCTCGACTATGCCGAGAAGAGAGATAAATTGAAATAAGAACAGGGTGGAATTTCCATCCTGATTTTTTGGCGCTGCCCCCCTCACCCTTTCTGTTTGGAAAATAAATACAAGAGTGGTAGAGTGAAAGGGAAAGGGAGGCGAATCGAATGCCCAAAAAAGATGTAACGGATCATGATTCATTTGTCAGGAAAGTGAATGAGCTTGGATTTGAGGGGAAGTACACCTTTATGGAGCCCTATCAGAAAACAGGAGTAAAGATTGATATCATTCATAACGATTGCGGAAAAGTGAATCATGTGGACCCCAATCATTTCACCTATTACTTAAGAAAAAATGGGGCTTTTTGTCAGCATTGTACGATGTCAAGTCGCGAAAAAGCTGTGTATGATTTCCTTCAAACGAACGGAGTTCCGTTTGAGCATCAGTCAAGATGGGAAGGGCTGGTTCATGAACGCCATCTTCCATTTGATTTTACCTTGTTTGAAAACGAAGAAATGGACGATTTTTTGTGTCACATTGAAATTGACGGAGAGCAGCACGAGAGAGTTGTGGGACATATGGGCGGTGAACAAGGCTTCCGTGAAAGGAAATATCGTGATCAGCTGAAAGATACGTATTGTGAAGAGCAAGAAATCAAATTGGTTCGTTTTCACCATTCGATTCCCCATAACGAGGTAAAGCGTTTTATTGAGGAAGAAATACTGACAAGGAACATTGATCAGTACCCCCGATCGGTTATACGCGTTCAATAACACCCGAGGTTTACGAAAAGGTATCGGGATGGTAAGTATAGCGTGATGAAATAAACAGAATGGTGCGTCCATTCTGTTTATTATTCCGTATCTAAGTAACAGCAAATAGGTGTATGTTCCCCTAAGTAAGCCCCCAAAATATTGTACTCGAAATGTTCCACCGCTTCTTCTTCCGTCATCCCGTCATTTTTCACGAACAATTCCATGCATTTGATGGCATCGTATAAGACAACGGACAACCCGCATCTCTCACCATAACCGATGATGGCCTCATCCAACCCGTCATAAAAAATCGCTTCTTCCAAAAAATCACTTAAATATTCCCTCATATCCATATGTAGTCCCCTCTCCGAAATGAACTATATATGTTATACATCATTTTTAGAGGTTCGAGTAGATGGATCGAACCTGTTTCTCCTGTTTTTTTAGTTTTTTGTGATGCGATTTCCTGTCTTCAGGATAGGGTGCAGAGGGCAGGGGTGGGAGAAAAAAGCATACAAAAAACCACCGCACAACGTGCGATGGTTTCCTGAGGGAGTTTACGATCCCTAACGTTACGATGATACACCTGGGGGGTGTAAATCATCTTACTATACTGCCCTACTGATTAAAGGTTGTATAGGTGTACTATACCACAAGGATGATCTCCTGTCAAACGTATAGGGGAGGAATAAGCAACATGAGATCTGTTCTTGAAGCATAGTGGGTGAGGACAGTATAGCAGAGACTGACAGAATATCTGTGCATGGAATAGTATGCCACTGGGTCCCAAATAAATGCACCAAAAAAAACGAAGCTAGCTCTGGTTTGTCCACATCTCTTTTTTTGATTTTTTAAAGGCTGATCAATCAAAACCGATATAATAAAAAAAAGAACATAAGAGAGGCTGATGAGATATGAAAAGGAACGTTGAAGAGAAACGGTTTGAAGATATGAATCAGGATGAGTTAAGGTATCACGCTTTATCGTTTTGCGATGACGGTTCTTTCTATAAAGGAGCAGACGAACTGCATTGGACCTTTCGGCATATGGAAACGGAAGTCGTCCGAAAAAAAGAAAAGATTTCACAAACCCCATCCGAATGGATTGATTGGATTGAGTATGAACAAAAAGGGCGATCACAGTACTGGGGATATGACAGTGTAGGCATGATTGAAACATACTGGCTAGAAGATCCTTCGGTAGAACCGATCATTCTGATGGTGGATCAGGAAGGGTCTTTTGTCGTAGGAGACGGGTATCATCGTTTTGCAATAGCCATTAGACACGGTTTGAAAAGCATTCCTACACTGATCGGTGAATAAGGGTGTGTATAGAATCAAAAAAAGCGAAACCAAAGTGGTTCGCTTTTTTTTAAATTTCATTCGTATAAACTTTCGCATACAAGGCCCTCGTTGTCGTTACCGTGCAAAACAAGTACAACCCCATAGGGTTTCCATAAAAATCCGCCCGTCGGTTTCATCCTTACTCGGAAAAACCGTTATGGGAAGGAGTGGCAAAACATTCTTTTTCTCGCGAGGATGTGATAGTGCTGTCGTAAAGGAGGGGGATCTTATGCCTGAAAACGAAAGGAACGGTTTTGTTGTCACGATGTTCGCGGTGTCACTTAGCGCATTTTTGTTAGGCTTGGTGCCTTATGTGAGCTGGGTTTTACTTATAGCTGGAACTGTTCTTCACCTTGTTGCTTTGATCAAGGAGGAAAAGGGAGGGTTTATGACCGCGTCTCTTGTTTTGCTCACCTTGGCCTGGACGTGGAAAGGAATGGTGTATCTCTTCTTCAAAGGGCTGTTTTGACGGAGGTGGCTAAGAAAATCATATTTTTTAAAAGTAATCACTAAATTGTGGTGTAGTCTAACAATGACAAAGGAGGAGATCGTATGTCAGAAGAGAAAAAAACCAGTGGCATTGTCATAGCCGCATTTGTGGTATCGTTAATCGCGTTCCTGATGGGGCTGGTGCCTCTTGTGGGGTGGCTTCTTGTTATAACAGGTACGATTTTGTACATCGTGGCTCTCACAAAAAAAGAAAAGGGCGGGTTTATGATTACATCTGTGATCCTGCTCAGTTTAACGTGGATCACGAAAATTCTCATTTCGTTTGCCCTTGTGTCATTTTTTACATCGGTCGATGAGGAATTGGAAAAAATCGAGGATATTGACACGACGGATCTTATTGCCGATGCAGAGGGTGACGTTCAAGCATCTCTTTACGAAGTGAACGAATCCGTACCTGCTGACGGCGCTGAAGTAACGGTTGCGGGATTTGAAACGAAAGATAAGGTCGGCAATGATCTTTTGAACAAAGAGGTGAGTGAGGGGGGCGTATTCGCGGTCATCCAATATAAAGTAAAGAATACATCCGATGAGCCGATGACCTCTTGGTCTTATCCTGATATCCAATTGATGGATGAAAAAGGGGTGGCGTATGATGCCGATATCGAAGCAAGCGGCTACTACGCTGGTGAGAACGAAGAATACAATGAAAAAATGTTAAGTGATCTGAACCCTGGAATTACGACAAACGGCGCGTATGTGTTTGAAGTTTCGAAAGAATTATTCGATCAAGGTGAATGGTTCGTTCTTATTGATGGAGAACACAAAGTAAACATTAAATAATGCCTGTAATGGCAACTTGAGATCAAAAAACAAACAAGACGTCTTGTTTGTTTTTTTGGTCCTGACCTTACACGGCAAAAACAAGCAGAAGGCTATGTGCGAAGACGCTCCAAAAAAGGAAGAGAAAAAACTCGCTGATTCCCATCCCGTAGTACAATGGGAGAAAGAGGTAAGAGAGGAAGATGACCATGCTACAAGAACGAGAGATTGTATTATGCAAAGCCATTCACGAGAACCCGCTTGATTTCAAAAAGGGGTTCCGAGACCATTCCTATCTTTCAAAAGACGGAACGATGTATGCCGTGTTCACAAAAGAAGAGAGTCTGGATGAGATCATAACGTATTTCAAAGAGAATACGGAAGGGTATGTGTTCTCAAAATCCTTTCTCGTATATACGGTGGGGATTCCGAAACCTATTCTAGAAGCGAGCGATGTCGAGTTCAGCGACGGGGAAGCCTTAAACACGCCTCAGTTGTTGAGGCTCATCGAAAAAACCGTCGGTCTTCGCTATTTTGCCGAATGCTGCGCGCGCCATAACGGAGGGTATGGATACTATATTAGTGCTGTTCATGGAAAAGAGGTCAGACAAGATGGCTATTACGTGTACAAATTTGAGTAATGCGTGAAGGGAGAATTGTATGAATAAACGGGAACAGCTGGCAAAATACCTGAGAGACTATCCTGAACATGAGATAATCATGATGTACTCAAACGAAGCAAGCGATCACCCCTACACGATAGGAGACATCACGAAAATCCTCGTCGAACAGATCTATTCAGATGAGAGTGGACGCGTATGGCTCAGGAACTGGGACGGCGAGGAGCTCGCTGAAAACATGAGGGACGAAAGTGCGGACGAGAAAGAGATTCTAAACAAGATGAATAAATTGCCCTGGAAGAAAGCGATCCTTGTTTATGTGGATCCTGCTCTTTCGTATGAACAGGAGGAAAAGCGATGAATAGAAAAGCGACCACAATTGGAAGATGCAAAGAGCTCGGCATCTGGTCCGAGGTTTGTGAACGCGAGGATTGGAACGAAGCATCCATTGAAGAAGTCGGCTGGTCAGACGATACAAGAATAGCCGTAGACGGGGATTTGTTGGAAGAGAAGAATGAGTAACCGTCCTTAAGTTGCTGACGCGTTAGATGGATTAGGGATTGAGTACATCTCCAAAAAAAACGGATGAAGGGTCCATCACGATTCGTGCGATCAAGCAGTAACCAAAAACAGAAAGGACGATGATTATGAAATTTCAAGACCTGAACATTCACGAGGACAGTTATGAGAAATACGGAAATCGAGCCCTTGCCTTAAATTTTGAGAATGAATTCAAGTTCTCGGAATTCATCGATGAAGGAGCATGCAGCGATGAACAAGCCGACCTGTTATCATCGATTGGATTCAAAACAAAGGTTGTCAGCAACGTTCACTGGCATTATGTAAATAGCATGATAATCGATGTGATCCAATACAATTACGGAATCGAACGCCCTGATATCAGCTCTGACGAAGGATTAGAAGAAACCTTAATGGAATGTGCTGAAATCGGAAACTTGGAAGAGGATGAAAAAGAAAAGGTGCTCGGACTGTTCCAGGAAGCGTTTGACCGATTCCGTTCAGAGGTTGAAGAAATCGAAGAAATCTTTCTGGTGAAAAACACCGCTCTATAAGAAACCGCAAAGACCAAGTTTATCCTTGGTCTTTTTTAGTTAGGGAAAAACGCCCGATCTCCGAGAACCGTAGTACAATAGAAAAAAATAGAAAGAGAGGAACATCATATGAGCAATCGTTATGAAGAAATTTTCGAGCAATCTGCTGATTCCTGGGATGGGGTTACCCCGTCTGTTGTGGAGACGATGTTCGAACGAGCGGAAGGAGCAGGCATGAAGCTCCGTTCCTTTAAGAAGTGGTTGGTGAATCAGCCACTTACAGCCTATACCAAAAGCCGAGTGGAAGGGATTTATGAATCCTTTTGTGATTAAAAGACGGGGAATGCAATAAGGAAACAGAAAGGATGATTCTCATGAGGGATGTAACGAAAAAAGAAATGATGGAATACCGCACGATGGGGCGAGAAATGATACGGCGTCAATTAGAGAAGTACCCAGTCGAGAGCCGTGAACTGCAAGAACAAGTTGACCGAAACCTAGCCAAATTTGACCATCATGCGGGACTTATGCGCCTGAGTCTGATCAAAGGGGATTTGAAGGCGCATTACCGTGGGTTGGTGACTGCTGTCAGAAGAATTCGTTATCTTAGTGAAAATCAGGTGTTTTTGGATGAATGTTTAGCGAAAGAATCATAAATCAGGAACCCAGTAAGGAGAGGATTCTTTGAAACTGTTTCAAGTCGAAGGGGAATTCGCTGGTGAAATCGTCATGAAAGGCTTTGTCGCAGGGGAAAACAAAGAAGAGGCACTGAAAGACCTTGACCCTAAAGGACTGGATGAGGTATTCGTTCACGAAGTGACGATAAAAGGGTATGAAATCATCTTAAAAAAAGTCAAATCGTAGTAACAGAATCAAAATCAAAACACGGGAGATGGTCATATGGAACAAACGAACATTATCGGCTACTTTGTAGACAGAGACGGAGAGGCAACCTATGCAGGAGACGTATTTGTGGCGGTTGAGAAGGTTTCAGGTCATGTGGAACGTGTAATGATATATTGCCCCATTGGCCAGCACAGCGAAGCGAGTGCTGGGTACGTCAACTACCCCACGCTTAAAAGCGGGGGCTTGTAAAATTCTTTATAAGCTCTGAGTTGACCAGCATTGGTTCCTTTATGCAGAAATGCTAAAGCGAACTCCGTTAGGAAGGTGCATACCCTGGAATGCTTCTCCAGTTCCAGGCTCTATGGAATATAGATTAAACAGCCAGCTAGGGGTGTAGCGAGCAGTGTCTATATTGTTTTCAACCCTTCTTAACATGTGCGAGGAGAGATGAGCATACGCTCACGTTACCGTCTTATGACGAGTTAGATTTAAAATCTCCCCCTTGTGGCGGAAAGGAGACTGTTTTTATGGTCTTTGTGTTAAATAAAAATAAAAAACCACTCCATCCTTGTTCTCCTGCGAAAGCAAGGAAGTTATTAAAACAAGGGAAAGCAGTGGTACACAAAAAGTTCCCATTTACGATTCGTTTGAAAGAGTTCAAAACACAAGAAACCAATAACCAATCGTATCGATTGAAAGTAGACCCTGGAAGCAAAACAACGGGTATTTCGATTGTTAAAGACAAAGAAGTTGTTTTCTTAGGAGAAATTCATCATAAAACAGACACTAAACAGAAATTAGAATCAAGAAGAAGTTTTAGACGGGGGAGACGTACCCGTAAAACTCGTTATCGTCCCTCACGATTTTCGAATCGCAAGCGTCAAGAAGGCTGGTTAGCGCCAAGTTTGATGGCACGAGTGGATAATATTCTTTCATGGGTAAATCGATTTAAAAAACTGATTCCTATCCAAGATGTTAGCCTGGAACTCGTTAAATTTGATCTTCATAAAATGCAAAATCCTGAGATTTCAGGCGTGGAATACCAACAAGGGGAGCTCCTTGGTTATGAAGTTAGAGAATATCTGCTCGAGAAGTTTAATAGGGGATGTGTCTATTGTCACACCGAAGGTGTTCCACTAGAAATAGAACACGTTCAACCTAAATCAAGAGGTGGTTCTAACCGTGTAAGTAATTTAACACTCGCTTGTCGTACTTGTAACGAAGAAAAAGACAATTTATTGCCTGATGAATGGATAGCGGATTTATCGAAAAAGAAAACAAAACGCAATAAACTCATAATTGAAAACATTAAAATGCTCGAACCACAACTGAAAAAGAGCTTAAAAGACGCAACAGTTGTTAATGCGACAAGGTGGAAGCTATTCCATGAGTTAAAAGAAGTATTTAAAGTGGTTGAATGTGGTAGTGGCGCTAGAACCAAAATGCAGCGCATTAATCATTCTTTACCGAAAGAACATTATTACGATGCCACGTGCGTTGGAGAATCAACACCTGAACAATGGATGTTTAAAACGAATACCGTGTTGCAAATCAAAGCGAAAGGCAGAGGTTCTCGTTACCGTTCTGGAACAAACAAATATGGCTTCCCAATCCGTTACATGCCGAAAACCAAATATATTTGTGGATTTCAAAGTGGAGATATGGTTAAAGCGCTTGTCCCAAGAGGAAAATACAAAGGAACACATTTCGGCACGATTGCGATGCGTTCCACGGGACGTGCTGATATTAAAGATTTGAAGGGGAAACGAATTGCTCAAGGGATTGATTCGAAGTTTGCAAGCGTTCTGCAACGATTCGATGGGTACTCTTATTCCATCGAAAGAAAAGCATGATAAGAAAGGCAATTCCTCCCCACACATGAATTTGGGGGCTTCCTTGCCTGATTGTTGGTGAAGAATCCGAAGGTCGTCGAATGGAATCGCAGGAATTACGACAAATACGATTATGTATTCCAAAAATAAAACGATGAGGAGTGAGCCCTATGAAAAAACACGAGATCTCTTCTGACAAAAAAGCAAACAGCGCCTTACAAGAAGAACTGGGCGAACTACGCGGCGGGATTGTTGACCAGGCAAACAGGCAAGCCATGCCCGCTCGTTTCAAGGTGAAAGCTCACAAGGATGCACCGAGGATGATCCTGACCGATACGGAAACAGACCGAACGGTTGAAGTTCCGCTATTTGCTTACCGAGAGGTGCGAAAAGCGTTACATGGGTTGTTTGGTTGATGTGATTCAGGGAAGTGCTTATAAAAGGAAGAAACAGGAAAGGGTGGGTTACCATGAATAAAGATATCAGTGAAATGGAATGCCAATATAAAGAGGAAGACATCAAAGCCAAAATCAAAGAAATGTACCCTGATATGGACGAAAAAGAAGTTTATTATCACTGTCAGCATTTGCTCGATGTTGATTGGTTGAAAGTGTGTTCAACAGAGGATGATTCTGAACTTGAAACGTGCGTCAGGGAACAGGTGGAAAACCTTCTATAAACAAAAGTTGCCCCAAAATGGGCAACTTTTTTTCGTTCCTCTATCTCGAACGGAGCGTAATCAGTTCGGGGCTAAAGGAATGGTACGGCTCGTTTAAAAGGAAAATTTCATAAACAAAGGAATATCCCTATAAAAGGATGTTGTACATGAAGCGATTGAACACAGAAGAATGGTGCCATATTTTAAGAAATTTGGAAGAAGAAGGCCAGGAAGTTGAAATCGTCTGGCTTGATGCTGTTCCTTTTGATGGGGACGGGCACCCAACAGGCGAAGAAAACGAATGGGTGCTCTGTTTCGGTACGGAACTGTTTGAGGATGGTTTTCGAACAGAAAGAGAAGCAGAGGAACGATTGGAAGAAATAAAAAGAACAGTAACATAAACAAAAGGTTGCCCCTATTGGTAAGTAGTTCGGTTTAGAGGTAGAAAAATAAAAATAGCAAGGCTTTTAACATGCGAATTCACATAGGAATTCGCATGTTTCTTTTTATTGATATAACAGGGTTATTGTGGTTTTACGTCTAAAATAACAACGGTTTTAGCACAAGGATTAGCAACTGGACAACAGCTATTGTCCACAAGTTAAAATGATGCTAAAACCATGGTCAAAACCTAAGTTATTTAGTATAGTTAATTGTAAGATTTTGTAGGATCGAAAGGCTTAATGATTAACTACATATGCAGACTTTGTGAAACATTGTACTTAAACTAACGGGGCAGGTTAGTGAAAGAAGAACTGTCCTTTTAATTAAGGTGCATCTTGATAATAGAATTTTTAAAGCGAAGGGATTTAAATAAGGGAGGTTTTTTTAATAAATAAGAGAATTATGGGATTAGCTACTGCACTAACGCTACTATTTTTATGTGCTTGTTCACAAACGAATGAGGGAGAAGCAGTAGCGGGTGGAAAAGAAGAGGGGAAAGATAGTCTTGTTTTATCATTTGAAAACCCTCAAACAAATCAAGAGTTTAAAATTGTGAGAGCCGATAAGCTTTTTGAAGGTTTAAGAGAAAAAATAGAAAATAACACCGAACGTTCCGAGTTGGATGTGTACAAAGAAGTGGTTATTGATCCTGTTTATCAAGATTGTTTTGCGAATGCGGAGTACCCGTATATGGCGGATTCTATCCTTCATTCGACACCAAGTGTTTACACGCCTCTGCCTACACTAAGTGAAGAAATTGAGGAAAAACAAGTTGAGGAAACCATAAAGCAAGCGTTAATCAAATCATCTAATCTTCTTCCATCTGATAAGGAAACAACAGTGTGTGTATTTCCGACTACCAAAACTGTACCTATGTTTACAGTTGGAGCTGGGAAAATCATTGTTTTATATAGCAAGTATTATGATGATAGTTCTATTAAAGCGGGAATAGCTCATGAGTATCATCATAGTGTTTGGACTGAAAAATACCTAACCGACAATGCGAGTACCACAGTTTTAGATAATTTAATTTTTGAAGGTAAAGCTGTTATGTTCGAGAAAATAGCTTATCCTGATATCACATTTACACCAATTGACGAGAGATATCATCAAGAACATTGGGATAGTATTGAAAATGATTTTCACAAAGCAGATTTCAATAGATCGATGGAAATAATTTCTGGAGGGAAAGGATTACCTGACCTTTACGGATATAGCGAAGGGTATAAGATGGTCCAATCATACCTCAAGTTACACCCAGATCTTACACCAGAAGAGTGGACACCTATTAAAGCCCTAGAGATTTTCAATGATGGCAACTATATAGATAATTACCAATAACAAGCTGAGAGTTACCTAAGTAGTACGGTAGGAGTAAAAAACATTATGTTGTGCTACAAAATGAACTACTTTTTCATGTGAATCCATCTGGAACAGGCGTAGTCATTTAATGGTTTGGAAATTTAGTGGGGCAATACCGATGAAAGTAATTCATTATTCAATAAACGGGTAGCTTTAGTTGAATAACAAGTCAATAAAACACTAAAAACGCAGAGGTTTACGTTCCTCTGCGTTTTTAGTGTCATTTTGCAGTCCAAAGTTATGCGATTTACCTTGTTAGTTCACTTGTGAATTGGCGTTTTCTACTTCACAAGTGAACTACTTACCCTATTGGGCAACCTTTTATCATTCGTTTATCGTTTTCTGGAGTTCGCGAGGGTCGCTTTCCCTGATTAACTCACGGATTTCTTCTTTCTCTTTTGAGGTTAACGTTACTTCATAATATAACGAAACGACATCTCTGCCGAGCGTTTCATTACAGGGGTGAGCGGTTTCAATCAACTCTTGAATCTGATCAAAAAACCGACATTTCTCTTCTGGGGTTACAGGGGGTCTCATCGCGTCGCTCCTTTATTACGATTTTTTATATTAAGACAAGATTTCCTCCGCGTATTGAACCGCTTCTTTTTCCGTTTGAAAAGAAACGGGCACCATATGACCTTTTTGGAGCAAATACACATACCCAAAATCCTCGGAATACGCCTCAATGAACCAGTCTCCCGCTATGCATACCGTTTGGTACTTCGGATGGTCGGGATGCGCGGAAGGGGAGCCTATCTTGATTTCTAGGATATTTTCTTTATCTACCCGTTTATCCAGATCAGAAAACGAGTTCAGGTTTACTTTTTCTGTTCTTCCGTCTTTAAACGTGATGGTACCTTGCTTCATATCTGCCATCCTCCCTTTTTTTCTCAACCTTTCTCCCTCTCATTGTATAATAGGAAAAATCGGAAAGGAAGATGTTGGATGAAAGTAGGCGAAATCAGCTATACCAATTTTTTACCGATCTTTCACGGAGTCAATAGAGTGAAGCTAGAAAGAGAGCACGGCATTTCCTTCGTGAAAGGGGTGCCAGCTGTTTTGAATAAAAAAATGAAAGAGAAACAATTGGACGTGAGCGGAATGTCCTTATATGCCTATCTGGAAAACGAAGAGCAATATGAACTGATTTCTCCTTTTTGCGTGGGAAGTGACGGGGGGGTTGGGTCGATCACGCTGTTCTCTAAGTTCCCCTTAAGATCCCTTGATCATAAAAGGGTAGCTGTAACCAACACATCAGCAACATCCGTCGGACTGCTGAAAATCATATTGAAAACGTTTTTTCAATTCGAGAACGCATTTACCGTTTCAGATCCATGCCTTCCGACCATGATGAAACATCATGACGCAGCTCTCTTGATCGGCGACGACGCTATAAAACATCGTAAAGATACGAACTATTATCAGTATGACCTCGGGTCCCTGTGGAAAGAACAAACAGGACTGCCCATGGTGTTTGCGGTGCTTGCGAAACAAAAAAACGTGAACATTCCGCCCGTTTTGGTACAGGAAATGGAACAAAGTTTGGCGGCGTGTTATAAAGATTCGTTTCATAGGCTGATTAACGAGATAGAGGATGCTTCCCTGGATCGTTTATTCTGGGAAAACTATTTCCAGAATGCGCTATCCTATGAACTTACGCCTCGACATGTCGAATCGATCAACCTGTACAAAACCTTCGCGGCTTTCCCAACAAAACAAGAAAAAATGTGAACCAAACGTGCCTCCTGGCACGTTTTTATTTTTGGCCATTCTTTTTCTCTTCTTCTCCTCCATTCCGTTGTACAATAAGAAAAAGCAGAGAGGGCGATGTACAATGAAACACGTCGTGTATTGTGATCGTGATGTTGACAATATCCAGGAATTGGACTTGGAACGATTGAACGGAAAACTGCTAGACTATGATCGTAAGCTGCAAAACGTTGTCATTGAGCAGCAGAAGCACTTTTCAGGCGATAGGTTTGCCGATGCTGTATTCAATGAAATCGACGAGGTTCCGCTTCTCGAAATAAGAGAGGGACGCGTGACGCACACCCTGGTTCTCACGAGAACGTATGACGAGGAACAAAACGGATTCACGTCCTGTTATTCTGTGGAGGAACGTCACGAAAAAGAAGGATTGATTGATGTTGTGGATTACGATTCTGGCGAGGAAAAAGCGCTACAATCCTATCTCCATACGCTGATGAGTTAAAAAATGAAAGTAGGAGGAGAAACCATGAAAAATTATACTGTATTTGTCGGATATGATATTCCGCTTGCACTCGAGGTGAAACATAGTCAAGTGTTGCCGCTGTTCGATCAACACTTTACTCCCCATGAACTTGAGGGGGATATGGTCCACATTGTTCCAGAGAGTGAGATGGAGAAAGCAGAAGAAATCATCGAAAACTATAACGAGAAATATGATATTGGATTGACCTGTGATTTTGAAGAATACGAAAAACATAAATAACATTTATAAAAGATCTGGATAGCTCCAGATCTTTTTTTCATCGATTTTCTAGCATGGGCCCTCAAGAATCTCATTCCCCTCTCATCACATAAGCTCCGAAGAACGTTGTACCAAGCTCAAACATCGCCCCAAGACGATGAGAACCATCGATCACATCATAGTTGCTATCCAGGATGACAGGAGGAATGTTCGCTCCGTTTTGATACGCCCTCATTAACCTCTTAATCACGTAATAATCTTCGTCTAAATCGAGTTCCTCACATTCTCTCAGCGTGAAAAAACCCTTTCCTCCCAAATCTTCTAAACGAACCGATTTCAGGAGGAACGTTTTGTTTTCGTAGTTCCCATGAGGAAGGGAATAAATTCGGCCTCCTGCGTTCTTCGTTTCCGCGACAATCCTATCCCACGTATACATCATGAGTGTTTCCTCCATTCTTTTCTAGTCCAGGTATCATGTTCCATTCTCGCTATCTCTGTGAATATTATACGCTCGTTTTCAAAGAAGCGGAGAAAATGAGGGAGAACCTCGCTGTCCCCGTTTCCATGAAAAAACTCAGAAAGAACGGTACCCATCCCAAAAAAGCAGGCTACAATAAGAAAGGTTTTCAAGCAGAAATGGACAGGAGGAAAATAGGTGAAACGACAACTGATCTACGTGGGCGGGTTATGGATTCTGTCATTCGGGTGCGCCCTTCATATTGAGCTCGATCTCGGAGCGTCGCCGTGGTATGCGATGCTTGTCGGATTAAGTGAAACGATTGGCGCGACAGAAGGCGTGTGGATGATTCTGATGTGTGTGGTTTTGGCAGGCATCAATAGCCTTCTTCACAGGAAATGGCCCGATCCGACGATCGTGTTTACGATTTTGTTATCAGGAGTGCTTGTTGATGTGAGTTTGTACGGAATGCTCCAGCACATGCCGATTCCTACAACAGGCATTGTAGCTTATCTTTTGTTTGCACTGGGGTTGCTTCTTTCAGCCATTGGCATTGTCCTTTATTTGAAAGCTATGTTCGGCGTTCATCCGATTGATGATTTTATGCTCGGCGTAATGAAGCGGTGGGGGTGGAATTACCTCTGGTCCCGTACCCTTTTCGAAACAATCGTGATCCTTGCTGCCCTCCTACTCGGTGGGCCGATTTCTGTTGCCACGCTCATTTTATTGTTCGCAACAGGGCCAACGATCCAGATCGTGGATACGGTGATGAAGGGAAGAAGAAAAAAAGATCATACAGCCACGATTGTGTCATAAGAAAAAGCTGCCCTTTACGGTAGCTTTTTTGTTACGGCCCTGCGGATAACTCCCAGTTCAGTGTGGTGGTGTAGGGGGTAGGGACTCCGTCGTAATGAATGTGATCCACTAGTGGACGATCAAATGGAATCGTAAGGGACAGAGCGTCTGGCGGGAAGGTGAGGATGTACGTTCCAGTATCCCCTCCTGTTAACGAAGCGATTGTATGCGTTCCTCCGTCGTCAACAGGGATAGAATCAGTTGGAATCACGGGTGCTAGAGGCCCTGATGTGAACAAGGGCGGCGTGAGGGTTAGAGAGGAGGAAGGGAAACTATATCCGAGCCCTCCTGTCTCTCTAAACGGTTCGGCCGAGACGGATAGAGTGAAATCAGTTGCAGAAGGCAGGGTGATGGATATAGGAGATGCGAACGAGGCGGTTGCTGGGTTGCCATAGGAATAGGTGACTTCTGGGAAAGTAATGCCAGACGGTACATCAAGCACGGGGGCATCGGGCGGATTAACAGCAGGTGGGGTAACGGAATAGTCCGCATCCCACGTGGTCACATCGATGGAGGTTGGCGGGGAGAGGGTTCCGTCCGTGTTTTCTGATACAAAGGTGTAGGTGTAGGTAGTGGAAGGGATGAGGTTGGTGTCTTTTGTATCATAATACAACGAAGTGTTTGGAAGTGGGAACTCTCCTATGTAATCACCATCTCTGTATACATGTAATGCCTTAAATTCGCTGTATTCATCTGAATCTGGCCATTCCCAAAACAACACAACAGACGTTTCATTGGCAGTAGCAGAAAAATTAAAAGCTTCTTTTTGAATGTACGGGATAGTTGAAGCATCAAAAGGACGAGTAACGGGTCTTGATATCCCGTAAGAGCTTGTTAAAATCAGGTCGAATAAAATTCTGTCTGGCGCAGTGATAGGGGCTTCCTTAGGAAAAGATGGCGCGGAGCCTCTGTACGTTTCTAAGCCATCTCGAAAAAGAACGAACGCACCGCTATCATCCATTTCCATAGACTGAGGAAAGAAAATTGGTTCGAATGTAATAACACCATTGTTTTCCGTACCGTTGGCTTCAGAAAGACCTAGCTGATAATGTTCGGGTGAATGATATACTAATAGGTCGTGTCCGTTATCGGTTTGGTCGTAGACACGAAAAGTCGTTGTATCATCGAAATTCCAAAGACCAACCAAGCCTTCCTCATCTCCGCTTAAGTCAAATTTGTTCTGATATGATGCAATTTCAGGTTGCGCACGTACGGTATTCCAGTAGCGCATTTCTGCTATATATAAGCCTGTAAAACGGTTTCCATAAAAAGGGCCCGTGTCAATGCGTGTGCCATTAAGCGCAGCGGCCAGTACTCCGTGGTCATGTTCAGGGAATGGTCCGATACCCGAAGTGCTATCAGCTAACGTTCCATCGATATAGAGGTTCATATCTGATGTCAAGGCGCTCATCGTCAGCGACAGGCGAATATCCCCGTTTATAGGAACAGGTGCGCTCACGGTTACAGGCCCCCACGGCGTATGGCTTCCGTCCGACAAGAGAGAATAGGCTGTCGCATAAAGGGTCGTATCTCTAATATAAATCGAAAATCCGACTGTTTCATCCCCTTCTTCATAGAGCACACTAGTGGAGCTCGTACCTGAACCAAATCTAAACCCAATTTCAACCGTTTTTTCAAGGAATGGTCCGTCTTTATTGATGAGCGGTGAATGAGGAAGGACGGCGTACTCGTCATTATCAAAAGGTAAACAACCGCTAAGGGCCAGAAGGAAAACCGTTCCTACCGCAAAGATCCATAACCGTTTCATCACCTCGCCTCCTTTTCGTGGAGCTCGTTTATCAAGCTATTCAACGGGAAGAAACTCCCATCCTTCAATAAAGAAGGTCTAACAGAAGGGTTACCCTATCCACGAAGCAAAGTTGTTGGACATCACGATAAAGGATATACTTGGCACTACTCTACGAATTCCATAAAAGGAGGGACCAGCATGAGTGATAGGCAAAAAGGCGAAAAACATGGCAAAGAATTAACGTCAGAAACAAGGATCGAGGGTGTTGGAACGGTCAGAGAGTATGGGAAATTAGACGTCCAAAAGCTCGTCAAACGGTTATTGGAATCGACCACGATTACAAAGGGGAAATAGGAATAAGAGACCAAAAGAAAAGCCACCTTGCTAGGTGGCTTTTTGCATCAGGAAGCACAGGCGTGCATAGCTTGGTTTTCTCGTAAAAAGGCGTAAAGGGACTGGGCAATACGTTTAAACGACGTATAACACACCGCCTGCCCCATACTTTCGACTTTCTTTTTGTTGCTGTCTCCAAGGTATAAATGTTTTGGAACCCCCTGAATCGAGCGAATGTGTTCCGCTTTCAGGTAGGCAAAGGTGTTTTCTAGGAATGGATGCTTGATCCAGTTTTCAGGCTGGATTTTATGATGGCTTTTCGTGATGGTCCCGACATAGGCATCACGCGTGACGTCAAACACCGTCATATAGTGATTGTGTTTCATCCCTTTTTTCTCGCGCTCCCTGAAATACTGAAGCGTTTTGCTCTCATCAGGCGTGATCCACTCGAGGGTTTCTGTTGTCACCTCACCGTCGATTGCAATCGGAGATGCCAGGACACCAGTTGGTTCAGGAAACTGAAACCCATCATGAACCGTGGCAGATAAGAAGAACCGCTTCCGTTTTGTTCGGCTTCCGTGCTCCAGGCTGTCGATTACGGCGGTTTGAACCGTATACCCTTCTTCCTCGAAACAGAGCTTAAGCGCGTTTCCTGCCACTTTCTCAAATTCAGGTACATTTTCAAGCAGGACAGCTTGTGGTCTGTCGACTTTCGGACGTTCCCAGAACAGGCGCATGGCGTGCATAAAAAGATGCATCGTATGAAGGCCTTTTCCTGTTCCGTTGCTCGATTTCGAATAATCGGTACAGTCAAGCGTCATAAGCCAGACATCCGCATTCGGAAGATCCGTTCCTTTCAACTGTTCCATAGGAACGTTAAATAAAACCGTATCAGGGTTGTTTTGTTGATAGAGATCAGAGAACGTATCCTCAGCCCCAGCTTTTGGATTCCACTCCACGCCTGCTACTTCACGGAATCCCGCTTCTTTCATCGCTTCTGTCGAAATTCCTGCCCCTGCGCAAAACGTGATCGTTGTAAGGGGCTGTGCAGTCGGGTTTTCTTTTTTTAAGGAAGCGGTATTTTTTTCTCCTTTAACCAACACGCGGTACTCCCCGTTTTCTTCAATGATTGATAACGTAATGTGGTCACAGCTCGATAAGGCCGCTTTAATGCTTTTGCCAGATTTATCGATGACAGGAATAACACGTTCTTTGCGCTTCTTTTTGGAGACGGTGTTCGTACCGTCAGGATCGAGACGGAATTCAACGGTATGATCATCAGGGTTAATAAGCGTATTCATCTTCGCTCCAGGCACATAGCCAAATTTTGCGAGCGTTTCATTATCGAGATAGACCCGTTCGCCGTTATACGTTTTCTTTCCCACACGCTGATAGACGATGTTCATGTGACCCACTCCCAGTGTCAGATTTCAGCTATTATAATAGGAAAACCAGCATGGGTGATGAAAAAAGATAGGGAATGCAGGGGGAAACAATCAGCCTGACAGCAAATACAATGACCAACTGGGAGTGAGATAAGATGCCAAATGTGAACTTGCAGTTGTCGATATGGTTCAGACTGATGAATTCGTTATAATGTTAAGGTATATAGAAAGGGGGATCTCCGCATGTATGATTTAAACGCTGATGCGAAATTATTGTGGGATTATCACCACCTGCACCATAACCTCAGTAAGAAAGATTGCATTTTGGCATTTGGGAGTCATGATTTGCACGTTGCCGAAAGAGCAGCTGAATTATATAACCAAGGCTTTGCCGAATGTGTCATGTTTACAGGTGGTTTAGGCAAAATAACCAAAAACACGTGGGAAAAAACCGAAGCTGAGATGTTTACAGAAGTTGCTATTGAAAGAGGGGTTCCAAAGGATAAGATATTTCTTGAGACAGAATCAACAAATACAGGACAAAATATTGCATTCACAAAGAAATTGATTGAAAAAGAGAAGCTTACGTTTTCCGATTATATTGTGGTGGATAAACCTTTCAAAGAGAGAAGAATATATGCAACCTTAAAAAAGCAGTGGCCTGCTCTTGATTTCATTGTAACCTCACCTCAAGCTTCTTATAAAGCTTATTGCCGATTCTATAATGACTCTGAAGAGTTTGATATATCGGATTTCATCAATATCATGGTAGGGGATCTGCAACGAATTGATTTGTATGGAGAAAACGGATTCCAGATTCCGCAGGATATACCTAAAGATGTTATGGAAGCTTATAAGCGATTAGTTCGCAATGGGTTTGATCGGCAACTTATTCAGGGCTAATACGGTCCCCTTTTTCGGAACTTTGACGGTAAAAAACGACCGATTCAGCAAATGTGATTTATAATAATCAAAAGCATATTCCATCATCAACATGAGAGGGAGATTGAGATGCATAAAAGCGAAAATCAAATCAAAACCCTGAAGGAAATTAGCGAACGGATCAAAAGCGGGAAAGCTGCGGAACAGGATAAGCAAAACGGCCAAAACCTGTTACAAAGATTAAATGACGTATCAAAAGAATTGCGTTGCAATGAAAAATGGGAGCGGTATTACACTCTGATTCACGATATCGAAAACTCAGACTTCAAAACGGTAAAAGAGGGCGCCAGAATCGGAAAGGAATTGAAGAAGGCTGTACAAGAAACCCCTCATCATCACACTATACAGGAAATTTTGATCGTGACGGATACGTTCGCCTTTCTGTTACGTGAAAGTTCAGAGTACCGTGAACGGTTGCAACATCTGAAAGAGAAATCATTCCATGACATCCCTCACGACCACTACAACACGTACCGCAATCGAATGAGAGAGTTGACACTCGAGATGGAACGGGTGGTCATGACGATGCGTTCAGAAAACCAAGCCATCATCCAGGAGGCAAACGAACGGCTGATCGATATTCACAAGGAGTTGCACGAAATCGAGAACACGTTGATGGAAGTGCAGGATCTCATCACCTATTATTATGGGATGCTTCGCTACCGCGAGCTGAGAAAAGAACGCCGTGAATTAAAATCGGTCCTTCATCAATTAAGAAAAATTAAGAATTTCAGATCCAAAATATCGCCTGAATTTGTTTACAACGAGCTTCAAAAGTTCAATATGTATGTCGAATTTTCAGCCCGAAACAGCGAAAAGAACAAGAAGTTGCTTTTGCAAACTATTGAAAACCAGAAGCGGTCAGGCTAGACCGCTTTCTTTTTTTGTTTTGGTTTTTTTCAACTCTTTCTTGGATCCTCTTTATAATAGGAGTAACAGACAAAGAAAGGGAAACAAGAATGAAACTCACATAGACACGGAAAATAATAATGATGGAGGCGGTAATATGGAGAATACACAGAAACGAACAATGGAGTATGTAGGCGAGGATGATTGGAGCAGACCCGTTTATAAATGCGCCGAGACAGGACGGTTATACAAAGACCTTTCCGATAGTGATGGCAGAAGACCTGAGTTGTACACCTGTGGCAATGCGATGGACGGGGAGCCTGATTCACCTCTCAGCAAAGAGCTAAATTTTCGATTCACAGGGACGCCAAAGCCAATCAATCGAGGAGACCGTTTCAACTATTCCTTATTAAGTCGACTGAAAATGGATTGTGATTACTATCTAGGGAACGGCGGCCGACACCCTAAACATCTATGGGCAGGGAACGAACAAGACCAGATCCAAAAGATGAAAGAGCTTCACAACAGCTTTTCCCATGATAAAAAACCAGAATGGCTGACCTATGAGGAAATTTTACAATACGAGGATGCTATGGTGAACGACCAACCAACCCAATAAAACCCATAAAACGCAAGGAGCCTAGCCCCTTGCGTTTTTTTATGTGATTCAACAAAAAATCGCACTATTTCCTACATCTCCTTTGCAACCCATCTATAATAAGAAGACAACGTAAACGAGAGGGGAATGCTACATGATCGTATTCGGCGAAACATATCTCATCAACGGAGACAGGGTGCTTGTGAAAGAAGCTTATTCGAATAAGGACAAGAACATCCGTATCGAGTACAGAAAAGAAGGCATCCTGACAAGCGAGCTCATGGACCGTGACTGGTTAGTGGATCTGATAGAAGAAGGGAAAGCAGGCATCTATGCTACCTATTTCATCGACCGTGCTTCAGGAGATGTGGGCGTTGCCTCCAGTTTAAAAGGCACCGTGAAATATACGGTGGAATGGTTCGGCGGAGGATTCACCGAAACCGTGAACACGTGGCATATGGGACATGAATTCGATCAGGTGGAAGGATGCCTGAACACGCTGCCACAAGAGGTAAGAGGAAGGCGAAAGAAGCGATCACTTGCCGATAAACTCCGTTATGCTCATGAAAACGGATACACCTATGATGCAGGACACAGACGAAGCCTGCGTAACATGATTGTGTTAAGTTCGAATTTCCTCAATCAGCACTACCGCTTCGGAGAACTGTTTTCAAATGAAGAGGTGGAAAAGCTCTATCAGTTAATCGAACGTTACCAGCGCTACTGTGAGTATAAAATCGAAACGGCTCCAGGGTGGAAAGAAACGGGGCGCACTCACTGGGCGGATAACAGCGTAACGGTAACAGAAGAAGATAAAGACGGAAATAAACGCACCCGCATGATAAAAGCTCCGTCTGGAGACGTTTGTTAGGTAAAACCAAGCATACAACAACCTACAAGACGCTCTCTTTTGGGAGCGTTTTTTTGCGCTTCAAAATGGTCGCGGAGTCCTTTCACTCATATTCCTTCGCCATTTTCATAAGGTGGTAGAAACGGAGAAAGAAAGGAATATCATAATGATTACACTCAAACCAACAACAAAGGATAACGACCATTACCAATTCATTGTTGAAGGTAATGAATTAAATGAACTCTGGAAAACATTCTTACAAGAACGAATCAGGGATCTTAAAATCGTCCCGAAAGAAGAACGAATGAACCACTTGTGTACCCTCTTCCCTGATGCATTGAAACAGGGGAAAGACGGGAAACCCCTCTGGGAAAAGAATGATCTGGATATCGAGGTCAGGGACGACTGCGACACCCATTTTCATGAACGGTATGAAGCGTTTATCCCATTTTTGCAAGGGAGCGAACTGATTTATCATACCAAAGAGTGGTACTACATGGATGAAGGACATTATGAAAGGTATACATTCTTGCATCATGAACAAGAAGTAACGGTTGATTATACCGCCGATTTTAAACGATCAGGTTACAACACACCTTTCGGATCGACCTACTATTATCAAAATCGACCTGTTGAACTTGATCTCATAGCCTGTTGCATCGGAAGCCTCCTCGGAGAGTTTAACGAAGAGGTCCTACGCAAGGTGGAACGTAAAGCTCGGGAAGAGCAAGGGGATCGGGCTGTTTAATCTTCTGACTATAATCGTTGTGGATGAACGCTCTCTTATTGAGAGCGTTTTTCTCATGTCTACGGACCAAGGCATACAAGAGGAAAAGGGCGGTCTCCCTCTAATGAAATAGGAAAAGGGGGGAGTTTCATGAAACGCTTGATCACGATCGGGTTCCTGGGTTTGGGTTTGTTCTGGATGTCGAATCCTGTTAGTGCAGAAAAAGGGGAATTAGAAGGGTTTTCCGTCAAACCTGCTGCCATCCAGATTAAAGAACCCCTGGAGCAGGGTGAAGAACGAAGAATCAGAACGATCACGCTTACCCCAAAGGTGAACAATCTTGAAACGGAGAAAAGCGTGATCGTAAAAGCAGAAGGAGCATTGAGGACGGATGTATCGGAAATCATCATAGAAAAGGAACCAACATTCTATACGTTTGACGTTTTCATACAGATTAAAGAAGACCAGAAGAACGGACGATACAAAGACGCCGTTGTCCTGACCGTTGCGAAAGATGAGAAAAAGGAAGTGCAATTTCACATCCCCATCCTTTATGAGGTGGCATCACCCCCATGGTATGAATGGGCATTGCGCTGGCTTCTCCGCTACGGAGGATGGATGGGACTGGGTTTGATTTTGATATACAGCGTTATTCGACTGAAATTTCAGAAAACAAAGCATTGACAGCTTGGTAAAATGGTCTATAAGAGAGGTGGAGGTGAGGAATATGAAAAAATTCGAGAAACATGTGGTTCGCATTCTCCTGTTCTGTTCCTTTATGCTTGCGATCACATCGCTTGTCACCGCTGAAACCTATAACTACACCGTCTCGTATACGGTTGTCGATCCTGAAGCAGATATTGTCTTTGTCAGCCAGGCGACGGATAGTGGCACGACGTCTTACGAGGTCACAAGGAACTCATGGGATATTAGTGACGATTGGTTCTCCGTTGACCTTGATACGATTACGGTTCAAAACAACGGAACGATTGCTGTCAGCATAGCGGCAGAACCGACTGGAACGTTGCCAACAGGGTACAGCTGGACAAACAGTTTTCCTTCTTACGGGGAAAAGGCCGTCCATCTGCGCGTGAACGGGGATTACACCCATGACCTTGGTTCAGCGAAAGAAACCGTTTACGATAACCTGGCTCCAGGCGCCAGTGATACATTAGGTGTGAGTGTCTTTATCGGTGTCTTGCCTGATGCGGATACGTATAATTTCAATATCGGGACGGTTTATACCATTGAACCTGTCATTTAAAAACTCAGGAATTGCCTGGGTTTTTTCGTTTCCTGAACCGTTCAGCCTCTGTTCCCTTTCTTCTCTTTCCAGTACAATACAGCGAAGGAGGGAGGCGGAATTTATGAAACTATTATTCGTATCCGATTTGCATTTTGATGTCAATGAACACATCACAGGAGAGTCCATAATTAATCCCTTTACGGAACTTGTGAAAGAAAGCGGAGCCGATCATATCGTTTTGTCGGGAGATATCGCGAACGGAGCCGAGAAAGCCATCTATTATATCGATACAATTCTCCACAGGACAGGAATCCCCCTCTCATTTGTCCCTGGCAATCACGATGTGTGGAGCGAGACGGACAGCGAGCGGGAATACGAACTCCTCGTATCACACCCGTCCTGTTTAATCGGGAAGCCTCATGATTTCGGCAGCCACGTGTTAATCGGGAGTATGGGGTGGTATGACTATTCGTTCGGATTAGGAACAGAAGAACGGAATGCCTGCCGAACGAAGAAAAACAAATGGTGGGACGGGCGCTTCATGCATTTTAAGGAAACCGACGAAGACAAAACGGGACGCATCATAAAGGAAACAAAAAGGGTGCTTGATCTCTACGCTGATCGGCCCGTACTGTTTGTGAATCATTTCGTTCCATACAGAGAGTTCCTTATTCAAAAACCCCATGATTACAGATGGCAGTTTTGCCATGCGTATTTGGGGTCTGAAAAAATGGGAGAACTCCTTGATCAGTATCCCAATATCGAAACGATCGCTTTTGGTCACACGCACAAACGAATCGGGAACGTGACCTACAAGGGAAAACAGGTCATTCTAAATCCGCTTGGGTACTACGGGGAATGGGAGAGTGCTGACGTGAAAGGGGAGCTTGAGAAAAACATGGTATTCGTTACGATACAGGGGTCAGATGGATGAGAAAACTCATCTGGAAGGAACGGGATGCTGTGTTGCTTCATGTGAGGAGTGGGATGTATTCGCCTTCAAAGCGGATCATCGAAAAGTTGTACAGGCTGTTAAACGCCTGAAACAGTTACTGGTGAGAATGCAGCAGGAACGCCATCAATAAAGGAGAGAACTACATGGACGAAATTGAAAAGCTCATGGCTGAAGGATGGAATATCGTTATCGAATGCAAAGGGAAAGGCCGCGTATACGAAATGACCTACGAAGCAACGATGAAAAAAGTAGGAGGAGACCCCATCGAACAATTTTACACAAAGCACCATGCGTTCGGGTCTTCTCTTGATGAGATAGCGCGGAATCTGCGAAAAACCCTATAAACGAAAAAAAGACCTCTGGTGAGGTCTTTTTGTTTTTCTACACGGCGATGGTTTGCAACAACAATTCGTTCACTGTTTTCGTAACCGCATCACTTAAATTCGAGCGAAACGTTTCTTCCTGTTCTTCTGTGAAATAATATATATCCCCGTATCCCGTATCCTCACGCTTGATGTCGTGATCGATCGCGAATTCGATGATCTTATCGCTATCCATGATCCATTCGTCTGGAAGGGTTATTTCGCCTTTTGATGGGTCCTCGTTATGGAATACGTCCTGATATCCATTAAGGTAAGCGACTTTTGCCATTACCAGCTCATCTATTTCTAATGCAAACATCTTCATCTTCCTCTCTTGTTCTTTTTCTCATTGTATCACCATTATTTGGGACCTGGGGACTCTTTTCCCGATAAAAAACCTGGTCTTTCACAAGAATTGATGTAGCAGATTATAGGGTGGTTTGTGAAAAAATGCGTAGACTTTAGGGAGGAAGATACTTACAATAAAAGGACAAGTTGATCCGATCCAACTTTTTGATAAAAAGGGAGGAGAGATGTGATGAGATTTTTTACCCTGATGCTGATCCTTTCCGTATTCCTGCTAAACGGATGCAATACCGAGAAAAGGGACGACCTGACCATCATCGATTATGAATACCTGTCAGAAGAAGATGAGTTTCCAAAAGACGTGACCCAATGGTTGATGAGGATGGAATCGAATGATGGAAGAGTGCACAGCCTGACCTTAGAGGAGGGGGTTATGTATGTATACGCAGAACAGTTCCAAAGAGCAAAGGTATCCTACATCAGCGAAAAGATCGAAGGTAAAACGAACGAAAGCATGAAGGTCACTTTGTTGGAAGGGGCGGAAGGTGATGAGGTCTTCATTAAAGTGTCTTATGACACGGAATTGTGCTGTGATGCTGAAGCCATAGAGGTGACAGAGGATGAGGGCGAATTTTACGGAGAACAAAACAACTAAACCTTATCGATTGCGGAACATTAAAAGGATGTTGGGGGGATTTATTCCCCGAGCATCCTTTTTATGATTGTTTGAGTGGTGGCTTCATGCCATCCTTATTTCTCAATCCAGACCATCCGATACGCGCTGTCCCAGTCCACATAAGCGCCCGTTTGTTCACTCACAAAGCGAAGCGGGACATAGGTGCGGGAATCGATCAACTGAACGGTTTCATCGAGCGAAGAGCGTTTCCCGTTCACCACCGCATACGGTTTTCCGATCGTAAGCGAGATCGTCTTCCCATTTTTTGTGAGCGTAGCGGTTTTCGTGGTGTTGTTCCAGCTCTTCACCTTGATGCCCATGCCGTTTGAGACCCAGCGGATCGGGATCAGGACACGTCCGTTTCGGATCACGGGTTTTTCATCCATTTGGAGTGCATGTCCATCAATCGATATGCCGATCCCGCTCATCGACGGGAAGACGGCTTGCGATTTGTTCATATAACCGTATAGATCATAGTATTTCACACGATAGAGCGTGCCGTATCGGGCGATGACGGTTACCTTTTCATTGGAGGGGAGCGTAGAGAGAACTCCGCTTTTCTTTTTGTCTCCGTATAGGGAGATAGTTCCTGCGAGTGATGCCGTTCGTTCTCCCGCACTATATGAAGGGAGGGGAGCTTCCATGCTTCCTCCGCCCCCGTAAGAAGGGGTATAGAGATTCTGAAGTCTCGCGTCTTCCTTAAACGTTACGACGGTGCTCGGGTAATAATCCGTCGTATTTCCGTCATATACACGGGCAAAATCTTCTGTTACCCCGTCCACCTTATTAGAAGCAAGTTTGTTCAGGTTGTCTGACGAAAGGATATTCGAAATGGGTTCGTATTCAGAGCCTGGTCCCTCGTTTTGCCACGGGAAGAAATAGATCGGACGATAGACTCTGTGGAATGTATTGTTCTCAATCGTCGGGTTCAAGGCACCTGCCGCGATGATCCCGCTGTATGCATCTTCTGATGAACCGACATCAGAAATCTGATTGCCTTCAATCACCGCATTCCGCCAGTTCATGAGGAATATCGGGTCTTTCCGCATTTTCTTGATGGCGTTATTCCGAATGGTAACCCCGTCATGTAGCCTGTCGTGGGAATATTTATGGGTTCCGATCGCACGGTCGAGGTCATAAAAGACATTCCCTTCGATTAAAACGTTTCGATTCGGGGTTTTGTCATACGTGCTCCAATCCTGGCTCCATCCGTTTGTGGCATGGTCTGGGGTATCGAGGTTAATACCTTCTTTGTTCCATTTGTCAGAAGCTTTCGAGTAGAGGAAATGGTTGTTTCGGATCACTACGTTTTCCGAGGCATCCAGTTCGATGAAGTGGCCGCTGTGCATGTTCAGGAAATGGATGTTTTCGATACGGACGCCTGAATTATGACCCGCAATGATGCTAAGGCTGTTTTCGATGAAGCCCATATCGATCACGGCTGTCCCTTCACCGATGATGGAGATGTTCTTCTCGCCGTTATACGATCCATATACCCCGTCCTGCTTGGAGAGCGTTGGGCGAATGAGCTGGAACATAGATTTGGATGCCGAGAATTTGCTCGTGCCTGAAACAGAACCTTTCTTCAATACAGCTCCGTCTTTCAGTTTAATGGTCACATGCGATGGAACATAAAGGGTGTTCGAGATTGTATACACCCCTGCATGGATCAGGAGTGTTCCGCCGCCATCCCGCTCTAATTGTTCAAGATATGAGCGGATGACGTAGTAGTCTTTCGTATAGGTGTTGTAGGTCGAGTAGTTCATCATGTCGCCCTCATAGGTTTTGCTATCAGGGAATACGGAATAGGTTGGACCCGCTGCGAGTACAAATGCAGGGAACAAGAGGAAACAAAGGAATACGAAAAGGGATAAAACAGGTTTCTTTTTCAATAGGGCTCACCTCCTGTGAACACGGTCGTTAGTCCTGAACATAAGGAAAATCGGCTCCGTGTCAAGGAGGAATAGGGATAGAGTGGTTCGGCGCGGAGCCTGGCGTAACATAAATACCCCTTGCCTCGCGCAAGGGGTATTTATTCATCAAAACCATCATTCGTTATAGAAGCCAGTGGGTGAATGAAGCTAAGAAACCTTTTCGTTCAGACGCTTATACCGCTTCACAAGCGGAACCATCTCCGTGACATAAGACGTGCGGAAATTTCGTTCTTCCCCTCTGGCACAAACACTCACACCACTTTCCGCTAACACTTCTTCCTCATACTCATACCGTTCTGTGCAGGCTCTCATTTCCTGCCAAAGGTTCTTTTGTTCTTCATTGTTTTGCGGGAACGCACCCACAGAGAAATCGATCACAAACTCAGACCAATCTTCTGCCAGAAGTATCAGAAATGTTTCTTCCTCATACTCGACGTCGATAAACGCGAACCCTTCTTCGTGGTCGTCTGAGTAAGCGTATACCCCGTATTCCTTCAAAAACTCGTTTAAGTCCTTCGCCTTTTTGTCATGCAGAAATCCGTCAATCATTATTATCATACCTTCCTTGTTCTGTGATGCTTCTACTGACGCTCCGCACACATAAATGTGGCAGGTTCTTAAATTGATTCTTTCTCAAGTCCGACAAACCTCTCAGATATAAATATCATCAGGCGAAGGGACGAAGAACTGAGAATCAAGTCAGAGGAATATTCGCAGCCAAAGAAACCATTGTTTCCATTAACGACTGCATCGGTTAGCTCAAACCGTTTGTACAAATTATATTTATACAGGGGTTACTATCCCCGAATTTTTGATGGCTCTGCCATCTTTTTTTATTTGCTGAATAAAAACATCATGTAACCCTTCGAATTCATCGAACGTTGCTACACATAAATTTCGATCAGTTGTTTTACCGTTTGCCTTGCTGTTCATCAATAAAAATACCGAATACAAATCGCGTTGAATTTTTGTTCCGTTTTCAAACAAATGCCAACGCGTTGATAACTTCTTTTTAATAAATTCATCTTTTATATGGTCATATTGACTTGCTTTAAATGTCCAAGTATTAATTTCTTTATAGTTACCTTCTAATGCTTCTAATTTTTGTTCTAGAAGGGTTAAAAACATACTAGGTGCTTTGTTTCCAATAGACTTGCCAAATCGTTTTTTTCGTTTGAATTTTCCTTTTTTATTTTTTTCAGTTTTGGAACTTTTCTTCTGCAAGCCTTTGAAATTCATTGTTTCCACATAAAAAGTATCACCAAATGATAATAAAACATTGGTATCTCTATTATGACTTTGTTTTCTGATATCCGCTTGTTTGCGATGTAATTCTTTTCTTAAATCTCGAAGTTTTTTATAGCGATTTGAATATGCCCAATCTTTTTTACCTTTTTTTAATGTCCCATTATCGTTATAATTCTTTGGATTTGTACTTCGTTTACTACGATCCATTTTTCGTTCGATTAACCACAACTGTCGTCCTAAAGGGTTTGTCTTAGGTGATAAATCTTTTAATAAGATTTTTTCTTTTGAAACAACGGCAACATTTTGCGTACCAATGTCAATGCCGACATTTCCTTGACCTAAAATTCGATTAAAAGACCCTGTTTTAGAGCATCTTTTGATAGGCGGAACTCCCTCTAAAACCAGTTGAACAAAATAACGATTCTTACCACGAATGACTTTTCTGATAATGCGGCAATATTTTACTTTTCTAACACCAATTTGTATGTCACTTAAGATCTCGTTTGCATACATGTCATGGGGTTTTTGAATGATAGGGATTGATAAATTTGCTGTTAAATAAACTTGGTTATTTATAAAACGAATACCTTGTTTATTTGTTTTTCCTTCGATGGAGTGAACTTCGTCAATTTTTTTAAAACATACTTTTTTCGATTGTTTGGTTAAATATTTCTTATATGAAACCCATGCACGTTCTGCCATTTTTTGAGCAGTATTTGCGTCTAAGATTTCTTTGAAAACCGTTTTCCCTTTTTTATTAATCTTTTCTTGGTAAAAATGATTACGGACAGGTGTTGCATATTTTTCGGCATCAACTTTTGTTAAACCAAATGTATTTCGTAGATCGTTTAGTTGTTCATAATTGTGATATAAATCTTGCTTTAATATTCTTTTCTCTTCTTTTGATTTTTTATCATTCTTTTTTTCTGCTTGAGAAAGTTTTTTCAATACAGCTGATAATTGACGTTTGTATTTTTGATACTTTTTAGTGCGAATCATCTGTTTGTGCTGTTTTAACAATATCGAAAGTACCGTATTTCGAATTTGTCTTCCGATTTCTAAACGAGTATTAATCTCTTTTTCTATATTGTTATTCGTTTTTAATTCTTGTTCAAAAACAAATGCTTCAGCCATATTGAAAACACCTCCTTTTTTCTTCTAAACACTTTTTTGTTCTTCGATATATTTTTTTACTACTTCTAACGAAACTGAACCAACGCTTGAAATAAAAGCGCTTCTCGTCCAGAGTGTAGGAATTCTTGATTTTAAAGTTGGAAACTCATCTCGAAGCTTCCTGGAAGTAATCCCTTTTAATTTTGTCACGCAATTCATAATTCCGAACCTCGGGCTACAATCAATTAACAAATGCACATGATCAGGCATCACTTCTAATTCGACGATTTCAAAATCATATTGATTTGAAATTTCCTCAAACAATTCTTTTATTCTTGCTTCGACGTCACCTGTTAACACTTTCCTCCTATACTTAGGACAAAAAATAACGTGGTATTGACAACTGAAAGTCAAATGAGAGCTAGTTTTATATCCCTTTTCTTTTGTAGAGATTTCCAAAAACATTCACCTCTTTATATTAATATATCCTTATTATTAGATATTTATACTTTATATAATTTAACTAATATAATAAAAAAGAAATCCCTATTGGAGATTTCTTTGTGATATTATGCGCATTCCTCTGCACGCTTGAAAGCGGCAGCTACCTGCGGAAATTCCTGTGTACGAATATACGGAAACTCCATTCGCTTGGGAAGCTTGCAAAGTCTTGAACAGGTTACCGAGAAAAATAACGCATTTCTTCCGAAAAGAATGTATTGAAGAAGGAAGACGAACTGATTTCAATAACGGGGATCAGCCCTCTTATTTGCTCAAGTTAACCGACGGAACATTTCTGGAAATCGAATATTAATATATAAAATAAAGTCCGCCATGCAGGCGGACTTTTGATTTATTCACTATGGGAAACGGGTTCAGCAATAGCGATACTCATCGATGTATCGCACTCATAACAGGTGAAGCTGGCCGATGAATCGAGTTCATAATCCTTCAGGCTGCTACCGCACCTTGGGCAAAAATTGATCGAACGGTTCTCCCATCGTTCTTTTGTAGCTAATGGCAGAACGACAAACGGCTGAAAGCCTGATGGATCGACGTTTTCTGGAAACAGTTCGCTTTCCGCCATTTTTTTGGCTTCCCCAAATGTCAGTTCTTCTTTTGTCTGAGCTGAAATGGTAATGCCGCCATTCTGGGCAAACATACGGTGAAGCATGGTATCTTTATGGCTCATCGAGCTCACTCCTTTTATATCTTTTAGTTCCAGTATGAGGAAGTGTTGGGAAAATTGCAACGGTTCAAATCAGCCCATTGCGCTTGACTCTTTCGTGATTCCGCCTATACTTCGGAAAACGAAACAGGGAGGAATTGCTAATGGATAAACTACTTAGTAAGTCTAAGATCATTTTACAGGGCCGTTGTTACGGAGAAAGGTTCCAAATCGTGAGGTATGAAGGGCTTTATGCCGCGTATCTGCCGAAGAAAGGTATCCGCACCTCTTACAAAGAAACGATTGGCGAAGCGGTCGATCGTGGTATTCATTATATGGAACAAACGGAGGAGCATGATTTCTTGGCGCACTATAACGGTGCAGCTATTCATATCATGTCGTGCGAGGCTAACTTCCGCGCCATTCTTCCAAGGTACGACGTGTTAACATCCGTAAAACCTACGATAGGCGCTGCTGTACAGCGTGCCATTGTGAACATTGTCAAAAATCAACTTGTTTCGTAGAAAAAAGAAAGTAGAAACCCTTAAAAGTGATGATCGTCATCACTTTTTTATTTAGGCTCAGTCAAATGCACGACAACGCGCACATACCATGGGAAAGGGTTGTTCCTCCCGCTTCCTTTGACCTATTTATATTTGAAAATATTTATAAAAATGTTCATTATTGTAATCTAAAGGGCGCGCGTAATCGATTGCTATACAGAATCCATTTCAGAAAGGGGGATCCCGATGAAACATTCCCTATCATTCGAAGCAATCAAAACCATCGTCAATGCGATGGATGTCCTCGGTGCTTATCGCCAGGAAGAGTATGAGCTCGCAAAAGGAAACGGTCTCGAACAAGATGAAATTGAGGTGCTTCAATCGCTCTTTGCGGAGTGCTCAAAAGATGAACAAAGAGAGCTTCGAAACATGTATAGCGTGTTTTATGAAAACGGCCTATAATCAAACAAAACCGACCCTTTAGAGGTCGGTTTTTTATTTTTTCCATTTCATTATAGTGAGACATCACGTGTGCAATTCCCCTGTTTCAACCCATCGGGCATACTGGGCAAAAGGGATTCCCAGATAATCGTGCAGCTCTTCTTCTGAATGGCTTTCGTGCCATTCTTCGATGCGCTCTTCTATATTTTTTTCGGTTGTCGTTTCTTTTGACATGGGTTCCGCTCCTTTTTGGTAAGATTCCATCTCATTATAGCCGAGAACAGGAAAGAAAAATGCTAGTAGGGCATCTATTATTTACCTTTTTAAATACAAAATTGTTATGAGCAACTGATATACTAAACGTATAGGAAAGGGAGTGAACGAGTGGGCGTTTTCCTAGTCTGTTTTATTGTGGTCTGGAGCATCACACGGGTATCAAACAAGGTGACGGGGCTGTTTCTTGGGCGTAAACACAAAGCTTACGTCGGAATGCTCCTGTCCCTGCTCATTTATTTTGGGATGGTTGATCTTGAATGGATCGGGATGGAACGATTTCTGCCCTATGTGATGGCCATGATTTCCTGGTTCGTCCTCGATATGGCAGGGGTGACCAACCGCAAACTATTCAAGTGGTAAGGAGGGATAGTGTGCCATTTATCGTGTTGTTATTCGGATCATTTGTAGCCGTTTGGTTACTCACGAGAAGTGTTTATATGTTCACGGATCAAAAATTAAGCGGGAAAAAACAAGCAGGCGCTGGATTTGTGGTGGCTTTGCTTGTGATGGTTGTGCTTTTCTCGATTGGATGGATGGGAGAAGCGAAAGTGTTTCCTTTTGGGATTGCTCTTCTGTGCATGTTCGTGCTTGATGGAACAGGGATAACCAACCGAAGAAGAAGCGTATCATATAAAACAAGAGCACCTGTTGAGGTGCTCTTGTTTTATCTACTTAAAATATGGATGATTTCGGTCTGTTTCTTTCACGTTCAAGGTTCTTCAGATCGTCAATTTCTTTCCTCTGATCTTGTATTTCCTCGTTATATCTTTTTTCTTTCCAAAAGTTATCAGAATCTCTTTTCCGCATGTCGTGTTCCATGGAGGATAGGCTGTCTTCATGTTCTCGTTTCATGTCACGAATGGACTCTTCCATCTCTTCCATTTCCCTTTGGTGCTCGTATTCTCTTGCTTCTTGCACCTTATCCGACCAAGCTAGCTGGGCCGCTTCTTTATAGGTGTCCGCCCGCCCTGACTTCAGGTGATCTAGCATGTATCCCAGATAAGACATGTCACGAGATACTTCAGCCATCGGTGTCGCTTCGATCCTTCTTTCATACTCATCAAACTCTGCCTGCGTATCCCTGATTATCTTTTCTTCTTTCCGCTTAGCCTCTTCCTCGATGCGCTTTACACGCTCCTCATAATGTTCCCTCACCATCCGTTTCATTTGCTTTTCCCGTTCTTTTGCGACCTTGCTATATTTTTGGCTGTATTCTTCTTTTTTTGGCGCGTCCATGTACTTTTTCTTCAGCATAGGAAAGACGACGGATATCCACGAAAAGAAAAGGAGCAACGGCCACTTCAGGGCTGGCGTACCGCTATATGTATCCGCATACCAATCTCTCGTGAGGAACATAAGGATCGAAGCAGTGGGAACGGCACTGATGAGATAAACGAGCCATTCGTTCATGATTTTCGGATCGGAGGGCCACGGGTTATCCTTCTCAACTTGAGGCGTCAGACCATATTGATTCGCATATCTATCCATCAAGTGATCGCTGGGTGACATAGGCAATTTTGGCGAGCGCGTTGCCTCAAATCTTATGTTCCATAATTCTTCTTTTCTTTCGAGTAAAGGTAATAGTTCTTCGATTGCTCTGATGGTTTCTGTTTTATTCATTTGTACTCCCCTTTTGACAAAATTCTTACCAACTATACCAAAACCAGATAGTAATAACAATGTTTCTCAGATAAGTGGGACGTTGTTCTCCTTGTCTCTCCGTTTTTTTCCTCATTTTTGACCATTTGTCGCCTATAATAAGGAAAAAGAAGAATGGGTGATCACTATGGACCAAAAGAATACAATGGAATCTCTCATTGAAATTGCAGAAGAAAAACCATTAAACAAATGCTGTTATATCGAGCGTAGCGAAGAAGGGGATGTCACGTACTGCATCATCGGACACTTGCTTCGATTAAATGGCATTACGGATGAACAGCTCTTCAGGCTTCAGGGAGACGGAACGGAGTCTCATATCGATATGCTGCTAGTTCATGCAGGGAATCGGAAACTTGAGGACAAACACGCCCAGCAGGTATTGCAAGAGCTCGAACAGGCCTATCACCGACGAGATCTTGTCAAAATTCAGCATGCCAATGATTTTGAAGATCGGGGAGAGCTGCTGAGACTGCTTCATAAAGTAAGAAACGGAGAACGGTTGTGGTAAAAATGGAATGTGAAAGGATGATTATATGGGAGTAACAAAGGAAGATTTCCGCAAGGGTCAAGAAGTGGCTTTGAAGCATATTAATAATGAAGCGAGGTACAGGGAAGGAATGACAAAGGGGATTGTCAAAACAATCGGACGAAAGTATGTTACCGTCGAAATCTGTCCTCTTTCCAGTCGGAAAAAAGTCTTGTTCAAGCTTTCCGATCATCAGGATCGGGTCTTTTTGTCCCAAAAGACGGACTTTTCTCCCGATTACCTCCTGTTTCCAAGCGAACAGGCGTATCAGGATTACGAAGAAAAAGAAAAGCTTCTTGGCGAGATTCGTGAGGTCATCCAAACCTACGGAGGGCAAGATGTTCCGTTAACATTGGATCAGCTCAGGCGTACAAAAGCTATACTAGACGAAAGTGAGAGGGACTAAAACGCACACCTGTGCGTTTTTTTATGAAAAAAAGGGTGACTGGCACCCTTTTTTGATCGTTCTACTTCCTGATCTTACGCTCCTACACTCTCGTAAATTTTTTCGCCGCATTTGCCACATGTTTCCTCGTACACCTGATCCCCATACTCATCAGCATCGTCTGATAATAAAGGGGTGCACATCCCCTCGATATACTCCTGAATGGCGGTTTTGTCTCCGTTCGGGAAACACGTTTCGATATGCTCCCTGAAACAGTCGTTGCAGTAGGTTTCTCCTTCCGCTCGGTACCCCAGTGTATCAGTTGTCATGAAAAGCCCTCCTTATAATGTTCCGTTATGTTTTTTGCCTCCTCATTATACAGCGAGAATCTGCGTTTGCGATAAAAAAAGAAAAAACATAGCGGGGCTATGTTTTTAGCGGGCTGTTGCATAGCAAAATTCGTATGCTTTCTGTATTTTTTTGAAGGTTTCCGCATCGCCGCCCCTGTCTGGATGATGGGTTTTGGCAAGAGCGCGGTAAGATTTCTTGATGGTTTCTTTGCTGTCCAATTTGGAACAGCCAAGAATTTCATAATACATGTCGATTGAATTGGCTTGTTTTTTAGAATGGCAAAATTCTGGTCGTTTCCAGTAGACAATCAAACCGTTAATCAGGATGAACCAATAGTAAGCTTCTCCGTAGTTTCCGATATCCCCCACGTTGGTATGCACGAGATACATCGCAATTGGCGTGAACCACGCGAAGAAGAAGTTAGCGCTGTTGGCGAGAATTCGTGAAGCTTCCTCTTGGTTTCCGTTAAGTAACTGATTGTAAAACTTGAAAAATCCGAACATGATGATTCCCCCATTCGTTTGGTATGTGTGGATTATAGTGAAAAATAGGGGAGGGTGATCAAAAAACCTGAAAAAATTCAGGCTTTTCTCGCGTGATCGTCTTTATCCTTCTCTTCCAAAATCGTCACATCCTTTGCGGGGAACGTGTCCCGCGTCCCGTCTTCCAATTCAACATGAAACGCTTTGTACACATAGGGATGCCAATACTCCGTAAGATAGTACCCTCTTATAATGCCCCGTTTTTTCATCCGCCTCTTTCGGACCCGAATCAGAAAATCAGAGGTCACAAGGCACGGTTTTCCAATGATCCAATCGTTAGGTTTACCCACATTCATCCCTCTCTTCGTTTTCTTTAGTATAGCAGGACCCTGACCTCTGTCGGGAAACTCTCGTTTTTTTCCTCCCAGAGATAAAGAGGATGATAAACTAGTAAAAATAACGATTCATTGCGGAGAGGATGAAGTGCTATGAAACGCATGGAAACGATCGATTATCTGATTACGACAGCCAAAGAAAAGACGCTTAAACGAGGGTGTTACGTGGATATGAAAGAAGAGGAGTGTTACTACTGCATCATCGGGCATCTCTTAAAAAAACAGGGAGCGACCGACGAAGAGCTGGATCTCCTCCATGATGAAAACGAGGCCTCTTATAACATCGACTACTTGCTGAATCGAGTCCGAGAAGGAAAGGTAGAAGATAAAAATCTGGCACGTATTCTCACAGGTCTTGCGGAATCAGGATTGCTGGATGAAGAAATGCAACTGTTGCAATCTTTAAATGATGACCATGATCCAGAAGACGTGATTGGATTCCTGAACGAAATGAAAGAGGTGTCCCTATGACCAACATCCCAAAGAATCAGATAGTGGTGCGAAAAAGGAAAAAAACAGCAACGCGGTATTATATCAATGTAAGTGATACAGAGGAAGAAGGATTCATCTACGAAAGAGACTCGTCCTGGTTTTGTTCAAAGGGTAAAATACTGGTAAAAGAAGCAATAGGGAACGGAGCTACAATCCTTTTCCCGAGAGAATCGCTGAAGGAAATGAGTGAGAGAGATTATAAGATGGGTGTCGCGTTATATGAAAACCTTAACCATATCGAGGAACAGGGAACCTATATCGACATGATGCTTCAAAAATACAAAAGAAACCCACTGTGAGAGTGGGTTTTTCTAATCCAGACTGTCTCGCACCTTATCCGCAAGGCGTGTATAAAAATTGTAGACGTTGATCAAAGTATTGCCATCGTCGTCTTTCATGTCAGCAAGGGTGTCCGCTATGGCCTCATCGAATTCTTCAGGTGTTTTGGCTCTCAAATGATCACCCGTTCGGAGTTCCCGATAGACTTCATCGTAAAAAGGAGAAAAAACACCTGGAAGGCTCGCTTCGAATGCCACCAAAAAAAGCCTCATTTCTTCTTTTAAAACTCCCTCTAACCGTTCTCTCCCTGTCGCGTGACGAAGAAACATAACATTCATGGTTGATGCCGCGTGATTAAACATATCCATCAGAATCATCCTTTCTCTTCTTTTCATCAGTATACCTCGAATGGGGAAGAACGGGGGAAAAGAGCGCATTGTTTCTCATAGGAATCGAATGAGAAGTGTCCAATAAGGTGTATAACAGAAATGGTCGAAAAGGAGGGATACGATGAAGCGATGGTTGCAGATCGGACTGTTCCTTATCGGGATAGGCTGGATGAGCGGGGAAGCCGTGGCGTTATCAGGCAACGGGACGAGCGGGGATCCGTATGTGATCACCACGTGTACAGAACTTCAGAGTATCCCGAGTCTTGATACAGATACGGGAACCGTTTATATAGAAGGCTATTTTGAGCTGGGGAACGATATTGATTGCAGTGATACAGTGAACTGGAACGGAGGGAAAGGGTTTGACCCAATCGGGAATTACAGCACAGACCGTTTTAATGGGAGTTTCAACGGGATGGGCTATAAGATCAAAAACCTGAGCATCAATCGTCCAACAGAAGATTATGTAGGGTTGTTCGGAGTATCCGTATTCGCTTACATTTACAATGTAGGGTTGGAAGATGTGGACATTACAGGCCAAGACAACGTAGGCGGACTGGTCGGTTCCATAGAAGGGACTAATCCTGATTTGTACGATCAATTGTTTACAACAGGTGTCATAAATGGACGCGATCGGGTAGGAGGTATAGCAGGAATAACTTATGCACGGAACATGTCCCATATGTATTCCCGAGCCGCGGTTACTGGGAGCTCGTGGATTGGGGGGATTTTTGGATATGTAATAACCGATGATGATTGGTATGACAGCTATGCAACAGGAATTGTCTCGGGTTCTTCGGAAATTGGCGGGGCTGTGGGATTTGAACATGCAAGTACACTAGATGATTGCCATTGTTACTGGGATACAGAAGCTTCTGGGACAACACTATCCGACATGGGCACAGGCAAAACCACGTCCGAAATGAAACAAGAATCGACCTACACAGGTTGGGATTTTACCAACACCTGGGCGATCGATCCCCTCATCAACGATGGTTACCCGTATCTGCAAAGCGTTCCGCCAAGCCCGACGATTGTGACAGATGGGCTCGTCGGCTACTGGCATTATAAAGAGGGTGTCGATGAAGCGGGAGGGGTGTGGGAAAACATCGCACCTGCTACCAAAGGGCAATACGACGGGGTCATCAACGGGGGCGCGTTATCGACGGATGGGGTTTCGTTTGGAACTGGCGATACATTCCTTTTGGAAGATGGCAATCGAATTCCAGAAGGAAGTGGATTTACGGTTTTTTACAGTGTGTACCAATCAATCGAAGATACGTTCCACTCTTTTTATAATTGGGATTCAAATGCATTACATTTATTACACACTGGAGAATTTCGTTATTACAATTATATTTACAATACCACAAGCGGTAGTTACGAGGCTGATGTTACGGTAGTTCAGATCAATTGGGATAATCAGCCATTACAAATCGGTGTTACGCACGATTACGGAACGAAAACAAAACGTTTGTATGTGAATGGAACTCTTGTTATAACAGATACGTATTCTTTTAATGATAAAAGCAAAAACATGGCGTATGAACAGGAACTTATCTATGGATACAAGGGATTGGTTAAACAAGTTAAGTTTTACAATCGGATATTATCCCCTGACGAAGTGGCCCATAATTACACTATATCTCCTGACGAAGTGGGTTTAAACGGTTCCACGAGCACCGCGCCTGGCACCACCCCGCCAGCCGAGGTCACAGGGTTATCTGAGATCCACAACGACCGCAGTGTGACCCTCTCGTGGAACAATCCTGCTGACTCCGATCTTGATTCTGTGAACATCTATCGAGACGGCGTGCTCGTTGGCAATTCGTCGAGCGAAATATACACCGACGCGGGATTAACCGCTTCAACCCTTTACAGCTATACCATAAAAACGCTCGATACATCGGGCAATGAATCTTCTGGGGTTTCGTTAAACGTGACAACAGATCCCCCGAGCCCTCATATCGCGAATCGTCCAATTGAAACATTTGAAAGCGGGAACTTATTCTCCAATATGTCAGGTGGCACTGGTTTCTCCAGAGGAACCACAAGCGCCTACAACGGAAGCTACGGACTGAGGAGCATTGTCGCGAAAAGCTATAAATATGCGCTTTCTTCGGATTACATCACAAACAGCAACTTCCGTATGGGGGTCTGGACGAAAATCAATACTGACGCGGACACGGCTGGCTTAAACGGGATCACGTTCGGCGTGCAGGATTTGTCTCCTGTCTCTCAAACGGGGTATCAGATCGTGATCGATGAGCGAAACGGCGGGAAGATCCACTTTCGGAAAGATTATGATTTTACGACCTCGCAGGAGTTCTCGGTCCCAATATCAGTTGACACATGGTATTACGTCGAGGGGATCTGGAACGGAACTACCATTGAAGGAACCGTGTATGACGAAGGGTTAAATCCGATCTGGAGCAACACATTCACGGATAATACGTATACCGATGGCTACTTTGGTGTAGCAAGTTATTCGTCCGCATCATTCGATGACGTGGCAGCGGAGAGTGACGGAGCCTTATCGATCACCGCTCCTGCTTTTGTCAGTTTCCCTTCTGTTACACTCGGAGAAGGGACAAACGGGGTTACGGCAAACCTTCCTGCTCTCACCGTAGGGGATGAACGGTTAGGCGGAGGGGGATGGGAGCTTTCCGTATCCGCCACCCCGTTTACAGAATCAGGAGGAGCAGGCTATACGTTCCCAACTGGTAGCCTCTCGTTAAAGGGCCCTGATGGGATCACGGAAACAAAAGGGCCAGGTGGTGCTATTCCTTCATTACCTGGCGGCGCGTTCCTGATCGATGATGGAGGGACGCACACGCTTGTAACCGCACTTGACGGGGAAGGAGTCGGTACATTTACGGTTTCATTCCCGAGTGATGCGCTCACGTTGACGATTCCCTCATCGGTTCCTCTTGTGGATGGCGCCAATTACCCTTCTTCTCCTACACCGTACCGTTCGACCATTCAATGGGTTCTGTCCGCAGGCCCCTGACCCGCTACCGCAGCGGGTTTTTGTATGTCTTTTCTAGGACTGTTATAAGGAAATGCGCCATAAAAAGCTAATCCATATATAAGTGCACGAGGAGTATTAAAGAAGGGGTGGATGGACGAGATGAAGAGATGGATGCTGATTGCGATCATGCTTTTAAGCGTATTAGTCATAAGCGGAAAAGCAGGAGCGTTATCAGGCAGTGGCACAAGCGGGGACCCCTATATCATCACGACGTGTACAGAACTTCAGAGTATCCCGAGTCTTGATACGGATACAGGGACAAGTGATATAGACGGATATTTTGATCTTGGAAATGATATCGATTGTAGTGATACGGTGAATTGGAACGGGGGCCAAGGGTTTGAACCGATTGGGACATTCGAGGGTGTATTCGACGGAAAAGGGTTTACCGTGGACGCCATTTACCAATCAGGACAAACCTATGCAAGCGTGTTCGAATTTTTGGTCGATGGGGGGATTATTCGAAACGTTGGGTTTACCAATCGGAACGCCACAGGGGATTATGTTTCTGGGGTAGTTCAAACGGCGTGGGATTCCACCATTGAAAACGTCTATGTAGAGGGAGAATTGAACGGGGATTATGTTTATGGGCTAGTCGGATTCATAGAGAATTCAACCATTCAGAATAGTTATGTCCGAGCTAATCTTACGTCTTTAGGAACAGATGCAGCTGGTTTAATAGGGGATATAAGCGGGGCGTGGACTATGACAGACTCTTCCACCATAGAGAACCTCTACTACATAGGGAACATCCACTCCCAGGATCGTTCGGATCAGGATTTTGAATACTTTTCCTATATCGATTCTGGTGAAGCGTCTTCTGTCACCATAAGCGGGATTTATGTCAATGAAGAGGCGAGTTCCATTGATGACAGTACAGGGTCCCATGATCCTGGAGCTTTCACCTTTTTGACTGACAGTCAGTTTAAAAGTGAAGTATCTTTTGCGGGCTGGGATTTTACCAACACCTGGGCGATCGATCCCCTCATCAACGACGGCTATCCTTATCTCAAAAATGTTCCGCCTTACGTCGAACGTGAGATCGTAACAGACGGGCTTGTTGCGTACTGGCATTATCACGAGGGGTTCGATGAAACGGGAGGTGTATGGGAAAACCAGGCTCCCGCCACAAAAGGTCAGTATGACGGAACCATACAAGGTGCCTCCCTGCATGAAGACGGTGTCTGGTTCGACGGATCTGATGATCGGGTTACCTTTCCGTTCCCGTCAGAACTCGATCGGAAAAATCAGTCATTCACGTTCACATTCACGTTCAACGGAGAAAATCTCAACACGTACCCTACCTTTTTAACAGGCGTGACGTTTATGAGTATCGGTGGATGGAATCTGTATCATGAATTTTACAGAGAAAGCGATGATGTACAACTGTCAAACGACTTCATCTACGGAGATTACGGAGAACCCCTGTCAGCCTATGAAAATCGGAGTCTCACCTTCGTTTATGACAAAAACCTTTACACGTTCTCGTATTATCTCGATGGTGTTTATTACGAGACCCTTTCCCTCGGATTCCCGATTTATCTGAACGGTTATACAATCGACAATTATATACTGGGGTATGACCAATATAAAGGGTATGTACAGGCAATGAAGTTTTATGATCGCGTTTTAACAGACGAAGAAATTCTCAAAAACGCTACAATTGAACGGGAGCGAATCGGGGATACAGGAAGCCTCTCGTTCGAGGTGCCCGATTCCGTTGATATGGGGACAGCTGAAATCGGAAAGGGAGGGCCGCTCCTTGTTCCGTTGCCTCCTCTGACGGTGAAAGATTCAAGAAGCCAGGGTGGCGGATATCACATAACTGTATCCGCTTCTCCTATGAAGGAAATAAACGGAGAGGGGTTGATGTTTCCTGTCGGAAGTTTAAAACTCTCGGGTACGCTGTCAGGGACGCAGCAGGCAGGGGGCTGGTCTCTCGGGGCAGGTCACACTGGTATTTCTCATATCATTGATGACGGATCTCCTGTGACGGTTGTCAGAGCAGAAGATGGAAAGGGAATTGGATTGTGGGCGTATGTATTTTCTGGTGGTCTGGAGCTCACGATTCCGACCGATCAAAAACTGACCGATCTCATTCATTACCCAGGTGGCACCACTCCGTACAAAACCCAGCTCTTGTGGAGTATCATATCAGGACCCTGACCCGCTACCATAGCGGGTTTTTTAGTTTGCACGGTGACAAGAGTTTGGTATCCTTTTCTAGTAGGAGGGTAAATCATGAAATGTTCACTATACATACGCGTATCATCCCAACAATACCAGGAAGAAAAGAAGGAAGCGATTGAAACGCTTTCTGCTTATATACAGGAGAACGGCTGGAGCGTCGCTGAGGTTTACACGGATGAAATCAAAGGCCGTAACATCGTACGCAAAGAAGCAGAAACGATGATCGAAGACGGCGATTACGGTAGATACGACGCGATTGTCACGTACGATCTTCCTCAACTCGCACGAAATGGTCACATATCAGAAGAGATCGAGCGCCTCATTACAGAAAGAGGGATTCATGTTTTGACGGTTGACGGAAGCTACAATACGTTAGAGAATGACCCTGCACATTTCGCCCTGTACCGAAATCTGTACGAAAAAGAAGCCAAAAAACGAAGTGAGTTCATCAAGTCCCAGATCCGAAAAAGGACGGAGAGTGGGAAATTTAAAGGCTCGATTCCTCCGTATGGATACCAATTGAAAGACGGAAAACTCGTCCCACGAAAGGATGAAACGCCAGGTGTCGTCAGGCGCATCTACAAAGAGTACCTGGATGGAGCGGGCATGGATGGTATACGAGCCCGTCTGAATGAAGAAGGGGTGCGAAGTCCTTCATCCATCGTCGGGAAGAAAAATGCGACTAAGGAGTGGAAAAAAACATCTCTCCGCAAAATCTTAAGCAATCCGCACTACGTCGGCGACCTTGTGCAGGGAAGGGAACGGACGCTTGAGCCTTATGAGCGGAAGCGGGAAAAGGTGCCTGAAGACCAGCAGGTTCTCATACCGAATACACATGAAGCCATCATTTCAAGGAAAGATTTTGAAGCGGTCCGAGCCATTCGGAAAGATCACCAGGAAACACATTTTTTGAAAACGCAACAGAAGCGGCTGTTCCGCGGGATCATGCACTGCAACGAGTGCGGATCAAGCATGTGGTATCGGGAGAACCGAAAAGGGTATATCTGTGGACGTCATGCCCGCTACGGAAACGACTATTGCACGAGCCACGTGGTGAAAGAGGATTATGTGAAGGGGCAATTAACCCATGAACTCATCCAGTTCCAAAACATCCTGAGGGAGCCTGAAACAACAGGCGGTCTCGCAGAAGAGTTATGGGAAATGGGCGTGGCTGAACCTGAACGCGTCGTCTCTGATATGAAGGAACGTGTAGAACAGTGGTCCTTATCAGGATATGCGATCGGGGACGAGACCTTAAGAGCGTTCGTAAAAGAGATCATAGTGACAGAAGACGGAGAGCCCCACGTTACGTACAAGAGTCCGCTTCATGAAATGGAAGAACGGCTGGAATAATTGTAACGGGTTCGATTTTGAAGTAAAAAAAGGTAAATAGCAACCAAATTCGTTGATCAAATAACAGCATTTATTAGCATCCTTAGCTCTGTTTGCGGGTTGAGAAGAAAAGTCTCTTCCAGAACCTATACCTGTCGCTGCGGGTATAGGGAACAACGCGATACTCACGAGGCTAAAAATAGTTTAAATATAAATTTTCAATACAAAAAGCAACTGAATTGTCAGTTGCTTTTGTTTTATTGTTTACTGTGCTTTTTTCTCGAAATGTTCAGTGAACCTCTCGGCATTTAAACATACTGAGGGTTGCCGCTTGTCTACCTAAACCAGATTTACCGTTCATAATAAAGTTCATAATTTTTTTCTTCACAATCTTTCTTGGGTTCTGCTAAATAAGATTGTGAGTATGGATTTTCTTTGGCGTTAAATCTGTAACAATCAGATGATAATTTACACTCTTTATTTGGACACATTGTGATGCCCGCCATTTTCCATCTTCCTTTCTCCTTGCTCAATTATCGTCCGCTATGCAGTATAGCACTTCATTACCCAACTGTTATCTTCTTATGGAATTTCGATAAGTTTTAGACCTGCCACGGAATCATCGTGGATGAGCACGTTTCCGTATTTATTCTGAAACCTGATGAGGGATTCGATTGATTCGATCTGGATGGTCCAGTACGTTGCTTCTTCTGTTTCTTTTGGATCTGCGTTTTTGGCATCGATTTCAGAACGGGCCCGTCGGACCGCTTCATCACAAGGTTTCTCCTGCCAGTTGCAGCGGCGTCTTACTTCAAACATCATGGGTGATTCTTCCTTTCTCTGTGTAAGGGATTATAAGACTATAATACCATATTCAGGAATGGAGAGGGGGGAGGAAATAGAGACGATACGGTAAAAGTATAGGGGCTTCCAATCTTAACAGGACCTTAAACAATACGAAATCCATGCATCTTGTTTTTTCATAAGAAAACCCCTCCGCTTTGGCAGAGGGGTTAATCCGTATAGGGTTGATCAATTCTGAACAAGAATCCATTTTCGAAAGAACGGAAGATTCTTAGTTTCGGGGTATGCCACTCGGGCCTCACCTCAAATGCATCCTCACAAAACGATTCTAACTCTTCCTTTGTGAGGATGCCTCTTATGACGTAAGCGCTCCAAACTAAACGCGCAAAAAGAGGGCTGGTCTTTGTCAGATGGAGTGTGATTCCCCGTTCAAACAGATGGGGAGCATGTTGTTCCAAAAGATGGTTGTAATCAGACCTTTTTGTATTTATCGAAAACTCATCAACCCGTTTTCCATTAAACGGGTGATAACAAGTGAACGTACCCCTGGCGTAAGACGCGTGACATTCGAGAAACTGAAAAAAACATCGCACTTTATGAGAGTGATAGTCTTTGCTCGCCCGAAGCCGTCGTTTGATCCAGTCAGGTTTACGGAAAAAGATTTCTGTCGTATCACCATCTCTCGCCAGATGATAATCTGTGAACAAAATATCCATCCACTCTTTCAGAGATGCGTAAGAAACTCCTTTTATAATAAGAGATCCGCATGAGCGGGTTAATTCCTCACTGGTTGAGCTGTTACCCACTGCGATCGTTATGTTGGTCATGATGGTTCTCTCCTTTCCTGAACAAAAGAAAAAAGAGGGAGCGACCCTCTTAAGTGATTAATCGTTGCGGTGCTAAAAAGAAGCCCGTACTCGCGTATTCGAGAAATGAAACCAAAAGCGCACCGCTGTTTGGTTTTGCCCCTTAGGAGCCATTGTAGAGCACCTTTGTTAATATAGTCTATGGGCGAAAGGGGAGACGTATGACACTCTTATCAAAAAAATTAAAAACCCCCATTCGGCAGATCAGCCAATGGGGGGGTTACGTACTGACTGTTTCAGTCTTCATCAGGATCACAGCGGAAACAAATAAGAGAAAGAAAAAAGCAGGTGGCCTGATCGCCATCTGCTTTTTTGGATTCATTATCTTAGATTATGAAACCAGTTCATAATCTCTTTTTTGCTCATTCCAGTGACAAATCCCTTCTGATACCACCAATTGACCCTCCCATGGACATAGCACACCATCTGGATGGGCATCAAGGGAAAGCAAACGTTTTTGTCTGTACAGGTCGTACTTCAGATCGTGAATGCTTGCCTGCACAGGGCAATCGATGTCATCGGATAATGCACCAAATATCTCCAGTTTATTTCTTTCGAACGCATGGGCGTCCAAATAAAGATACGTTACTTTTTCCGCCATCATCATCATCCCTTCTCATTATTTTTTGTGTCGTTATGGTTATGTTACCACCAGCGTTTCCCTAGTGGAGAAAAAAAGTGGTACCTCTTTAATCGAACGGATAACCCTTGAAATCCGCGTCTCCCTGAGCCTTGCGCCAGTATCCAAATACCTCAAGAATCCCCATTCCCGCCATTTCCTCGTACTGTTTTTGTGTTTCTTCGTCACAGTATCCAAGGTCATAAAGGTCGTAGCAGGAATCAAGGGCCCGAGCCAGGTCTTCAAACGTTTTGTATTTCCTGCAAATGTCTTCTTTTGTTAAAGTCTTTTCCAATAGGATCCTCTCCTTTTATCCTTTGTTCTTCTTATTGTACGGCATGTATCCTTAGAGAGAAGAAAAACACTGAGGTTGTTTTTACAGTCCTTTTGATAATCGATGTAGAATAGAGGAAAAGCTTAACAGAAAGGATGATTCTAATGAAAGAACTGACGATGGAAGAACTGAAACCTTTGGATTTGGCACCCCTGTTCCTGAAGCATGTTGAGGTCGGGAATATAGGCATGTACAGGTATGAGAACGTTCATGATTTGAGAGAGATCAGCCGACTGTGCCAAAACTATCACGGGTGGACGTTTAAAAGTCCGCATGAAAAAGTCATAGGGATCAGAATGACCGATGAACCTCTGAATGAAGACGTGATGCGCGAGCCAAGAGAACAGAATGAGACCCATACGTTAACCCAGGATAACAGGGGCTGTAACGGAAGGAAATACGATAAACGAACGGTCACGATCCGAGATTCGGATTTGGTACGCGAACTGAAACACTTCTTCAGGTGGAGAAAGGATGTCGGGTATGATCGTTTGATGAAACAAGGGTCGTATAACTACGATCGTTTTATCAAACACCTGTATGAAAGCGGATATCGAGCCCGATTGCCAAAACCTTAAAGGGGGAAGCAGAATGATCTATTCTACGGGTTGGTTCATACGCAAGGATGACAAAAACGGAAATATTGAAATGAAAAATAAGTGGAATGGTGAGGTTATCAAGCAGATTAATGGGGGGGCTTTTGATCATCACACGATTATTCATGTTAAACAGGACGGTACGTTCTTTGTGAAGGAAACGGATCTGTTAGACGCTGCCATGTATTTAGCTTGTCACAGGGATGGTGAACCGTACACGAACGAGTGGCGGGAAGAAAGCGAAGAAAAATACGGGCAGTTGACATTAGGTGAATTAATCCTAGCTTTTCATGAAGCGGGAACACCCGAACAGACAAAAGGTTTGATTGATGTGTTAGATTCCTAAGAGTCACTATATAAAAATAAAAAGCCCGAGAAAAGAAAAACTCTTTTCTCGGGCTTTTATCTATCTATTTTAAGTGTTCCTGAGCCATTTCTACGAGGCGTTTTGTCATCTCGCCTCCAACGCTCCCATTTTGACGGGCTGTCGTATCGGCCCCTAAAACAACACCAAACTCAGCAGCAATTTCTGTTTTCATGGAATTCATTGCTTCCTCCACACCAGGGACGACTAAGTGATTGCGGTTGGCCATCTTTTCTTCAACTCCTTTCGGTTATATTCCTAGTATGGTAGATCGAGAGATTCTTATACGAGATTAGGAGTGGAAGTTAGTGGTGACATCCTCACGGGGTTAAAACCCCATGCATCCTGCAAGGATCTAAGGAAGTCTCTTACTCCTTCGGAATAAAGCAGTGTTTTTCTGCTTTACAGTTGTTCTGTTTCCAACCCGAATTCAACGTAGAGACCACAGGCCGTGTCACGCGGCCCTCCCAGCTCGGATTATACCGTCTGGGCACCTAGTCTATCACCAGAAAACTGGCTACACCGCTAGGCTCGTGCGATATTATGACTTGCGTTTAAATCGGCATGTGAGGTGTACCCGCAAGAACGACAACAGAACCGATCTCTTGATCGGTTTTTCTTTTCGGCATGACCACATGCAGAACACGTCTGACTCGTTTTGTACGGGTCGATATCCGTTACGGTTATGCCGTACTTCGAGGCGCACTCCCTAATAAACTGTTTAAGCTGATAAAATGCCCAGGAGTGGATGGTACGATCGCTTCGTTTGGTCGACTTGCACGTTTTTCGTATGTCATCTAATTTCTCAAGTTTAATTACAGGGTTTTCAAACTGAAGGGAAAACAGCACAATATCTCGGGCTAATTGACGGTTATAGTTCGTCATCCAACGCTTTTCTTTTTGACCTACGCGTTTAACGGCACGCAGTGCCTTCTTTTTACTTAACGAACGGCGCAGGGAACGAAAATGACGTCGTTTAAACCCAACTTCTTTCCCGCTGAAAAACTGTCGTTTTCCACTGGTTGGTTCGGAAACAACAGCCAAATGACGAAGACCTACATCGACACCAATCGGTGTCTGTTGATCTCTGCCCATTCCATCAATTGGAGTGGCCATTTCAATCGGGATCGCTACATACCATTTCTTTCCCTTTCGGAATAGCTGCAAGGTCTTTCGGATGCCTTTATACGCTTTCGTTAAAAAAGGGAAATAGGTCCGTACGGTTTCATTCTCGATCACAGGAAGTTGGAGTTTGCCAAGGCCTGAGGTGAAACTGACATACCATCTGCCGTTTTTCTCGATCGTATTCCAGTTCTGATTGTTTATAGAGATTGGAAGAGAAGGTTTAAACCGAGGCACTCGTTTAGCCAGCCCCTTTTGAACGTCTGAAAGGGCTTTTTTAGCCCGTCGAATACTTTCGTTTTTAATCGCACTTTTAAGTGGACCAGGCACGTCTTTAGAGGATAATTTGTTCCCTTTTTGAAGTTCCCCGACGGACCAGTTTACGGCTTTGGAGTATTCCTTTTGATCCTTTAAAAAAGCTATATGCTTTCGTCTTGTTAGCTTTTTTAACTGGACGGTATAGGTTACAGTAGACATGATTTTCACCTCCTGTTCCTATTTTATGCAGAAACCAACAAGAATAACAGGCAAAATTCCCGATTCATCTCGGCTTTAAAAAACCGAGCTTTCTTGGTTGTGAACGTAAAAATGAGCGCTCTATCAGAAAAAATAGGCAGGACAAGGGATTTCAAAACTGCTAAACTATACCTAAATGTGGAAGCTAGGAAGAGGGAAACAGAATGTACAGATGGTTTATGCGTTTTATCGATCATGCATTTGTCGTCGTAGTTGCAGGACAGACCGCTTACGCATGGCGGGCAGGGGAGACGGTTCTTTCCTTGATGCTACTCACGATTTGTGTGGGTTTGTTGGTTTCAACGATTAAAAAAGAGATTCGCACTTACAAAGAGGGCGGATGGTAACGGAGGAATGACTATGAACAAGGTTGCTGCTTTTCTGACATCATCAGCTGTGAAAGACCGTCGTTTGTTTGGGCTTTTGTTTCTGATGATTCTCATACATATCATGAATCAGAACGAAGAAGTTACCGCAATACTAAGCGGAGGAATAGGCGGTTTGTTTGCCTATCAGGCGTTTAACAAATATTTAAAAAAATTGGCGAACGACCGTCTCTCCCATATGATGAATCAACCACTCGATTCCCTGGACGGGTTCGCGGAAACTGTTGAGAAGGAGCTGAAACTTTTCCGTCGGAAAAGTTTGCTGGTTTTCCTCGTCCTAACAACGGTTCTTTTGCCCCTCCCGCTACTTTTGGCCTTTTCGAAACAATGGTTTCAGTCAGACCTCCGTTTATCCATTTTTTTCGCAGGAATACTAGTCGCTTTTCACTGGATCGATCAAGGGGCGAGGCGCGAGGTGAGAAGGGCGAAGGTCATCAAACAAGAGATCGAAAATCTGTAAGCACATACATTCTACAAGCCCAGAGCCATGACCAACAAAAAACGTTTTATATACAATAGGCGGTGTTTAAAATACTAAATACATTATTAGGTTACGTTCATATGAGGCAAATGTACAATCAGGGGTATAACGGGGGTCTCCCTTTTTTAATTAGTTTGATCCTAATTGGCCTTTTTATATTTTTCATCGAACCCATTGTGCAATTTTCAACCTTCATCGGGTTGACCGATTTCTTCAGGGAAATAGGGGTTGTAACAAATCATTCAGGCGATACGCTGGATCGTTTTGGTCTCTTTTTTATTGTCCTTTTTCTGTTCTTTTTAGCTCTTTGCCTGGTGGCTCTTCTTTTGTTTTCGTTGAGCGATTTTCTTGGATATGTGGTGTTTGGTCTTATTTGTGTCGTCTTTTTGCCTCTTCTTCTTCTTTTGTATGCCAGTGCATCCTTAGGCTTGCTTATTTTTGGTGGCAGAAAAGGTTCTCCTCGCTGGAAGAGAAATTCCTTTGGGAAAAACAAAATTCCTTTGTCTGATGTACTAGGAAACATCAATCGAATGCCTTGTGAAGATGATGATTTCTTCTATATCGGGATCACGAAAGACAATCGGGATTATTTGATTTTGCCACAATTAAAAGAAGCGGATCAAGATCATAGTCTTTTAAAGTGTCAAAGAATGGATTTGACGATTCCTCATAACGATCATCGAAGATTGACAGATGACGATATACAGGACATATCCTCAACTGAATTTCAATATTTTCTCGAACAAAGAAAATCTCAAGATTATAAAAACTTCTTCAAAGACTACGCGAAAGAAGTGGAATACAGAGAACAGACACAGCTGTTGTCCTATCCAGAATACATTGAATCAGAACGGAAGAAGCATAATGGAGGTCCGATACCAGAATAAATGCATGCAACACAGGCTATGCGTTCAGGATTGAAACGCAATGCCGATGAATACCTTAAAGCAGGCGGGATAGTATGAAACAGATAACCGAACTATTTTATTCTACTAAGAAAACAGATTGGCGATTATTCGCCTTGTTTTCTCTTTTATCTTTGTTGTACATCGTTTTTCCTGAAGCAGGCCTGTCGGCTCTTTTGTGCGGAGGAATTACAGGATTGCTCACACATCGGACCATGACAGGGATCCTGACGAAACTCGGAAACAACTATGTCCTCAGAACGCTTAAACGAGCAAAAGACGAAGAACAACCGTTTGATGAAATAAGAGAGGAAGAGCGGAAGAGGTACCATCGATTATCCAAAGGAACGGCTATCGTTGCTTTGGTGATCACCTTTCCCTTTTCCGTTATCATCGCTTCGGCGAATGGACTCATTTCTTCCAACATGGGCCTTGCTCTTTTTTTCTCCGTCTTAATCGTGCTGTTTCATACGTTTGACAAAATGGCGAGACTCGAAACCCATAAAAAACACCATATCGCAGAAGCCCTCGAGGAAGTGGGGTAAGCAAAAAACCGCAGACATGGTTCTGCGGTTTTTTGCTGTTACAAAGGCTCGAGCTCGAGTATTTTCAACGAATCGAGAATCTTCGGTTCAACATGTTCCAGCGTTTGATGGAGGAGTTCGGCTTCTCGGTTTTGTTCCTCCAGGCGTTCGAGGATTTCTTTTCGTTCCTTTCCTTTCGGGTGATCCTCATCACCCTTATAATCAGGTGAGAACTCATATTCGATCATTTCAAGCGTTAAACAGGCATTCTGATAGGCGGACGCTGTTTCCTCATACAGAACGAGGTTCTCAACATCCCTCCCATAAAACGAGTGAAGGATACGCTGGTCTGACGTGTACACATCATAATACTCTTCGTCTTTCCCTTCACTGACCGTTCATTAGGAGACCGCAAGCCCCTGGCTTCAGACATGGGGTGAGGTCTCTTTTCTATGTTTTGTTTTCCTATCATGTATATTAGATAAACGGCAACGATATAATAAATACATGAAGAATTTAATTCAATATAAATCAAATAAGAACGTTGTATACTCGTGCAAGTACCATGTAGTTTGGTGTCCAAAGTATAGAAGGAAAGTTCTTATCGACGGAGTAGACGAACGATTGAAAGTTATTCTCCAGGAAGTTGCTGAAAAACTCGATTCAGAAATTATAGAAATGGAAATCATGGAAGACCACGTCCACCTTCTTGTGGATGTGGATCCACAGTTCGGGATCAATAAGCTCATTAAAAAAATGAAAGGAACTTCTTCAAGACTTCTAAGAGAAGAGTTTCCCTGGTTGAAAAGTCGAATTCCGTCCTTGTGGACGAATAGTTATTTTGTTTCAACAGTAGGTGGTGCAACATTAGATACTGTTAAACTATATATCGAAAATCAAAAAAACGTGTAAAGGAGTTAAGGCGTTATGTTGGACAATAAAACTCAAAAAAAGTGCACCCCGTCGTTTACAGCTACGTTGCCTCTAGAATCCGTAGCCAAGCAAGAAAAATACTATTGGAAGCTGTCCGACTGCGCCCGTCAGCTTTTCAATGCTGTTCTATCAGAAGCAAGAAAGCGTTCCAATCGAATCAAAAACACGAAGTTATATCAAGAAACCATTCGACTACCGAAAAATAAGAAAGAAAACATAAGCAAACGAAGAGAAAATTTTAAATACTTAAATGAACAGTTCGGGTTTACGGATTCCTCTTTGCAGTCATTTGGCACCAAAACAAAAAACGACTCCAAGTTCATCGCGGAGCATTTGGGTACTCACGTTTGCCAGAAAACATCAACAAAAGCTTTTAGAGCTGAGCAGCGAGTCGCTTTGCGAAAAGCAAAAAAAGCCAACTTCAAAAGAAAAGGTGAGTTCGTTTCCATTGAAGGGAAAAACAATGAAACATTCATTCGCTACTCCAATGGCTATGCAATTATTGGGAATACGACCTGCAAGTGTTCGATTAATCCAAAAGATAAGTGGATGCAACATGCCTTGAAACAACGAATCAAGTATTGCCGTTTGATTTCAAAAGTCGTCAAAGGCAAACGTAAGTTTTATCTTCAGTTGATTTTAGAAGGTCAACCGTATCAAAAACATTCGCTCGGAACCGAAGAGACAGGTATTGATGTTGGTCCATCGACGATTGCCGTTGTATCGGATACCAAGGCGGAGCTGAAAGAGTTTTGTTCTGAACTTGTGTTTTTGGATAAAGAAAAACGTAGGCTTCAACGCAAAATGGATCGTCAACGAAGAAAAAATAACCCAGACAACTACCTTCCTAATGGTGTCGTAAAGAAAGGTCGAAAGACCTGGGCCTCCTCCAATCGCTATTTGAAAACTAAAGCCCTTGTCCATGAATATGAACGCAAACTTAAAGAAAAAAGAAAGACATTCCATGGTAAGGAAGTTAATCAAATTGTTCGCCGTTCTAAAATTGTAAAGGCAGAAAAACTTTCTTACAAAGCATTTCAAAAACTATTTGGCAAATCCGTAGGTCGGAGAGCTCCTAGTCAATTCGTCAATCGACTCCAAGACCGTATGATTGCTTATGGTGGTGATTTTCAAGAGATATCAACCTACAAAACGAAATTATCGCAAACTTGTCATTGCGGACAAACGAAAAAGAAAAAACTCTCCGATCGATGGCATCGGTGTGAGTGCGGAATCGTTGCTCAGAGAGATTTATATTCAGCCTTTTTAGCTAAATGTATTGTAAGGTCGGGAACTCTAAGCAAACAAAAATCAAAGAGACAATGGGATATGGCTAAGGTACTCTTAGATGAATGTGTTAAAAATACCAAAGAAAAAAACCAAAAGACTTATTCTTCTTTCGGTTTTTAGAAAATGAAACAATAAACTTGTCTTAGGATACAGACATCAAAGAATATCCTCAGGTGTAGATGTGCCCCTAGACGATCAATAAACGGTGAGGTGCAAGGGAATCCGAGCGCCCGATATAAGGACTGTTTATCCTTGTGTCGGTAGAACTGTTTCGTTCGTGAAAGGATCTTAGGGACGAGGTGATAGCCTTTTTCTGTTTTGTATTAAAAAACAGATCGGAAGAGCTTAGTCCTATTAAGAACTGGAACCCCCTGGATTTATCCACGGGGAAGCATCAGACGAAAAATAAAAGCTGCGTTAAGAAGAAAACCTTTGTGGTTTTTCTGAAAAAGTAGTTTGGAAATGATTTATAATTAGAGAAAAATAAGAGGTTGAAAGAGAAGGTGAACCAAGTGAAACAATTCAAGTTTGGGGAAACGTATAAAATTAACGAGGTAAAGAACCATGTGGAATCAGACCCAGATTTATTTGCGGATTTAAGCAAAGTGAATCAGGCTCAAATCAGAAGCGAAAGTCTGATGGATGATGTTGTTGCAAATTTTCATTTGAGCGGGGATAAGGCTCGATGCATCTTCAATATTTATAATAGTGAAGAAAACCGAGGTATTAGAAAAATACAATCCCGAGGGAGAGAGGCGTAACATGATGAATGCGATGTGTGAAAAGCAATCGAAACGAGAACATTGGATTACGGAAAACCTTACCGAAGGATCTCCCCTGTCGTTTTATGAGGAATACGGAGAATACCCTGTTGTGGAAATGATCGTCAGAGCCCATCATGATGTGAAGGATGTGGCCCTGTGTTTACAGGAAGAATTGAAACAAAAAGGGTTCGAAAAAGAGCATGTAGAAGTCGTCGGCTGGGAAGAAACAGATGAGAAAGAACACGAGATCACATTCACATTTGACCTGTATGCGTTCAACAACGAAGAGCATCTGAAGGAATGTTTGGATGCGATAAACGAGGGAATAACTCCGTTCGCTTGGTAAATATGAAACTTTTATGAGTGGGGTCGGGCAAACTGTCTGACCTTTTTTCGTTTTTGCGCTTTGGTCTCATTCCATCCAATCCAGTAACGGGGTCTTCTGGTAAAGGTGAAAAAAGAGGACCATCCCTCTGTTTTTCAGCGTTTTCTCTTTCTGAACAGGAAAATAGAAGATCCGATGAATCCGATTAGTAAAAACGGACCCATAAAAACAACGCCAACAAGACTGTTCGAACCGTCGGATCCCAAAAAGCCTATGGCATAGCCAATCCCACCGCTTATGGCCGTGAAGAGAAGAAGCAGTAAAAACTTGAGCATAGTATCACCCCCAGGTATTTTTATACCGTGAACTCGTGTTGAGGGGAAGAAAAAATCATTTATTGTTATGACAGGCAACTGCCTGACTTTTTTCCTGGTGAAGCACACAAAAAAGGAAGCCAACAAGCTTCCTTTTACCGTTTTTGTTACACCTCATCCAGTTCGTAATGGTACAGGAGGAACGGAACGGGTGTTTCATCTTTGTTGTTGACCACGAGTTCGTGAAGCCCTTCCCCTTGCAGTCCTTCATCATAATACGGATGATCCTCGGTACTTCTGTACACCTCAACCACTTTCAACTCCATGTTGCGATACTCATCGTAACTGTCATTATCATTTTCTTCCGCTATGACAACCAGCGTCCCAGAATTGTACTCGTTCACAGCTATCATCCTCTCTTGTTATTGTATTCCCAGTATACCTTGTTTTCGTGAAGGGTGAGAGAATATCCGAAAAGAGTGCAAGAAAAAAGAAGCGGATATCCGCTTCTTACACTGTGGCATGTTGCTGTCTGATATTGAACTGCTCGATGGCGTATTTCACTTTCAGGGCCACCGCTTTGGCGAGTTTCGCAGGCACCCCATTGGCAATTCCCTGTTGGTTGGCATTCTTTTTTCCCTTAAACACGAACGTATCAGGAAGATCGAACAGCCTCGCGCACTCCCTAATGGATAAAGAACGATGCAAATCGGGATGCGTAATGTTTGATTTCCTAGGGTTCACGATGGTTTTGCACGGCTTATCCCATTCGAGTCGTCGGTACACGGAATGCTGAGTGGAACCACTATCCGTCATTTTTTTCGTTCGCAAATGATGGGGGATATCCCGCCAGTTCCCGCCTTGCGGTACGTGACGCATACGCTCAATCGTAGGCGCTTTCGGATCGGAATGATCCTTCATATTCGGAATCCCGTCATGAAGACCCTTGAATGCCTCCCGTACCGTTGTGTATTCAGACGGAGAATGAGTCGGTTCTGGAAGATCGATCCGTCCAATTTTACTCCCGATCAGGAAAGCCCGCTCTCTTAGCTGCGGTGAACCATAATCGGCTGCTAGTAAAACACCAGAAGTAATATCGAATTCATGAAGAGCTTCATAAATTTCTTCTTTGAAGCGTCCTCCTCCAGCTGTCAGGATCTGAGGTACATTCTCAAGCACAAACACCTGACAAGCCTCATTCGCCTTTACAGAATCCACAAAATGCTTCACGAGCAAATTATTCGGATTATTCGGGTTGTTTAAATATCCGTTTATCCGATTCGCGGCTGAGAAACCCTGGCACGGGCTCCCGCCAAACATAAGCGGAACTTTCGGAATCTTCTCTTTATCAAATGCGGTAATATCGCCGCATACGATATGATCGCCGATGTTCGCGCGATACGTCTCGCAAGCATTCTCACTCAAATCGATGGCAAACTCTATATCGAATCCTGCATCAACGAATCCTTTATCCATAATGCCCATCCCTGAAAACAAGCTTGCGGCCTGAAGGGGGATTCCAATGTTCGACAAAGCATGCTGAATATCGGATACAGAACCTTGTTGTGAATCCGTTTCAACGGACCAGCCCAGGTCTTCGAAACTGACCTGTTCGAATCCAGCCGCTTTCCTCAAGTCTTCTTTCGAGAGGGTGAGGGTTCCTCTGTGTTTCAGGGCAACCCGCTCCGAAAGCGAAACCACCTTACCCGTTTTCTTCAGTACGTTTTTAACGGTACGGGTCGCTTTTTGAAGAAGAGTTTCCTCTTCTTCCTCGAAGACTTCAATGATGACCTGGTCTTCGTAAATGCTGACCTGAAGCTGATCTGCTTCGCCGAAGAACGCTTTCGCTTCTTTGCTTCTGATATCAAGAACAGGTTTGTATCCGTCTTTCACTTTTCGTTTTGAGACGGTGTTGCCTTTCCCGTCCTCAGAAGGAAGAATGACGATGCGTTTTTCGTTCAGGTCCAGCACGTACTTATATTTATCACCAGGGGAGAAAGCTGTTTCTTTCAGTTCGATATCCTGGATATAATGCCCTCGTTTTGAATGCTTCGCGCGGCGCTTTTTGATCAAATTCATCGGATCACACCTTTTCATTTATTGTTTACGCTGTTAACCGTCCTTATCCTAGCATGAGGAAACAGGAGCGGGATGAAAAAAATGTGAAAAGGTTGCGGCAAATGGGGACGAAACCTTATGACGAAACAAACCATACGTTTTCTCCGTTCCAATGGATCGGTGACGTATAATAAGTGAAACATGACATAAGAAAGGCGGATGAAAATGGAACAGGAATACAAAGTCGTTTCAGATCTAACCGAAGAGGAAGGCAGGGATTTGGCTGAGTTTCTGGGTTCAAGGATGGATACACCCATCTTAGAGAGGCTGATCGAAACCAGAAGCGAACCCGTAGGCGTCATGTATCGGGGAATCAAATATCGAAAGGATCGTCTTTATGTAGGAGCGGAATACAACCATTGGTACAACCTTTCCTCCTGGTCCAAAGATAAAGCTATCGCCTTAGGGTTCACGTTTGAGGACTATGTACCTGAAGGATACTATGAGGACATGTATGAGGAATGGTACGGAGAATATGTGGAACTTGGAGAAATCAAACGTGAGGTGTTTAATCAAATCAACGACACGATTCGAAAGGTCTTATTCGTCCTCGAAGACGGATATGGATTCACAGTTGGGAACCATTTGGAGCATGACCGATTTAAAGATGAACAAGAGGTGATTAACTATATGGGAAGTTGGACGATCACGAGTCTTGAAGAGTCAAAGAATGACAAAGGGGAACTGTATACTATTGCCCGTTTGTCGCCGAAAATAAAAAAAGAATAGAACATTCTCAAAACCGTCCTAGAGACGGTTTTTTCGTCCAAAAAACCCTCCCAAACGTTACGGAAAGGCCAGTTGGTCTATCAAACGTAACCCAGAGTACCCCCTTCAAAATATATGATTTAGTGGGGGAGTATTCATATGGGTTTCATGTAGCCCAAAATCGTTTTCGGTCTCCTGAAATAGGATCGGAGTTCTTTATATTTCGGATTATCTTAATTTGTAACTTTATACTTATTCAATTTTACTTTTATTTGAGTTAACATTTAATGGAACATAGGAAAATATAGGAAGGTGTTATGGTGAGAGTACTTTTTTACGGAATTGGTTATTTAGTATTATTTGCTGTATTGACAAGTATTGAGTATTTTCGTTCGAATGATTTTATGTGGGGAGAAAACCTCCTCCAAACCCTCTTTATTGGAACAATAGTATTTGTGGGTGGAGATCTAATTATGGAAAAAACAAAAAAAAGGGCTTCAAACTAGTAGTTTGAAGCCCTTTTTGCTATTTTACCATCCCTCTTCTTGATAAATGCAAGATGTTAAAAACCATCCCAAGTTAGCCGCTAGACCAATTACAAACCATCTTCGATTAAATCAGCGACTTTTTTAAAACCATCCTCGGTATCCGTTTCAACGATTGCCAAAAACAGCAACAGAGGAACCATAATGACAAGCGCGACGAACGTTAATACCGCTGCAAGAATAGCGAGAACATTATACACCATAAGACAAACGGTTTTTAATAATACATACATCCTTAATCCCTCCAGGTTTTGGATGTATGTATTATAGCAAAATGCAAGAAAAAAGATGAGCTCCCGCTCATCTTTCAGGATACTTCCAATCTTAGGTTTTGGTCTGTTTGAACCTTAACAAATCGCAGGTGTCGTTGAAACGCATCGTCGTCCAATAAGTCCTCAAGACTCATTTGCAAGGTAATTGGGTAGACGAGTCCATCAAACTCGATGCAGCATCTTGGGACAAAGGATCCTTCGTAGGTTATCGGACCGTAGGATGCGAAAGAGCTGGTGTAATGACTGTCCGCAGCAGGTCCGAAACGGGACACCGCATGTTCGTAGCTTATGGACTCGACCGTTTCGGTGAATCCTTTCCCTAAGCACTCCCGAACCTCATCTGACAGATACGAAAGCTGAAACAAGAAAGAAAGAGCTTCCTCTGTTCCGTTTTGGTGAGCATGTTCTTCCGCTTCTTTTCCCAGGGTTTCAGATTCCTCATCAGGGGATTCTTTCAGTTCTTCGATCATGTTAATCAGAAAAGCTTTTCGCCAGTGATCCAACATAGAATCTTCCTCTCTGTATTTTTCATGATTATAGCACAGGAGAGGATTGGAGGTGGGAAGGGATAAAGAAACGAGTCTTTTTTATACGAAGCACGGAACCTCCTATATAATAAGAGTAGTAATCAATAAGAGAGGAAGATGAGCATGAATCCGATTAAACAAGAGCTGGGTGAAAAGATTCTGGAGGTCTTGAACACAGAAGACAGGGGATTTTTCGTGGATGAGTTTGTATCAGAAATTGATGCTCGCTATGAAACGTATACGCCCAAACAGTTTGACGAAACAATTGAGACGTTGCTTAAAAAGGGCGATATGGTCACGGTAGACGACAGATACGCCTTACGCTACGCAGTCATCACCTAAGAGAAAGGGAGATGCGATATGGAATTCAAAGAAGGGCAGATCGTAAAACGATGCGGGTACCTCTGCCGCTATGTGGTGATTGGGTATAAGTTCGATCAGCATGTTCTTGCGTTAAAAGAAGGGGAAAAAGACGAGTTCACAAACCGAGAAATCATCTACGCGAAAGAGCTATACGAGCGTTAACAGAAAATGCAGAGTTGATATAATTCTAATTTTATACAGAAGGGAAATGATAGTATGAGAGCAAAAGAAGTGGTAAAGGTTGTTAGTGATACTCTTGAACAATTAGAGAAAAATGCAACAAATTGTTTAGAAAAAAATGATAAAGAAAATGCACAAATGTATTTGAATTATGCAGAGGGAGTTAGAATGGTTTTAGACAATATCGAATACAAGTTTAACAAGTAATGGATAAAATGTTGATTTGATTTTTATGTGATCTCGAGAATAAGTCGAATGAGACGAATTAATCATCTTTACGTTCGTTAAAGAGACATACAACGTGTGAACCAATATAGAATTTTTACAGAAGGGATATGATCCTGTGGTTGTTCAAAACTTATCACAGCTAAAAATATCGTTAGAAGTGGGTTCGAAATTGAAGATCGTGGAAAATGCTTTAAAACCTTATCATAATGGTGAGGTGCGAACGGTTGTGAAAGTGCAATCGAATAGCGTCAAAACGGAAAAGGAAGATCAATCAGAATCGTGGCTGGATTGGCAAAAAGCCAGAAATATGAGATTTAATCAAGACGGAACGATTGATTTTTTACTGGGTGAAGAGATGAAAGACCAGTGGTTAATCGAACAGCAGTCGAGTCAATAACCCACGACTAAAGTCGCGGGCTTGTAAAAGCCAGTGATGAAGTCTTTGTTGTCCAGCCTCAGTCTACTTTAGACTACGTTAGATAGATGATTTCTCTTTAAGAGATGACAGGCGTTCGTATGCTTCTCCAGTACGAAAGTGCCTTTCTCCGTACGTAAAAGGATGCGGTGTGGGACACCGATACAGTCTGCGGAGATCGAAACTCTATTTAACATTGGCGAGGAGAGATGACCTAGCGGTCGCGTCACCACTCTTTTGAGTGAGGTAACACCATATGTTCATCCCTATCGGGATGCGAAAGGAGACAACCATTGTTTGTCTGTGTCTTAAACAAAAACAAAGAGCCATTAGATATGTGTCATCCAGCAAAAGCTAGGAAACTATTAAAACGAGGGAAAGCTGTGGTGCATAAACGCTACCCCTTCGTTATTCGCTTGAAAGAAAAGAAAGAAACAGTTTCTAACCATAGTTACGAAGCGAAGATTGATCCTGGAAGTAAGATAACAGGGCTAACGATCACAAAAGGAAATAACGTTGTTGTTTTATCAGAACTGCATCATAAAAAAGGCATTTCTGAAGAACTCCAATCAAGAAACTCCTTACGGAGAGGTCGTAGAGGTAGAAAAACACGCTATCGTAGGTGCAAATTCCCTAACCAAAAAGGACAAACATCTTCATTTACAACGAACCGTCCAAGAGGATGGTTGGCCCCTTCTCTTGGATCTAGGATTTCGCAAACAGAAAATCTACTGCGAAAACTTATGAGGTTTATCCCCATTGATTCTTTAGCTCTAGAACTTGTTAAATTTGATACTCAAAAGCTAGAAAATCCTGAAATAAAAGGGGTTGAGTATCAACAAGGGGAGTTAAATGGATACGAGGTTCGTGAATACCTTTTAGAAAAATGGGGAAGAAAATGCGCTTATTGCCACGAAGAGGATGTTCCTTTAGAGGTTGAGCACATTGAGCCACGTTCTAAAGGTGGCAGTGATCGAGTTTCAAACCTTACTCTAGCTTGCCGACCTTGTAACGAGGAAAAAGGAAGTTTGTTTCTATCTGAATGGCTTGAAGCTAGCAAGAAAAAGAAATCCAAACGATATAAAACTATATCTTCAGAAATACCGAAGGTGTTAAGAAAGAGAAAACAACCTCTTAAAGATGCAAGTGCGGTAAACGCAACACGATGGGCACTTTATAACAAGTTAAAAAATAGAGAATTACCTCTGTATTCCCAAAGTGGAGCTAAGACAAAAATGCAGCGCATAAAATCTGATCTCCCCAAAGAACATTATTATGACGCTTTATGTGTCGGGGATTCTTTGCATTGGAACTTCTTTACTGATCAAGTGTTAGAGTTCCACGCAACTGGTCGAGGGAATCGACAAATGGCTCGCGTAGATAAATATGGGTTCCCGAAACAACACACTCATACTGAGAAGTATGACAAGAAAGGAAAGCGTAAAGGTCATCGAGAGCGGAAGAAGCTGTGTAATAACGTTCAAACAGGAGACATTGTATACGCTCTTGTTCCAACAGGTAAAAAACAGGGAACGTACTTTGGTCGCGTTTCGATTCGTCACAACGGATTCTTTAACATTAAGAACCACCTTACAGGCGAAACGATCCAGGGTGTTTCTTGGAAACACTGCCAGGTTGTCCACCGTAACGATGGATGGGATTATAAGAGAAAAAGTCGGGCGGTTTCCTCACATGGCTGAAGCCACGTGTATCCACCGCCCCTTGATGAAGGCAAAGATTATTGGCTAAAGATCAAACTGTAAGGAATTGTTTCAACCTGAAAAGGGGTGTATGCTCATATGAGCGAAAGGGAAGCTATTGAACGCGTGTCTGAAATGTACAGAGACGTTATCAAAGAAGCTCAATATTTATCGGATCAGCATAATGAAATACAGAAAGAAATGCAATCAGAAACGATCACTCACAAAAGATATCTTGAATTGGATGAAAAAGCGAAAAAGATTAACGATGAATGCAACAACCAAAAACAAAGAGCACAGGGTATATACGATGTCAGAGAAATGTTGCTTGATTCATTGAAATGAAATGGGAAGCGGATTTATTACAATACAAATACCTGAGACAAAACGGATCATCAAAAGCCAGGTTCTTTTCAACCTGGTTTTTTCATTGCCTGAACTCTGAAAAAGGGGTGTTTTTTCAAACACCTTCTCGTTTCCGATTATAATAGGAGTATCAGTTAATAAGAGAGGAAGATAAAGATGGATAAACTGTATGTATACTATCACTGCGATCAATGGAAGATGACGAACAGTTATCATTTAGTTGGTGTGTTCACAGAAGATAAAGTGAAAGAAGTCGTAATCAAAGATCTTCGTAAAGGTGATGTCGAATGCAGTGACCGCGATGAGGACGAAATCATAAAAATGGACATTCGTACGCTTGACACCCTTCTCGTTTACGGACACATTCAGCCTGTTGAATTAAATGTGGAAGTATAGGAGTTTTCAGCTGACAACGGCATAAAAATTGAATCAAAAGGGGCCTGGTACAATGAGAAAACGATACGAGGATGCTATCACGATGCTTGAACTGATGAAAGCCAATTTACTCGATCCAGTAGGGGATCGTGAAGCAACGGAGATGGTCAATACGCTGATCCATAATCTCAATTCCTATGAAATCGTCGAGAAAGAAAAAAACAGGGCCGTGATCAACGGGATTGAGGTCGAATACACCTTCTTTGACAGCTCGGACAGAACCTTAAATGACGCGGATACAGGACATGTCGGAGGTTTATTGGAACAGGGTTATATCGAAGGGGAATTGATTCAATACGACCACAGAATGGATGATGAAGTGCGCGGCTGGTGGAATAAAAAATAAAGGAGAGGATCTCATGCTACGGACAACTGATTATTACAAGATGGATTCACACCGATTGGTGGTAGAACCCCTAAAAGAAAGCAGTCTGACCACAGAAGAAATCCTCTTGCTTGGAGAAGGGTCATCGGTTGTGTACTACGATGACAAGGAAGATATGGCGTATTATGCATGGGAGAGAAAGGATCAAGAGGTGAAACGATTATTTAAAACAATCAACGGACGCATTGCCGTTGTGATGAAATAGCGAATTATCGATCCTCATGAACCGAACCAAAACAACAAGAGGTGTAGGGATGTTCACATGCAAAAACAAGAAAGGACAGCGCTATACGTTTGTAGGGGAGTTTTTGGTAATTCGAGAAGCAAAAAGGCATTGTTCTGTCTACCGAAACGGCATCCTAATCAAAACAGGGATGGGCTGGAATCGGGCCGTAAAACTTGCGAGGCTGTTGAACGATGCGTATCTTGCAGGCGTAGAAGATGGAAAAAGATTTGAACCTATACAGGAAATGGGGAATGAAAATGGCTGAAAAAGGTAAAAAATTCATGCACGTCATTCGTAGAGAATACTTGTATTTTGTCGAAGAGGCAGGCGAACGATGGATATGCGAAACGGAGAAGGGTGAGCAAGTTGAAGTGATGCCTGATTTGTTAATCCCGCTACAAAACAGAGAGTAAAACAACAAAAACGACTTCGTATTGAAGTCGTTTTTTTATTATTATTATGTACCGTTCCCAGTTTCTTCACCTGTCTGATCCACCAGCGTTTTCAGGTATTTGATCTCCACGTCCTGCAATTCGTTGTTCATGCGAAGTTGGGATATAATCTCTCCCAAGCCCAAAAAAAGAGCACCTGTTGCAATGCTGCCGAGCGCATAGGCAAAAAACGTTGAAAAACTGAAGACAGGGTAGTCGAGAACCTCATGTGTGGTTTGAGCAATCCCGTAAGAACCGATAATACCGATCACCATAATCGTCCACCCGAGCCACTTAAACAGCTTCGTCATTTTGTATCCTTCTGCATCGTAACGAATGCGTGACCCCTTCATGCTGTGTATGTTAATAACTCTTCCTTTATTTGTGTCGTGTGTCATTTATTTACTCCCCTTTCCGTCCAACAATACCATACGAAAAAGGACGTATGAAACCCGTAGGAGAACGTCTTTTTTTGGAGAGGATACGAAATCTTGAGATGTTTTACCTCACCCCTTAATCGTAAGGTATACTAGATGCAATACGGGCAAGAAGAAAGGATGATACGATGATACACACCATGCATGAGTTTGATGAAGCGAAGCTGTATGGGAGAAGGGACATTGAAGAGGAAGTTTCAAAGATCATCGGTGTAGACGACTTTCGCTTTCTCATCGGCGAGCTAAGCGGTGAGCGTGTTCTGCGTATCCCGAATGATCCTAAGATAATGAGGTTTTTAGATGTCGAAGAAGATGCGGCGGATGATCCGCAAGCTGCTGAAGATGCTGCTGATATGGTAATCGGAAACGTAACAGGCGTGACTCCGAAACGCGTTATTTTACTCGAAGAGGATCGAATGGTTTTAGTGTTAGGCTAACGGTACTCATCACGATACTTGGAGGGGAAATGTATGGACTATACAAGAGTGATGATGCTGGATGACTTGATTCGTCAGGAAACCCTGTTTTTTGAGCACCCTGAACTCGACGAGGTGTTTATTGATTTTGCTCACCGTATCGGAAACGCGTCACTTGAAGATGAGTGGGAGTGCTGTGACAAAATCCAACAAAAACAACTGTGGGTGGCTGTTTTAACCGTGTATTATCATGGATTAAGCGACGAAGAGTTGAAGGGGGCACATCAGGAGTTATGCGATTTCCGATATGATGATGACAAGTATGATGAGGATCTAGTATACTACCACAAGCACATTAAACGAAAATTGAACTATACCGTCGAAGAGGTACAGGGCTATATCGAATCAATCGGCTACTATCAAAACGTCGTGTTCGAAACAGAGGATGAGGGAGATTGCCTCTACTTCAATGCCACAGATCCTGACGGGAAAAAGGTGATGGTCCGAATCGATGTCGATTCTGAAGGTCAGGTTGGTGCGGAAGAGTGGATGATTTATGAGTGTTCTGATGAATACTGGAGCCCAATGGAATTTGAAAAACAGAAACAATGAACCAGTACAGGAGGATGTAACATGATTTATGAATTCAGAGTCAAAACTCAATATGTAGGCAGTCAAGTTACGGAAGAAGTGGAATTACCCGATGACATGACGGAAGTGGAAGTGGAAGAAGCGTTTAAGGAATGGATGTTTGAACAGCTTGATTTTAATTGGGAAAGAAAATCTTAACGATATAGGAGATGATCATATGTTTGCTGTTCAAGTCATGAATCATTTAAAGGGGAGTCACCATCTTGTGTTATTCGAGAAACAGGAGCACGCCGAAACATTCCGAGACACACTGGATGCCTTATGGCGCGGGGAAGTGGAAAATGCTGAGGACTGGCGCGATGAGGATTATAATGAGGCGTATTCACAAGCTTATGGGGACGCTGTAACGGAAACCGATGATCTTGATTGGCGGAAGATTGAAGAAACGATGAATATCAGTTTTTCTGTAAATATCAACGGAACGGTTACACCGCAAACCGACGATGTGCACGTTATCAATGCTAACGATCATGTGTACATTCCAGCTTAAAATTTGGGAAATAAAAACCTGAAGGAGGCGCTTTCTATGAAACGATGCCGAACATTGAATGGTCTGTTAAATGCGATTGAAAAAGGAGAAGCATGCGAACTGACCTATACCAGCAAAGCCCGTACAAGCGATGGGTATATTGTTTATCAAACAAATGGCACGAATTTGATTGTGACAAATGAAACCTATCAAAAGATCGAACCTTATCTGAGACAGAAAGCATAATCCAAAAACCAGGGACATCTCCCTGGTTTTTTTATTTCATGAAGCGAACGCTTTCCCCATAGAATAAGAACAAACAAGATTACTATACAGATAGGATGAGCCTAATGAGAAAACGATTCCCGCTTCTGATTAACAAACGGGAGAAAAAGGTAGCAAAAGTCTGTTGGACGCCTGCTTACGCCAGTTACATGTCTGCTGGTGATGATGCCGAACCCTATTGCGGAGGGTGCGGAACGTTTATGGAGGAAGATTTCGTGTTCTGTCCCTCGTGCGGGCGAAAGCTGGAATGGGAAGAAATCTACATTCCTCTTCCTGAACGCAAAGCCATGTCGGTATTTCAACGATAAAAGCACCCCTCTAGGGTGCTTTTTCCCTTTACTCTGCGGAATAGATATAATCGCGTGTGCACCTTATTGGCAGGATAAACCTCGAAAAACATTAAACAAAAATTTTTGGATATGACAAAATGGAGGTCTGCTTTAGTGAACCTCTAACCAACCGAGCATTCCCGCTTGTCTACCTAAAATCTAGTAAATGATGGAGATCCATGATATGCTTACCATGAAAACATTAAGCAAGAAAAGGTGATGGGATGAATCGAGAACAGTTTTTTGAAGCGATTAAAGATGGGTTTTTCAAAGAACAAAAGGCTGACCTGGAAGGCTTTAAGCAAATGGTAAAGGGTGCATTGCCCGTGTTCGGAACATTAGAAACAACAATCACGGATTTAAGTGATGGAAAAACGATCACATTTATTGATCGAAGCGAAGCGGATATGATTTATGCGCCTGAAGGCGTCGATGCTGAAGATGTAAACACAGACATGTCGTCGGTCATTATGGAATTAAACGTGGACACTGAAGGGGTTATCAAAACCGTAAGTCATGGCATTCAAGGGCTGTTCACACCATCCAACAAAGAGAGTGTTTTATTGTTAGCAAGTTTAGTGGGAAAGAAAATTGATTTCCCAACATAAACAAGGGGAATTTGTTTATAAAAGTAAATATCTGTCATCAATCAGGGGGATAAGAGATGAAATCAACCAGGGGAAGGCTCCTGTTAGTAAAGGCGAAAGACCTGCGCATGTTCGGTCTTTTTTTAACCGTTTTGCTTTGTTATATTGCGTTTCGGGACAGCGTTTTTTCCATTCTGTTGAGCGGTGTCATATCAGGCCTATACACACATCGTATGCTCATGAAACACCTGAAAAAACTATCGAATGATCACTTCCTGCGTCTGATGGAAATGGAAGCTGATTCCTTAGAAGAGATCAACGAAACATGGAAAGCGGAGCATCGTGCTTTCAAACGGAAAAGCGTTGTGTATTTGATTACCGTTTTGATCATTATTTTGCCGCTTCCGTTACTGCTATCCTACGATGTTACCCTCTTCCCATCGGATGCGAGTCTTGCGTTCTTTTATTTTCTGATCCTCGCAACGTTTCATCGATTCGATAAAGGGATCAGGTATGAAAAACTAAGAGAAAAAGCGATTTTCAATAAGGCCGAGGCGTCGTAGGAAGAAGCGTATAAAGAACGCTTCTTTTTTTATATTACCTATATAAAACCGTTTATAATAAGGGTAGTGACTGGCAGAAAGGATGATGTTGTATGGCGGAAAAACGAGTGTGCAACAGATGCGGGAGCAAAGTGGAAAATAGTGAGTTGGAAGAGTACGAGTATCAGTGTTTTGAATGCGATGAGGATCTGTATGCATTCGAAACGCACAACAAGGGATAAAAAAATAATAACAGAGAGGGATGTAAGCTATGAAAACACCTTATTATGAAATCGTTGATTCAAAAGGCGTAATCAGCTCACCGATCGGAGACCTTTCAGAAGCATTCGAAGAGTTAAGAGGGTTGAAGGAAGAAGGGTTCGAGTTTCAGGGTGACGTAAAAATCGTAGAAGTTCATCATCAAGAATAGGCAAAAGCTGCATAAATAATGACAAAGGAGCTGCATGTTCATGAAGGAAGACGCAGAAGTGCATCCATATTTAGAAAGAAATAATGGATACGAATTAATAGGCGGCGATTTTTGGATTAAACCAATAAAAGAAGAGTGCTATCAAATCGTAATCTTAAATCGTTTTGACGTGTCTGAACAAAAAGGTTGGGTTGATTTATTTGATATCGATTTAAGTGAAATAGACCAAGAAACAGTCGATCGAGCATGGGAAGTTGAAGATGATGTTGAGTTTGATGAAACGGTAGTCACTAAAGAGCAAATTACAGCTGAAATGTTAGCAAAAGGTGGTTTTATAGACTGCACCAAACAAAACGCCTTTACGAATGAGGTTGAGTTAAAAAAGGTGATGAAGGAATATGGTATAGTTGATGATCTAGAATTGCTTTAGAAATGGCGCCCACGGAACCTTTATTCTTATGTGGAGGGGAACTCATGTATATTGAAATCAAGGAATTCAGTGACACTCACAAATTATGCGTCGTTACAACAAAGAGAGGTTATTCTTACGCGTGTACCTGGGCTTTGGAGAAAAACCAGGACGGAACAATCATCAGTCCTACGGTCGAACAGGTTAAAGAAGCATGGAAAACAGACAGAACGTCTTTTGAAAAATACAACGGGGTGTATTTGTTTCAAGTATAGGAAAGGCGTTGGAACAATGAGTTCTGTCACCCATTGCAAAAAATCGAAACGAAACGGGGAATGATCCGTGTATATCATAGCGAGAATTGATGGTTTTTTATGTGAAAGTGCCTTTGCGACAGATCGGGAGCAGGTTGTCGGAACCGTTCGAAACTGGTTCAACATGCACCGATCCGATGATAATGATGAAGGCTATATCGCCGTTGAGGAAGCAAGTACGCCAGGGAAAGTTGCGAGACGCATCATTCAGCTCAATCTTGATGCGAGCCCAGGAGAAGCAGAAGAGGTGTTAAATGAATCCTATGAAAATATGACGATTCTTCGTTCCCGTTTTGTCGAAAAAGAATTACAGCGGATCCAAAACGCGCCTCTTGATTTTGACGGTCGAGATGTAGAGGCGGATATCGAGGTGTTAAAGGGAGCCATTACGACGCTGAACGATTTTCTGAACGGGGATGATGACGTAGTGATTGTAGAATGCAACATGTGGGATGAGTGCCACGATTCACTGGATCGGGTTCTTGACCATTACAGCCTCGCTTATAACGATGAAAAAAGCGACTATGAGTCGTATCAGTTTGCCATCGAAAGAAAGTAATAGCGAAAAAGATGCTCAGGTGAGCATCTTTTTTTGAGTGTCGACATTCGATTGTAAAGATGTCGGGAGAATGTGTTTCATCATGAAATAAAAACGAGTGTTCATTCGCTCGTTTTTTTCTATTCTTGATCACCATATTCTTCTTCAAAATACGCTTCTTTATATCGCTGTTTGTCCTTATCGGTAGTTATGTTATTCGCTACCTCTTCTTCAAAAAAGTTGTCTACTTTCATTAGCCATCCATCTTTAAAATGGAAAAAATGAGGTGCTCCCATTTCACTCTCTAGCCAGAAACCTGCATAAGTTTCGTATTCTTCTCCAGGTGCAAATGCAGCAGCACTTTCTTTTTTATCAAACGTCTGACCCCTATTTGAAAAATATTCTTCCATTTGTTCTTCCATACTGGGTTTATACTCCCACTCTTCTAAATCATCTATCGTTTTTGGTTCTTCTTCCACCTATCCGACCGCTTCATCTCTGTCAAAGTCCCAAGAATTTGAAAATATCCCTAAAGATAAAGCTAAAACGCCCACTCCAATAAATCCAAGCTTTTTTTATACTATCCTTCAACGAATCCGCCTCCAAGTGTAATCATATCTTATTCATTTTCATTAATGTGGTGGTGCGAACAAGCTTTTATGTATTCATTTGGAAATTGATTTGCATTTGCTTTTTCACGTCCTTCCATCGACATAAGTACAATTTTGCCATTAAATGAAAGATATTTCATATGTTTGGTTTTCTTGCAGGTGGAACTTCAGAAGTCTATCTTATTTTGCGTTTTGGCAGGAAGACTGGCAATAGCCGTACAATTTATGGCCTTTTTTAATCCAAATCTGTTGAGTTTCGTAAGTCATATTTTCACCTCCCTATACATCTAGTATATGTTTAAATGGGAGAAAACATTAGGGAGAGGGATAAAAAAGACCCATTCACCCCCCACTAAATCGTAGATTTTGAAGGGGTACTCTGGGTTATGTTTGATAGAAAATGATGAGGGTAAGCCATTTGGTCATCTGTTTTGTTTATTGGCACTCCACGGCAGTCATCCTTAGTGTTCTGCTGTCGGAAAGACAAAAAGGGATACGTTTTTTTTATTTAAATAAAGAGAGGGGGAGGGGGATTATGGATAATAAGTTTCAATATTATAAAGATCTGTTTCCGCTTGTGCATCAACTGCTTAAGCTTTTGGAAAATGAAGTTACCATAGGCCTGACCGATTCAGAACAATATGTTTGTTATGAGGCGGGGCAACGTTTGAACTTTAAGATTAAACCTGGAGACCCCATAAAACGGGGAGCCCTTGCTGAAAAAGTTCTTTTTCAGGGAAAGTCTATCAAAGAAGAGATTGAGGGCAGTGTGTTTGGTGTTCAGTATTTAGCCTGCGGCATTCCTTTAAAGGATGATGACGGGGTTGTTGTGGGAACGCTTTTGGTTGGGATGAGCATTGAAAAGAAGCGGCATCTGAAGGAGATATCCAGACATTTGATTTCGTTTATCCAACAAGTGTCAACCAACGCGGTAACCATATCAGAGTCCTTAGAGGAAACCAAAGCGTCGATTACGAATATGGGGGATTTTATGGATGTTGTCGGCTCCCAGGTAAAAGAGATTGCGGGATTAAGCGAAAATATCCGAAGCATAGCTAAGCTCAGCAACTTGCTGGGCCTTAATGCAAGCATTGAGGCCGCCAGAGCTGGAGAGTACGGGAGAGGGTTTATGGTGGTTGCAGATGAGGTTCGAAAGCTCTCGCAAGACTCCGAACAGTTTTCAGTAACGATTAAGGAGCAAATGGAAAAGTTGACGGAGGGCGCAGAAAAATTGACCCTTTCTGTCCAAGATTCGCAGCATGCTTATCATGTGCAGACAGATCAACTCGACCAACTGTCAGAGGCGTTAGAAGATCTGCAAGAGCGGGTGTATGAAATTACGCAACTTTTGAAATCAGAAAACACATAAAGTTGTGTCATAAAAATAGGGAGGGGATGCATATGCATCTTACACGGTTAGGGCATGCAATGTTTTTGTTTACAACGGAAGAGGGGAAAAAATACTTGGTGGATCCGTTTTTTGACATGAATCCAGGATGCCCAGACGAATACCGAACAGAAGTCTTTTTCCGTTCATTGGACGGGATTTTGCTAACGCACGGTCATTTTGATCACACGAGTGGCGTAAAAAAAGTGCTGGTCGCAAATCCTGAATGTCAAATCATCGCACAATATGAGCTGGCTATGATTTTAATGGGAGAAGGGGTCCAGAATGTATTCCCTCTAAACTTCGGGGGTACGGCTGAGCTTGATGGTGTTGCCGCAACTATGGTTCCAGCCAAGCATACATCGAGTTACGGAGAAACAACAGGGAACTTAACGTATGCAGGTGAAGCGGCAGGGTACGTACTTAACTTCAAGAACGGTCCCGTTATTTATCATTCTGGGGACACGGCTTTAATGGCGGATATGAAATGGATTCAAGAAGTCTATCAGCCAACTATTGCTATTTTGTCTTCCTCGGGTACGTTTACGATGGGGCCGAGGGAAGCTGCGTACGCAGTGGATAACTTATTAGAAGCGGACGTTGTAATCCCCAGCCATACATTTCCGACAAGGGAACAGGCACCTGCTCCGTCTGACTATGATGCGTTATTGGAAGCCTTCCCAATAGTCGGGTTTATGGAAAATAAAGACCATGAAATGCTTCAGTATATAAAAGGGAATACCCGTGTTGTGGTGATGGGATACGGGGAGAGACGCATGTTTTAAAAAACCAGCAGACCAAAGCGGTCTGCTGGTTTTTCGTGCACTTCTCTCCCACAAAAGGGCAAGTCTCCCTCTCCGCTTTGGATCTTGTTGTGGGTGACGATCAAACAAAAAGGGCCATACAACTGAATGCATGGCCCTTGTTTGACGTAACGTTCGTTACGGATTTTATGGCAACCCCTATTATAGGATCCTCGGTCGAAGTCGTCAAGGATCGCTGTACCCCATCCATCATTATGGCCAGTCTCCTTATCAACCCCCTCGATATTATACGTTCTTCAACAAGAGTTCATTGAAAATTGTATGAAACATGTTTTCCTATAAAAAATACAAATAATCTTAGGGACGGTAAGATTTACGTATAAATGATGGATTAAACCATTTATAGCAATTTTGATGATTTTTGTTCTTTTCATCCTTTTTTGTTCTGCGCAACAAATGAAAAGCATAAGATAAACACAGGGCTAAAAGGTGATCAATACCTTCGTATTACACTTCTTGATAAAGATGTTTTCATAGGTGCTGCACCAGAGAGTAAGCTGCCGAACGGGGTTTTATTTATCAGGTTAGACGTTAAAGCTCTTAGTAGGGATGATTTATTAAAAGTGGAAAACGAGCAGGATGGGAAACGCAGTAAGACTGTCGTACCCGTACGGAATATTCGGTATATCGAAGTCAACTACCCCACGCTTAAAAGCGGGGGCTTGTCGGGAAATTCCCAACAGGCTCTGAGTTGACCAGCATTGGTTCCTTTATGCAGAAATGCTAAACGAACTCCGTTAAGAAGGTGCATACCCTGGAATGCTTCTCCAGTTCTAGGCTCTATGGAATATAGATTAAACAACCAGCTAGGGGTGTAGCGAGTCGTGTCTATATTGCAATCAACCCTTCTTAACATGTGCGAGGAGAGATGAGCATACGCTCACGTTACCATCGAAAGATGAGTTAGATTTAAAATCTCGCCCTTGTGGCAATTCCTCCCCACACATAAATGTGGGGGCTTCCTTGCCTCATTGTTGGTGATTTCGCCTGTTAAGGCACCCGTTTCATAACATAAAACCCTAAATCGTTCCCTGGAAAGGGGGCGATTTTTATTTCTTGTTAATAAAAAGTGTCTACAAGATGCTCGCTCCTTAACAAACGCCCTTCGTTTTCCCTCTGAGCCCTTCTTTCCTTTACTGGCCAGAATGTTCAACTGAAGCCATTTCAGCCAGGAGGAGGTGAAGTGATTTTCTCATGAGAGGTAAAGCATCTTTTTCTTTGCCCTGTTGCAGCATACAGTAGCAGGATGTCCTTGTACGATTCCCGCATAAGACGTCGAACAGATCACGGACACAACACCCGTACGACCCACCTTCCCATTCCTCGTAGCAAAACTCATTCTCCTCGATGGCTTTGATCATCGATTGCAACCCCACTTTTGCCATGGATAAAGACTGGCGGTACATCTCGCGCCAGTTCGGAAACTCCGTATTCGAAAGATGGAAACAGTTGTCCATGGAAACCCCATCGTGCATCAGCATAAAAATCCCTCCATTTATATAAGAACCTTTGTTTTGCTGAAACGAAAACCCTTTGGATATGTCGTTTGATGAGGGAAAAGAACATAAAAAGAACCTCTTGAAGATTCAAGAGGTTTTATGGGTTTATTTTCTCGGCTAACAGATGAAAGGAACTCGCGATCGTCAGAAAATACCACGGGTAGATCAAATCGTTCCCGCTAAGGAAGAAACCAAGGGTCGAGATTCCAAGCATGACAAGGCCGATTCTGAAACTGGAAGAAATCATCCGATACACGATTCGGTATAGGATCATAGCGACAAAAAACAACAGCGAAGCCTGGTAAACGGAGGATTCAGGGTTTGTTGCCACTCCAAAGATCAAAAACCCCGTTCCAATCAAAACAGCTAGAACCCCGTAGCGAGTAAGCGTTTTGCGCATAGAAATGGCTGCAAAAGGAAGCGAAAAGATGGTGACATAAAAAGCTGTCCAGAGCATGAGCACGACTTTTTCATACAAGCTTGACGTTGTGTAGGGGTCGAACGGAAGAAAGAAACGTGGTAATTCGGTTGCCACAATTCCGTACTGCCCCAGCATGTCACCAACCAACTCGTATTCGGCAACAGCAAAGATCGCCACAATCAGAAGGCCTATTCTGCTCAAGAAAGGGACGTTTGATTTTTTGACAGGTTGAACATACGGACGGGTGCGGGTATAACTCGCCTGAGGCCTTGCGACAGAGCTTCCCCCAAACGTTACAGGAGGGGTACGGTAGTTCCGATCCTCATAATAAAGTTCATCTTCCCTCTCCTTTTCTTCATACCATTCGCGATCCCTTTCGCGCACTTCCTCTCGTTCTTCATCCCTGCGCTCCGCGTCTTGGCGCATTTCTTCCCAGAAAGCTTCCTGATCTTCGTGATACCTTCGTTCTTCTTCTCTAGCTTCCTCCTCGCGGCGCTCCGCTTCCTCATCGGCACGGGCGCGTTCATCCAGGTCGTCTGACCATCTCTTTTCCTCCAGGTCATAATCATTCATGTATTCATAGTCTTCGTCATCTCTCCACATGGTGATCGCTCCTTCGTTGTAAGATGCGTCCATTGTAGAGCATATTCACGAAATGTGTTCAAAATTACAGCGATCAAACATACCACACACTTCGATGAAGCTGTCCACTTGGTTACTCGGACGGGCGCGAACGCGGTGGCATTACCGAAGAAGAATGCATCAAAAAAGCCCATCCTTAACGGATGAGCTTTGCGTTTGTTTGTGTTTCTTAGGCACCAATATCTCCGCTTCCGCAATGAGGACAATGTTGCCAGTTGTTGTCCCCCGTGAAATCCTTACCGCATTTTCTGCAATAGTAAATGGTACTTAGAACTCGTTTTAGAAAATCCATGAAACTTCTCCCCCTTTTGCACTAGAAAGTCCACCTAATTGTACCAGTATTTTCTTATGAAGTAAATTCAGGGGGGTAAGCCAACGTTGCTTCCCTTCACCTGGGGCGACCCTGTTATTCTCTTGACTTTTGATAGGAAACGAGGCCAAAAGGAATTATGAACATGAGTATGACAAATGTGATGACGTTGGCAAGTGTTGCGGATTCTTTCAAGAATGTTTGAATCAAATCGTTCGTGTAAGGTCGTAAAGCCAGCAGGGAACCCGTTGCGTGAACGAGGATCCCCAGGGTGAATAGTATCAGCCAAACCAGAACCAGCATCAGAAACCCCATTCCTATCCCTTTCATAAAACAGGCCTCCAGTCGTTTTTTGTGAACATGACAGAATGTTTGCGCCCGCGATGAATATCACCAATCGTCCAACAGATCTTCCACATCGGAAAAGTTTATGCGGGAGTGTATTTTCCCGTCCTGTTGAAGCCTCATAATCATCTCCACCATGACCGCCACACTCTTTATCATACCATCGTCCGTGCCGATCGGCAGGTTCTTGATCGGGATATTTTCGATTACGTACGTGGTATCGTTGTACACCCATTCATAGTCCATTCTCATCTTGCCGTCCTTCCAATCCTGATCGAAATGAACGATTCTTTTTCCCATGTGACATCCTCCTTCTTTGTAAAAACGCGTACCATTCACTAGTTCCAGAACCTTTTTTCTCCTTCTTTTTTACAAGGAGATTCCAATAATACAAAGTTAATAATATATATGTTTTTCTGGTATTAAAACAAGAGATAAACGAAGAGTTTCCCAACGATTCATTATTGTCTAAAAAAAGCGAAAATCTATTCTAAACAAAAGGGTGGATTAGCATTATGATGAAGCAAAAGTCGGAGTCGGTTGGGGAGGAGAGGGGACATGAGAATTTATGTGGTCACAAGAGCGTTTGACAGAGGGTATGGCATCTATGAATCTCAAAACGAATACGTGCACAGCAGCCTGACAAGCACAGATCTATATCGAAAAGGATGACTGGGGCGTTGGGGAGCTGGCACTGGAAACGTGGGAAAAGGGGAATAAAATCTGTCGTTGTGCGTGGTGCAAAGGGGAAATGCTCGAAAAGGAGATTCTCTACATAGACTGTAAACCTCATTGCGCAGCATGCGAAAAAGAGTTAAAAGGATAGGTGTTTGTTAGTTACCTAGTACAGAGTTATGTAAACAAGAAAATCACCCTAAATAATCTGAACAATCAAAACCTTTTAATCTAGTTAACCATAACCTATGTTATGTAACTTCAAGATAATTAAGAGTTATCTGGATGTCAAAAAAAGGGATTATGTAAGATAACAAATAAATGTAAGGTAACGTAAAGTAACAAAACGTAAAGTAAAGTAACAAAAAATGAAGAAGCGATCGAAAGTAGTCATTTTTGGGAATAGATGGATGTTGCTAGGGGCGTCTCTCGCGAAATTAGTTTGAGGGGGATGGGTAAACATCTATCTAATCGCAAATTTCAGTTAGATTTACGACTATAAGGATGATGGGTTTGAACAAACCCTGATAAACCATACGAAAAAAGAAGAGACAATCCACAATCTTATACGGACGTCTCTACTTTTTATCATCTTTTATTCTTTTTACAATCGGCGTTACCCATTCTGGGGTATATTCCGTTTTCTTTATTAATTCTTTTCGTGTTGAAATGAATATTGTATTCATTGTCTTATACGTACTATCTACAACTCGCAAATAATCTATTTTCCCTAAACACCCTACTACATTTGAGACGATTCTTTCGCCTCTTTTACGAACTGTTTCTTCTGGAATATCATGTCCGCCATTAAGCACACGCTGCTTAATTCTTTCGATATTAATCTCAACTGAATTCGTTCCGACAAAATACATATAAACGTCAAATCCGTTCCTTTTTGCTGATTCAATCTGACGCTTAATCAGTTTTCCCGATAAAGTTGTTTCCAAGGAAAAATCAACTTTTCTCTGAATGCAGTCATTTACCATACGGATTGCTTCTTTTCCGCCTAGCAAAGTGGCATTATTCGATCCCTGGGCGTACTTTTTTGCCAATAAATCTGGATCAATATTGACCGCAGTATACAATTCCTCGAAAAGCGTATGGCGTAGCGTCGATTTTCCGCTCCCATTGTTGCCTGCGAAAACAATCATTCTTGGGTTTCGTTGCTTTTCCATTAACCTTATTCCTCTGCACTTCTTACGATTTTTCCATCAGGGTACTCTTTTACAACAAACCCATCATCGTCCATATACACCACATACGTGTTGTGCATTTTAGCTTCTGCACGCGCTTGATCTGCCGCGCTTTGAATTTTCTTTTCTATAATATCTTCAACATGCTCATTTTCCACTCTAAATCACCCTTTCTGTATACTATATTCTAACATGAAACGAGTCATTCATGAATCCGTTCCTTCAATACATGCGGCCTGATAAGAAGTTGTTTATCGAATGGGTGAAGTATTGTAAGGTATAGATGAAATGAGGGGGCGATAACTGAGACTCGGATGTTGTTAGAGGTGTCTCTCGCGAAATTAGGTTGAGGTAAATGGGTATACACCCAATCCGATGCAATGTTCAGCGAGTGTTTTCCTGTTGTTTCCTCAAGTCTGTATGTAGGGGTGCCTTTCGGGTGCTTTTTCTTTTTCAAGGGTAGTTCTCGTGGTACAAAGATAGACCATGGAGGTGGTAGAGATGGCTGGTCAGTGGATATACAGAAGTTACTGTTCGCTTGGGATTGCTTTTCTGTTGCAGCTCGTTCTGTTTGTGTTGTGGCTTGCTTTTCATGGTTCTTTGCATGAGGTCGAATGGTCCTTTTACGTTGGGAAAATGAGCGTGATGAACACGATTCTCTTATTGCCGATCGCGACCGCAAGCCTGATCGGCACGCTCATCATACACCTATTGCTGAAAAAGAAGCTGAAGGAGCGTGTCTTTCAAATCCTATTCGTATCCTTAAGTGGCATCACATTCCTCTCTTTCGTGTTAGTCACATCCATGCCAATAACGGGAGTGAGGGAGTTCATTATAACAGGCGCCCTCATCATAACTTTAGGTGGAGGGATGGTGTTGAGTCCCTTCATAAAAAAGAAGTGGGTGGGGATTTCGATTATCCTGTTCCCGCTAATGATCACCCTTATCCATATGATGAAGTGGGTGTAGGAGCGCTTGACAGAACAACAGATTGCGCTATAAAGAAGGAATTGAGGAGGGTTTTGCATGAAACGAAGCTATATCATATTCAATATTGCTCTGATACCCATTTATGTTTTGTTCCTTTGCATTTTCGTTTTTGGACTTGCGTTAACGGGGTCAAGAGAATGGTTTTGGCCGCAACTTCTTGCTGTCATTCCACAATTTATGTTGCCATTTGTGGGTTTGAATGTGATCAATTGTTATAAACAGCGAGGGAAAGATGGGAACATGCGAATGTTTTGGACGATTGTCGCTCTGATGCCCATCCCTTTCGTGGTCGTTGCGTTACTCATGCGCATCTTTTACCTGTAAAAAAAGCGAAGCAGATCTTCGCTTTTTTATAGTCGTAATGTCATATAGGGAATGCCTTCATTGTCACACTTCTCGAATCCGTATCGACTGTACAGGGTTTGAAGACGTCTTTCCGCCTCTCCCTCTTCGGGTAAACCAACTTTAACGGAAAAGGGATCTCCGTCTGGGTCTCTGTCACAATCTCCGAATGGAGATGGCATAAGCGCAGCAACATCCACATCCCATTTTTTCAACATATCAAGAATCCGACCGAATAAGAAGTGGAAGTGTCCGTTACCCCGATATTCCCTGTGGATCTCGACTTTAAGAATACGAGCCAGTTTCCCATGTGTCCCGCCACCCTGTCCATAACGAGTACAACGAAGCGTATCTTCGAGGTATTCATAAGGTGTGCGCTCGTACCAATTACGTTCGTCATTGAAATCATAGTGCACGTAGTCCACAAGAGGTAGATTCCCTCGATCTCCGAGCCATTTTTCATCCGTCATGACGACCTGAGCGGTTCCGATTTCGGTTGGTTCTAAACTAGCCGCCGAAAGCAATCGAACCTCGAGCAACAATACATAATCAAACAGGTCGTGATGAGTCGTCTTCCATTCTGTGTACAAGCCATACATAATCATCGTCCTCTCTGCATTTGCTCCTCCCAGTATACCAAAGGGATGAAGAAGGTGATCAAAAATGTGCCCATGAAAGCCCCTTTTGGCGAGTCCTTATTATTTTGACCTCCTCTTTTACGCCCAACAAAAAATAAATGTTAAAATAATCGTAAGCAAAATGCATAAAAGAGTGGGGAGTATGATTATAATCAAGGATGTGGAATTAAGTAACTTAAATGCTGAGCTCGATTTTGCCCAAGAGTTAGGGATTCAAATTGATCTTTTCGAAGGGTATCCTTTTTATAACTGCCGAAAATTTGCTACAACTTTAAAAAGCAGCTTAATTATGAAGGAGGAATTTTAAATGATGGTAACAATCGAAAAGAAACGCAATGGGAGTCATGTTGTAGGTGTTGATTCAACAGAAAAATACGCTTTAATAAACGGTAACGAAAAGCGTCTAGCACAAAATGAAATTAATGAAATCGTGAGCAATTATGAACTGGCGTGGCAAGAAGATCATGAGCAAACAGAAGAATTGGAAAACTTGCACGTTGGAAAATATGTGGTAAATGAGGGCGACTGGACATATACAATTACAATAAAGTGAGGGGTACCCCCCTCACCAGATTTAATAAAACCTAACTAAAAGCAGATGGATGTGAAATCCTCTGCTTTTTCTAATGTTGTTTTCATCATCTTTTTTTTAAAACGGAACCCGTTACTTTCGGCGGGCTCTTTTTGAATCATAACCCACATATAATAAAAGAAAAGGGAATGATCCATTAATCTGTCATTTCTCATCATCGCGACGGATCTGATGGTACTATAAGAAAAAAGTAGAAAGGAAGATGAAGATGAACGCAACACACTCATTAGAATACCGTACGCTGATCAATATCAGAGAGGCCCTTCAAGAGGAGGTGGGCTATCAAAGCGGCGTAAACGAAGAAGAGGCAGATAAAGCAAGAGAAGAATTAGCAGCAATCGAGTCAGCCTTAAAAGTGTTAGAACGGTTCCCGAATCGTCTGCACCCAAGCGCATTTTCCCTTGTTGTTGAAACCCCAAAAGGAACGATGGTCGCCGAGAAAACGAGTGATCCAGAAAACCCTGGGATTGCCATCGATATTGATGGTCTCGGTGCAGCCCTTGTAGAGGCACGCACGAGTGAGGAGAATGATATATACACGCTTGTCTGGAACGAAGAAAATGAAGACTATGTGAACAAAGTCAAATGGTCTAAATAAAACGAGGGAGTGTTGAGGTATGAATTACAAGGAGAAAATGATGACCCTGATGAGAAAACACGGATTGGATCACGAAGCGTTTTGGATGTTCGCCATTTCAAGAGCTGCTAATGATCTACTCGAAGACAGTGAAGAACTGGAGATGGTGAACGAAAACGGCGGAGATATTGCAGAAGAAGACCTTGAAGCATTTATACGGGATTTGGATGAGTTATAATTTCAAATGAGAAGCCATTCGAAATAGCAAAAAACCACCCTCTTTGGTGGTTTTTTCATTTTTATAGGTTTTTGTCCGTTTCCTCTTTCGAAACACTTCTTAACCTTGCCACTTCCAGCAGCAGTTTTCCGACATCATAAATATAATCCTCATCTTCGATCCCCTTGATTTCTCGGTGCACCATCCGATACAGCATCTTTTGCAACTCGCGAACGCCCAAAGCTTCTTCGCTGCCACTGTTTTCCGACACACGCTGAATTCTCTTTCTGATCCCATCTCTGAAGGTTTTTGCTTCCATTATGAACTCCTCCATCCTCTGTTTATTGTGTGTGAAACATGCACGCGTCGCATATTCACATTGTCCACTCATATAATGCCATTATACATAAAGATAGGAGGATTATACCAATGAGAGACTTGCGCTACAACGGATTAGAAATCTTTGAAAATGAACAGCTAGTAACTTTAACAGTTGCTGGCTTTTTTACATTAGAAACAAGTGTTAGATTTTATAAAGTGAAATAGAGAGTTTTCACGATGCGTCTTTAGCGGTTCCTTTCTTTAAAGCATATGTTTCCCCCAACCGAATACAATGCATTAAAGGAGCGATGAACATGGAAAGCAAACTAAATGGCACGGCTGGGCCATCCTATACAAAAGATCAACTATTAGAGGTTTTGGAAGAAAACATGTCTGAATGTCGACGGAATGACGAGTTGAAGGTGAACGGGTGCAGGGAGACAGCTGGAGAAGCCTATATCACCTTCCATAAAACGGTAAGGATTGAAAACATCAAAGGAAGGTCAGACGAGGAGATTGTGGATGAAGCGATTGAGCTGTACAACGACCAGGATATGGAGGGATTATGGGCGTATGACGATGAAGCAAAAGAGATCAATTTTTACGCTTAAATTATAGAAGCTCATATAGCTTTCGATCGGTTCATATCGTATATAAACAAGGGGGAATTATCATGATTCAATACGTTGACTATGAAATTAACACCGAGGAACAAGTGGAAGAGTTGTTAGAGGATCGCAGTGAAATCTGCATTATTTTCAACAACAGAAAAAATTATCTTAAAGGGAATACTGAAATTACAAAATATTTATGGGTAAACGAGTTGTACGATACAAAGCTTTCCTTAAATACAGTTAAACAATTAGAACGCAAACCACTCGAACCCTTTATCACTCTCAAATCCCATTAAACCGAAAAGCCACCAAAGTCTTCCTTGGTGGCTTTTTAGAACTACATATACGACCGATCCCCGTTTGTGAACCTCTCAGCATGAGGTATATTTCTTTTTTTTCTCGCTTTTCCATAATCACCTTTACAATAAAAACACCAAAGATGGAAAGGGAGATGACCATGATTTTTCATTACAAAAACGGAGAATTCATTCATTTCACCAAAAATGAACTTGAAAAAGAGTTAAAAGGTTTGGACGTGGATCTTTATTTAGAATTAAATGCTCCTTACAATGACAATTTTCGCATTATTCTAACCGAAAAAAATACTCCTGATACCCTGAACAGAATGGATGAAATGGGGTATATAATCAACTACCCTATAATGTACGAGCACAATATTATGGACGATTTAGTCGGAAATGAAAGTTATTTCGTTGTAATAAACAGGCCTGTTCACGTTGCTGAACATGAATTTGATGTGATTATACTGACTTCTTTCAGAAATCCAAAAAGAAATGCTGATACAAAAGGCCTTGATTTTGAAGATGATCTGCCACTTTAATCATTTGTGAAAAGACATGTATAAAGGAGAGGGGAAAATGGAAAAGGTTAAAGAACTGCGAGTCAAAGTGAAACCATTCCTGACGAAACGGAATCCTAAATACCCTGATAAAATACCCGTCCCGATGAGAACGATGTTCGGGTACTCGACCAGAGAAACGGCTAACGGAATCCACATGGTACTGAAGGGGAAACCTGAGCCTTCCAGCCATTGTCTCCATTGCGGGAGGGTGATTAAACATCCTGTTAGTTTGTTATACGGGATTGGTCCCATATGCGGAGGGCACTACCACGTTAATCCGTTAGAAAGTGAAGAGGAGCTAAACCTTCGCATGGAAGAGATCAAACAAAAACTGGCTAACGTGGTGTGGGAAGGATGGCTTCCGAAAAATTATATCGAGTGGGAAGAAACGGGCGGTGAATGCGATCCAAAAAATGAGGAGAAAGCCCATTAAACAAACATATCAAAAACGAAATTTAGATAAAAGATAAAAGCGACGTTCTGTCGTTTTTTTTTTGCGTTCAAAAGCTCTTCGTTGGCATAAAGAAAACGAACAACAAGTTGTTGTTCGTTTGTGAAATGTTATGCCGTATCTTTGTTTAAAAGCTCTTTTTCGGCCACGTCTACACTCATTTTTACTAATTCGGTCATCTCATCATCATCGCTCCCTAGCTGATTGAGAAGGATCGTTTTGGATAAGTCGAACATTTCTTCGAGGAGTAAATAGGCATTGTTATGCCGTTCTCCCCATAATAAATCAACAACAACGTGAACCTCTCCGTCTTTAATGCCTACGGCATTGGAGTGAGCTGGTAATTCAAGAATATGCCACTCATATTCTGGCATCATCTTACGCCCAATTTCTTTCAGGAAGGGAGATAAATGATGACAACGACCAAGGGCTCGATAGGCGAAATATGAATGATCTTTCACCCAGTCTTTGCAATCTTCATTCTCTTCTTCGCAATGAAAATAGGCTTCGTAATCTCCACCGATATACTCTCTGAACGTTTCTTCATCCATGATTTCATGAAGCTCAACGAATCCAATGGCACCGAAATGGTCTAATCTTGGATTTTCCCAATCGTAGTCTTCTAATGATTCTTGCGTCGGGAAATGATCATCGAACCCGTTTATTAAGGCTTCAACAATTTCCTTGTCTCGTAAATACGGTTTAACTTTCTCGTCCCAATTTTTCATCAGATCGAAAAGGTTGGCTTCGTTAGATACTTTGTACTGAAAAACATCTTGTAAGGTAATTTTCAAAGTGATCTTCCTCTCTAGAATGAGTGTGTTTTGTTATATATATTACCAAATAGGAGAAATAAATATTAAAATATTCATAAAAAATATATCTGTGGAATAAGCCCATGTGAGGACGCATCCGTATTAATCCGCTATCAGAAACGAGTTCTTGATCAACGGATAAAACGACGTTCTGTCGCTTTTTTTGGCGTTCAAAAGCTCTTCGTTGGCACAAGGGGTTGTATGGTAAAATAAAGGGTACATAACGGATTGTTACTATGCAGGTTTTTTATAAAGAAGGAGATGGAGAAATGAAAGAATCAAAATGGATAAAACCACTAGTGCTATCAGCTGCGGCAACAGCCGCAACAGCTGTTGCTGGCATTGCGTTAACGAAGGGTGGAAAGGATTCAGAAGGAGCCAACGAGGTGATTTCGAGTGTGGTTCCTGAGGAGGAAACATTTGGCGGACTCACATTAGAAAAGATTAATGAGATTGTTGAACTTACACACAGGGGCGTGAAAGCGGTTATCGTTGATGGAACATTGGAATACACCTTTTCGTCTGCTTCTGGCAAACAATATCCAACAGCACGAATCGAAATAGATGAGGCAGGAGAATTAATCTTCACGTTTCTTTCCTATGCCACGGCACATTCGCCACGAATTTTCATGAAAAATTTGAAGGAAGCGATACACACTGCCGATTAGAATGGCAGAGATCACCTCCCTTTCTCCACAGGCGTCTTTTGCCGTGTTTTTTCTACCCATGAGACCATATCGGATATAATGGGAGAAAAGAAGAAAGGAAGATTCTAATGAAATTCCAAGACCTGTTAGACCATTATGCTGATTATGTAAGGAGCAACGGAGAGGGAATGCTAGATCAATCCGAAACCGATCGTTTCTCCCCTGTATCGATTGAGTGGTATGCGCTGAATGATTATCAGTTGATCTTGGAAGAGGAAGGAAAGATCCAAAAAGCGGAGACGGACTACGATTATCCGATGGTTCACGGAGTCATTCCAACGCTTCCAGAACCTGAATACACTCGGGCGTTGAAAAAATATATCCGTTACGTGAAACGCTGTGCAGAATACGGCGTTGCTCCTCTTTCGATGAACTGCTACTGGAAAGAATCGACAGTCAGCTAGTGTTTAAGGGTACCCCAAGCTCATCATAAGAAAGGGATGAAATCTATGGGAATGAAAGAAGCGTGTCACAAAGACCAAATCTATCCGTATCACATTCTTGTCCGATCGCCTTACGAAAAAACGTTTGTGTTCTGTGATGGGGCAAAGAGCAAAAGCGAACAATATCGCTTGCTGCAACGGTACAAGAGAGCGTATGGTAAAGGGTACACATTCAGATTGGCAGAAAACGTTTGATAAAATCATAGAGCGGGAGAGTGAAAACGTGGGGGTAACGGTCAATCAGAAAACCGAACAGTTTTATATTGCTACGAAAAACGGGTGGAAGCCAGTCGTCGGACACAGAATCACAGTTGGACCATACGAGTTCTCAGCCGTTCCGAAAAAGAATGCATTAGTTCTGTCAGAGGTCTCATCTGGCATGAATATTCATTCAATCCCCATGAACGATGGGGTCATAAGGAGTACGGATTCAAAAGAAAGCACGATGCGCTATTTACAAGGGATTGGTCGTATCTTAGAAAAGATGGTCCGAGACATGGACAATTTCGAACAACGAATCCTGGAAGGCCAAAAGAAAGCGGTTGCTCATTGCGGAGAAAAACCACCGACTGAGGAAGCGGATACCGATTGGGTGTTTTCTGAAAGCAACGGGATCCATTAAAGAAAATAAATATGGTTAAAGCGGCGCTTCGTCGCTTTTTTTCTGTGTATCGAGGAGAAAAAAAGGAGGAGGAATAACCATGGATTGGTGTGTCGGGTTACAAATTACAAGTTTTTATTGCAACAGGTTCTTCGGAAGGGATTACGAGTTGGCGGGAAGCGTGATTCTCCATGCAGGGGATGATTATCTTGTGATCCGAAAACCAAATGGAGAAGTGGTGAGCACCTGGTTCGAGGAAGCCTCACTCGAATACGTGCAATCATTAGTAGAAAATTGGACGGAGTAAAATACCCTCTAGGGGGCTATTTTACTGATATTGTCAAAAAGGACGCCAGCTTCCTGCATCTCCTCAATGGACAAATGAAGCAGGATTCGTTCCGTACATACATCCCCGTGTTCCGCACATACATTCCGATAAACACAGTACAGGTACTTGCCCTCCCAGTCAAACATCTCAATCAGCTCGTCTGAAACGAAGTACGATGGATAGTCCGCATCACCGATTAGGGCTTTGCCTTCTTCTTCCTTTGAGTCAGCGAGGTACCACTGAAATAAAGTGGTCGTGCTGTCGGCAAGCACCTGAAACATATAAATATCATGGTGCCCATCGCTCGTTCGGATCGCTTGTTTGAACACTGTATCACCTCCTTGATCTAGACTATGCAACAGAGAGTTCCGAGAGAACAAAACTCCTCCAATGCTGCTGTATCACATCTCTCACCACACCTTTCTCTGTTTTATTCCACGACATACTACCACAACATGGTAAAATAAAAACACTTTAGGAAGCCATTATTTGAGAGGATGATTCTAATGAAGAATACCATGACGTCCATCCGTTTCACGCAGGCCGAAGGTCCGATTACCCGAGCAGGAGAAACACGCACGTTTACCACCTGGAGTGAGGCAGAAGCTCATATCAATGACTTAGCGTGCTACGCTCCTTCGAATGGGTATTATAAGTGTGATTTTGTCATCTTGTTTGAAGAGGGTGGCGAATACAGAGGACGCTTTGATCTTGACCGAACGCATGTATCAGGAAACCCGTTATCGGAACACGTTTTAAGAGAACTGACATTCAGGGCTGGTTCTTACCGTCCCCCTCACATGAAAGAAGAGGTATACAGAGACTATATCCGAGGCGGGGAAGAAGACGCGCAAGCATTTCTTGATACGTATCAGATTGGGGACGCGTCTTAGAAAGGATGATGAGGATGTATGTATCACATGAGCACCAAAACGAGTTAGCTGAGGATTTACTTCGCTTGTTTCTTGATGAAAGAGAAGGGTATGAAGTCATCTTCGCGAAAACCATAAGCGGCTTATACGAGAAATACGATGAGTTTCAGGGTGATGCGATTGTGCGTCTGTTCAAAGCGAAGCTTAAGGAACAACTAAAAAACGAGATATGAAAGAGACCGTCACAGGAGGAGTGGATGACGTGGATCGTGAAACCTATAAACCAGAGGTCCCCGAATGGGTGGCTGAAATCCTAGAAAAAGAACGACGGCAGGATCCATTGGCTACACACGGGTACACAAAAGAATGGGAACAGTGGAAACGAAAGTATTCACGAAAACTGAAATACGCTCGCCAAAATGGTTGGACGGTCGAGGAACAGTAAGATAGGATCAAGTAAAACGCTATTAAAGGAGAGATCATATGTTAGCATGCCCATACAACCATGAGATTTCCCATGTACTCGTTTGCGGTGGCGAAAGTGAGACAGAAGGCGGAAATGTCTACTTTCAGATGACCGTAAAAGGCGACTATACCGATCGTTTAGCGGATGGAAGCGTTGGCGTAACAGAAGAGATGGAAAACCACGCGGATGGCGGATGCTGCACGGAACCGATCTGCCCTGTCTGCGGAGAAGAATGCATAGAGAAGCAGGAATAAAAGACGAAAATAAATAGAGTTGGCCATAATGAATGTTCATTCGTTATGGCTTTTTTTGTAGGGATCAACAGAACGAAACCAGCATCGTTTCATTGACACCCCCCTCTCTTTTCCTTAGGCAAAGGGGAGGGGGGATCAATATGAAAAGAGTGCTCGTATGTGTGCTTCTATTCCTGCTGATGGCACCAGGTGTGTTACATAGTGAGAGGACCGTATCGAAAAGTGTGTGGGTGTGGGATGCAGAGAAAATGATCACGGAGTGGGACGAGGTGAAACCATTCCTCATAGAAAATGGGGTGACGGATGTGTATGTTCACTGGAACCCGTCCCTTGGAAAGGATGAGTACCGCTTTTTTATCGGGGAGCTGGACGGGATCGGCATCAGCGCTCACGCCTTAATGGGGAGTCCGTATTGGGGGCTGGAGGCGTATCAATCCCATATCAAAAAACGCATCGACATGGTTGTTTCGTATAATAATGAAGTCAGCGTAGAAAACCAATTCGAGGGCATCCATTTTGACATCGAACCGTATCTGTTGGATGAATGGGATCGTGATCGAGGAACCGTGATCACGGAATGGAAAGAAAATGTGGTGTACTATACGGATTACGCAAAGAGTCACGGGTTCAAAACAGGGGCAGCGATCCCGTTCTGGTTAGATCACGCAGGCGTGACAGATGTTGATCCAACCTTTTACAAAACAATGATCGACCATCATGACAGCGTATCACTCATGAGCTATCGGGATAGGGCCCTTGGATCCAATAGCATCACGTCCCTCTCATTAAATGAAGTAACCTATGCAAAGGATTCGAAAGTAGAAATTGGGATTGAATTGCTGCCGTCCTCCTTATCCTACATCACGTTTTATGAGGAAGCGGATGCTTACATGGAAGAAGAAATAGGAAAAGTGCGCTCCTGTTTTGAAGGAGAGGAAGGATGGAAGGGAATCGCGTATCATGATTTGTTCTACTGGATGGAACGGTAATGTTATGTAAAACAGAAGCAGATGGCTTCTGTTTTTTAGAGCTTTATAAATTGGAACAAAGCGTGGCGAATTCAGAAACGATTTTCTGAAACTCCTCTGGTTTTTCAACAGGCTTGTAAGCAAAGCAAACATCTCCATCAGGACGATGTTCCTCCAGCCAGGCCAGGGATTCTTTCACGGCTTCTTCTAGATCTTGCTGCTTCATGGGGTGTTCAGGGTGAACACCAACGATCACGTAGTTCTCAATCGTTGTAATCATTAGAATCAGCCTCTCTTATTGGATATGTTTTTTGATTTTCATACCTGGAACAGCAAGCGTTCCGCCGTTCGCGACGCATTCATACTCTTTTTCCATGCGTTTATATACCTCTAACACACTTGAAAAGTCAGGGTTTTTTCCCGTGCAAAACTTATAAACCGCACTAGAGGGATTGATTTCAAAATAACTTCGTTTTACAGGAACCCTAATCACAGGGTATAAACCGTCATAGTTCCAGGAAGAACCTTTAAATAGTCTTAAAACGACTTCCCCGAGGTAATAGGCGTAGACGTCAATGAGACCACTGAAACCTACTTCACGGGTCGGGTGAGTCTCTCGCAAGATTTTCTCAATCCCTTTCAGGCTTTTAACGGAATACAGTTTCCCAAGTTTGCCGCCACCGATCATGCGATGCATGTTCAGGAAGTCTCCCTCTCTAAGTTTTTTGTGAAATGTCTCGTGATCTTCAATGTTTAGTTTTAACATAATAATCTTCCTTTCCCGTTTTATAATGAGCCAATCTCAATGGTATTCCTCAACAAGATATGCTGTTCGCGGGGTAACTATGATGTAAAAATAAAAAAAGCATAGCAACAGGCTACACTTTCAAGGTACATAAGAGGGGATCACACACAAAAAAGAGTATGAGGCAGGGATATAATGGAATAAGGATGAATAAAGCGAGGGTCAGAAGAGGTTGTACACATTAGTGTTAGTTGTTTTTTCGTTCTCGTTCTTTCTTTTCTTCCTTCAACCGTTTGTTGTAGGCTTTCTTAAGCTTTCTCTCTTCTCTCATTTCCTCGTTCGGGAAAAAGAGGGAGAAAACACTGAAGATCAGGTTCAACAGGATTTCAATAATGAGACTCACAGGGGTCACCTCCTCTTTATGCGGATGGTTCTAAAA